>DATKST010000184.1:0-48882 GCA_035531475.1 Terriglobia bacterium
GCGCGCGCAAAGGCGCGCGGAGAAAAAGACAAGAACAAAGACAGGAGAAAATCAAAAAGAAAGGAAAAACGACGACGGGTAACATTTCACGTTGCAAGATGATTCAACCCAAAAGTAACATTTTTAAATTGCTTGACAGGAGGTTTCAAGCTTCACCCGTTGACCCACGAAGAAGAATAACTCACGATATTCCTTCTGTTTCCGCGAGGTCCGGGGGACAGCTCCACGCAGTTGACGCAATGGTGGTTTTGTCAAATTGCTCCCCACGGCGGCGGGCAACGCCTCTGCTACACTGGAAGCCGGCATGCCAATCCGACTGATCGCCATTGACCTGGACGGGACGCTCTTGAACAGCAGCAATGAAATCTCCGGTGAGAACACCCAGGCCCTTACCGCAGCGCACCAGGCGGGCGCCGAAGTGGTGGTGGTAACGGGAAGGCGCTTCCATTCGGCCCGGCCCTTCGTGGAGCAAATTCCCTTTCCCGTCACGGTGATATCCTCCAACGGCGCTCGCATCGGAAGCACCGCCGGCGAGGTCCACTACCGGAACTTTCTCCCGGCTGAAATGGCGCGACGAGTGCTTGAACTTGCGATCAAGTTCCGACCTTACGCGGTGGCCATTTTCGACCGTCCCGGCGCCGGACAGGTGATGATGCAGGTTGGCGCATCACACCAAGGTCCGCTCGCCTGGTACTTGCGCAACAATCCGGATTGTCTGGGACTGGTTCCGGACCTGCATGCGGCCATTGCGGAGGACCCCGTCCACGTGACTTTCGGCGGCCCGCCCTCGACCCTTGAGCCATTGGAAGCGGCTCTGCGTCAATCCCCTTGCGCGGCAGAGGTTCATCTGACCTGGACAAAATACCTGACACGAAACGTTTCCCTGCTCGACGTTATGAACCGGGGCTGTTCGAAGGGAAGTGCCCTTGCTTTCTGGTCGGCGCATCAAAGCATTCCATCTCACGACGTGATGGCCATCGGCGACAATCACAATGACCTCGAAATGTTGGAGTTCGCGGGCTGTGGCGTGATGATGGCAAACTGCAGCGCAGACTTGAATGACGGCCGCTGGCTTAGGACATTTTCAAATGACCAGCACGGCGTGGCGGAGGCCATCCGGCGATACGTGTTCCAGTAGGGGCGACCCTTGTGGTCGCCCTCGGGCGGGCACAAGGCCCGCCCCTACTGGTGGATGATCTCCGTCCCGGGCGGCGGCTTGAAGTCAAACAGTGAAGGATCGACTGCCAGGTTACGCCGGAAATTTGAAAATTCAAATTGCATGGTGCTGTTGTCGGAATAAAACACCACCAAGCGGCGAACGTCGAACCTGGGCGTGAGCTCAATCAGTGCGCTCGAGTAATCACCCTTAAACCGGGACCGCGGGATTCCACGAAGAACGCGATCGCCCGGATCGGGATGTAGCGCCTGGTTGGCAAACTCAATTCTCGAAAACATCTTCTTCAGATCGAGCCTTGAAAGCAGCACTGCCAGAGGAATCCGCACGTCATCCGCCGACTTCACGGGGGTCACGGTCAATTGCTTTTCCGCCGGGATGTATAGCAGCATGTCTTTGCCGGTGGAGAGGAAAAGCTTCTGCTCCGGTTTCTGGTATTCCCACCGCATCTTGCCACCCTGTTCCAGGTAGAGAGTGCCGGACTCCACTCGCCTCCGGCCCCAGGCAAAAGAGCTTTGCGTGAAATCCGCCTTCAGGCTCGTCACGTTGTGGTAACTATTCTCAAATTGCAGGAGGTATTTTCCAAGCGGCGCTTCGGATGGCCGTGTGGTGGCGTTGGATGCGCCGGAAATTTCCGCCAGGCCTGCCCACAGAAAAATTGTAAAGCAAGCGCCGACCGCGGCGGCGGCCCGCCATTTGGCGGCGATGGAATGGTCAGTGCGCGATGGCTTCATCATAGCTCACATTTGATTTTAGCTTTTTGAGGGCAGCGAGGGCGAGCGCATTCTTGGGATCCGTTCTGAGGCCCGCTTCATACTCCGCAATGGCCTTCGGAAAAAGACCTGCGGCGGCATCGATTGCGGCCATGCCGAAATAGGCCCGGCTGTCAGAATTATCCAGCGTCAGAGCCTTCCGGAATTCAATGCGGGCCTGGGTTAAGCGTCCGGCTTGCATTTCCATTTTGCCCAGCCCATCAAGGGCCGTGAGGTTGGGACTGGCGTCAAGTGACTTCCTGAACTCGGCCTCCGCTTCAGCCGCGCGGCCGGTGTCCAGGTCCAGCTTGGCCATCTCGTTGTGCGTATCCGGATTGAGCGGCGAGAGGGCAACGGCCGCCTTCAACTGAAGCTCCGCCTCCTTCCAATCTCCCTGCTTGCGGAAAATCGATCCCAGATTGAGATGCGCTTCCGTATACTCCGGCTTCAGAAGTATTGCCCGCCTGAGATAGCTTTCCGCTTCCGCGAAATTATTCTTGCGCGAGTAATAGAGGCCCAGATTATCCAGGAAAATGCTTTGAGTGGGGCGAAGCTGGAGGGCTCGCTCCCAGCACTGCCGCGCCTCTTCAATCCGGCCCTGCCGCCAGTCAACCGTGCCCAGGTTATTCAGAATTTGATAAGCCCCCGGTGATTGGGCGAGGGTCTTGGTGTAGAGTGTGACGTCATCACACCAGTCGCGGTTGCGGATCACGATCCGCGCCGCGGCGGCAATCGCGATAAGACATGCGGCTGCGGCCGTCATAGGCCGGAGTCGACGGGACTTCGCGCCGGCGGCGTCCCAACCTTGCATTCCCACCCAAGCCACCATCCAGCAGAATCCGGCGGAAGGAAGAACCAGGTAACGCTCCGTAAACACATTCCCTGCCATCCATCGAGCGTTCAACACCGGAGCGAGTGTTGCAATGAACCACGCGAGCGCGAAGGAAATCCGGCGGTTACGGTTCCAGAAGACGATGAACAAGGCCAGACCTGCCCCCAGCACCCCGATGCCTGCCATCACGCCCGGGTCCGTGAGCCGCGAGCTCGCATGGAAAACGTAGAATGCGCAGAGATGCGCGGGCCAAAAAAGTTTGGCCGTATATTGCGCGACCAGCGCCAAGCCGGAAAGAAAAGCTGCCCGCCAAGTCAGGTGGGGAAGCTGCACGACCGGAGCAAGCCCACCGAGCACACTCACTCGGAATATCAGATATGCCGCGGTCAACAACCACAACGGACCGTAGCGGGCCAGCTTGGCGGACCCTGACGTATCATGGCGATCCTCACGGCCGGTGTGCTCGTAGAACGTGGCCAGCGCAGGAAACATCACCGCTTGCTCCTTGGAAAGCAGCGCCAGCAGAAAGCTGGCCATCATTCCGAGCATGGCCGCGTCCGAAAGGCCACCAGCTCCCTTGGGCAGCCGCAGAAAGAAGTAAAAGGCCAGCAAGAAAAAGAAGGTGAGCTCCAGCTCCGTGACGCCGGCAATCCACGCCACGCTTTCCGTGTGTACGGGTTCCAGTGCGAACACCGCCGCCGCCAGGAATGCCAGGCCACGCCGCTTGAACATCCGCTCCGTCACAGCAAAAAGCAGCAGCGTCACACCGCCGTAGAGCAGGACATTCATCAAGTGATAGCCGTAAGCCAACATCCCGAACAGCTCATGGCAAATCAGGTAGCCCAGGGTCATTATGGGGCGGTAGTAATTGGTGAGTCCCTGCTTGCCAACGTAAGACCAGACAGTGGTCGTGAAAATTGCATGTAAATGGCTAAAGTTTAGAATGTAGGGATTGTTCAACACTTGCGTGTCGTCGTCGTAAACAAAACCGTTGAAGAGAGTATTCAGATATGGCAGAACCGCCAACGCGAACAGCACGATCAGTGAAGCCGCAAGCGTCCGGTCGGGCCTCTGGTCGCACGCAACCCGCGCCGGCGCGTTCTGGTCAAGCGGCAGGTCGGGATGGCGGGCTAGGTCAGTCAAGGCAATCACTCAATGTGATTTCGGCTTGGGCGGCAGGGCCGGTGCGGCTTTTTGAGTCAACCGCCGGACCGCTGCGAGAGCCATGGCATTGGACGGATCAGTCCGCAAGCCGGCTCGGTATTGTTCCAGAGCCTGCTGGGGGCGGCCGGTGTTTTCATAGAGCAGTCCAAGCAGGAAATGCGAGCGGCTGTCTGCGGGTATCAAAGCAACCGATTGCAGGAAGGTCTGCTCCGCCTGCCGGGTGTTTCCTTGCGACCATTGGGCAAGGCCGAGGCCGTAATAGGCGCGAAGTGTCGGCTGGCTGCGAAGCGCGGACTGAAATTGAACGGCGGCTTCGGCACTCTTCCCTTCATCCTGCAGCAATTCACCCAGCTTGACGAGGGCGCGAACATTGAGAGGAGC
The DNA here is from genome assembly GCA_035531475.1 of Terriglobia bacterium. Taxonomy (GTDB): domain Bacteria; phylum Acidobacteriota; class Terriglobia; order UBA7540; family UBA7540; genus CALCEB01. The sequence goes on from DATKST010000184.1 coordinate 4,304, forward strand.
CACGGCAACGGCTTGGCGAAGATCAGCCTCGGCCTCAGCTTGATGGCCCAGGTACTCCTCCGTCTGGCCCAAGTTCACCAGCGCAGTTACGTCATGCGGGCTCAGCAGCAGGGCTTTTTGCAGGTAGTATTCCGCCTCACCATAACGCTTCTCCCGGGAGCAGAGCAGACCGAGATTGTCGAGAGCGAAGATCGAACGCGGCTCAAGCTGGTAAGCCTTGTGCCATTCCTGCTCGGCCTGTGGCAAGTCGTGGCGCCGCCAGTAGATGATTCCCAAATTATTGTGCATATCAGCGGAATGGGGAGCGTTGGCGAGCGCCGCTTGGTAAAAAGTAAGGTCGTCCTTCCAGGCGGGGTTCTGGGTGAAAATCCGGATGGAGCAGAGCGCCGCAGTCAACAAACCCGCGGTGGCCATCACCGTGCGCCACGATCGGCCCCCGGTTCCTGCCTTCCTCCAAACCCATGCCATGCCCCATGCCGCAATCCAGCAAAACCCTACCGAAGGAAGATAGAGGTACCTCTCTGCGAAGACGCAATTGGGAAGCAGCCGGACATCCAGCACCGGAGCCAGGGTCAGCGCAAACCACACGCAACCGAAGGACACAGGCCGCGCCCATCGCCACAGAGCGGTGAAGACCAGCGCAAAAACGCCGGCCGCCAGCAGGCCCGCGAGCATTTGCGGAACCCACTCGCCAATCGTTGGTGGAAAGGCGTAATAAACATGCAGGTGAACCGGCCAGATCAGTTTCTTGAGGTACTGCCCGATGAGCCCGGCGGCGTAAAAGACAACTTCATCCAGGCCAAAGTCTTTTTTCTGGCCATGGGGCGCGAACGCGCCGAGAGTGTGAATCCGGAAAATTACGGTGCCGGTTCCCATCATCCAGAACAGGCCATAGCGGCTGAGCTTTTCCCAAAGGTTCGTTTCGCCCTGGTCGGGCCGGTAAAAGTGCTCGTAAGCGGTGGCAAGGACGGGAAGCATCATGGCCTGTTCCTTGGAAAGCAGGCAAAGCAAGAAACTGGCGCCGAGGCCGGACTGCCCCAGCCACCAGCGCCGGTCACGGGGCCGGGCCAGGCTCAGGAAAAACCAGAATGCGAGCAGGAAGAAAAGTGTCAGCTCCAGATCCGTAATGGCCGCAATCCAGTTGACCGCCTCCGTGTGAATGGGGTGAAGCGCAAAAAGCGCCGCCGCCAAGAAAGCGATCGTCCGGTCCCCAAACATTCCGAGCGTCAGCAGATAAAGCGCCAGCACCACTGCGGCGTTGGTCAGGATATTTACAAGATGAAAGTAGAAGGGGCGGTAGCCGAAAGCTTGGTGGATCAGGAGGTAGCCAAAGGTCATCAGCGGACGATAGTAGTTGGTGACGCCCATCGCCCCGCCCTGATAGGACCATACCGTGGTGGTAAAAATCTGCTTCAGATGGGTGAAATTCTGAATATAGGGATTGGACAGGACTTGCGTGTCATCGTCATAAACGAACCCGTTCCAGAGGCTGTTGAGGTAAGGAAGCGTAGCGAGCAGCAGCAAAACAACCGTTGGAAGCCAACTGCGCCACCGGGCCGTTCGGGAATCCGCATCCGCCGCCAGGGAAAGATCCGGACGCGCCACACCGGATGTTGCGGCGGCATCGCTCACAACGGCTCTCCCGGACTGCTCTCCTGCGCCTGAACCGGTACGGGCGGTCGGAGCCATCGGTTCGGGAACGGGATCGTCACGCTCACCTCCCCAAAACGGGCGAAGAGCCAATTCGCCACAAAATAGGCCAGGGGCGCCAGGATAAAACCCACCACACAATCGATCAAGTAGTGGTAGCGGAGATAAACCGTTGAGAACCAGAGGCTGAGGATGAAGGGCGAAAGAATCCAGAACAAGGCTTTGGAATTTCGCCAGGCATAAAGCCAGACCACAAAGGAAATGCCCACGTGCAGGCTGGGGAAAACATCGCGGGAGATGCGGGCGTAATCCATAAAGTCAATTTGGCGGCTGAAAATGGCGAGGGGTTGAGTGAGCGGGACGGTGTATTGGTTGCGGAGCGCATACAAAGGTCCCACCGCGGGCACCAGAATGTACCCAATCAGTCCCAAGAGGGTGATGAGCACCAGCCCGAACATCATTTCCCGGAAGCGTTGTCGAGGGCGGCAAATGTAAATGAAACAAGCGACAATGGGAATGTTGTAGAGGTGGAATGAGTAGGCAAACTCCATCCATGCGGTCAAGAGAGGACTGATGACGTGCTGCAACGCTACACTGGGTTCGCACCCAAACAGCCGCCGGTCCCAGGCGAGCAACGCGGCGTCACGGTCATGCGTGACGAGCAAGTGCGTGGCTGCTCCCCAGAGCGAATAGTACATCATCAAAATGATCAAGAACGGGAACCAGTCCCGGAGAATGTTCCAGTAGGGCCGCACAAACTTGCGGATGTCTTCCGTGGATTCGACTCGAGTTTCTTCGCCCGCCACAAAATAATGGATCACTTCCTTGGCCAGAAGCAACGCCACGGCAGGAACGATGACGAGGACGTCGGCGGGCTTGGCGCCTTCACCTCGAACTTCGGAGAAGATTATTTCCACTGCAAGAAAAACGATGAAAAACGCGAGCGCCGCGGCGTCCTCCAGGCGGAAATTGAGCCGGATTCGCCGGTTATTGGCCATAGAGATCCTTCAAGTCTTCAAAGTGCTTCCGTTCGCCGGGTGAGAATGCATATTTGGCAGTGGCGTTCAACACCGCCAAACATCTCGCGGTGTCTCCGGAGAGATAGTAAGCGTGGGCAAGCCCCTCCACCGCAGGCGTCATGGTGGGAACCCGTTGCAGTACCTGAAGAAAAGTCTTTTCGGCGTTCGCATAATCCTTCAGTGAGAGATAAGCCTGGCCCCGCAGAATGTACGGAACCGCGTAGGAAGAGTTTGCCCGAAGCAGTCTTGAAGTGATGCTGAGAACTTGATGGTAGTGGCCCATTACCAAGTCACTGGCCGCCAGGCGCACGGCGTCATTCTCGGATAGTTGGCCGCCGCTCAGCTCCTTGATTTTCGACTCGTCCTCAATCACGGAATCGTACTGGTGAGCGCGCAGCTTGACTTGAGCGAGCTGCTGCCAATAGCGCAGAATGCCCGGACGCAACTCGACGGCCCGCAGAGCGTTGGAATACGCCTTGTCAAGTTGGAGCTTGCTCAAATTCGTTCCGCTCACCCAATAATAGGATTCTGCGGCAAGATCGTATCCCGCGATGTCCGCGCCCAAAATGGCCAGCGCCAGAATCACGGCGTACACTGCATATCTTACGGGAGTCACCCACTTTGTACCCCCCGATTCATCACCGGTCCTTAAGGCGCCCACCGCCTTGACGGAAACCAATCCCAGGAAAATCAGGACCAGAACCTTCGTCAATTCCCAAAAGATGAATTGTATTCTTTCCATAGTTGATCCCGCTTTTCGCAGATCGTAGGGGCGGGCCTTGTGCCCGCCCGCGGGCGACCACAAAGGTCGCCCCTACGGGATTTCAAGGGCAAAGCCCTTGGTCAGGCTTTCCACACCACGCCTCTATTCCAGCAACTTCAGGTTGATGTGGCTTCGGGGTGAAAGTTGCGCGCGTCCATCCGCACCCAAAACGTAAGGGACGCCGGACGGATCCTGTGGGATGCCGCGCAGAATTCCTGCCGCCACCAAATCCCGGATCGAGGTTGGCGCGCGATTCCCCTTCACCTCATAGGCTGCTATCAGCCCATCGATCGCATCCATATCCAGCCGGGCCTTGAGAGCCGCAAGGTGAGCCAGGGCGCTCTTGCGAATCGCGTCATTTTGAGCGTGGCGGTAAATCTGCGACCACAACACTTGGGAGGTCTGAAGTCCCCCACCCTTCACCGCCACGGACGCCGCCAGCGCCTTCATCCAGATTTCCGCGCCAGGCCGCTCGCTGCCGGCCTTAAAAGCACGGGCCGCGCTCGGGTAATCCTTCAAGTCCCAATAGTCGATAAAGCCCAGGTCCTGCCAGAACCGCCAATAATCAGGATTTTGTACGATGCCCCGCCGCAAGAGCTGCAGTGCCAGCCGGGGATTGCCCGCCCCGGCGGGTGGCTTTTCCGCCAGAAAAATCGCTCCGAACCGGTAGGCCACGATCAAGTGAGGATCGAGGTCGGTGGTCAGGAACAGCAACGGACCAAGCAGATCGAACCGCTTGGAGTGGGCCAGGCTCTGACTGCCGAAATATTGCACCACCCGAGTCCAATAGATGTCAGCCGCGAGACCGTTGAACCCGAGACTGAGAGCTTTCAAAACTTTGCCGGAGCGGATGAATAACTCCGGAGGACTTTCCGAATTTTTGCCCGCCCAAGAGTCCGAGACCCAGCGCAAGGAAACCTGCGCCGTGATGGCCAGCGCCAAGACCAGCCACCAGGCGCCGCGCCGCGGCATGCGGGAATCGAGAGTCTTGTGAGTTTCCATCATGGCGCTCCGGCAAGAACAAAGTAGCGGCGGGCTTCAGCCCGGCACTTGAACGTAGCGGCGGGCCTTGTATCCACCGGTGGCGGTCCATCACTCTATCGCCCGGGACGTAGCGGCGGGCTTCAGCCCGGCACTTGAACAATGCCTTGTGCCCGGCTAAAGCCGGCCTCTACGTCCCCGCTCCGCAGTCGCGTCCGGGGCGGGCCTTGTGCCCGCCCACGGGCGACCACAAGGGTCGCCCCTACGACATTACAGCAACTCCCGCTCTTCAAAAATCAGCACGGAGGCTGAAACCAGCACGGCAACGTAAAGCAAAGCATACAGTGAGTTCGCGATCAGCAAGGGGCGCGGCGCCCACATGCCGTGCGCCGCATTGCTGATGAAGTTGAGCCGGCTCATGTCTGGCAGCAGGTAGTACAGGGCCAACGTCATCTTGCTCAAGGCGCCGCTGCCCGAGTGCGCGCCGAACCAACGAATGTCATCCACGAAGTTGCCAATCACAAAGAGTGAAACGGTAAAAACGCCGGAAAGCACCGGAGTGGCGACGCAGGAAAACAGAAGCGCCAGTCCGACGATAATGGCAAATTGCAATAGGATGAAATAGACAGCCTCGAGCGCCGCCAGGTCGGCGAATTCGAACCGGCCCTTTTCAATCCACAACGCCAGATAAAAACCGGCGGTCATAATTGCGGTGTTGATGAGCAGGGTCAGGAACAGGCCAAAATATTTGCCGAGGATGAACTCCGCGCGTGAAACCGGCTTGGAAAGGACGTTGTAAAGCGTTTTGCGCTCAATTTCCTTCCAAACCAGGCTGATGCCAATGAAGATCGCCATGAGCAGTCCGAATATGGAAATGGAACTTAGGCCCAGGTTCACCAGAATGATCTGCTGGATGCCGACGGAAATCCTGCCGAAGACGATGGCGGCGCCAATCAAGAGCAGCGCGAACACGATCAGGTTGTAGAGCACTTTGTCCCGCACGCATTCCTTGAACGTGTGAACGGTGATGGCAAGAGTTCGTCGAATCATGGGTCGCATCTTCACACTGGAACTGGCTGTAGCGGCGGTCTGTGACCGCCGACATCATTTCAAGACTAAGAGCAGCGTTTCGTAAATTCGCTCACGTATTCTCGCACCCCCTCACCCGGCGCGACGCGCCACCCTCTCCCCGCTTGCGGGGAGAGGGGCTGGGGGTGAGGGGTTGTTAAAAACCGTTGCAAGAATACGTCACCGTAATTGCGAAAGGTGGTACTAAGAGCGGCGGTCCCTGTCAGGGCAAGCTCCGACCGCCGCTACAGCCGACGGAGCCACTACTTGGAATCCATCTTGGCCGGAATTGCGGAACCGGTGGATTCGGCCTCCGGCGCCTTCTGAATTCTGGCCATGAAGTAGTCCTCGAGCGAAACTTTTAAGGGGTTTACCGAGATCACGCGCGCCCCGGAACGGAGAGCAATGTTGAGGACCGTGCCCGTCTCCACTTCGGCCGGAAATTCGATCCTTACCCGATCCCCCGTTCGCACCATCGTTCGCGCTAATGGTTTCATGGCGCGCAAAACCTCCGCCGGCGGATCTTCCAGCACCATCTCCGTGGCCGCAACCTCAATCCCCAGGATTTTGCGCAATTCACCGCAACCTTGAAGCCGGCCGTGATCGAGGATCGCCACGCGATCGCAGAGGGTTTCCGCATCGGAAAGGATGTGGGTTGAGAAAAAGACGGTCTTGCCCTCCTGACGGAGTTCCAGGATCAAGTTGCGCACTTCGCGCCGGCCGATAGGATCCAGGCCGGACATGGGTTCGTCCAGGAAGATGAGGTCAGGATTATTCACCAGTGCCTGGGCGATTCCCAACCGCTGCACCATGCCTTTTGAAAACTTGCGAAGGGGAAGTTTGCGGTGGTCGGTAAGTCCCACGCGGTCCAGCAGGCGCCCGGTCCGGTTGCGGGATTCAGCTTTTGAAAGCCCAAAAAGATCGGCAGCGAAGCGCAGGAACTCTTCAGCCGTAAGATGGTCGTAAAAGCACGGATTTTCAGGGAGATAGCCGATCTTGGAGCGAACAGAAAGGTCACTTAGATCGTGGCCGAGTAAGGTGGCCTGCCCGGAGGTTGGAAAAATGAAGCGGAAGAGAATCTTGAGAGTGGTGCTCTTGCCAGCGCCGTTTGGACCCAACAGGCCGAAAGTCTCTCCGGCCTCCACCTGAAGATTCAGATGGTCCAGAGCGCGCTTGGACCTCTTTCGCCAAAACCCAAGCCGGTAGTCCTTCGATAGGTCCGTGGTCTCAACGGCTAACATGATTCAGATGGCGCAGCCCGTCACGAAATCACAAAAAGCCGAAAAACTTCAACTGTAGCGGCGGTCTCTGACCGCCGGTCTTAATCTACAAATCATCTCGGCGGTCATAGACCGCCGGAAGGTGCTGATAAATAAGTTTCGGCGGTCATAGACCGCCGCTACAGCATTGTGTTGAAAAAAGTAGAGGGGGAACTCATCGTTCCCCCTTTTTGAGGTTGACCTAAGCCTGATAGATCAGACGACCCTTAGCCACCAATCGGTGAATCGGTTGCGGCGGCGGTTGCAGCCGTGTTGAAGCGAATCACGTTGGACTCGTCAGTGAAGTAGAAGTTCTGGCCCGTGGATCCCTGCACGAGCGGGCTTCCGGTGATTCCATAAGTGTCGACGTTGCCAGCCGAATCCGCTGTCCCGGGGGTATAAATCAGAGAATAACCACTCTTGGTGCCGGCAGCCAAAACGCTGTCAATCAGTCCGGCAGATGTGGCCGTGGGTTGGGCGCCTACAGCCTGCGGACCCAGGGCGATCAGGGTCGAGCTGTAGCCGGTGTTGTAAGTTGAAGAATAAGTGATCTCCGCGGTGTTGAGGGTGCGAAGTGAGCCAACGCAAGAAGCTTGGTTGGCGGCAATCTTCGACCGCAGAAGGTTGGGAATGGCAATGGCCGCAATGATCAAAATGATGGCGACCACAATCAGAAGCTCGATCAGTGAGAAACCGCTCGAAGTCTTTTTCATAATGTAACTTCCTCCATGTCTATCAAAGTCCCCGACAGGTTTCTCCAGCCGGGCGTCCTACTCAAAAGCATGTCCTGTTCCAAAGCGATCTGACCCATGCAATTTTACTTAAAAGTTATCTGCTTTCATACGTATACCTTCGAGCGTACCAATTCGGCTCAGGATGTTGTCGTCCACCAATGGTAACTTTCTGGCCTGATTTTGTCTAAACAAAATGACACTTTTTGTCAGTTGAGATGACGACCAGTAGGGGCGGGCCTTGTGCCCGCCCGTCGAAATGCCGCCCGTGGGCGGCCACAAGGGTCGCCACTACGTTGGCGCAACCGCCACAACTGGAGCGGTTCTGAATCTCCCTAAACGCCATGCTTCTTGGCATAGTGGCGGAATGACCGGTAAGACATACTCAGGAGGTCGGCAGCCTTGGTCCGGACGCCATCTGAGGCCTGCAAAGCCTCCAGCAGGTACCGTTTCTCTCTTTCAGCGATTTCCCTTTCAAAATCAACACCTTCGCGCGATACCACCACGAGTTCACTTTTGAGCGGGGCGTCCCTTAGCACCGAATCAGGCAAATGGCTGACCAGCAGCAGCCGGTCCTGGTCTCCGGCAAAGGCCACGGCCCGTTCAATGGCATTCTCCAGCTCGCGGACATTGCCGGGCCAAGAATAGCGGCGAATGGCCCCCAGCGTTTCCGGATCGAAATCGTGGACCGGCCGTCCCGTTTCCCCGGCGTATTTACGCAGGAAGTGGCGAGCCAGAGGTTCAATGTCCTCAGTGCGTTCGCGGAGCGGCGCCACGTGCACCGGAATCACGCTGATACGGTAATAAAAGTCTTCACGGAATTGCCCGGCGGCGACCATGGCGTTCAGATCGCGATTGGTGACCGCAATCAGTCGCACATCAATGGGGATATCGGCGGTTCCGCCCAATGGCCGCAGCGTGCGTTCCTGGAGCACACGCAACAGCTTAATCTGCATGCTGAGGCTGGTCTCGCCGATCTCATCCAGCAGCAGCGTGCCGCCGTTGGCCTGTTCAACAATGCCCTTCTTATTGGTATCGGCGCCAGTGAAAGCGCCTTTCATGTAACCGAAGAGTTCGCTTTCCAGCAGAGTCTCCGGGAAGGCGCCGCAATTGATGGACACAAAGGCTTTATCCTTGCGGAGACTGGCGGCGTGGATGGCCCGGGCCACCAGTTCCTTGCCTGTGCCGCTCTCTCCGGTGATCAGCACCGTGCTATTGGTGGGGGCAACGTTGCGAATGGTTTCCAGAATCTTCTGTACCCATGCGCCCTGCCCCACGATGTTGTCATGGGCAAAGACGCGCAGCAACTCGCGACGGAGCTGGGAATTCTCCTCGCGCAGCGCCAGCTCCTCCAATGCCCGCTCCACCACCAGTTTGAGCTCATCCACCAGGCGGTCCGTCTTGATCACATAACGGTAAGCGCCCAGATTCAGAGCTTCGACCGCCGTCGAGACCGTGGGCACCGCGGTGATGAGGATGAACAGGGCTGTGCTGCGCGTGGATTGGGCGTGTTCGAGCAGTTCGACACCGGTCAGGTCGGGCATTCGAATGTCGCAGATGATGACGTCGTAAAGACGCGCTTCGATCTTCTGGCGTGCCGCCGCGCCGGAGGCGACCGTTTCCACTTCATGCCCTTCGCGGCGGAAAGTGATCTCCAGAAGCTGGCAGATGGATTCTTCGTCGTCAACAATCAACAGTCTTGCCATTGATGTATTTTCCCTACGTTCAAACTAAGTGCAGCGTTTCGTAAGTTCGCTCACGTATTCTCGCACCCCCTCACCCGGCGCGACGGGAAGCACTGCTTCCCCGCTTGCGGGGAGAGGGGCTGGGGGTGAGGGGTTAAGGAAGTGTTCGGGTAGTGGGTCAGTCTGGATGTAGGGGCGGCTTTATGCCGCCCGTTGGCGAGGTAAACTCGCCGTACCAAGAGCCAAACTGACCCACCACCGGCTGACCGCAATCATTCGACCAGGGCCGCATCCAGACGCCTCGGAATCTCAATCAAGAACTTGGAGCCTTCGCCTTGTTTCGAACTCACCCGAATACGCCCGTGGTGGCCCTCGACGATCTGATAAACAATAGCCAGGCCGAGGCCGTTGCCATTTCTGGATTTTGGCTGAAACGGCTCAAAAATCCGCTCAAGCTGCTCCTGGGAGAACCCAACACCGGTGTCAGCCAGCGTCACCTGCACCTCTTTTCCGGGAGCGTCGGCAATTTCCGCCGTCAAGCGGCCACCTTCGGGCATTGCCTTCAGGGAGTTATCGCAAATGTTCCAGAAGACCTGGCGCATTTTGTCAGCGTCGGCGGTGATGGTGACGGGGTGAGTGGGAAAATTGCGCTGGATCAGGCATCCCGTGCTAAACCGGGGATGTTGCTTGAGCAGCAGCAGGGTTTCATCCAGCAGATTCACCAGATCGACCGGGCGGAACTCGTAACGCTGCTCGCGGGAATAGGTCAGGAACTCAGAGACCAGCTTGTCGAGGCGGGATGATTCGCGGCTCACAATGTCCATCAGCTTCGCCTGGTCTTCCGTCATGGTGGAAATGTTTTGCAACAAGCGAACCGAGCCCGCGATCGAAGTCAGCGGATTGCGAATCTCATGCGCAATGCCGGCCGCCATCCGCCCCAGGGTGGCCATGCGCTCCTTGGCCTGGTATTCCGCCTCGCGCCGTTTCTCCTCCGTCAAATCCTGGAAGGTATAAATGTTGCCCACCACGCCGGATTCTGGCACATTGAGCGGAGAAAGCGAAAGGCCCATGACTCGCTCACCCCCCGCAGGATGATGATAACGAATCTCGCGGCGCGAAAAGGCCGAAAGGCCTCCATCGGAAGGTTCTTGTCCATTCCGCAAAACCGGGAAAAAGCTACATAGATTCTTTCCTTTTGCGCCTGCAGCCGAATGCCCCAGGATCGCCGCGCCGGCGGGGTTGATTTCAAGGATGGAGCCTTCCAGGTCAGTCGTAATCAGACCGCCCCTCATGCTCTGGATGATGCTCTGGTTGATGGCTTGAAGACTTCGGACCTCGCCGGTTTTGTCCCGAAGGGCTTCACCCGTCCTCCGCAACCGCTCCGCAAGGGAGCTGGTGAGATAGGCCACGGCGAAGAATCCGAAGAGGCTGGCAACGATCTTTACTTCGAGCGTGCCCAGATCCACTGGAATCCTGCCGCTTGAGGCGTAGCGGGAGAGCGCGGGATGGTTCATGGCAAACGCCGGAAACAAGTCGGGAAGATAGTCAAATTCCAGAATGGCGCCCATGAAAACAAAACTGAGGGCCGCCACCAGAAAGGCTCGCGCCCTGGGCAGTAGGATGCTCGCCAGAATCACCACTACCAAGTAAAGCGACAGGTAGTTGCTTTCCAGATCGCCGGTGAGGTGGACGATGAGCGTGATCAGGAAAATGTCACCAAAAATTTGCAGGTAAGCCTGAAGCGTGTAGTCCGGGCTGAGCTGATTATAAATGAGGTAAAACAGCCCCAGCACGTACCACAAAATGATGGCAACTCCCAACGATTCGATCAAATGTCCGCTGTTGGGGTGCGGCAAGAGTTGACGGATGGAAAACTCAATGGCGAAGACAAACGTAATAATGACGAACCGGATCTTGATGACCCAGGGAAGCCAGAACTGAAGTTCGCCAGTGGGTTTCATGGACGTCAGAGCTAGTGTACGATAAGTAAACGATCGGGACAAGCGGTATTGTTGAGATTTAGGACGGTGCTTCGACTGTGGCTCGTAGTTTTCAAGCATGATCCAGGCTGTGAAGGTCCCGATATTGGGCAAGTACCGCAGCGCGCGGACACAGCCAGAGCGGGAATATGCGAAAGCTTTGCGGAAGATTCGACTTCGGTTCCGCACCAACGATACCAAGCTCCCGGGGAAGCCGGATCTTGTATTCGGATCCAAACGCCTGGTAGTGGGTCAGTTTGCTGTGGCGGCGGTCTCTGACCGCCGGAAACCATTGGAAAATAAAACTCGGCGGTCAGAGACCGCCGCTACAGCCGTGAAAATGTACCACTACCAAAGCCTGGCCGTATTTGTGGACGGCGACTTTAGGCACGATCATCCGTGGAGGGTTCGCGGATCACCCGCGTAAGCGGATGCAGAATGCTTTCATCGAAAGCTGCAACGGTAAGATGCGGGATGAGTGTTTGAACGAGCATTGGTTTGTGAGCTTGGCCGTGGCTCGGCAGAGGATTGAATCCTGGAGGCAGGATTGCAACGAGATCCGGCCCCATAGTTCGCTGGGGAACCGGACCCCCCAAGAGTTCACAGGCGGCGGGGCGGCCAAGAAGGAAGCCGGACGCGCCTTTGGCTTCGTGCGCCTTCGTTTGGCGGGGGAAGGCGAATCCGTCACGCGCCAGACGTTCACCTTCCGTATGGACAAAGAGAAGTCGAAGAAAGCCGAACGGCGGGACGGGCACTATCTGCTGCGCTCCAGCCTGGTCGGGAAGACCCCTCGGTGCTGTTGGGAACGCTATGTCCAATTGACCCAAATCGAAGCCGCATTAGGAACCTTGAAGAGCGAACTGGGGCTGCGCCCGATCTATCACCAGGTTGAGAAACGAGTGGAGGGTCACGTCTTCATGGCCTTCCTGGCCTACGCTCTTTCGGTCATCCTGAAGCGGCGGCTGGCCGCCCTGGCTCCCGGCCTCACGCCCCGAGCGGTGCTGGAAAAACTGGCACCGATCCAAATGCTCGACGTGTGCTTACCCACCGCCGCGAGTCATGGTCGAGGATGACGCCACTCCGACCGTGCAGCTCAGACTGGAAATGTAGTGCCGACCTTGGAGATCGCCTTGCTGAAAACACGCCACTTACGGCCTGAACACTCGCTCAACTGCGAAAGTTGCGCTCGCCAGGGCGTATCGGCTCGTATGCTTTAAGAAACTATCGGAATGAATTCCGAAATGAAGATTTTTAGAATAATTGCTTGACAACCCCCAGGCCATGCGCTATACAACACAAACGAGGAGTGGAACCCGCAAATAGAGGACAAGTGGATTATAGGCAGGTTGACGGCACGACTGAGTTTCCCCCTGTCAACAGGGGATGTCGGCGACGGGTTTCTGTTGAGTCATTCGATGCGCTCCTAAGTGAGCGATCACTATACGATAAGGAGGATACCATGATGGTGTGGAAGAGAGCGATCTTATACTCCATGGGTCAATTGCGACAAGTGACCCTATTGTTGCTCGTCGTGGGAGTCTTTTGCGTGGTGGTAACCCCGGCTTACGGGCAGGCCGGTAAAGCCACGATTAACGGGGCGGTGATGGACCCCACCGGCGCGGTAGTCCCCAACGCGGAGGTCACGGTCACAAACACCTTGACCGGTCTTACCACAAAAGTTGCCACCACCGGCAACGGAACCTATATCGTTCCCCTGCTGCCGGTTGGCACCTACTCGGTGACTTTCGCGCATCCCGGTTTTAAGTCTTTCATCCAGACCAACATCGGGCTGACTTCTGACCAGGTGGCGACGGTCAATGCCACGCTGACTCTCGGCCAGGTGGCCCAGACCGTCGAAGTGTCAGCTAATGCGGAAATGCTGCAAACAGGCACCGCCTCCCTCGGGCAGCTCGTCTCGCGACAAGCCGTGGTTGAGCTGCCCCTAAACGGGCGTAATCCCGCCACTCTGGTGCTTCTCTCTCCAGGGATGATTAACGTCCTCATCACGGGGGCGGGTGTGAACCAGGGTTATGTTGCCAACCCTAACGACACCGGAGCCTCGGCGTCCGGTGGACGGCAGGGAAGCACTTACTACATGCTGGATGGGTCAAATTCCATGGACGCTGAGAATCTCCTGGCCAGCCCCTTTCCCAACCCCGATGCGACCCAGGAATTCCGGGTCATCCAGAATAACTTCCAGGCCCAATACGGATTCGCTCCGGGCGCGGTGGTGAGCGTTGTTACGAAATCCGGAACTAACCAATGGCACGGAGACGGATTTGAGTTCTTGCGGAACTATAATTTGGATGCTTCGAATTTCTTTACTCACTTAGTGGACGGCCTCAAGCGAAATCAGTTCGGTGGCTCGGCGGGCGGGCCCATCAAGCGTGACAAGCTATTCATCTTCGGGAACTTTCAGCGAACGACCGAGGTCAACAACCAGCAAGGCGCCTCTGATATCGTTCCGAACAATGCTGAATTAAATGGTGACTTCAGTGGTCTGCTCACGGGAACTACGACGAACCTGTGCGGGGCGGGAGGGCCTGCCAATCTGAATTTCGATACCGGCCAGCTCTTCCAACCGAACGCTGCGGCACCTTTCGGCACGCCGACCGTTTGCCCTACCGGCAGCGCCATGTCGGGCAAAACGGTGATGGCAAAAACCCCCTATGCCGGAAACTTCATTAGCCCCGCCACGTTTAACCCCGTTTCCATGAATTTCGAGTCAATGCTTCCGAGGACCAATGCGGCAAACGGCCTGGTCTATCTTCCCGGTGTGCCCATCAGAGACTACACCAACGAATTCACTCTCAAGGGTGACCTGAATGTGAGTGACAGCCAGCGGGTCTTTGGCCGCGTCTTCTACAACGATTATACGCAACCGGGAAACCCCGCCGGAGGAGACCCCCTGGCGTCCATTCGGTCGTGGGATGTCCAATACGAGAACTTTGCGGGCGGCTACACATGGATGGCGAAGCCCAATCTGGTCAATAGCCTCACCGCCTCAGTCAACTTCACCCATTCCGAGAGCTTTGCCGGCTTTCGCGACAAGAACGGGAAGCCGTTCTCGCTAGCAACCTTGGGATCCAACGTTGTTTATCCGCCTGGTTATGCACCGGATATCGACCAACTCTCGACCAACGGCTTTTGGTTTGGCCAGAATACGAACGCCCCCATGAGCCGTCGGAACATCGACCTTACCGACTCGCTGGAGTGGACAAAGGGAAGGCATATGATCATTGCCGGCGTGGACATTCTGCATATGAACTATCAGGATTCTACGAACTGGCAGTCGTCTCCCAGAATCTCATTCGACGGAGAAGTCACAGGACTCCCCGCGCATAACATCCCAGGCAACGACCGTGCGGACTATCTGCTTGGGTACGCCAACTTTTTCGAGCAGGGAGGCGGAGAGTTCACCCAGAATTACATCACCGACTGGACCGCCTACGCGCAGGATAGTGTTCGCTTGAAGCCTAACTTGACGTTCAACTTCGGCGCACGGTGGGAGCCTTATTTCCCAGCCACGCCCTACTATGGGAAAATGGCAAGCTGGCAGCCAGGGCAGCAGAGCACCAAATATCCGAACTCCCCTCCGGGCTTGGTTTTCCCGGGAGATGCCGGCATTCCCCAGTCCACGATGTATCCGACACTCAGCAACATTGATCCACGGGTGGGAATTGCCTGGGAGCCGCACTTTCTGAAGAACACCTCCATCCGCGCGGCCGGCGGTGTCTTTGCCGAACCCATCTCGAACATGAGCTACCACCACATCGGTGACGTAGCCCCATTTTCCAGTGTCTTCGACCTTTACTACTCACAGATTGGACTGATTAATTTCTCCGACCCTTGGGCCAACTTCGCAGGGTCAGGTGGCGTCAGTCCATTTCCTAACCAGCAGCCTTTCGCCAATCTAGCTGCTTCGCCCCCCGGAACCATTAAGTTCATACTTCCCACCACCGTCTCGGCGGTGTTCCCCAAGAACTTTACCAACCCTAAGATCTTTTCCTGGAATATGTCAATTGAACACCAGTTCACACAGAACACGATGTTAACGGTCGCTTACGTGGCGAACGAAGGGGAATACCTGTTCAATCCCATCGAGCAGAATCCCGGAGTTAACAACGTGCGACCTAATTCCAATTTCGGTTCGATTTTGGATACCATGCCGCTGTCGACATCATCCTATAACTCGCTGCAAATCAGCTTCAGCAAACGCATGGCCCACGGCTTGCAGTTCACCTCAAATTTCACCTGGTCCCACTGCCTGGATAACGGCACGTTGGGTGACACCGCTTTTACGGGAAGCCTGGGTGATCCGTACAACATATCCTGGAGCCGAGGAAACTGTGACACCAACATCCCATACGTCTGGGTGAGCAACTGGGTCTGGCAGGAACCAAATCTCAGCAGCCTTGGACGTGTTGCTAGCAATGTCTTGGGAAGTTGGGAGTTTAGCGGTATCTATACCATTCAGTCCGGACTGCCCTTCGGTATCGGCGGCGGGTGCGGCGGCAATAACAACTCTGGAACCCTGATTGGCGGTGACCGGGCTAACTTGACCGGTCAACCCTTCGATGTCCATCGGGGGTCAAAGAGCCAGTGGTTAACCAGCTACTTCAATCCGGCAGCGTTCGCATGCAACACTCCCGGAACCTTCGGCAACTCCGGCAGGAACATTATGCAGGGGCCTGGGCAAAACAACGCTGACCTGGGCATTTTCAAGAATATTTCCATTGAGGAGCGCTACAAGGTGCAGTTCCGGTGGGAAATGTTTAATGCTTTCAATCGCGTTTGGTTTGGCGGCCCCAACACCTGTCTTACTTGCGGCGTGGGGCCGGGCGGGTTTGGAAGCATCAACGGTACGTCGAATTTGCCCCGAATCATGCAGGCAGGTCTCAAGTTTTATTGGTAGACGATCCCCAGCCCTAGCAGGCTGCGGAAAAACTCTTTGGAGGGATCAAAACAGCCGCCAACAGCGTCCGTAAGTCGTTGTTTCTACGTTTGATAATAGGCGAGTTGTTGTCTTAGTACCACCATTCGCAATTACGGTAACGTATTCTTGCAACGGTCTTCAACACCCCCTCACCCCCAGCCCCTCTCCCCGCAAGCGGGGAGAGGGTGGCGCGGGGGAAGCAGTGCTTCCCGTCGCGCCGGGTGAGGGGGTGCAAGAATACGTGACGGTCACGTATTCTCCGGGCTATGCAGCAGCGCAGCCATCAGTTGTGGGCCGCGTGTGCAGTTCGTTGGATAGCGCTTCCAGACCGCGGCGGAGCGCCGTCCACATTGCTTCATCGCTCCCCGGGCTGTCGCTGACAAACAGTTGCAGGCATTGGGCGTCCACGCCCAGCCGTTCCGCCACGGGGCCATTCGATTTCCGCCGGCCCGCATCAACAACCCTTCGATATATCGCGTCGCGGCCACACGCCTCTCGCTCCGGTCCAAGCCCGCGATCAAAACGGAAGCCATCGCAGCGAATTGATACACCGGAATGTATTCCGAATGTGCTTGATCGACGTTTGCCCGGGTGTTAGACTGCATCAGGATTGGGCAGCCCATGCCTCCTTGGCATGAGCGGATTGCCCTCAAGGTCGGGCACAAGTCCGCGTCTTGCGAAGAATCTCTTGTGACCAGAAACTTTGTATGTCCTTGGATTCGGTGTTTTGGGTTCCGCCTTGCAAGGCCAGCGTGATCGCGAAGCCCGATGTGTGCGTGGTCGGAGGAGGTGCTGCTGGTCTTGCGGTAGCCGTAGGCGCCGCCCGCGCGGGGTTGGAAGTGTTGTTGGTCGAGAAGTATGGATTTTGCGGAGGCGCGACCGTAGCCGGATTGAGCGGCACCATCTGCGGTCTGTACAGCTCTGGAGACCATCCACGGCAGATCATTTTTGGTTTTGCAGGGGAATTTTATGACCTGATGGCCCGCCGGGGCGGTGTGCGCGCTCCCGTGCAATTCGGCAGAACGATGCTGGTGCCGCACGAGAGCCTGGTTTGGAAGGAAGTGGCCGACTGTCTGCTCAGAGAGAGTGATGTTCGTGTTTTATATCATACGCATTTCCTTCACGCGTTTCAGGAAGACGGCGGGGTCCACACGCTGGTCATTCAGGCCAAGGAAGGACAGGTTGCCATCCAACCGAAAGCGGTTGTAGATGCCTCCGGCGACGCGGAGGTCGTGCACAGCCTTGGCGGTGAGACGACACTCGGCAAGAACGGTGTGGTGCAGACGCCCACCATGGTGTTCCGCATGGGCGACGTTGACATGGCGATCTTCTTGAAACTCGACCCGCGCGAGATCGACCGCATGGTGGTGCAGGCGCATGAGTCGGGTTCCTACGACCTGCCCCGGCATCATGTTTACATGTTTCCGATGCCGAACGGGCACGAGGTGCTGTGCAACATGACCCGCATCACCCGGCCCGACGGCTCGATTCCGGTGGGCACGTCGAGCGACGACATGACTTTCGCGGAAATGGAAGGCCGCGTCCAGGCACGCAGGTACGCAACTTTCCTGTGCGACCGGGTGCCGGGATTTGGGCACGCCTACATGGCAGAGACCGGCATGCAAGTTGGCATCCGCCAGACGAGATCGATCAAAGGGAAGATGAGGCTCAGCAACGACGACGTGCTCCATGCACGGAAGGTGCAGGGGGGGGCGAGTTTTTCTGCTTGGCCGATTGAGGATCACGGCGCAGATGGGCTGAAGATCTCGTACCTCAAGGATGACACGTACGACATCCCTTTTGAAACGCTGATTCCGGTCTCAGGGTCGAATCTGCTCGTTGCCGGCCGGTGCATGTCAGCCGAGCACGAGGCATTGGCCTCCGCCCGCGTCACAGCGCAGTGTTTCGGCATGGGCTATGCGGCCGGTGCTGCATGTGGCCTGCTTGTGAACGAACGAGCGCGGGCCCAGGAATTAACTGGCGTGCAGGTCAGCGAATGGATGCGCAAACAAGGCCTGAAGACCGCAGGAGAGAGGTAGCTGATGTTGCGAAGCAATTTTGAACGGGGCAGTACGCGATGGGCGGTGAGGCGGGCACAATGGTTGGCGATGGGCCTGAAGGAAGAAGACTTTGAAAAGCCCAAGATTGCGGTCATCAATTCGTCCTCGACGCTATCGGTCTGCTACATCCATCTCGATGAAGTGTCAAAAGCGGTCCAACAAGCGATTCGCGAGGCCGGAGGGCTCCCATTTGAAATTCGCACTGCCGCTCCCTCGGACTTCATCACCTCGGGTGGCCTTAAGGGTCGGTATCTTCTCCCGAGCCGCGATCTCGTGGTCAACGACATCGAGGTGATGGTAGAAGGCGCCTGCCTGGATGGAATGCTCTTGCTATCTTCATGCGACAAGACAACGCCCGCACATCTTATGGCCGCTGGCCGGCTGAACCTTCCTTCGATTGTGGTTCCGTGTGGTTATCAGTTGGGAGGAAACTGTCGAGGTCATGAGGTAGACATCGAAGAAGTTTACAAAGCGGTGGGGACCGTGTCGACCGGCTTGATGAAAGTGGAGGAACTTGAGGAGTGGACACGTGTGGCAATTCAGGGGCCGGGAGTGTGCGCTGGATTGGCCACGGCTAACTCCATGCACGTCATGGCAGAGGCACTTGGAATGGCCCTCCCGGGAACAACGCCCATCCGTGCGGGGAGCGAGAAACTGTTCCAATGCGCCCGTCGCAGTGCGGAGCGAGTTGTGCAGATGGCCCGTGAACAAATCCGTCCCCGTCAGGTCCTGACGGCCGGGGCTCTGCGTAATGCGGTCACTGTGGCGGTGGCCATCGGCGCTTCCGTCAACACCGTCCGGCACTTGGCGGCCATCGCAACGGAGGCCGAACTTGACCTGGACATCATTGCACTTTTTGAGGAAATCAGCCGGAGCGTGCCGCAAATTACGAGTATCAAGCCGAACGGCCCGGACCGGATTGAGCATTTCGAAGCGGCTGGCGGAACTCGCGGCGTCATGCAACAGCTCAAAGAAAAACTCCATCTTGAGGTCCGAACGGTGGGTGGCAAGAGTCTCGCCGAGGTGCTTGAAGAACGAATAGACGTGGATGAGAAAGTAATTCGCCCGTTGGAACGGCCGTTCCGGCCCGAACCCGGCCTTGTGATATTGCGAGGGAACCTTGCTCCGGAAGGTGCGATCGTCAAGCTCTCAGCCGTCCCTGATGCCCGGCGTCAATTCGCCGGACCGGCCCGCGTATTTGAGGATGAAGACTTCGCGATTGTAGAGCTTTCCAAAGGGAACATCAGGCCAGGCGACGTGGTTGTCCTGCGCATGATGGGCCCCGCCGGTGGGCCGGGCACGGTGTTTGCTTGCAGCTTTATGGCGGCTCTTGTTGGCGCTGGCCTCGCGGAATCAGTCGCTGTTTTGACGGACGGTGAACTGTCGGGTCTCAATCGTGGAATCACCGTGGGACAGGTCATGCCGGAGGCGGCTTGCGGAGGACCTTTGGCCGTGGTCAGAGAGGGGGAGCGGATTCGGATTGATCTGATCGTCCGAAGGGTCGACCTTGAAATCGGTGAGGGTGAGATCAGGCGTCGGCTGGGCGAGTGGAAACGGCCTGAGCGTCATCTCAAGGCGGGCTGGTTGGCGATATACGCCAATGAAGTTCAACCACTATCCCAAGGTGCTGTGCTGGGACGCCGGAAGAGTGCGAGAGAAAGTTGAATGGCCGGCAAAGCCTTTGAGCCCCAGTATGATGTCCAGGGTGTATCCAGTTGGCGTCACCACAGGAAGTAGAAGGAGCTTTCACGGTCTTGGAACTCGGTGAGCCAATCGCCAACATCGCAGCGCAATTGCTGATTAGTGATCGGCGTGGCCGGGCCCTCCGACCGCGAACAACCTCCCCAAACGCTCATCGGCCGAGCGGAGGGAAGGCAGCGTGGGGTTACCCTGCGCTCATCCTCCCGCCAGAAGGCCACCGTCCACCGCAAGCCAAGTACCCGTGATGTAGGTGGCATCAGCCGAACACAGGAATCGCACGGCCTTCGCGATGTCCTCGGGTTGGGCGAGTCGCCCCAAAGGAATGCGCCGCGTGATGCGATCCTCTTCTGCCCGTGGATCGGCGCAGGCGTTCAAGTAATTACGCAGGAGACTCGTGTCCGTCGCGCCCGGTATTACGCAATTCACTCGGACGCCGTCCGCAGCGTAATCCAACGCAACGCCGCGCATGAAAGCGAGCAGCCCACCCTTAGTCGCGGCGTAAGCGGAGGAGTTCGGATAGGTAACAAAGGCATGCCCGGAAGAGGCGATCACAATACTGCCGCTCTTCTGCGTCTGCATGACGGGCAACACGTACTTGCAACAGAGGAACGTCCCCTTCAAGTTAACGTCGTGGAGCCGTTCCCACTCCTCCTCGCTCGTCTCTGCAACCGACTTGGTAATCTGGGTGGCCGCGGAGGCAAACAGAATGTCAATCCGTCCGTATCGGGCGACTGCAATGTCGACCGCCCCTTTCATGTCTTCACTGCGGCTGACGTCGGCTCGAATGTAAAAGCTTTGGCCTCCTCGTTGCTCAATCGACTTGACGGTCTCTTCCGCAGTAGACTCGTTCCAATCAATGACCACGGTTTGAGCGCCTTGTGCCGCGAACAGGATTGCGGTGGCGCGGCCGATGCCGGATCCGCCGCCGGTGATCATCGCGACTTTGCCTTCGAACTCGCTCATCGTCTACTCCGCATGTTTGCAGAATCCCTTCCGGCCTTGAGCCCTGCGGAGACCCGGCAAAAGAATACCGGCTCCTTCGAATGGCTTTTTCTCGTCGATCCTACCCTGACCATCGAATGGTGTGATTGCTGCGGGGATTACGCCGTGCAACCAAGGTTCCATCGGTGTCCTCCCATGCCTGCCCGTAGATTGAGCAAGCTGCCGCCGGTCAAAGTTGCGCCGAACCCTCACTCCTCGACCAAGCCGCAGCGGATCTCGCGAAGGACGAAGGCGAGAGTAACACGTCGGAGATTGCTCGTCAAGCGTTTGCGGAATGAATTCCGTACATTTTAACCTGGCCGCTCAGGCAGCTTGATATAGAATGGCGCAGTCGGATCCCCGAGATCCTTTGAGCATGAGCTGCAGCAGGATGCGAAGAGGATAGGAGGTAGGAACGGATGCTGTCTGGGTTGCTATTATTCCTGGCGATCGCTGTACCACAATTACACAATCCGAGCTTTGAAACCTCTCCCCGCATTGCAGGTCAGGTCCCCGGATGGAAAGTCTCCATCAAGAACAGCCGCGGCAGCCGCGTTGTGGTCAGGACGGATGCTACGGAGTTCAAAGAGGGGAGTGAATCTCTGCTTGTTGAGGCGCGCGATGCAGCGGACGCCACGATCAGTCAGGACCTGTTCTTGCCAGTCGGCACCTTGTGGCAGGTCAGCGCATGGATCAAGACCGAAAGCCTGAGCGGGCCGGACAAGACCAGAGGGGGCGCTCAAATTGTGGTTGAAACGCCTGCAGGCGATCAAGGCAGGACTCCAGTCCAGTTGGGAACCTCGCCGTGGCAGGAAGAGCGGGTGATCTTTCGAGTCCCTTCGCCGGGCCGGATCCGCATCGCCCTGGTTGGCCTGGCTCAGGGTGCGGGAAGAGTTTGGTTTGACGGTGTGCATCTGGAGGAGGTCCACACGCTCCCAGCTACGGACGTCCACATCGACTACACCAGGATCAGCAAGCGGCCCATCGATTTGAAGCAAGGAGGGCAATTCATCGAGCCCCTTTGCCACTTGATTCCCTCCATGCTTGCCCAACAGGTGGAGTCCACCAGTTTTGAGGAGGAACCGCCATGGAAGCCTAGCTACAAGCGGGCAATCGATAAGCCCTGTCGCCCTTGGTATCCCGATGGGGCGGTCGAGGACGCAACGTTCTCGCTGGACACCACGAATCCCTATAACGGCAAACGTTCCGAGAAGATCGAGCTTCCTGTCGCGCGCGCCAGAGCGGGGATTTCACAAGATGGATTTTATCTGGAGAAAGGCCTGGGCTACCGGCTGCATCTGCACATGAGGAGCATTGGACACGTGAGAGTGTGGGCCTCGCTTCGCGGTGGAGGGGGCTTGATTGCCGGCCCTGTTTCACTGGGCCGGGCGGTTGAAGGCTGGCAGGGTGCGGAAGCCGTTCTGCGCGCGAACCGCACGATCGACAATGCCACGCTCACCATCGAATTCGAAGGTCCGGGAACACTATGGTTGGATCGCATCACCCTGATCGGTGAAAATGCCGTCCTCGGGATTTGGCGGCCGGACGTCGTGCGCGCGCTTAAGGCCATGAATCCCGGCGTCATCCGGTTCGGCGGAAGCACGATAGAAGTCTTCGAGTGGGACCAGTGTATTGGACCGTGGGATCAGCGGGTTCCTTATGTCACCAATCCCTGGGGTGGACTCGATCCCAATTTCGTCGGAGTCGAGGAATTTATTAAGCTCTGCCGTTACGTGAATGCGGAGCCGCTGATCTGCGTGCGGTGGGGTGGCAAGAAACCTGAGGACGCTGCGGCAGAGGTTGAGTATTTCAACGGCAGTACACAAACTCACTGGGGCAGGATTAGAGCCCGGTACGGCCATCCGGAGCCCTACCATGTAAAATACTGGCAGATTGGGAACGAGGTGGGCGGGCCCGCCTATGACGGGTCAGTCAAGGCCTTTGCGGAAGCTATGCGCAAAGTTGATCCCACCATCAAGATCCTGTCGTCATTTCCTTCGGCAGATACGCTCAAGGAAGGCGGGGGGTATCTTGATTACCTTTGTCCTCACCATTATGAGTGCATGGACCTGCGTGGTAAGCAGAAAGACTTCGAGTTCCTCAAAGACCAGATTGCCCGATACAGTAATGGGAAGGACTTGCGAGTCGGCGTCACCGAGTGGAATACTACTGGGGGTGAAATGGGGCTGACCCGGGGAATGCTACTCACCTTGGGGAATGCACTCAGTTGCTCGCGCTATCAGAACCTGTTGCATCGTTATGCCGGCTTGGTGGAAATCGCCGTACGTTCTAACCTGGTTGACAGCTTTGGGTCAGGAGTCATCCAGCCAGGCCCAGGTTGGCTTTACCTCTCACCTACCTACTACTCCCAGAGGCTTTATCAGCGGGCCGCCGGAACTTACCCGCTACGCATTGAGCGCTCCGGCGATCTACCCTGGCAGCTTAGCGAGCCCGATTTGAGCGCCACGGTTGACCCGGGAGGCAAAGTGCTGAGAATTTATGCCGTCAATTCGACCTCTGAAACTGAAGAGAGACGATTTCACTTGAATGGATTCACTGCAACTCCCGCCGGCGGAGACGTCATGGTCTTGGGGGACCGCGAAGGAGCGCGCGACTCAGAAGCCATGAATACCAGAAATGATCCCGACCGCATCACCACGACCTCCCGGGCCGTGAACATCAGGGGCAGCGAATTCACATTCCGGTTCGAGCCGTTCAGCGTGACATTACTGGAGCTGAAACTTGGGCCGACGCGTCCGGCACGATGAAGAGACATCTTTTGCAGGAGAATCCCGTCCGTCACAGGCGCTGGCTGAGGATCATTCCTGTCGCGCTCGTGATGTACACCATCTCTTATATTGACCGGACCAACATTTCTTTGGCGTTGCCGTCGATGAGCCGCGGACTTCACATGAACGCCGTCCAGGCCGGCAGCGCCGCTGGGATTTTCTTCTGGGGTTATCTGCTCTTTCAGATTCCCGGAGGCCACCTGGCCTCCCGAGGGAGCCCAAAACGACTGGTCAGTATTCTTTTGATTCTGTGGGGGGCGTGCGCCGTTGGCACCGGGTTGGTTCAGACATGGAGAGAGTTGTGGTTGATGCGTCTGTTGCTGGGCGCCGCAGAAAGTGGAGTCTTCCCTGCAACGCTTATCCTGCTTGCCAACTGGTTCCCGAGGAGCGAGCGAGCCCGCGCCAACGCCTACTGGATGCTTTGCCAGCCGGTCGCGCTCATCCTCTCGTCGCCGCTCTCCGGTTATATCCTGGGCCGCTGGAATTGGCGTGTCCTGCTGGTGTCGGAAGGCGTCCTGCCTTTCCTTTGGCTGGTCATCTGGGAAGTGTTCATCGATGATCGTCCCGCCAAGGCTGCCTGGATTTCGCGCCAGGAGCGCGAGAGCCTCGAAGCCACTCTCCGCCGCGAGCGATTGCAGACGGTCAATGAACCGCACGTCTCGTTTCGGAAAACGTTGCTTCAGCCGCAGGTTTTGCTGATGATCGGCGTCTATTTTCTCCTCAATTGTGGGTCGTACGGATACCTCTTTTGGCTGCCAAGCGCGCTCGCCAGCGTGAGAAAGCTCCCGAGTTTCTCAATTGGAGTCCTCTTTAGTATCCCCTATGTTTTGGCTGGATTCGCAATGGTGTTCAATTCACGCCACTCGGACAAGTCAAGGGAGCGTCGTCTCCACGTTGCTGTGCCGCTCATCCTGAGCGGTGTACTCCTGTTCGGCGCTGTCTTCGAAAGTCGTCATTCCACATTGCTCTCCTTTGCTCTGATTTCACTCGCCGCAGCCGGACCTTTCGCCACGCTAGGTCCATTCTGGGCAATTCCAACGGAAACGCTGCCCAAGGAAGTGGCCGGAGCGGCGATGGGAATGATCAATGCGCTCGGCTCGTTCGGCGGGTTCTTTGGGCCATTCGCCGTTGGGATCGTGAAGCAGCGCACGCATAATTTCGTCGATGCGTTCTTCCTGCTCAGCACCGCCCTTGCTGCTTCCGGAATAATTGCCGTCTTCCTCAGAAAAGAAAAGCGAGCCGCCTGGGACCTCCCGGCAGCACCTCTTGAAGAAACCACAAGCGGCTGATTCCAACTCGCGGCGCTCGCTGCCTCTGGCCACTGGACTTCCTAGAAGTAAGCTCACAATAATCATATAATGGCTGTGTCAAGACCGCTGCGAGACTGGGGCTGACGCGAAGAGCTGCCTTTCACAATTGCACTTGCTTACCGGGCGGCCCGTTTCAGCAATCCCCCTCAGCCCCCGCCCCTCTCCCCATGGGAAGGGGCGGCGCGAAGCGGCGGGTGAGGGGCGGGCGCTGAATACGTTATCAAATTTCCGAAGACCAGCACTAAGTCCAGGAAAGCCGGGGAGAGTGATATGCCAGGGAAGAAGCGGAAAGAGGTTCATAAACCAAACCGCGACAAGAATTTTGTCGGCGTCACCCAGAAGCTTTTTGCCATTCTGGAGGTCCTGAGCCAGCAACCGAAGTCCGGAGTTCCCCTTGACGAGATTACCGAAATGGTGGGCATGGCCAAGACCACGGTTCACCGCCTGCTCTACTCCATGGGGAAGCTTGGCTACGTTGACCAGGACCTCGTGAGCAGTCTTTACTCGCTTTCGGGCAAATTCTTCGAGTTGGGGACGAACGCACTTCCTTACCAGAGGCTCACCGTCCTTGCCAAGCCGCTGATGCAGACTTTGTTGCTGACTTTCGGAGAATCCGTCAACCTTGCGGTGCCACGCGGAGGTGTTGCCATCTATATCTTGGTTCTTGAGAGCCCCAAACCGCACCGGGTCGCGGCCGCGGTCGGCGAATACTCCCATCTGCACTCCACGTCTGTCGGCAAGTCCATCGCCGCCCACCTGCCGCCCGATGAACTCGAGAAATATCTGATTCGCCATGGCATGCCTGTAATAACCCAAACCACGATCACAAGTCATTCCCGGCTCGAGGAAGAATTGGAACGAGTGCGGGCAGAAGGTGTGGCCGTGGACAATGAGGAGAACATGCAGGGCATCATCTGCGTGGGGGGGCCAATTTTCGCAAGTGAAGGCCTGCCCATTGCGGCCCTCAGTATCTCGGGACCGAGCATCCGGATGTCACAAAATCTCCCGGCGATCAAGAGCGCGGTGCGCGAGACCGTTCAAAAGATTTCGTTGTTGCTGGGCTATCCCGTGATTCCCGCCCCACACTCTGTTTCTGTCGATGTTGAAAAGTCCACCGCCTGAAAGTGCCCCAGCCTGGATGAACGGCGCGCCAGTTACTACTTGCCGAACCCGGGAACTGTGATGGTGTGGGTCCCGAGTCCTGGCGGAATCCTCACCGTTCCAGTTCCCTGTTTGAACACGACCTGCTGCGGCTTGCCATCAACTGTGACTTGGAGGGCGGAATCGGCGCTCGGGATTTCCATCTGCCAGTCGGATGCGTGGTCGCCGAAGTACCGGCAGAAATGCTGATCATAGCTGACCCGGAGCGTTAATCCACCCCCCTGCATCGAGCGAACCTGTGCATGCGTATACGCGATGTAGGCGTTCATGCTGCCGTAGTTCCATTCACGAAGCTGGGCAAAGATCCGGGCGAATTGGTCTGGGTGCTGGGAGATGCCACGATCATGGCCGTCGGGCGGAATCCAAACCACTAGCGGAGCGTCGCTGGTGCCTCCGAATTCCGACCCTCCCATGCCGGAGTAACCGAGCAGCGCCTCGATGGCGAGATCAGGTCCGATATAGTCACCGAACCACCCGAATCCGGCGCGAGCCGCAAGGACCGTCGTGTTATTCGGGAGCGACTCGGAGATTCCGTTACCTCCGGCGACGAAAGAAAGCGGCGTGACTCCGAATTCTCTTTCGAGCCAAGTGATCGAGTTTTCGAGATGCCGGCGCTGGACGGCCGCAGGAATTTCCTTGTTCCGCCGCGTGTCACCGAACTCGCGATACCAACCGACCTCGGCTTTTTCTTCGTACAACGGCGCGTCCCACCAGGGACCCGGGGGCGAATCAAGGTCCGGCTGCATGTGTGTCCATCCGTGGCTCTGAATTTCGAAGACACCACGCTTCAATCCCTCATCCAGGCCGCGCTTGGTGGAAATGTAATCCTGGCGCGTCCCGAACTCGTCTGTGAACACCTGCTGAAATGAAGGGACGATCCTCCGCGCGTTGCGGTCCACAAACCCGGGGCAGGCATTGATTGCAAGCAACGCATGATGATTCTCGAGCGGCTCGATGAGACGTTTTTCAATCTGATCCTGTGTCAGGGTCGCATAGTGCCAACTTTCGAGCCATGAATTTTGTGCTGATCCCACGTCGTCCATCTCGAGGATGGCGTCCCGGGACCAGTCGCGGTAAAGCTGGTACCCCACGGCCAGCGCGAGGGCTCGGCGCAGAACGGTCCGCATCGCCTGATAGTGGAGGAAGCTCAGGTAGTCACTGCCGATCCAGATGGCATACGTGCCTGGCCTCACCTCGCGCCGGGTGATTTGGGGAATCCCACCTTGGATGGAGAGCACGGTTGCCCTGACGTTGTCCACCAGCACCCGGTCTTTGAAAGGAGGAAATTGCCAAGGCACCTTCGTGGCCATCACGCCCTTTGCCGTTAACTCAATGCGAGGATCGTCATTCGTATCGAGCGGATTGGGCAAGCCGTTGAGCAGGAAGTCTCCGTGCACATCCGGGACAATCGGAGCACTGGAAGAATAGTAGCCGCGGTAATGCAGGCCGAGAAGCCCCTCGAGGACAGGATGCCGAATGCGATTGGAGAGTGCCACAAGCCCGATGTTCCATTTTTCGACCGCTTCGGCAAGCACGGCATAGTTCTGATCTTTATACTTTGCCGGATCAGCGTCCCACAGGATCGCACCGTAAAGCGGCTTGCCGTCGTATCCGATGAAATCGTCGGGGTCCAGCCTCTCTTGGTCCAGACGCAGAATGTCGAAGGGGATACCCCAGTTCTTAAGCAGACTGGCAATTTCATGAAACTCGTTGCCTTCCCGAATGAGGAATCCCGAAGGATCATCCCACTGGTTTGCGATCACGAGCAGCACGCGGTTGGGACGGGGAACCGCGGCCAGAGCAGCCTGAGAGCACACTGTCCCCGCCAGGACCAACAGAGTAGCGGCCATAAATGCCAACAGTTTGATCTTCATTACGGCAGATTCCTCCGGCGCCTGATGGCCCGCACCGCTTCGTCACGCCGGAACCGGCCAATTCGAGTACTCGGTTTATTGCTCTATCACAGCGGAGTTTGTCCCGTGGGCGAGAACACCGCGCTATCACGCCAACGGGCTCGCTTGCGTGCACTCGCAAAAGCGGCCACCATTCTAATATTGATCTTGCAAAAAGTTAAGAAATATTGCGGAATACGTTCCGTAAATAAATTGCAGGATGCTGAGGCCGCGTGCCTTGGGGTCGCCCATCTTCTGGTAGGGCTGAATGAGTTGATAGTGGAAGATCCCTTGCAAACCAAGCATCCATGAATGACCCACTGGAGTTGCCGGCTGATGGCCAAGAGCCAGGAGGATAGACTGATGATGACCCGGAAGAGCTACGTTATTGGCACGACAATCGAGCAAGTCCGCCGGGGGTTTGAACGCTGGCGTAAGACGCGTCCACCCTCTTCTCCTATCCTGGAAGCGCTGTAGGCTGTGGCGGTGAAAGCCGCCTCAGAGCGCGACGTCCATAAAACCCGCTCAGGCGCTCCGGCTCAACTATAACTCGCTGAAGGAACGGGTGAAGGCGGCGGAGCCGGTTCTGCCAGCAAGGATGCGCCGGTGATCCCCAAGCGCGTGGTCACCAGCGGTTCACCGTCTGTTGATTCTAAAGGAGCATTAGAGTTCTTAGGGTTCGTTCCGCGTTTTTTTGTTGGGGCAGCGGCATTTGCCGGGCTAAAGCCCGCCTCTACGATTTGACTCGGCGAAGGGACCGATGCCGGGCTAAAGCCCGCCCCTACGGCGCGCTGCTTGCCCTCGGCGGTCTTCGGTCCCGTCAACTTTTGCGCGGCAGCACAATTGGCGGCCAGACGCTTTTCAGTCACATTGCGGGTTTTGGTTTCCATGGAAATTCTCCTTGTCGTGAAGTCGGTAGCCACGGTCAGGAACACGCTGACCGCGGCGGCTTGTAGGGGTACGGCTTGCCGTACCCGCGGAGGTTTCAACGACGGGCGGGGCAAGCCCCGCCCCTACAATGCCGACGAGGAGAACAGCCGCAGACCTGAAAGGCGCAGGTCTGCGCGACCCACCGTCAGCAATGCGTTGGGCGCAGTCCGCGCGGCACACTACCGATTCAGCCTAGTGGGTTCGC
The DNA here is from genome assembly GCA_035531475.1 of Terriglobia bacterium. Classification (GTDB taxonomy): domain Bacteria; phylum Acidobacteriota; class Terriglobia; order UBA7540; family UBA7540; genus CALCEB01. The sequence continues at coordinate 33,404 of DATKST010000184.1, forward strand.
TTGAGACGGTGGCGAAAGGTGAGACAAATGAGACAAAATATTTTGGAGGGCGGAGCGGACGGCTGGCGCGGGCGTTTCCCCCGATGTGGACTGCCGTAGCGGCGGGCTGTAGCCCGGCACTCTACGCGCTGGGGAAAGCTACTTGCTTGCTGCAATCCTGCGGAGTGGAGGCTTGGAATTACCGGGAAACCATGGGACAAGCCGGTGGTGGGGCTTGCGGTAGTGAGAAATCCCATCCTGAACACGCTTACCGAAACGTCACCATCGAGTGAAACTCTGTGAATGATCCAGGCTCGGGCGGCAACCGGCAAGAGCCGGAAATTCACGGCCAAAGGGGGCCAAAACAGGCGGTGGTGAAAAGGAGGGTTGGAACTTAGGGTTGCCCCAGGATTGTGCAAAACCGAAGATATATTTCAAATTCGCTTAACATCTAAACAGGCATGTTACAAGTCCATCCATTATCGCTGAACTTCATTATGTCATTGAAAAACAAAGGTTTGTATTATTCACTGAGTGATGAATATTTGAAAAGGTACGTTCTCGGTTGGCCGTCGCAGCGCCCCGGCTGGACCCTTTTCCACAATGTTTTCCACAGCTTCATAAGGCTGAAAGAGGCTGAATTTTAACCACTTTGGCATGAACTATGAATCATGCCACGTGGCATGCGCAAAAGCGCTCGCGAGAGGACAGGCTGAGCCGGGCCCGAACCACCAACCGGTCTTCCTCAAAGCGGGTAGAAAGTACAGTGCCCAGCCGATAAAGGGCCGCCAAGGCCTCACCACCCCCCGCGGGCAACCTGAATTCAGCTTCCACCAAGGGATCTCCAAGGGTCAACCCCTGGTCGATGGACTCCAGGAGCGATTCGATGCCTTCTCCTGTTCTGGCGGAAACCGCCACATCCCAGAGACCGATCGACCCGCGCACCTCCAGTGGATCAACCAAATCGATCTTGTTTCCTACTCTCCTTCGCGCCATCTGGGCAAGCCCCAGAGCCTCGAGTTCGTTTTCGACGGCAGCCGCTTGTTGTTGCCAACACGGGTGGGAAACATCGATCACGTGGAGCAGAAGATCGGCAGTTTGCAACTCTTCCAGGGTTGCCCGGAAGGCCGTAACCAAGTGAGGCGGGAGGTTGCGAATAAATCCGACCGTATCAGAAAGCAGCGCGGGGCGGTTCGACGCGAGAGGAATCAGCCGGACGGTGGGATCCAAGGTCGCAAACATTCTCGATGACGCGACTGCACTGGCGCCGGTGAGCCGGTTAAACAACGTGGACTTGCCGGCATTGGTGTAACCGACGAGCGCCACCATCCGGAAGTTTTGTTCCTTGCGGTGGGCGCGGTGCAAGGCGCGCTGGGAGCGAACCCGCTCCAGGGCTTGGCGGAGAGTTTGAATGCGGGTCCTGATGCGGCGCCGGTCAAACTCCAACTGTTGTTCTCCGGGGCCGCGCGTGCCGATGCCGCCGCCCAACCGCGACAAGGATGTTCCGCGCCCCGCCAGGCGCGGCAGGAGGTAGGTTAACTGCGCTAGTTCCACTTGCAGTTTTCCCTCCCGGGTGCGGGCGCGGCGCGCAAAGATATCCAGGATGAGTTGGGTGCGGTCGATGACTTTGAGCTCGAGGACTTGCTCGAGGTTGCGCAGTTGGGTGGGAGTCAGATCATGGTCGAAGAGAACGGCGGATGCCCCGACGCCGTGGGCCTCTGCCTTCAATTCCATGGCTTTACCCCGGCCAATTAAGGTCGCCGGGTCGGGGCTCGCGGCGCGTTGGTGGATGGAGCCGGCGGCGCTGGCACCGGCGCTCAGTACAAGTTCAGAGATTTCCTGGAAAGCTTCGGATTCGTCCGGACAAACGCTCCCTTCAGACGAGGACTTCGGCCGGCGAGTCCAGGACCAGCCCACGAGGAAAACTTTCTCGCGTCCTTCAGGATTTTGAATCGTGGGCCTCCGGCTCCGCCACCGGGGCGGGTGGATTTACCATGCGAGGGGCGATGATGGTGGAGATGGCATGCTTGAAGATCAATTGTTCCTGATGGTTGCTTTCCAGGATCAGGCAGAACTTATCAAAGCTCCGGATACGGCCCGTGAGCTTCACTCCGCTCATCAGATAAATGGTGATGGGCGCTTTATCCTTGCGGACAACGTTCAAGAAAGCATCCTGGATGTTCTGTGTGGTCTTTTCGGGATGTTCTCTCTTGCTGTTGGGAGGTACATTCATGGGTTTTCCCTCTCAGGAAATTGCAGGGGCTGGCCGGGGAGAGATGTGCCAAGTCCCGGCTTGGGATCACCAACCCCCAGACTCAATAGGTAATCCAATACCCGCTGGATGGTTTCATCCTGGTCTCCAAAACCGTGGAACCAGCGGACACCGGCCTCCTTGCGGAACCACGTCATCTGCCTTTTGGCGTAGTGGCGCGTGGCGGTCTGGGCGGCTCGAATTGCGTCACTAAATCCCAGATCACCGCGCAGGACGGCCACCGCCTGCCGGTAACCCAGGGCTTCAAGGGGTGTTGGAAGGGGACCGTCAGGATCTTTGAGCCGCGCCAGCGCGGAGCGCGTCTCCTCCAGGATGCCATCTGTGAACATCCGCTCCACACGCTGGTTGATCCGCTCATAAAGCAGCGCTCGAACCGGATTGAGGCCAATTTTGACAAAAGCAAAACCGGGAATGCGGTGGCGGCCCTTCGATTGAAGCCGGGAGATCGCCTCACCCGTGACGCAGCGGACTTCAATGGCGCGAATGACTTTCTGGGTGTCACAAGGATGAATAAGCCGGGCGGCGGGAGCATCCAATCGCGCCAGCATCCGGTGGAGAAAATCTCCACCGTGCCGGGCGGCAATTTGACGAAGCCGCGCCCGGGATTCCTCGGACCGCGCCGGCCCGTCGAACAGGCCTTCGGTCAATGTCCGGAGGTAAAGTCCCGTTCCTCCGGCTAGGACCGGCAGCTTGCGCCGCGCCCGAATCGATGCGAGAACTTCCTGGGCACGGCGCCGGTATTCTCCGGCGGTCATGGTTTCGCCGGCGGAGGCGATGCCGAGCAGAAGATGAGGAATTCCCTTCTGCTCATCGTCCCGGAGTTTTCCTGATCCAATGTCAAAGCCCCGGTACAATTGCACCGAGTCGTAGTTTACAACCTCGCCGCCGAGGTTTCCTGCAATGGCAACGGATAGGGCTGATTTTCCGGAGGCCGTGGGGCCCACGATGGCAACCACCGGATATTCCGGTTCCGTTCTTTTCAGCGGTGGTAAAGAATCAGACGGACCAACAGAAGGCATAAAATTGCTGCGAGAATCAGAAAAGATCCCAGGAGTTGATGGCGGGAAAACATGGCGTTGACCGGATTGGCAGCAGGTGAAAAGCAGCGAACTGGGAGACGGTCCGCTCATTGTCCTCCGGTTCCACTCGCTGCGGACCTTTTCCACGCAAACTCCTTAATTCGCTTAAAGTCCGCGAGATCGGATTTGGGTCGAGGTCTCCACACTCTAAAACGTTTAGAGTAGCACAAGTCACGTCCGTTAAGGAGCCTGCGTATCGCGCAATCTAAAATGAGAGAGATGCACACAAGGGATGGGTGTAAATCGCACGCCCGGCTCCGAACCACAACGGCCCATCAGAAGCTATTGGCTATACCCCAGGTTATAAAGGAAATTGAATTGGAGAACCAGATGACGGCCGGTGAACTCCTGGGGCAGCGGAGGAAAGGGTATCGATGCGCGGATGCTGGCGAGCGCGGCGCGATCCAACGGCAAATGCCCGGATGCCCCCACCAGGCGGACTTGAGGCACTGATCCGTCCTTCAGAATCTCAAATACAATCGCCGTGCGCCCTTTTTCACCCAATCGCGCGGATTCTGGAATCACCGCATACCAATTCTGTTTCACGATCATCAGGATGCGGGCTAAGTAGGGGCCAAAATCGACTCCTCGCGTGTCGGATAAAATAATGGGACCTTCCGTCGAGAAGTTTGAACTGGGGTTATTGAATTGCGCGGGCGAATCCCCCATGCCAGGAACCCCTCTGACCGCCCGATTCTGCGCAGCGCCTTGCATGGTCTGGCGCATGACCTCTTCCGGCGTGGACATTCCCATGGCCCGAGCGAGGGTATTGGTTTGGGGCTTGGGCGTTTGAACATCCTCCAGTCGCAGCTTGCTTTGCTCGGACTGCTGCTGGGTGGGCGGTGTCGGACGTTGAACTTGAGCTTGGGTTTGCTGGCCGGGAGGCGGAGATTGGGGGTGCGGTTGGGGTGCGGGCGGGGCCGGCTTCGGTTTCGGGCTGCCCCCTCCGGCCACTTCCGGCATCCTGGAGTTTCCCTTCATATAAGGCATGGGCAGGGCTTTGGGATTGATCTTGGGAGCGCGCCCGCGCGCCAGCCGGTTTTTGTCAGAGAGAATGTTGGTCTTGGGGGGCATTTCAAGCCGCTTCAGCACGTCCGGCGGCAAGAGTAGAAACGTCGTCTCTTGTTTCGGCTGGGGTTGAGGCTTAATTCCCAGCAGCGCCTCCCCTCGCTGGAACAGGCTTGGGGAAACAATCAGAAGCAAGAAAAGCAGAATGTGAAACATGATGGAGAGCAGGAACATCGTCCTGCGCCGCCATCGCGTGACTTCAGTTTCCAGCTCAAGAAGTAGATTGAGCGAGGGCTCAGAATCCATCACCAGGTCCAATCATTTTCGATACTTGATTATATAGCAACGGCCCGCTTCCCGCCCCACTCATCGTAAAGTCTTGGTAAAGCTCCGAAGGCCGTTTCAATGAGCGGTGATGCAGGGCGCCCTTTGCATCCCGAAAAAACTAGATCTCGCCGGCATGTCCAGCCGGGGAACTCAAGCTGAGGTGGACTTGGTCCGCATGACGCTCGATGTGATCCATGACCTCTGCGGCAAGCGCCAACGCCGCCCGCCCTTCCCTGCCCCCGGCCAGCGGTGCTTGCCGTGTTCTGACCGAATCCAGGAATGCCTCAAGCTCGGCCCGCAACGGTTCGACCCGTCGAGTTTCCAGTTTGCGGAAGCCCATTTCGGGATTAGGCTTTGTGTGGTCCACACTAATCACCAGCGCGTCCTGACGTGAAAAATCGATCGAGACGTATTCGTTTGGTTGAAAATAGCGGAATTTCCGAACCTTTTCGGTGCTGACACGACTGGCGGTAAAGTTTGCAACCGCGCCATTTTCAAACTCGACCCGGGCGTTGGCAATGTCCACTTTGTTGGTGAGAACCGGCAGGCCCACGGCGCGAACCTCACAGGGCGGCGCACCCACCATCCACAGAACCAAATCCAGATCGTGGATCATCAGGTCATAGACCACGTCCACGTCCAGGCTGCGCGGACTGAACACCCCGAGGCGGTGGACCTCAAAGAAAAGCGGTTGATGAGTGATGGGCTTGGCGGCAACCACGCCCGGATTGAATCTTTCGATGTGCCCCACTTGCAGCACCCGTCCCAACGATTTAGAAAAATCAATCAGTTCATCCGCTTCTTTTACCGTCCGGGTAATGGGTTTTTCAATCAAGACGTCAACGCCCAATTCGAAGGCCTTGCGGGCGACGGCGGCGTGGCCCGTGGTGGGAATGACGATGCTCACCGCTTGCACCGATCGCAGCGCTTCTTCGATCGACTGAAAAGGCCGGACACCCAGCTCGGCAGCGGCCTGTTGGCAACGGTCGTCTTGGATGTCGTAAACACCGACCAGCTCAGCGGATTCAATCTCCGCGTAGCGGCGGGCATGATGCCTCCCGTGTTCTCCAACCCCTAAGACGCCAACTCTGATTTTTTCCGCCATGCTCTTCCTTTCATCACCAGCCCGAATCTGTTTCCCGGGTGGTGGCGTCATTTGCTTGCTGGTGCGGCGGTCTCTGACCGCCGAAAGCTGTTGAAAAATAAAAGTCGGCGATCAGAGACCGCCGCACCAGCAAACTGCGCCACTGCTGTTTCCCACCATTCTCGATCCGGCCGCTTTCATTCTTCCGTCCCGCTCTTCATCCCCACAATCGAGATCGCCGCTTGGTTCGCAGCATCGAGGAGTTGCTCCCGCTCAAAGAGCAATGTTTTCCCGGCATCGACGGCCAGCACCTGGGCTTTGGCACGGCGCATCACTTCAATCGTTTTCAGTCCGATCACAGGAACATCAAAGCGCATATCCTGCCGCGGCTTGCTCACCTTCACCACCACCAGCCGCCGACCGTTGCTGAGCGTCGCAGCCCTTTCAATGGTGGCATCGGTTCCTTCCATTGCTTCCACCGCCACGCAAGCACGGTTGCACACCACCACGGTTTGGCCGACGTCGATCCCGGCGATGGTTTTGGCGATTTCGCGGCCATACTGAATGTCTTCCACCTCGTCCGGATCGGGGGATCGATGGGTCATTACACCTTCATGGGCGAGCAAGGGCTTAATGAAGTGGGTGGAATCGAGCACTTCAATCCCCATAGCTTGAATCATTTTGACGAAGGTCCCAATCAGCGCGTCCGTGTTCTTCCGGCCCAATCCTTCCAGCTCCCGTGTCACCACGCCATCAGCCCGGATGGTGCTGTAAAGCTGGTGATGCTTCACTTGCCCCGCCAGCAAAACCTTGCCAACCTTCCCAGCGTGAAGCAACTCAAATACTTTGGCAGCTTCGCCCAGGCTCAGCCAATGAATCGAAGAGGCGTAGGTTGAAAGTTCAGGAGATGCTTCTTCACGAATGGCAATAACCAGCGGATCGATCCCCTGCCTTCGCGCCGCATCCAGTACCAGAAAGGGAAACCGGCCATTGCCGGCGATGATTGCCAGCCGCGGCGCTTGGGCCGTCAACTCCGATTCAACCGGGGATGAGGTCTTACTTGATTCGCTCATAAATTCGGAAAAGACTTCTTGAGCAATCCGGGCCGGGCTAGACTCCTAGATGTGCGAAATTTGACGTAATTGAGTCAAGTTCTATATCGCCCCTCACCCCCAACCCCTCTCCCCCGAATTGGGGGAGAGGGTGGCCCGCGGTGCGGGACGGGTGAGGGGGTCACAACTAGCTGATCTGAGGCGGAGCCAGGCCAAGTCTTCTCTATTTCACAACTCCGCGGGTCGAGGCGCGGATAAAGTCCACCAGAGCTTGCACGTGTTCGGATTGAATCCCCTGCGATTCCAAAACCTGTAGAGCTTGGGTGGTGTTCAGTTTGGAACGGCATAAAACCCGGAAGGCCTTTTCAATTTCACGAATCTCTTCAGCGGTCAAGCCGCGCCGTTCGAGTCCGATGCGGTTTGCGCCCAATACTTCGATGGGGCGGGGCGCGCTGGTTCTGGAATAGGGCATAATGTCTCTGTTGACCAGCGTGTAGCTGCCCAAGAAGCTGTAGGCGCCGATCCGGCAGAACTGGTGAATCGCGCAGAAGGCCCCGATCACGGCCTGATCCCCAATCTCCACGTGTCCCGCCAGCGACGCGCCGTTGGCCATAATGATCGAGTCGCCCAGACGGCAATCGTGAGCGATGTGAACATAGGCCATCAATAGATTGTGGTTGCCAATAGAGGTGACGCCATCGCCCTCCAGGGTGCCGCGGTGCAGCGTCACAAACTCACGGATGACGTTCCCGTTGCCTAGTCGAAGCTGCGTCGCTTCACCCTTGTACTTCAAATCTTGCGGATCCAACCCGACTGAGGCGTAAGGGTAGAACCGGTTTCCGGAACCCGCCTGGGTGGTCCCGTCGATCACCACGTGCGACATCACTTCACAGTCGTCTCCAAGCTCGACGCCGGGACCGATGATGCTGTAAGCACCTACCGTGACCGAGGATGCGATTTTTGCTTGCGGATGAATGATTGCGGTTGGGTGGGCTTTCATTTTCCAGGGCGATCGGTAATCGCAAACATCAGGACGGCCTGGGCCACCAGCTTTCCTTCCACGGTGGCGCGGGCATCCACTTTTCCGAAGTTGTTCCTTCTGTTCAACACGCTGGCTTCCAGGCGCAACTGATCCCCAGGCACGACCGGGCGGCGGAATTTCGCGCCCTCAATACCTGTGAAGTAGATCAACTTGCTTTCGCGCTCCGCAAGATCCCGGTAGAGCATCACCCCGGCCACCTGGGCCATGGATTCAACCACCAGAACTCCGGGCATAACAGGGAGTCCGGGAAAATGACCCTGAAAGAACTCCTCATTGACCGTGACGTTCTTGAGGCCCACGATCCTCTTGTCGGGTTCAAGCTCCAGGATGCGGTCCACCAGCAGGAATGGGTAACGATGAGGCAAAAGCTTCATGATGTCCGTCACCGTGTAAACTACTGGCTTTTCAATTTCAACCGTTGTTTTTGAGTCAGCCACGCCTTAACCTGCCGGAAATTAAATTAGGGGCCCGTTCAGAAATAACTGTTCCAGCTTCCAACCGGCACCCCTCACCCGCCGCTTCGCGTCACCCTCTCCCCGCTGGCGGGGAGAGGGCAGGGGTGAGGGGATGGATTGGGTCCGAAATGGACCAGTCGTTATCTGACAGCCCCTAACCCACTGAAGCCGTCTGGACACTGAGATCTTGCAGATTACTGCCCATCCACGGCTGCTTGAGCATTATAATCGAAAGGGTGGCGTCTTCCAAACTTTACGATGGACCGTCTCCCATCAGTAGATGATCGGATTTGAAGGACCACTGATAAAACTCTCTATTCGCCTGCTGACCTGAATCAGCCGCTATCTATCTTAGACCTCTCACCCGGTGCTCATGTTTGGATGACCGGCAAGGATCAAATTGAAAGGCAAATATTCGGACCATGATTCATCATAAAATTCCTAATTTTGCATTGCTAAGGCTGGGCATCATGCTGGCCCTCTTGACGTTTTTTATTGCAAGCCAGGTTTACTGGTTTCGCCGCGTTGGCGGCATCCTGCGGCGATTCGCGCAAACGCGTATGATCCGGCGCCTTTTCGGATCCGCTCTGCTGGCGTTGTACTTCTTTCTTCTCTGGAATTACCTGTGGCATCGTGGAGGAGGCAGCGCCTCCACAGTATTGACCCTGAAGGCCGCACTGGTGGATGCTCCTTTCGGATGCTGGCTTTTCGGATCACTCACGGGATTCCTCATCGTTCTGGTTCTGTATCTCATCCCCAGCCGCCTGTTCCGGTCTGCATCCTGGCTGGCGCGCAAAACAGTGGCATCGCTCCAGAAACAAAATGCACCTCCAACCAAGGCCGCCGAAAATCCTACGGCATCCCCTGAGATCATGGCTGGAGTTCCCGCAATTCCCAGCCGGCGGCAATTCCTGGAACGGGCCGCACTCACGCTGGGCGTGGCTCCCTTTGTGGCAGGCGGCTATGGACTCCTGCGAGGCCGGCTAAACCTGCAAATTACCGAAACTTCGGTCAAAATGGACCGGCTTCCAAGAGAATTTGACGGCTTCCGCATTCTGCAACTCTCAGACTTGCACATTGGACCGTTCATGACCGCGTCGGAAATCCGCAGCTATGTGGCGATTGCCAACCGCCTGCACGCCGACCTCATGGCCCTCACCGGGGATTTCGTCACCTGGGATCCTTCCACGCAATATGCCGTGGTCGATGCCCTGACCGGGCTGAAGGCGCCTTATGGGGTAACCGGCTGCCTGGGCAACCATGAAATTTACACTCATACCGAGGATTCAATTACCCAGCTCTTCGCGGCGCGGGGTGTGAAGATTCTCCGGCATGAGGCAATGCCCGTCCAATCCCATGGAGAGTCGATCAACCTGATCGGCGTCGACTTCCAGACCAATCGATCCTTCGGACATCGAGGGAAGGCCTTCGTCCGCCACTACCTGCAAGGAGTTGAAACCCTTCTGCGGCCCGATACGGCAAACATTCTGCTCAGCCATAACCCCAACACCTTCGACCGCGCCGCGGCGCTCGGCATTGGCCTGAGTCTGGCGGGACATACGCACGGCGGTCAGGTTACGCTCGAATTCATCAGCAAGGACATCAACCCGGCGCGGCTCATTACACCTTATGTCCGTGGGTGGTTTGAAAAACCGGGCGGGAAGCTCTACGTCAATTGCGGAATTGGAACCATTGGTCTGCCCATCCGGTTTGACGCCCCCCCGGAAATCACGGTCTATAAGCTCACAAAGTCTGCTTGACCAGGGCGCCGCGATTCATAAAGGAAGGAAAAACTCCGGGACATCCGCAAAGTTCCTTTGGAATATCGCCTTTCCCCTCACCCCAGCCCACTCCCCCCAATCGGGCAGAGGGGGAGTTAGCTTGCCGCAATTCGGAACCGCGAAGCGGTGGGTGAGGGGCTCTCGTCAGACGTTGCGCAGGCCCCCTCGACCGGACATTAAGTGAACAGCGTTGGGGTTAGATCTGAGATAACGGGACGAGCCCATGGCTCGCTGTGTTATTTCACCACCTTGCCGGACCGGATGCAAGACGTGCAAACCAGCAAAGTGCGATGCGCACCATTCACGAGAGTGCGCACCCGCCGCAGGTTGGGCAGCCAACGGCGATGGGTCACATTGTGAGCATGGCTGATGCGATTTCCAAACTTCGGGCCTTTACCGCAGATTTCACACGAACGAGCCATCTTTGAAAGTCTCCTGTTCAGCAATTGAGCCGTGCTTCAAACCATTTATTTGTTTACTATACCAGAAATTCCAACGTTCATGAACCCCCACAGGCTCATACTCTTTATTTTGCCGCTTCTTGCGGACTGGGGTTAGAATCCTAATTATGATTAAAAGCCAGAATCACCATACGAAGGTCATGGCCGTGCTGCAGGCAGCCCTCCTGGGGATTATCATCGCCGCGGCGGCGTGCAACAAGAAGGGAGCAACAAGCCACGGAGTCTGGGCAGAGGTGGACGGCACCCCCATCTCCCGCGCCCAGGTGGAAACCTATTACAAGAACCGCATGGCCGCGCTTCCCGATTCCAGCAAGCCGGAGCAAGCTCTTTCCGTCAAGCTGAACATCCTCAATGAGCTCATTGACGACCAAATCCTTGTTGAGCACGCCGCCCACGCCCACATCACCGTCTCCGAAGCCGAGGTGGATACGCGGATCGCGGGACTTCGCAGTCCCTACTCCAAGGAAGAGTTTGCGGGCCGGCTTAAGAACCAGGGCCTGACGGAAGCCACCCTGCGCCAGGAAGTCCGGAAAACTTTGACTATCGAGAAGCTGATCAATAAGGAAATCATATCCCGGATCAACGTGACGGACGCTGAAATCGCCACCTATTACAATCGCAACAAAGCCAACTTCAAGGTTCCCGAGACTGAATATCATCTGGCGCAAATCCTGGTGACACCCGTCCCGGACCCGCAAATTCGGAACCTCATGAATGACGATGCCAAGAACGATACTGAGGCGCAACGCAAGGTGCGGGCCCTCTACGTTCAACTCAAAAAAGGCGCCGATTTCTCCAAACTCGCGCAGGAGTATTCGGAGGATCCCCGCACCGCGCCGGGCGGAGGCGATATGGGCTTCATTCCTACTTCTGCGCTCGTCTCAAACCATCCACTCGCCCAGACCATCCCTTCAATGCAAACTGGCCAAATCGGTGGAATCATCCATGATGGCAGGGGCTATCACATCATCAAGCTGTTGGGACGCGAGGAGGCCGGACAGCGGGAACTTTCGGACCCGCAAGTGCAGAGCTCCATCCGCCAGAGTTTGACCAATGAGAAGGAAGAAGCTCTTAAGGCCGCCTACATTGAGGTCTTGCGAGACCGCGCCAAAGTCGACAACTTTCTTGCCCAAAAAATCGTTGAATCCGCAGGCAGCGCGGCGGGACTTCAATAACCCGGATTATTCACGAACTTCCAATAGGGTGCCGTCGGGGCGCGGTGTTAACCGCGCCATCGAGATTCTACATTGGGTCGGCTGGCTTGACCTTCGTAACTCTTCGCCTTTCATTCAGAGCCCTTCGCCTGTCATCCTGAGCGGAGCGAAGGATCCCGGTATTTCACTCAGGGTAATCTCCGCGAAGAGTTTCCAGTTCGCTGCCGGGCTAAAGATCCAATACAGTGATCCTTCGCTCCGCTCAGGATGACAAGCTGGCAACCGCGTCATTTCATATCAAGAGCAATAAGCTGGCGCCGGCCTCAACGCCATTTCCTTCCTCCACCAGGATTTTTTCAACTCTTCCCGGACGGGGGGCACGAATCTCATTTTGCATTTTCATAGCTTCGATCACCACCAATCCGTCACCAGCCTCCACCTGCAGGCCTTCGCTTGCCAGGACTTTGACGATCCGTCCGGGCATCGGCGCCCGAATTTCCTGCGGGGCGCCGCCCTCGATCATCGTTGGTTTTTGCCGCCGGGTGCGGCGATCAAGGATATTGACAGCGAATTCCAAACCACCCGTCGCGATGACAAAATGAGCGTTTCCGCCACGCCCGTCCGGGTCACTTCGGAAGGCCCGAACCTCATAAGATTTTCCGCCCAGCAGGATCGAGTACACCCGGGCTGAAATCTCCGACCAGTCGGCAGAACCACTTTCGCCGCCCAGGGTAAAGTCCAATCTCCCGGCACGAACTTCGCTTAGGGGGGATGGCCCGGTTTCCACTTCCAGGCTGGTCGCGCCGCTGCCCACACTGAGCTCTACATCAAATTTCATAATCCACTTTCACAGGCCTCGATTCAGCGTAGCCTGCCGCCCCGCCAATTTCCATCCCTTCAAACCTGGGCTGGGGGCGGGACCAGGAGAAACGGCTGGATGGCGCATGGCTTCAAGAACGGCCACCAGGACGGCTGCATGGGTTGCGCCCGGGTCCGCTGCCGGATGAATGTCCGGCATTTCTTGAATCAAACGGTCAACCCAGCCAGTGTCAAAATTTGCCGTTCCGAAATCCGGATGGTCCAGGATATTGCGAAAAAACCTTATGTTGGTCTTGATCCCGGAGACTTGGTATTCATCAAGGGCACGGCGCATTCTGGCAATCGCCTCGGCGCGGTCGTTGCCCCAAGCGATGAGCTTGGAGAGCATCGGGTCATAATCAAGCGGCACTCGCCAACCTTCGTAGACGCCGCTATCGTCGCGCAAGCCGAAACCCACGGGAACCCGCAGTCCGCGAATCAGACCCGGCGACGGAAAGAAATTGTTTCCGGGATCCTCGGCATAGATGCGGCATTCAATCGCCGCGCCCCGAAGGTGTACTTCCATTTGATTCAGGCGCAGTGGTTCGCCGGCGGCCACGCGCACTTGTTCTTTTACCAGATCCAGTCCGGTCACGGCTTCAGTGACGGGATGCTCCACCTGCAGACGGGTGTTCATTTCCAAAAAATAGAAATTCCGGTTCGCATCCACCAGGAATTCCGCAGTTCCGGCATTGGTGTAGCCGGCGAGCTTGCCGATTTTCACCGCCGTCTCGCCCATGCGCACCCGCAGTCCCTCGTCCACAAACGGTGACGGACTCTCCTCGATCACTTTCTGGTGCCGGCGCTGCAGGGAACATTCGCGCTCACCCAGATAGATCAAGTTGCCGTAAGAGTCCCCAAGAAGCTGAATTTCGATATGGCGCGGGCGCTCGATGTATTTTTCAATGTAGACCGACGGATCATTGAAGGCGTTTTGCGCTTCGGATCGTGCCGTGCGATAAGACGATTCCAGATCATCCTCACTTCGAACGGTGCGCAAGCCTTTGCCGCCGCCGCCCGCCGAGGCCTTCAACATCACCGGATAGCCGATATTGGCTGCTGCTTTGCGAACTTCCTCAAAACTGGGAAGATCGCGGTCCGTACCCGGAACCACAGGCAAATGGGCGGCCATCAAGGCGCGTCGGGCCGCCGTCTTCGACCCCATCATTTCCATGGCCCGGGCTGAAGGACCGATGAAAACTAGCTTTTCGGCGGCGCAGGCCGAAGCGAACTCCGGCTTTTCGGAGAGAAATCCGTAACCGGGATGGACGGCTTGGGCGCCGCTCTGCTTTGCCACACCGATGATCTTGTCAATCCGCAGATAGCTTTCCACGGAGGGCGAGGGGCCAATCGCGTAGGCTTCATCCGCATAGCGGACGTGCAGGGCGTTGCGGTCCGCTTCAGAGTAAACGGCCACCGTCCGGATACCCATTTCGCGGCACGTCCGCATGACCCGAACCGCAATTTCCCCCCGGTTCGCTACCAGAACCTTGTTGAACATTGGACGCTTTCCTTCGCTGTCACCCCCACGCAGGCAGGGGCCCATGTTGTTCCCCCCCGGCAGGATGTGGATTCGCGTCCCCGCCTGCGCGGGGACAAGCCTTCGCCGGAATGACGGTCCGGCGGGGAGGGGAATGACGGTGATGTAGGGGCGACCCTTGTGGTCGCCCGTGGGCGGGCGCCAGGCCCGCTCTGGACGAATAACAGGGGATGCTCTACATGGCTTGCGGTCGCCTGCGGGCGGGCACTCGGCCCGCCCCTACCTGTGCAAAACTGCGGGAATAAACCCATTATTTGTCTCATGCCATTTATAACTCGTTGATTCTAACTAAGTTGATTGGGTTCTTCCCTGAAATCGTCCTATCCTTATCATAATACGTGGGTTGATCCATTCTTGAATGGCTTCGATTGAATTCGTTCCAAAAGTATTCCTTTGTTTTCAATGCAATACCGGGATGCTTCGCTTTGCTCAGCATGACTATCCAGCGTTTTTCAGTAGTGAGTCAGTTTGGATGGTGAGGCGGCTTTATGCCGCCAATTGGCGAGGTAAACTCGCCGCTACAAAAACCAAACTGACCCACTACCCGTTTTTCAGCAACCTTGCCAGCCTTCGTCCCGGTAACATTCTTAGTCAAGTTAATCTTGTTTCCGTCTCCCACTTCAAACCCGGAAGACCTATACATCATGCGCCTGAATCAGAGAAAAGAGAGCCGCACCCTGAAGCCGGTTCCCTCTGGCCCTCACGCTCCGCTCGTTTCTTGTTACGGTTCTCAGCATTTCAGTTAACTTTTCAGCGCATGTTTGCTAGGCTTCTCCTTCTCATGCCCAGTATTGCCGAAAGGCCCATTGCCGTCTTCAAGGTTTCTCCGGTTATTATCGTCCTCAGCATTTTCCTTGCCGTGTTGTTACAGATTTCGCTTCCTGTAAAGATGCCCGTGGCGCGCCTATTTGACCTTCCGCTTCTGCTCACCATCTATTTCACACTGCTGCGCCGCAACAAAATATTTGGAACACTCTTGGGAATGGCAATCGGACTCTTGCAGGATGCTTTCTCACACGGCTTGATCGGAATGTTTGGCATGTCCAAGTCCTTGGTGGGGTATCTTGCGGCTTGGGCCAGCGTCCGGTTTGACACGGAACGCATGACCAGCCGCATCTTTCTCACCGCGGTCCTCATCGCCTGTCACAGCCTGGAAATTACCGGGCTTCAGCACGTCCTGATGGAGTATTCACCGCCATTTGTCCCGCTCGATTTGGCAAGTACCGTTTTGACCAATTCGGCTTTGGCGCTGATCCTCTTTCAAGTCCTCGACCGCTTCAAACGGCCGGCATGAAGCCTGCGCCGGAACGTTAGGTGGGATCATGCTCCGTCCGGCCGGTGCAACAGGAATTGCGGTAGTGTCTCAGTCTGCTGTAGCGGCGCTCTA
>DATKST010000185.1:0-4322 GCA_035531475.1 Terriglobia bacterium
CGCCAGCGACATACGCTTCCTGGTTGATGAGGCGGCCAGAGACGCGCTCAGAAGGGGCCAGGACATCAATGGCGAGTCATTTCGGTCTGCGATGGCACGAGTTCAACCATCTGTAACGCCCGAAATCGAGGCTCGGTATCAGTCCATCGAGCAGAGAGGTTTCTGAGGACCAAGACAAACTCTGTGCGTGCTACAATTCGCACGCGTAAAGATTGGAGTCTCGTACCCATGCCGGAACCGGGACTCGCGGCGGATTCCAGAAAAGCTGGGGAAGATATTCGTGTTGCTTTATGCGGGCTAGTTACCAGTTTTCTTACAGCACTAATCCTTTGGTTTGTCGAAGAGCGATTCGGATTTGCGCTCTATACATGGATGTTCTGGTCCATAATCCCCGTTGGTGCCCTGCTGTCCGGGTTCGCGGGCGCGAGTGGCTACTGTGCTGGTTCAGTGTGTTTCGGCCATCGCCCTACGCGGCTACTCCTTCTGAACATTGTCGTCGCATCTCTCGCAACCTTTTTCTTGATTAACTACCTCTCATACATCACGTTGCAGGTCGAAGGGAAGCGAGTCAGCGATTACATGCCGTTCTGGTCGTATCTGGACATAGCAATAAGGTCCACTACGATGGTGTTCCGCTACGGGGTAGTGGTGGAAGCGGTGAAATTTGGGTCCACTGAAGAATTAGGGTCCTTTGGATATGTCGTCTCCTTGTTGCAAATTCTTGGTTTCACTGCGGGAGGTTTTAGTTACTATGCCTATCTCGTTTCGCAACCCTATTGCGAAAAGTGTTCACGCTACCTTTCTCGAAAGGGCAAACAAGTTCGGTATACAGGTGACGGTGGGGGATTACAAGCTGCTACCGCACGGGTTTTTGAATTTTTAAAAAGTGATGCAATAGCTTCAGCCATTCAGCAGTATAAAGAGTTCGGTACTCCACAACACCAAAAAGAAAATCACCTCCGCTCAGTTGTTGAAGTGCGCTACTGCAAAAAATGCAGCAAGCATTGGGTTAAATTCTTTGTCGAAAAGAAGAGCGGTGACAACTGGAAGGAAATATCGGAGCTGACGGTTGCTGGTTTCACGCAACAAGTCGTTAATATTTAGCCTCGGCGAATCCGACGCCGCCACGGCGAAGATTAAGTACGAGAACCAAAAAGTAGTTGAGCTGACGTTCAAGGATCATTACGTCGGCGAGGGATACCCCGACCTGATTGTTCGCTTACCGGGCGGAAAGATGGTGGTGGAGCTGAAAGCGGTAGGCGGCGAATTGGGCGCGTCAGAGGAACAACAACTTAAGAACTACATGAAGATATTGAAAATTGACCGTGGGTTGCTCATTAACTTTCAGCAACCCGGCAAGAATCCCAAAAAGACCAAATTGGAGATGAGAGAAATCACGTTCGGCCAAACGTGATCCTCGTGGCGATGGAAGCCGGGCGCACCAACCGTCCCAGCGCCGCCGTTGACCGATGAGACCGAAAGTCACCCGCCGACACCCTTTTCAATGGCTCTTGGAGTCAGCGGAAGCTGAGCCTTCATTTTTTCAAAAGCCTATGTTCGGCTGCCAGGCGGTATACCTGTTCGGAAAACTGGTGTTGGTATTGGCTGCCGACAAAGAAGAACCTTGGAATGGCCTTCTGGTATGCACGTCCCGCGAGTTTCATTCCGTGCTCATTGGCGAATACCCCGGCTTGGAACCCCATCCGGTTCTGGGCAAGTGGCTCTATTTGGCACAGGCGCACGACAGCTTTGAAGAAACAGCCCAACAACTGGTCCAACAAATCGTGAAAAACGATCCGCGCATTGGTGTTGAGCCAGGAGTGCGTAGGCGAAGGCGGTCTTGATGCTCACCGCCAACGTGGAGCGGCCTCACCAACTTCGGCATTCCCTCCCCGGTCGTTTGGAAAACTAATGATTATCAAACGCCGTTTCGGTTTCTACCCGCCCCACGGAATCAGTCACTTCCCGCCCGCAAAATACTGACCATTTATAAACGTCCCTTACTGGTGGCCAAGGCAGTGGCAGCAGACACGCCCAGCATTTCCCCAACGCGCCGCCACGGATGGCCCTGGGCGCGAAGGACGACAATTTGCGCGGCGTCAATATGCTTTGTTGGCCTGCCCAGGCGCTTGCCCTTGGCGCGGGCGTTTCGGAGGCCAGCCCGCACACGCTCCGCAATCAAGCTGCGCTCCAGTTCCGCTACAGCCCCAAGCACGGTGAAAATCATTTTTCCTGTCGGGGTGGTGGTGTCCACTTGCTCGGACAGTGAAACAAACTCAATGCCCAGGGCCTTGAAAGTTTCGAGCGCACGCAACAGGTGGGACACTGAACGCGCGAAACGGTCAAATTTCCAAACGATCACCACATCGAATTTGCGGCGGTGGGCGTCTGCGACAAGTCGGTCCAGTTCGGGGCGGCGTTCCTTCGCGCCGGAGATGCCAACGTCTACATACTCGTCGGCCAATTTCCAGCCGCGACGCTCGCAGTACTCCCGAATTTCGCGGGACTGAACCTCGGGGTCTTGCCCGTTGTTGGTGCTGACCCGGCTGTAGAGCACTACTCGTGGGTTGCCGTTCATCGTTGCTCCTTCTTGGAACGCGGCTCACCATAGCTCATAGTTCACTGGTCCGTAAATACCATCAAGGTACTGTTTTTTATCGGAGTCTCGGCCAGCGCATACTGTCTTCCGCCGCCCAATGAGGGCCGTGGACTGGGACCGGATTCTACAAATGAGGGCAGAGGGCCAGACCCTAGCAAAACGGACCCGCAAAAACGGCTAGAAAAGGACACTTAGCAGAGAGTGTTTCTAATGGAGGGAAATATCAGATTGTCGCTGTAATCCCTCGATTAGAATTCCTCCCGAAAAAAAATCATATGGCTTTGGATGGCTCGCATGCTTTGAGCGCGAATGCGACGGCGGCTGCTTCGAGTTGAGCGACGGTAAGATAGGGTGTCTTCTTGTAGCGATAGACAAAGTTAGGGTCGTAACGGTTGAATCCCAGCGGGTTTTCTGGCCGGGGTAAAGGCTTCGCCGCCGAGCCTGTTGTTCCAAGGATATCGTCGAGTAACCCAAAGTCGAAGATGTCTTCGTTCGCTTTGGCAAAGTCATACCGTGCTTGGCGTTCCGCTTCCGATACTCCGCTCAAGTGTGGGGTGATGAGCGCGAGCCGGAATTGGTCGCCCTGCGACTGCCAACAAACCTGTGCCCCTGGCGCTCGGTCAATCGTGTGAAACCATGAGAGTAGCGGAAGTGAATTGGTTAGCCCCGACTCGACGAAGGTATCCGCAATGCCTGCCGCGTCGAGAGCTTGGCTAATGCGTTGTGCCACGGATTTTGCGCGGAGCTTGCCCATTGTGGACGTCAGGCGATCATCGCCCAGTGCCTTTTGAACATCGGATGGCAGGGAGACCGTCTCGTTTGAATCGGTCACCACAACGCTGGCGACTAGGTCGCACAGGAGATCGACGACATCGGCGTAGTGGCGCATTGTCTCGGTGGCATATGAGCGGTCGTCAGGTGCCAATGAGGAGCGGATGCGCTCCGCAAGCTCCTTGTAGCCTATCCACCGCCACTCACTAGTGGACAGTGATTTCCTGTCATCCCGCCAACTGGGATCGGTGAGGCTGAGCAGCCAAAAGCTAGGAGATTCTCCACCTGCCTTGGCTTTCACTGCGTACTCCTCGAGCTGACCTTCGTCCGGCAGGCTAAAGACTTTGTTCTCGATCACGAGCGGGCGACGACCCGGCCATCGTAACAACAGGTCTAGGTTGTTCTTCTCTCTATGGACTTCTCGTGTGGCCTCGGTCTGGACGCCGGACTCCGCCGTCAATGGCGCGAACACCTGATCAGCAGCCTCCGGGATACATCGGAAGAACCATGCCAGCAAATTGCTGTGAAATAGCTCACGATGACCGAGCATGAGGTGCGTCAGTGGTTCATCGTTGAGTCGTCGAACGATTTCAACCAATTCGAGCCGCTGTGCGTCGAGTGCCGCAGTAGTCGCACGCTTCGCATCGGCAGCGGGTGTTTCACAATGCACGTACCTGAGGGGGTTTGCTGCTCCAGGAGGAAAGTAGCGCGTGACGTCAAGGCCCCCATAGAGGGCAGCCAGTTCCTTCGACACGTCACCCGTGAAGCCCCATCTGTGGCCCGTAGGAGCCGCCTGCCAACCCACGATACGGAATGCGGTGACGACGCGCCCGTTGATCACCGCCAAAGCATAGTCGGGGCTGGCGGGTCCACCGTCGCGCCGCGATTCGGCGACGACCCACCACTTGCTCGTTGCCTCCATGAGCGCCTCGGCGTTTGCGTCAGGAGGAGC
>DATKST010000186.1:0-32180 GCA_035531475.1 Terriglobia bacterium
CAAAGGGAAATTCAGTTTGCGTTGAAATTCTACTGGTAGCGTCTGCCCAGGGGCACGGTTGGCAGACGCGCCCCTCGTTGAGAGCACCTTCGGGCGGGCACAAGGCCCGCCCCTACGTCGAACATGCGGGCCGGAACGTCGACACTTTTGTTGCGCGCTCAGTACCGCCATTCGCAATTGCGGTGACGTATTCTTGCAACGTTCTCCAACACCCCCTCACCCCCAACCCCTCTCCTCGCTTGCGGGGAGAGGGGTTGGGGGTTACGAAATGCTGCGTTAAGCGCCTATTGAATCGTAACCGCGGCCGTTTCCTTGTTCACGTTATATCCCTCCAATCGCAAGAAGGGCTTCTGGCCGTCGAGGCGGGCAGTATCAAAACGCGCGATGAGGGTTCTCGACTCGCCCGCAAAAAGAGTGACGTAATTGTCCTCGTAAGTAACCGGCAGCACCTCTTCTCCATCCAGACCTTTCGTAACTTCGGCGCGCATGAAGAAAGCAACATTCTTGGCGTGGTTGGTGATTGTGAAATTAACCAGGGAATCGGGACCGTCAACAGATTCGTTCCCTGCAAGAGTGACAGCCGCTCGCGGCATGGCATTCAGTGCAGAATAATCCGCCCAGCTTTTCTGGGTGAGCCGGAATGCCGAGTCACCGGCAGGATCACCCATGTCGTCGTCCGTGGTGGATTGCCAATATAGATTGTCTGCAAGAACCGCGCCGGAGGCATCGCTTAGCCGGCATCGGACGAAATAGGTTGAACTCAAGCCGCCAACCCGGCCAATGGTCAAGACCTGCGCCGAGGTATTCGGCCCGATGCTGAAATCCGGAACTTCGTTTGCGAACTTCACAGATCCATCCAGATTGTAAAACTTCACGGAAACTCTCAGGCCTTTCCACGGCTTGAGGGTTTGGTTCACCACGTATATTTTCGCCTTGCTCCGATCGCCGGTGGCGTAATAGTCATAAACAACGTTCACCGGGCGAAGTCCCTTCTTGGCGCCGAAATAGCCGCCGCCAGGGTTAAGATAATAGTCAATCAGATGGCCAAAGAACGAAGGCCAATTGCTGTTCAGCATCCAATAGATCGTCATTTTGTGACTTGACCAGCCACTCGCCGCAAAGTCCTCAAACTGGGCGCGCGCTTCTTCGTAGTAGGCCAATTGGGCTTTCTTGACAAATTCTTCAGCACTCTTGGATGGCCCGTAGCGTTTATCAACAACTTCGCGGATAGTCGAAAGCGTGTTGTTGCCGTTGTTAGCGCCTGCATGGAAATACCAATCGTCATTGATGGGCCAAAGTTTGTCCGCCGGGATAAACTTCTTCAGGCTCTCGAAGGGAGGAACCACTTCGTTGTCGCCTTGTTCGGCGCATGAACCTCGGGGAGCGCGGAACTTCCCGCTGAACCAGTAATAAGGCGGTCTCCATGAATAGGGTCCTTCCATGTGGATGCCGCTCCAAAGAGCGTTGCCCTCAGCGTCCTTTTTGAATGAGGAGACGGTATCCACGATGGCGTTTTGCCAATGCAAATCCTTTTCAATGCGGTGGTAGGCCTTCAAAACAGGGTCGGGAGGCAAGCCATCACTGCCGTTCGCCCAGATAAAAGCTGAGGCATGAGATCGAAGGTCGCGGATTTGCGTCTTCAAGCTCTGCCGCGCCACCCACTGGTCCTCGGCGCTCCATTGCGGCCATTTTTCCCACTGCATGCAGCACATCCAGCCCACCATCACGGGCACTCCCTCGCGGTCGGCAAGGTTAAACATGTTCTCATCGGCAATCTTCGCCTCCCAGCGGATCATGTTTAACCCCAGGTCCTTGACGTAACTCACAATCTTCCGGTCCCTGTTCTCGTCACGCTTGAAGAGCAAATCCGGTGTGTAAACCCCGCCACGGATCAAGAAATTTTTGCCGTTAACTTTGAGATAGAAATTGCCACCCTTGCCCACTTTGGGAAACTGATCATCGGAATCGCGGAACTGTTGGATTTTCCGGATGCCGAAGTCGATGCTTTTCGAGTCTGACTCACGACCGTCAATCTGAAATGAGAGGTGCAGGTGATATAGGTTCGGCTTACCCCAGGTGTAAGGCCACCAAAGGTCGGGATGATCAATCAGGAACTGCGGGTAAGCGCTGGAGGCAAGGGTTACTTCCCTTGTGGAGTTGGGCGGCAAAGTCACCGCCTTCTCAAGATGGATTCCAGGCTTGCCGGGCCGCGAGATGTCACCACTGAGAATGCCCGTAATGGGTCCAGTGCTCGAATTGTGAAGATCGCAGTAAACGGTGAGCGAGGCTGGACTGGTGGCCGGAAGCGGCAAGTCCGATGCCACATACGGGTTGCGAATAGCGACTTTCCCGGTGCTGCTCAAAAAGACGCTCTTCCAAATTCCGGCGTTGCGGTCCGGTACAAAGGACAAGCCGTGGTTGTTGCCAGGACCTTGATAACCGATATACTTCCAGTTAATCCAATCCAGCCAGCTATCCGCCAATTCCACACCACTGATTCCGGGGAGATCCCGCTCCGGGATCACTCGAACCGCCAGGGTATTATCCGTGCCGGGCTTCACATACCGGGAAACGTCCAGTTCATAACTTGCGTACATTCCGGCAACCTGGGTCCGGTCCGCCACTTCGTGCCCATTCACCCAAACATCCGCCCGGTAATTGATACCCTTGAAGATGAGCGAATAGACTTCACTCCCGTCTGGGACCGTAAAATTCGTCCGATACCACCAGTCCTGCTTCCATAGGTCATGTGGTACTTCGGTCTCTAAATTCATTCCGTCGTAAAGATTTTTGTAAACGCCGTTGTCCTCCAGGACTTGCAACACGGTCGAAGGCATCTTCGGGATGGAATACCACTTTGAGGCGTCGTAGGATGGCTTGGAGATGATGGGCGCATCAGCAGTGATCTGACTGGCGGAGATCATCCGCCAACCCGTTTGAAGCTCCGTTTGGTGGCTGGAGGCGGGGCCAGCGAAAGCCGGCGTAACAAGGACAGGCAAGAGAAGGCTGAGAACTGTCCCAGGGCCCCGGAAGGTGGAAAGTTTCTTCATTTCGCCTCGCCTCTAGATGGAATGTGGAATGAGTGACCGGCCCACCCGCTCGTTTTACGAAACCATAAGATTGTGACCGAAGGCCGGAAAATGGATTGACTTGGAGGCCGTGGAGCGCAAAATGCACCGTGGGAACAGTCGTTTTAGTAAAGCGCTTGCGCACGAAGGTAATCATAATGGGAAGTGACTTGTCAATACCAATTGATGGCGACGGGGGCAGATTCTTATGTCAAAATTATGCAAAAGGGTAGAATTGGAAATAGGACGATGAAGTTGCCATAAGAAACGAATACTGCCTGCTACTTTGAAAGAAATCTCCGGGGGTTGTGACCGCAAAATGGTAGCAAGAATGAAGGATGTTGCGAAGCGGGCGGGGGTTTCACTCACCACCGTGTCTCACGTCTTGAACCGGACGCACGTCCGCTCCATCTCTTCCGGGACGCGCCAGCGAGTGCTTGAAGCGGCAAAGAAGCTTCATTACCAACCCAATGTTCACGCGCGCCGCCTGGCCTTGAGTCGAAACAATACGGTGGGGCTGATCATTTCCGAGATTTCCAATCCTTTCTTCGCAGACGTGATCCAGAGCTTCGAAAAGTCGGCTGCCGAGCGAGGCATGGACCTGCTGCTTTTCAATACCGAATATGAACCAGCCCGCATTGAAGCGGGCGTTCGCAGAATGGTCATGGAAAAGGTCCGCGGCGTGGCGGTCATGACCTCAATGTTTGATGAAGCCTATGCCCAGGAACTGACACGAAACCGCGCCCACGTCATCCTTCTGAACGAGGGACCGGCTCACCCACGAATCCGCCGCATTCAACTCAATTTCTCACCGGGCGTGGCGCAGGCGGTCGAACACTTGCTTGAGCTTGGTCACCGGACATTCGGAATTATTACCGGGCCTCTCCGGTCAAATTCGGCAGTGCGGATTCGAGACATCTTTATACAAGCCTTGGCCAAGAAAGGGTTCCGTTGCTTTCAGCCCGTGGAGTCTTACTACAAAGTAGACGCCGGGGCATCCGCGGTTCGCTCCATCCTTGCTCACCCGCCCATTCCTACAGCTATTCTTTGTGCCAATGACCTCATCGCCTTGGGCGCCATCAGTGCCCTTCAGGAAGCCGGCCTTCGTGTCCCGGAGGACGTTTCGGTGGTCGGCAGTGACGACGTTCTTTTCGCGCGCTTGGCGCGTCCCCCTCTGACCACGGTTGCCGTGCCCAGGGAAGATCTGGGAAGGGTGGCGTTTGAAGTCCTTGAGAACATGCAGCGTTCCGCGCGCCGAACCCCCCATAACTTCACCATAGAGACCCACTTGGTAATCAGGAAATCAACAGCCCCACCCCCCACGCAGGGAACCTAACCCAGATTTCTCACCCCGGCCCTCTCCCCGCAAGCGGGGAGAGGGTGCCGCGAAGCGGTGGGTGAGGGGCCTGGATTCAACGATGTACAGTTATTCTCGAACGGACCTTAAGTGAACAGCATAGGGGTTAAAGGAACAAACTGATCAAGAATCGCCAGACAGAGTTACTACCCAGGGCCATCCCAATTTGACGGAAAAGGCCAGGTTGTGTTAAACCTTGAAGTTGTAATGGGGAGAGCCCGGCAACCCTGCAAGACCGGCAGGCATCCATTCCGAACCGGTTTTCAAGATCATAAGAAGACTTGTGGGGGAGGTTCGGGTGGAACCTTGGACGGCGCGTCTCATTGAGCGAGAAAATGGCGGCGCGATGACCGGTGATTCCCTACGGTTGCAGTCCACTCTGGAAAATCCGGCACTCTCGCCGGCAATTTGAACCATGAAAGATAAACCCATGCGAACCGAAATCATACGGCAAGACCCTGACGCGTTCTACGCTCAGGCGGTAAAAAATTACGAAAATGCCATCCGCTTTTTTCAAAAGGAAAGCTACGACAAGGCCCACGAACTCTTTGAAAAGCTGGTGGCGCAGGGTCCCGCGGAAATCGCGGATCGCGCTCGCATCCACTTGCAAATTTGCGACCGCAAGATGAACCGCGCCGGCTCCGCTCTCAAGACCGCTGACGAATATTATCTGACCGGCCTGACTGAGCTCAATGCGCGCAATCTGGAGGCGGCGTTGGAGCATCTGACGAAGGCTTTGAAAATGGACCCGGAGCGAGGCGAAATCCGTTACGCCCTGGCGGCGGTCCACGCCCTTCAGGGCAACCCTGATGTGGCCTTGGAGCACCTGAAGACGGCCATCGAATTCCGGTCTGAACTGCGGTTTCAAGCTCGCCAGGACGGCGACTTTAACTCTCTTGCTGCCGATTCCCGGTACACCAGCTTGGTTTTCCCGGAGGCGGCACAGGCGGCGTCTGCAAGCTAAGTGCGGCGTTTCGTATGTTTGCTCACGTATTCTCGCACCCCCTCACCCCCCAGCCCCTCTCCCCGCAAGCGGGGAGAGGGGCTGGGGGTGAGGGGGTGTTGAAGAACGTTGCAAGAATACGTTACCGTAATTACGAATGGTGGTACTTAGCGTCGTTAAGAAATTTTCTGGAGCCGTTCTCGTAGCCCGTAAAGGTGTTCAGTTTGCAGCCTTCGCGGTTTAATTCTCCCGGCTTATTGTTGATGCCGGCCGCTTTGGAATGATTCTCGCAGCCTTTTGGGCGCTCAGTATCTGCAAATTCCAGATCCTACAATGACCGGCAAACCCTCCCGTTTCCCACGCCAAGGGGAGTAAACTGATTGCCGTCTATGAAGGTCGTTGCCATTGGTGGCGGAACCGGGCTTTCCACACTGCTGCGGGGGTTCAAGCTGCATTGGCCCGCTTCCCCTCCGGGCCGGGGCAGGAGTCCTTCCATTTCCGGCTTGACGGCTATCGTCACCGTCACCGACGAAGGCGGCAGCTCCGGACGTTTGCGCAAGGACTTCCGTGTTCTCCCTCCCGGTGACATTCGCAACTGCCTGGTAGCTCTGGCCGAAGACGAAACTCTGTTCGCCAAGCTCTTCGATTACCGCTTCAAGTCCGGGACCGGACTTCGCGGTCACAGCTTCGGCAACCTTTTCTTGACGGCCCTCAACGACATCACTCATGACTTTGCAAAGGCGGTGCGCGTCTCCAGCGAAGTGTTGGCGGTGCGTGGCGAAATCTTCCCTTCCACACTTACGGATGTGCGCCTGAAGGCGCGGCTGGCGAACGGACGGACGCTGACCGGGGAGTCCCGGATCAATAAGACGCCCACGCCCATCCGCCGCCTGCACCTTGTTCCGCACCTGGCCAAGCCGCTTCCGGAGGCTCTGTCGGCCATCGGCGAGGCCGATCTGGTCACAGTCGGCCCTGGCTCACTTTACACATCGCTGATCCCTAATCTACTGGTGAGAGGCATTGCCCGGGCGCTGGCCCGATCGCGAGCAGTCAAGGTTTACGTGTGTAACCTGATGACCCAACCGGGAGAAACACGCGGCTACTCTGCTGCCGACCACGTGCGGGCTCTGCACGAACACGCGGGCAGTTCCCTTTTCGATTTTGTAGTCCTGAACACGGCGGGGTTTCCGGGCCGCATGAAACGCCGCTACCAGGAGGAACACGCGGAGCCTGTGGTGAATGATCTGGACCAAATCCTGGCTCTCCAGGTTCATCCGGTGCTGGCCGACCTGGTGGCGGACGATCGCGTGGCTCGCCATGACTCCACGCGGCTCGTCCGGCTGCTCTTGGAAATGGCATCGGGACGGTCGTCCGCGCGCGGTTCGAAGCGCCCTACGGGGCGCTAACAATGCGCGGGGCGGCGACCAGGAGAGGCGCGGAAGGATTAATGCCATAGTTGAACCGTTTTGCGGTCTGTAGGGGCGGGCCTTGTGCCCGTCCTCGGGCCACGGGCGACCACGAGGGTCCCCCCTACACCGTTAGGGTAATCAATGGCGCCCCGCCCAGAGGGTGGCGCTACGGCCTGACAAAGGAAAGGTAAGGGACATGCCACCCAAATTTTCCGTCGTCATTCTTGCGGCAGGCAAAGCCACACGATTCAAATCCGAACACACGAAGGTGCTGCACGGGCTTGCGGGCCGTCCTTTGGGTGAGTATGTCCTGGCTTCGGCGCTGGCAGCCCGTCCGTCAGAGGCTTGGATGGTCATCGGGCATGAAGCGGAGTCCGTCCGCCGTGCTTTTGACCGGCCCGGATTGCAATTTATCGAGCAGAATGAGCAACTTGGCACCGGCCATGCGCTCATGGTTGCGCGCCCCGCCATCGAGCAGTCTCACAGTACGGCTGTGGTGGTGCTGGTGGGGGATGTGCCCCTGCTCCGCCCGGAGACATTGACGGGCCTGGTGAAGGCCCATGAAAAAGCCAAAGCCGCCGCTACCATACTCACCACCCGCGTGGAAAATCCGGGTGGCTATGGGCGCGTTGTGAGATCTGCGGGCAACCGCGTCCGGGCCATTGTGGAGGAGAAGCTCTGCACTGCGGCGCAACGGAAGATTCGGGAAATCAATTCCGGCATCATTTGTTTCTCCCGTTCGAAATTACTCGATCATCTCAGTGATTTGACTCTGAAGAACGCCCAGCGGGAATATCTGCTAACAGACCTCATTCAGATTTTCCATTCTCTTCGCCTGAAAGTGATTGCTTATCCGGTGGAAGATTTCCGGGAAGTGCTGGGCGTGAATGACCGGGTGGAGCTGGCGCAGGTTGAAAGGATACTGCGAGTCAGAAAATGCGAGGCGCTGATGCGGGCGGGCGTCACCCTGGTCAATCCTGAAATCACCAGGATTGACCAGGACGTGGAAGTGGGCCGCGACAGCGTGATTGAGCCGGGAGTGAGCCTGTTGGGCCGTACCCGGGTCGGCAAAGATTGCGTGGTGCAGTCCTGGTCCATTATCACCGACTCGATCTTGGGCGACCGCGTTACCGTCAAGCCATTTTCCGTCGTCACCGGCAGCGAGATGGCCAACGATTCGATCGCGGGACCCTTTGCCCACCTTCGCGATGGCGCCGTGGTGGCGGAGGAAGCGCGCATCGGCAACTTTGTGGAAGTGAAGAAGTCGCGGATTGGCCGCGGAACTAAGTCGCTGCACCTGACGTATATCGGGGACGCAACGCTGGGCGAAAGGGTGAACATTGGCGCCGGGACGGTGACATGCAATTACGACGGGGAGAAAAAGCATCCCACCGTGATTGAGGATGGAGTGTTCATCGGCAGCGGCACCATGCTGGTGGCGCCGGTGCGGATCGGCAAAGGCTCCTATGTGGCCGCCGGGTCAACCATAACGGAGGATGTCCCGCCAGACTCGCTGGGCGTTGGCCGCGCCCGTCAGTCGAATAAGGAAGGTTGGGTGAAGGAACGCGCGAAATCAAAAGAGAAGGAATGACGTTACCAACGATTTTCAGATTAGGACCTCATTCCTGCCAGAGGCGTTCCGGCCGAGCCACGGCCCATCAAAAGCAGATTGGCTGTAGCTTGCATCTACCCGCTACCTGCTGGGGGGGCGAGAGGTGGAACACATCAACCAGGTGTGGGGCAATGAAATCGCCCACGTTCGGATGGCGCACGGACTCCTTTGCGGGGCTTTAGACTAGACGGGAGAGGCAGAGATGCCCAATTTCAACGGGTTTTCGCCTAAGCAGTTGGTGGCACTTTGGAAAGCACACCGCAATGCAGGTGTCGCTTTGAAGAGAGCGGCTGAAGCCCTTCAGGTCTTCAAGGCTGAAGGAGGAAGGCCGTTCAGGGGACTCCTTTCCAGTTGGTTTGGCGATGATTCCACGGAGACTGTGAATCACTTGGAATCGGTTGTGGAGAATATGGTCCACCAGTACGATGGCGATAACTGGGTGGGAGTTTACACGGCGACATTGCCCATGAATGCCTACGCAGTAGCTGAAGCATTCCATCGTAAAGGCACGAGCCATGCGGAGCTGCTGAGCCAGGTGAAGTCCCTAATTGATGAAAAGGTTGCCACCGGACAGCGACTGGTGATCCAGTTCAGCCAACGTTTTTTCGAGCTGGACGCGGTGGGCACACAGCCAGGGATGGAGTCGCAGATGCAGACCTTTCTTCACGAGTTCTCGCACGTCGCGGCAGGCACCAAGGACTATCACTGGGAAAAGTCAGGAGACAAATTCTGTTATGGGGTCGAGGGATGTGACGTGGCCAAAAAGCGAGGCGCTTCCAAAGCTCGAAACAATGCTGAAAACATCAGCTTCTTTTTGAGCGAATTCTGGTACACGAAGTAACGAGTCGTGATCTCTCGGATCCGCCGCCGACAGGAATTGATGGCGCCTCGTGGGGGAGCAGGTAGATACAAGCGCAGCGGAGGGAGCCGCAACCAAGACACGTCAAACATCGGGCTGGCGCAAACCGTGTCCTCCATATCTGAGCCCCGGTTACGGCTTTGCCTTTTTCCCAGAACACAGATGTTGGCGGCAAAGAAGAACGCGGCATGGTCCGGAGCGCCGACATGAAAATCGCCGTCGGCGCCACCCGCGAATAATGTCAGGAAACATCAAACTGCGCCAGTACCGGGGAGTCCATTCGCAAAAAACCAGGCCAGTGAGTGCTATAATTCCTAACGGTATGAGCTGGCATTTGCTCCAAGCCATCCTCACAAGACCGGCCGGCTAAGAACGCGATGCCAACTGATTCTTCCTGATTCAGCTCCGCGTCAAGCCACTTCCGCCCCAGCGGGAATACGGCATGAAGACCTTGGATGAATATCTTGAACTGGCGTTGCAGTCGCACGGGCACTTGTGTCCGGGACAAGTGCTGGGAATCCGCATGGCGGTGCGGGGTCTTCGTGAGCTGGGTATCGACGACCCTCAAGAACATCGCAAGCGGCTCATGACCTATGTGGAAATTGACCGCTGCGCCACGGACGCCGTGAGCCTGGTGACAGGTTGCCGCCTGGGGAAGCGATCCCTTAAGTTTGTAGATTACGGAAAGGTGGCGGCAACTTTTGCTAACCTTGAAACCGGCAGCGCGGTGCGCGTCCTGGCACGGGATGATTCGCGCGAAAAGGCGAAAGCGATGTTTCCTGACTGGAACGATCCGCGCCGTCAGCAGTTTGAGGCTTACAAGGTGATGGCGGAAGATGAGCTTTTCGCTGTGCGCCAGGTGCGGGTGAAGATCAATCCCAACGATCTGCCTGGTGGTTCGCACGGGCGCGTGCAATGCGAATCGTGTGGCGAGGGCATCAACGACGGCCGCGAGCGCGTTGTGAATGGCCGCGTTCTGTGCCGGCCCTGTGCGGGCGAGGGTTATTATGAGGCGTGGGGACCTGAAGACAGGCGGCCAGACCGCATGGTGAAACTCGGGGGCACTTTTTTGACCGTGCCCTGACGGCGCTCCCAATAGGCGCTTATCGCCGAACATGAAAAAAGGTTTGTCGATGTGGGCGTTTGGGTAGCGCCAGCGTCTCGCTGGCTCTTGGTCCTGCCGCCGGGACGGCGGCGCTACGTTACGCCACTTGTTGCGAGCAAAGTCTCGCAACAAGCGTAGAGACTTTCCACCGCAATATGGACTCACAAATTCCAGTTCAGACCGATCCGATGGGCAGCGTTCGAGTCCCCATCCGCCGCTACCGGCCCGTGGCCACGTATGTTCTGCTGGGCATCAACATCATCATCTTCCTGCTGATGACTTATTACGGAGGCTCCAAGAATCCGGATGTACTTTTGGAGTTCGGCGCCTCCTACGGACCCTATTTTCGCCAAGGCGAATATTGGCGCCTGGTGATGCCCATGTTCCTGCACATTGGCTGGATTCACCTGGGCTTCAACATGTACGCGCTCTGGCTGTTGGGGAACCTGCTGGAACCGCTCTATGGTTACGGCCGGTTTTCCGTCATTTATGTGGGAGCGGGGATTGGCGGATCGTTTCTTTCCATGGAAGCTTCTCCGCACATTGCCGCGGGCGCTTCCGGAGCCATTTTCGGCATCGCCGGCGCCATGGTGGTGACCGGATTCCTGCACCATTGGTCGGTCCCCCGGCGATGGCGCAAGACGTTCGGCACGGGCATTGTTTTCGTCATCGTCGCCAACCTGGTGCTCGGTTGGCTGATCCCTCACATTGACAACTGGGCGCACCTGGGCGGCCTCTTCACCGGAGCCTTGCTGGCCGGGGTGATTCCTCCGCATCGTGTTCCGGCCTGGCCGGAAGAGCAATCGAAAGATCCCTTGCAGGCGCTGGTGGCGCTTCCCGTGGCCGTGGTGATGTGGGGGATGCTGTCCACCGCGCGCCATTACCAGCTCACGCAGCGCGTCACACAATTGCTCACGGAAAGCGCTCGCTTGGGGCAGTCGAAGCAGGACGCGCTGGCGCTGGGCAGGCTGAAGCAGGCCGAACAGATCGCGCCCCGCGACGAACGCGCTCACGAAGCCGTGGCCGACTACTATTTCGATCATCAGCAATATCCCGACGCCATCCGGGAGTATGAGGAAGCTTTGCGCCTGGACCCCAACTCACCGCTGGTGATGGTCCGGCTGGCAGTGGCCGACTTGCGCACGGGACAGGCGGCGCCAGCCCAGAAGTTGCTGGTTGAAGCCGATCAAAAGGTGCCTCGGGAAGCCAACGCCCAACTGGTCCTCGCCGACCTGTGCAACACCCTGAATCTTTATGATGAGGCGGTCCGGCACTATAACGAAGCCATTCAAATCCAACCCAACCTGGCGGTGGCGCACAACAATCTGGCGTGGCTGTTTGCCACCAGCGAGGATTCAAAAATCCGCAACCCCCAGGCGGCGCTGAATCACGCCCTGATCGCCGTCAAACTGACGAATAGCAAGGAGCCGAATTTTCTGGACACACTGGCTGAGTCACTCTACGTGAACGGCAAATTCAAGGAAGCGGTGGACGTTCAGAAAAAGACGCTCCAGATTTCTCCCAACAACCCGGAATTCCAACGTCATATGCAGCGCTACCAGAAGGCCGCGAGCGGATGAGACGGCCCTCCACCCGCTGAACTTATCAGCGGCGCGGCGTAGATCGATAGCCGTCACAATTGGCCGCTAAGGGACTTTCACATAACAACTGTTCCATTTCGGACCACCTACATCCCCTCACCCCTGCCCTCTCCCCGCCAGCGGGGAGAGGGTGACGCGGGGAAGCAGTGCTTCCCGTCGCGGCGGGTGAGGGGTGCCCGTTGGAAGATGGAACAGTTATTTCTGAACGGGCCCTAACCGCCGGCGATGGCCCCTATGATAAGAAAAGGCTCGGCCCCGGACGCGACTGCATCGGGCAGCGGGGCGTCCGGCGGCTCATGGGACCAATCTTCCTCGCAGGCGAAGAACCTCACGAACGGCCGGCGCTGTGCGGTGACATGGTCGCGGATCGTGCCGCGCAGCATCGGATAGCGGGCCTCGAGCGCATCGAGCACCGAGCGCTGAGTGACAAGGCCCTCAACGTCAAGCTGCACCTCGCCATCGACATGAGCCAGCGTCCGTAGATGTGCCGGGAGTATGACTCGGATCATGGCAGTCTCTGAAATTCAAACGACATGCAGTGCCTAATCGCCCCCATTCCACCAGAGGAATTTGTCGAAAACCCTCTCCCGGAACCATCCATTGCCGACAAGTGTTCCGAGTTCTTTATTGCTTACTGCATAGGCACGCGAGAATTCCTTTACACGCGATAACTCGGAGCACGCCGACCGTATGTGCTCCTCTCGTTTAAGGAATTGCTCGCGCCACTCGTAGTAGTAAGCTCCGTAATCGGATGCAGCTAGCTTTCCACTGCATTGTTTGCTCAGGCATCGATGGGCCCTCCCGTCATAGATTACGACCGGGCTCTTGTACCGAAACCAGAGGAGCTTCGAAGCCGCGGAAATCAAGACTTTACCATCAGGTGAGCCGAGCTCTCCTGCTAACTTGCGTACAGCCGAAACTATGTTTGTATCGGTAATCGAATCTCCTGTTGCGTTGAGCGCTCGAAGCGCTTGCTTGAGCCTGACTTCGCCGGGACGTGCCTTGAAGTTACGAGCAATTCGGTAGACGTTCACTGCTTCCACAAGCCAGCGAAGCTGCTCGTCTTCGTCTTCACTGCATAGACCGACGACGAAATAGTAATCGTAGCGATACCAGTCGTTCAGGTACTCGAGGGCGCAAAAATTCAAGTTTTCAATTGGGCCGCTGTAGGGGATCATGGTAGTGTCTGGACCTCCACAGAAAGCACCGCCGGAAGATCCCGGACAATGGGAGCCCAATTGTCTCCGGCATCAGCCGACGCGTACACCTGCCCGCCGGTGGTGCCAAAATACACACCGCACGAATCAAGCGAATCGACGGCCATCGCGTCGCGCAACACATTGACGTAGCAATCGCGTTGCGGCAAACCTTGGGTGAGCGCCTCCCACTCGTTTCCGCCGGTACGGCTGCGGTAGACTCGCAGCTTTCCTTCAAGCGGAATGTGCTCCGAATCGCTCTTGATGGGGACCACGTAGATGGTCTCCGGCTCGTGAGCGTGAACGTCTATCGCGAACCCGAAGTCGGTTGGCAGGTTCCCGCTGACTTCTTGCCATTGGTCGCCAGCATTGTCGCTGCGCATCACGTCCCAGTGCTTTTGCATGAACAGCACGCCCGGACGCGACCGGTGCATCGCGATGTGGTGAACGCAGTGGCCGACCTCGGCATTCGGGTCGGGGATGAATTGCGACTTCAGCCCGCGGTTGATGGGCTTCCACGTTTTGCCGGCGTCGTCGGTACGGAAAGCGCCCGCCGCGGAGATGGCGATGTAGATTCGATTGGGATCGCTCGGATCGAGAAGGATCGTGTGCAGGCACATCCCTCCTGCGCCGGGCTGCCATTTGGGCCCTGTGCCGTGGCCGCGCAGACCAGAAAGCTCCTGCCAGGTCTCTCCGCCGTCGGTCGTGCGGAACAGTGCGGCGTCTTCAACCCCGGCGTAAACCGTGTCCGGATCGGTGAGCGAAGGTTCGAGGTGCCAGACTCGCTTGAACTCCCAGGGGTGCTGCGTGCCATCGTACCACTGGTGCGTGGTGAGGGGTTTGCCGGTTTCCGCTGAAGTGTCGTAGACGAATTTGTTGCTCTCGCCTTTGGGCATGCGGCCTTGCTCCAATGTCATTCCGCCTCCCGGCGTCTCCCACGTTTTGCCGCCGTCGCTTGAGCGCTGGATGATTTGCCCGAACCAGCCGCTCGACTGTGACGCGTACAGCCGGTTCGGGTCAGCGGGTGACCCCTTCATGTGGTAAATCTCCCAGCCTATAAAGTGGGGACCGCTGATGTCCCACTGTTCGCGCTTGCCGTCTGACGTCAGGACGAATGCGCCCTTGCGTGTGCCAACCAGTACCCGTACGTTGCTCATGTTTAACTCCTTCCTAAGTTTCAGTTCATTTGTGACAAGGGTCTCGCTACTTTGATTTTCTACTTCGACCCACGTTCTCCGCGATCCGAACCATTACCAGCTTCCGCACAAGCGCAACCGGCAGGGGCTTGTCCGCTTGAAAGCGGATAGTGCCCTTGCTGGTGTCATAGTCTTTGAGCTTGTCCTTGTGGGCTTCCACCGTGGAAGAACTCATGAGGTGGAAGGCACAGTGGTTCGCGGTCGCGCCAAAGGCCACAAGCATTCCGTTTTGACGGTAAGCGGGGATCTGGTAGCTGATGCACTCTTCAGCCTTCGGGGCTGCAGCCCTGATCGTCTTTCTAAGTTTCTCGAGCGCGGCTCGCTTGTCATCGCTCAAGGCTGCGAGATACTCGTCGATGGTCTTGGATTGACCAGCCATGGGCCTGTGCTCCTGAGTGGGTAGTCACGGTCAGTGCTTTCCCTGACCGTGGGCATTTTCTAAATTACGGCCAACGCCAATGTCCCTGAATTTGGAGCGGAGTGCAATCCCGTTCTCGCCACTGCCGCCGGACTTCCGCGAGGACTGCTTCGCGATTCTTCGCCATTTCCACGATGAGAGCGCAGGGTGCCGCCGTTTCCTCGTGCCGCGCCCCCCAGATGAGCAATTCCAACAGAACCGGCGCCAGATCAATCCCTTTCTCTGTCAGCCGGTAGTTCACTCGCCGTCCATCCGTCTTTTCTTCTTCGGCGGTAATGATTCCCGAGGCTTGGAGCTTCTGCAGACGGTCCGACAGGATGTTTGTGGCAATCCCTTCGCCTGATTCCTGGAACTCCTTAAATGTACGGAAGCCGCGAACCATTAGATCGCGGATAATCAGCAGCGACCAGCGATCTCCAAACATTTCGAGCGAGATACTCACCGGGCAGCCGGACCGGCGTTTCGACTTAAGCTTCCCAGGCACCTTCGGCACACTATCAGTGTTACTTGCAACTTGCAAGTTATATTGCGATGGGGTAAATGGTACATTTGTGCAGTTGGTGCGGCGGTCTCTGACCGCCGGAAGCTGTTGATAAATAAAAGTCGGCGGTCAGAGACCGCCGCTACAGCAAATTGACCCACTACCCTTGCGGATAAGGCCTGTCCCCAGCCTCTCCCGGCAAACTGAATTGTCTCGCCTGGGGAGGCTCAGGCCCTCTGTTATAATCAGGAACGGGTTCTCATGTCTGGAATCATCGGATATATCGGCAACAAGCGCGTGGTGCCCGTCTTGCTTGAGGGCCTGCAGCGGCTACAATACCGCGGTTACGACTCGGCGGGCCTCGCCGTGATCGGAAATGGCGTGCTCCAGATCCGCCGCGCCTCCGGGAAGCTCCGCAACCTGGAGGAGGTGGTCCGGCTGAACCCCATGGACGGCACTTACGGCATTGGGCATACGCGCTGGGCCACCCACGGCGCGCCCACTGAGGAGAACGCCCACCCGCACCGCGACTGCCACGGCACAGTCGTCGTGGTCCACAACGGCATCATCGAAAATGACGAGGAACTCAAGAAGGAGCTCACCGCCGAGGGCCACCGCTTTGTGACTGAAACCGATACGGAGGTCATTGCCCACTTGGTGGAAAAGTATCTGAACGGACCGGGCCCTGCGAAGGGGGCTGGCCACCCCGATCTGGAAGAAGCGGTGCGCGGCGCGGTACAACGACTGCGGGGCGTGTTTGCGCTCGCCATCATTTCAACCCGCGACTTAAACAAGATTATCGCCGTGCGCCAGGGGCCGCCGGCCGTCATCGGTCTCGGCAAGGATGAATATTTTGTTGCCAGCGACGTGCCGGCAATTCTCTATCACACCCGCGACCTTTTCTTTTTAGCCGATGGCGACATCGCCGTGCTCACCCCGAACGGCGTCCAGCTCACGGACTTTGAGGGCCATCCCGTCACGCGCCGCGTCCAGCACATCAACTGGGACCCCATCCTGGCCGAAAAGGGCGGATTCCGGCACTTCATGATCAAAGAGATTTTCGAGCAGCCGCGCGCAGTACGCGACACCATGCTCGGACGTTTCTCTGCCGAAGCCGGAGCGGTCTACCTGGACGAAATGGAAATCACAGAGGATGATTTCCGCTCTTTTCACGAAGTAAAAATCGTAGCTGCGGGTACCTCGCGCCACGCCGGATTGGCGGGCCGGACCATGATTGAGCGGCTGGCGCGAATCCCCGTGGAGGTGGATTACGCCTCCGAATTCCGTTACCGCGACCCGCTGGTCGATCCCCACACCTTGACCATCATCCTCTCCCAGTCGGGAGAAACCGCGGACACGCTTGCCGGCCAGCGGGAAGCGCAAGCCAAGGGATCGAAGACGCTGGCCATTTGCAATGTGCTCGGCAGCATGGCGCCGCGCGAGGCGAACGGCGCCATCTACACGCACGCCGGCCCCGAGATCGGCGTGGGGTCCACCAAGACTTTCACCGCGCAATTGACCGCGCTTTATCTGCTGGCCATTCATCTGGGACAAACGCGAGGAGTCTTGACGACCGAAGCCGCCAAGGGCTTGTTGGCCGACTTGGCCCTCCTGCCCCGCCGCCTCGAATCTGTTCTCGAGCGCGACACGGAATTTGAGGAGCTGGCACGTGGCTTCGAGCGCGCTCCGGACTTCCTTTATCTTGGACGCGGCGTCCATTTCCCCGTGGCGCTGGAAGGCGCGCTGAAGATGAAGAAGGTGGCCTATATTCACGCCGAGGCCTGCCCAGCTGGCGAGATGAAGCACGGGCCCAACGCGCTCATCACCGAAGGGCTGCCCGTGGTCGTCATCGCCACTTGCGACTGGAACGCGCCGGATTCGTGCCTGCGCTACGAGCGGACCATCGCCAATATCCGGGAGGCGAAAGCTCGCGGCGCAACCATCATTGCGCTGGTCAGCGAGGGCGACCGGGAAGTGACCGCCATGGCGGATCACCTGATTGCTCTTCCCTCCACCAACGAGTTTCTCTCCACGATTCTGGAGGCGGTGCCGCTGCAGTTGCTCGCTTACCACCTGGGCGTGCTGCGCGGCTGCGATGTGGATCAACCGCGCAACCTGGCAAAGTCCGTGACGGTGGAATAAAGGACTCCACGCATGAAGGTGATCTACTCGGACCGTTACGACCTGAACCTGGGAGATCACGTCTTTCCGTCGGCGAAGTACCGGCTGACGCGTGACAAGCTGTTGGAAGACGGCGTGGCAAAACCCGCGGACTTCATTGAGCCGGAGCC
The DNA here is from genome assembly GCA_035531475.1 of Terriglobia bacterium. Lineage (GTDB taxonomy): Bacteria > Acidobacteriota > Terriglobia > UBA7540 > UBA7540 > CALCEB01. The sequence continues at coordinate 17,537 of DATKST010000186.1, forward strand.
TGCGTCCGACGAGGACGTGGCGCTGGTGCACCACCACGATTACATCCGCAAATTGAAAACCGGGATGCTCTCGCCCTACGAAATCCAGCGCCTGGAAGTGCCCTACTCCGCGGAGTTGATTCAGGCCGTGTGGCTTTCTGCGGGCGGTTCGATCTTGGCAGGCAAGGAAGCGCTGCGGTTGGGAGTCTCCGCAAATCTGGGAGGGGGATTCCATCACGCTTGTGCGGATCACGGCGAAGGGTTCTGCGTGATCCACGACGTGGCCATCGCTATCCGCCACCTTCAAAAGGACGGTACCATCGCGCGCGCCATGACCGTCGATTGCGACGTGCACCAGGGCAACGGCACCGCCGAGATCTTTACGGGAGACCCGGACGTCTTCACCTTTTCGATCCATCAGGAGAGGAATTTTCCCTATCCCAAACCTCCCAGCAACATGGATATCAACCTGGAAGATGGCGCTGGCGATCTTGAATACTTGGCGGCCCTCGATCCGGGGCTGGACCGTGCCTTCCACGAGTTTCTGCCGGACTTGATTTTCTATATGGCGGGCGCCGACCCTTATCGCGAGGATCAGCTTGGTGGCCTGAAGTTGACGATCCAAGGCTTGATGGATAGGGATCGCATGGTTTTCCAAAAGGCGCACGAGCGGAAGATCCCGGTGGCCGTCACGCTGGCCGGCGGGTATGCCCGCCGCCTTGAGGATACGGTACGCATCCACACGAACACGGTGCGCGTGGCCAGCGAATTCGCCACGTAGCCGAGCCGTTTAACTCCGAGACCCGATGCGAACCAAGCCGGAATTGAATGACCCCTGGCGATAGCCTTCGAGATCGAGGGTTACAAAACTGAAGCCGAGCGGCTTGAAGATTTCGACAAAGCATTGAGCCATGCCGGGAGAGAGAGCGCGCGGTAGCTCGTCCGGCGCAATTTCAATGCGCACCAGCTTATCGTGATGGCGCACGCGAAACTGGCGGAACCCTAATTCGCGCAGAGCCGCCTCGCCACGCTCGACAGTGGAAAGGCGCTCCGGCGTCACTTCAATGCCGTAGGCGATGCGGGAAGAGAGGCAAGCGGAAGCGGGGCGGTCCCACACGGGAACACCGGCGCGATGGGAAAGCTGGCGAATTTCAACCTTGGTGAGTCCTGAATCGAGCAGCGGCGCCACCACGCGATGCTTGCGCGCCGCACGTTGGCCGGGACGCCAATCTCCTTGGTCGTCCACGTTCACGCCGTAGGCCACGGCGTCAAAGCCGCGTTGTGCGGCCAATTGATCCAGCTTGTCAAACAGCTCGTCCTTGCAGAAATAGCAACGGTCGGGGTTGTTGGCGCGGTAGGCAAGATTTGAAACTTCTTCGGTTTCGATAAACTCGTGGGGAAGGTGGAAGCGATCCACGCACTTCAACGCTTCCTGCCGGTCAAGCGCGGAGTAGCTGGCGCTGAGCGCGGTCACGGCGAGCATCCGGGAGCCCAGCACCTTGTGCGCGGCATAGGCAAGGTAGGCCGAATCCACGCCGCCCGAGTAGGCCACAATCAGCGAGGGCAAACTGCGGATTTGTTCTTCGAGCTTCCGCTCCTTGGCTTCCAGTTCTTCCATCGCTTCCTTTTCCATTCCCCAGCATACACCGCCGGAACGCCTGGGATCGAACGACCGTCTGGCCGACAACTACTGAATCAGCGTTCCCTGCGCCGGCTCCTCATTTCCGTTCGGCGCTTCCATGCTCACCAGACACGCCGCGGCCACCTGATCGCCTTCCTCAAGATTGATCAGCCGCACGCCCTGAGCGGAGCGTCCGCTTTCGCGGATTTTGCTCGAATCCAGCCGCGCGATCTTGCCTTGCTGCGAGATCAGCATGACTTCTGAATCCTCGGTGACACTGAGCACACCGACAACCTTGCCGTTGCGCTCCGTGGTCTTGACGTTGATCACGCCCTTGCCGGCCCGCGATTGCAACCGGTATTCCGTGATTTGGGTCCGCTTTCCGTAGCCTTTCTCCGTGACCGAAAGAATCAGCTCGTGTGCGTGCACAATTTCCATGCCCACGATCCAGTCCTCTTTGTCGAGGTCCATGGCATAGACGCCGTAAGCGGCGCGCCCCATGTCTCTCACATCGCTTTCCGGAAAACGGATGGCCATCCCCTCATGCGAGGCCAGGAAAATGTTATTCCGTCCGGTGGTAAGCTGCGCGCCAATCAGCTCATCGCCTTCCTCGATCTTCATGGCCAGGATGCCGCGAACGGTGGGATTGGAGAATTCGGCCAAGCGCGTTTTCTTAATCAGGCCGAGGCGCGTCACCAATACGATGTAGCCTTCGGCAGCATATTCCTCTCCGTCCACCGTCACCAGCTTGGGCTCTTCCGGCAATTCTTTCACCGCGAGCAGCGCTGCCACCTTCTCTCCAGAAGCGAGGTTTACCAGATTCAGGATGTGCTTACCTTTGCCCGCCGCGCCCACGTCCGGAACCTCATACACCTTCAGCCAATAGAGCTTTCCGGTGTTGGTGAACACCAGAATGTAGCTGTGAGTGGAGGCGATGAAGAGGTGCTCGACAAAATCTTCGTCGCGCGTCTTCATGCCCAGGCGGCCCTTGCCGCCGCGCCCCTGCTGCCGGTAGGTGGAGAGCGGAGTGCGCTTCAGGTAGCCGGAGTGGGAGACGGTCACCACCACATCCTCCACATTGATCAAGTCTTCCAGCTTGATTTCCGCTTGCTCCTCGATAATCTGGGTGCGGCGCGCATCGCCATACGTCTTTTGAATGTCGCGCAACTCATCCACGATCACCTTCTTCAATTTCTTCTCGCTCGCCAGAAGTTCCTGATATTCAGCGATCTTCTTCTGCAACCCGTCGAATTCTTCTTGAATCTTGTCGCGCTCGAGAGCGGTGAGGCGCTGCAACTGCAATTCGAGGATGGCCTGCGCCTGGCGCTCCGTGAATTCGAACCGCGTCATCAATCCTTCGCGGGCTTCTTTGGGGGTCCCGGAAGCACGAATGAGCTTGATGATGGCGTCCAGATTGTTCAGCGCCTTCAGGAAGCCTTCGAGGATGTGGGCGCGTTCCTGGGCCTTGCGGAGGTCGTAGGCGGTGCGCCGCCGCACCACTTGCACGCGATGGTCAATGAAGAGTTGAATGGCCTCGTTCAGCGCCAGCGTGCGGGGCTGGCCGTTGACAATGGCCAGCAGGATCATGCCGAAGGTTTCCTGAAGCTGCGTGTGCTTGTAGAGGTTATTGAGAACCACCTCCGGCTGTTCGCCGCGCTTGATTTCAATGACAATGCGCATGCCGTCGCGGTCCGATTCGTCGCGAACGTCGGAGATGCCTTCCAGCTTTTTGTTCTGCACCAAGTCGGCGATTCGTTCTATTGTTTTGGCCTTGTTCACCTGGTAAGGAATTTCTGTGATGACGATCTGCTGCTTTTCCTTGGCAGGCCGCTCGATGGCGGCTTTCGCCCGCATGGTGAACTGGCCGCGGCCGGTGGCGTAGGCGGAACGGATGCCGGACTTGCCGTAGAGATAGCCGCCGGTCGGAAAGTCGGGGCCGGGAACCAGCGCCAGCACTTCGTCCAGTGTGGCCTGGGGCTTGTTGATCAGCAGGACCGTGGCTTCGATGATCTCCGTCAGGTTGTGCGGTGGAATCTTCGTGGCCATGCCCACCGCAATTCCGTCTGAGCCGTTCACCAGCAGGTTGGGCACGCGGGTTGGAAGCACCAGCGGCTCTTCCGTGGACTCATCAAAGTTGGGAACAAAGTCCACCGTTTCCTTCTCAATGTCGGCCAGCAACTCTTCCGCCACGCGCGCCAGGCGGCACTCCGTATACCGGTAGGCAGCAGGCCGGTCGCCATCCACCGAGCCGAAGTTGCCTTGCCCGTCGATCAGCGGATAGCGCAGGTTGAAGTCCTGCGCCATGCGCACCAAAGTGTCATAAACCGCAGCGTCACCGTGCGGGTGATACTTTTTGATGACCTCGCCCACCACGCCGGCGCACTTGATATAACGCTTGTCGGAGGTGTTTCCCTCCTTGTACATCGCATAAAGCACGCGGCGGTGGACGGGCTTCAACCCATCGCGGATGTCCGGCAGCGCCCGGCCAATGATCACGCTCATGGCGTAATCGAGATACGACTTGCGCATCTCGTCTTCAATGTTCACGGGAATCTGCCGTGAAGGGATCAGGGGTTCCTGGTCAGGCATTCGTACATTTCCTTTCCAAAATTAGGGCCGGAACTGTTTAACCTCAAGTCCGGGAATGAATCGATAGTGCTTGAAGTTTCCGGTGACGAGGGGTTCGCGCCGGTCCAGAGCGGCCGCGGCGATGAGAACATCAACCGCCCCCGGCCGGTGAGAGAGCGCATACTCATCCATAATTCTTACGGCAAGAGCGTTCATCTCGCGGGTCACTCCAATGACCTCGGTAAATCGATTACGGACAAATTGCTGGATTCGCTTCAGATTCTCCCGGCTCCGGCAGCCGCGTACAAGCTCAAGGTAAGAAATGACGCAAACGTTCCGGCGCTCCAGCGGCACGCTGTCGATCAAGAACGCAGCGGCTTCGCTCTTTTGAAGAAGTTCAATCAGAATATCCGTGTCGAAGATCAAAGCGAGAACCGCGGTTTGCGCATCTTGCGCACCCAGGCTTGGGCATTTCCCAAGTCTTTCCGGTCTTTCCACATGCCAAACGCAGGATCGTTCTTTACGCTTTCCTGCGCAGGGCGCCCCAAGGCTAAAATGGTCGCCACGGGTTTGCCGCGGTAGGTGATCGTCACACTTCCGGCCTTTTGAACTTTCTTAAGCACCTCGGTGGTCTTCATGCGAAGCTCTTTGGCGGTTACGACCATGACATTTTACCTCGCATCAAGTATACACTCCCAAGTGCATACTTGAAAGGACAGTGCCGGCCCGGCAGTGGTACATTTACACTGCTGTAGCGGCGGTCTCTGACCGCCGATCTCTATTCTTCAAAAGTTTCCGGCGGTCAGAGACCGCCGCTACAGCAAACTGACCCCCTGCCGCCGGCCCACAATTGTGAAGAGTTCGCCGCGACCTTCGCATCTCATTCTCCAGTATTGCCAATTCAATGGTAAAGGCCGGAAACTTCCTGAATGACCGAAGTCTGTGCTACCCGGCACAGGGTTAGCCGAACAAGCCATTAGATATCCAAATTCTTCACATCCAGTGCGTTGCTTTCGATGAACTGGCGGCGGGGCTCAACGGCATCGCCCATTAGCGTGGTGAACACTTGGTCTGCCTCGACGTGGTCTTCAATGCGAACTTGCATCATGGTGCGCTGCTCGGCATCCATGGTGGTTTCCCAAAGCTGGTTGGGATTCATTTCGCCGAGCCCCTTGAAGCGCTGCACGGTGAAGGCCTTCTTGCCCACGGACATGACGTGTTCGAGGAGTAGCTTCCGGTTTTCAATGGTGGTTCGATCACCATTCGTCAAAATCACGAAAGGCGGCTGGTCAAAATTGCGGACGCGGCGGTGAAGGTCCAGAAGGCGCCTGTAATCCGGACTTGAAATCAATTCCCAACCGATGGTTCGTTCCCCGATGCTCTCATTGGAGTAGGCGAGCGTATAGAGGTTGTGCTCCTCGTCCAGCTTGATGTCGATTTTCAAGCCGGTTTCCTTCAGGTTCTTCGCCACCGCCTCCAGCTTGGTCATATCTTCGAGCTCAGCCTTCTTGCCGCATTCGGCAGTCAGTAGAGCTTTCACCACCCTTCCATCCCCTGTGCGCTTATCCAGCTTATCGAAGAGCTCATCGTATTCGGCGAGCGCCATCAGGATGTTGGTGAGATCACCACCCTGGAGCGAGATTTTCTGGATGCTGTTTCCTGACTCCACGGTGTGGTCTTCCGTAGCGCGGCGCATGACTTCCCGCCGGAATTCCTTTTCATCGCGGATGTAGCGCACGCTCTTGCCTTTTCGAATCAGGTATAGCGGCGGCTGAGCAATAAAAATGTGACCGCGTTCCACCAATTCCGGCATTTGGCGGTAGAAGAATGTGAGCAGCAGGGTACGGATGTGCGAGCCGTCCACGTCCGCGTCGGTCATGATGATGACCTTGCCGTAACGGAGCTTGGCAACGTCGAAATCGTCTTTGCCGATGCCGGTGCCGAGCGCGGTGATGAGGGCACGAATTTCTTCATGGCCCAGCATCTTGTCAAACCGGGCTTTTTCCACGTTCAGAATTTTGCCGCGCAACGGCAGAATGGCTTGATAACGGCGGTCGCGCCCCTGCTTGGCAGAACCACCGGCCGAATCGCCCTCCACCAAAAACAGCTCACAGCGCTCAGGGTCTCGCTCCTGGCAGTCCGCCAGCTTGCCGGGCAGTCCGCCCGAATCGAGCGCACCTTTGCGCCGGGTCAGCTCGCGTGCCTTGCGCGCGGCTTCGCGGGCGCGCGCCGCATCAATCGATTTGGCGCAAATCTTGCGGCCCACCGTGGGATTCTTCTCAAAGTGCTCCATCAATTTTTCGTAGACGAAGCTGGCCACGACGCTCTGAATATCGCTGTTGAGCTTGCCCTTGGTCTGGCCTTCGAACTGTGGCTGCGGCAGCTTCACACTGATCACCGCCACCAACCCTTCGCGCACGTCCTCACCCTGCAGGTTTTCCTTCACTTCCTTGAACAGGCTTTGGTTCTGGCCGAACTGGTTGATGGCCCGCGTCAGCGCGGAGCGGAATCCGGAAAGGTGCGAGCCTCCGTCCACGGTGTTGATGTTGTTGGCGAAGGAAAATACGGTTTCCGCATAGCCGTCGTTATATTGCAGCGCAAACTCCACGTTCACATCGTCGCGCTGCGCTTCGGCATAGACGGGTGTTGGGTGCAGCACATCCTTGTTCTTGTTGAGGTGCTTCACAAATTCGGCAATACCCCCGGTATAATGAAATTCCGCCAACTTATTCGTGCGTTCATCCTTTAGGTGGATCGTCAGGCCCTTATTCAGGAACGACATCTCGCGCAGCCGTTGGGCCAGCGTGTCATAGTTGAATTCGATGGACTCGAAGATCTGCGCGTCCGGAAGGAAGGTGATCTTGGTCCCGCGCTTTTCGGTCTTCCCGGCCCGCTTCAGTGGCGCGACCGGCTTGCCGCGCTCATAGGACTGCTCCCAGGTATAACCATCGCGCCAGATTTCAAGGTCTAGCGACTCGGCGAGGGCATTGACCACGGATACGCCCACGCCGTGCAATCCGCCCGAAACCTTGTAGCTCTTCGTATCAAACTTGCCGCCAGCATGGAGCACCGTCATCACCACCTCTGCTGCAGAGCGTCCTTCCTCCTTGTGTAAATCCACAGGGATGCCCCGTCCGTTATCCACCACAGTCACTGAATTATCGGAATGGACCATCACGTCCACGCGGTCCGCATGGCCTGCCAGGGCTTCGTCCACAGAATTATCCACCACCTCCCAGACGAGATGATGGAGGCCTATCTGGCCTGTGGAACCGATGTACATGGCTGGACGTTTGCGCACCGCCTCAAGCCCGCCCAGCACTTTGATGCTGGCGGCGTCATACTGCTGCCCGGCGCCGGCCGCCTCCACTTGCTTCGTTGCTTCTTCCACGTTTCTCCTCATCCGTCAAAACCACTCTGACACAAAAAGACCGGCAGGAACGCTCTCTGCCGGTCTGAATTTCCTGTAAACCAACTCTTCTCGTTTCTGAAAAACGTTTATCTTCTTTCCGGTGACCCGCCCGGCCTTTGATGGCAGCTCTCCGCCCTTTCCGTTCCTCGCCGTCACACCCGCATGGGCATGACAACGTAGCGGTATTGGTAAACTCCGTCATCCAGAGGACGCAACTGCCCTGCACTCTGCTCATCCTTCAGTTCCAGGCGGACCTTCGACACCTCTCCCACTACGTTCAGGAAATCGAGCAGATACTGGTAATTAAAGCCGATTTCCATGGCCTCGCCGTCGTACTCCGCATCCACCACTTCGTGCGCCTCGCCCAAGTCGCCACTTGAGGAAAAAATCTCCAGTTTTCCCTTGTCCACTTGGATGCGGATGGCGCGGGAGCGCTCATCGGCCAGCAACGACGCGCGACGAATGGCATCGGCAATCAATCCTTTCTCAAGGACTACCATCCGTTCGTTGCCACGGGGCAGGACGGCTTCGTAATTGGGAAATTGCCCGGTTAAAATGCGCGAGATCAGCATGCGTTCGCCAAGCGAAAAGAAGAGGTGGTTTTCATCCTTCGTAAATTCCACGTTGGCATCTTCAGCGGCTTGAGAGAGTAACCGGGGAAGCTTCTCCATCGCCTTCTTCGGAACCAACACCCGCAGCTCGTTGCTCAAGCCCTCAACCTGTACCTCCCGTTCAATGTGGGCCAACCGGTGGCCGTCGGTCGCCACCATCATCACTTTCTCAGGTTTCAAGAGCATCAGGGCGCCGTTCAGGGTGTAACGTGACTCCTCATTGGAAATGGCAAATCCGGTGCGGGCAATTAAAGTGGCAAGTGCCTGGGCTGGAAACGCCGCAATTTTTTTTGACGCCTCAGGAAGGCTCGGGAAATTATCCTTGGCCATCCCCACCATTTTGAAGGATGACCGCTCACAGGTCACCTGTATCCAATGGTTCTCAAGCAGCTTAATCTTGATCTCAGCCTCCGGAAGGGAGCGAATGATCTCCAGTAGCCTTCTGCCTGGAACCGTGGAGGCACCTTCCTTCTTGATTTTCGCGGGGCATGAGGACCGCACTGCCAAATCCAGGTCCGTGGCGCTCAAGCGGACCGCAGCGCCTTCCGCCTCCACCAGTACATTGGAAAGGACGGGGATGGTCTGCTTCTTCTCCACCACGCTGTCTGCCAGTTCCAACTCTTTCAGGATGTCGGATCTTTTAACTGAGAATTCCATATTAGATATTCTATCCTATTTAGAAGTAGTAGTAGTGCCTGTGTAATTGTTTAAAACTTTGGAACTGATTCAGCCGGCGCGGCTTGCGGCGCGGTCGCATGTGCAGCCGCAGTGCGCCCCGTTCTATATCTGTGGAAGAATCCATTCTGTCGCGGTCTTCACAATATTTTCAACCGGGCCATCAGTGAGCAAAGCCGCTAAATCTATTTTAGACTATCAATCAGCTTGTTGATAAGTCTGTTCAAATCCCGGTCCACCTTCATCATTTCGGTGATTTTCTTGACAGAATGCAGGACCGTGGTGTGGTGCTTGCCGCCGAAAGAGCTTCCAATCTGGGGCAGCGAGGATCGAGTCAACTGCTTGGCTAGGTACATGGCGATCTGGCGCGGGAAAGCGATTTTGTGGCTATTGTTCTTGGATTTCAGTTGCGCCAAGGTCAGGCCGAATTCCCGGCACACCAGGCGCTGGATATTGTCAATCGAGACGCGGTGCTCATCCGAATCCATTAAATTTCTAAGGACCTGATGAGCCATGGCAAGGTTTAAGGGCTCTCCCGTGAGTGAGGAATAGGCGATCAGCCGGGTGAGAGCACCTTCCAGGTCGCGGATGCTTGACTTAATTCTGGAGGCGATAAATTCCAATACATTGGAGGGTAACTGTACGCCGTGATTTTCACTTTTCCGGCCCAAAATCGCCATTTTCGTTTCCAGGTCCGGCGGTTGAAGGTCTGCCGTCAGACCCCAGGCGAACCGTGATCGCAACCGTTCTTCAAGGGCTGGAATCTCCTTGGGCGGGCAGTCACTTGAAATCACCACCTGCTTCTGGGCTTCATACAACGCGTTAAAGGTGTGGAAAAACTCCTCCTGGGTGCGTTCCTTGCCGGCGATGAATTCAATGTCGTCCATCAGCAAAATATCAACGTTCCGGTACTTCTCCCGGAACGAGATCATGCGGTCATAGCGCAGCGAATTGATGACCTCGTTGGTAAAGCTCTCAGAGGAGACGTAGGCCAAGCGCATCTCCTTCCATTCCTTTTTGATCGTATGGCCCACCGCCTGCATCAAGTGGGTCTTGCCCAGCCCCACCCCGCCATACAAAAAAAGCGGGTTGTAAGCCTTGGATGGAGCCTCCGCCACTGCCCGTGCCGCCGCGTGCGCAAATTGATTACAGGAACCGACTACAAACGTGTCAAAAGTGTATCGAGGGTTCAGTTGATGTTCGACCGAATCGAAGTCAAGTTTCCCTTGCACAGCTTTCGCGTCGTTATTGGCGGGTGAATGCTTTTCCAAGTTTTCTTCAATGACGTAAGTAACTTGGTGATAGCCAAGATCCAGTTCCTCCAGGGCGTTCTGCACCAGCCTCCCGTAATGCTCTTGAATCCAGTCCTGGAACTCGCGGTTTGGGACCTGCACCACCAAGGTGTCAGGGCCGGTCCGGGAGAGGCGTGTCGGCCGCAACCAAGTTTGGTAACTCTGCGTATTAACTTTCGTCTTAAGGAAGCTCAAGACTTCCTGCCAGGCATTCATGTCGCGATTCGTGGAAAGAGATTGAGTTGGATCAATAAATAGCTTCCGTTGAAAATGGAACGCGCCCAGAAAAAACTAAACCTGTCTATGGATGCGAGCCCAAAGGCTTTCCCGGCGCAGTACTCTGCCCCCAACCGCCCCGGTAATACATTTCACTGTCTTGGTGATGATGGGGATGCCGAGCCCTGCCCCCATTTATTTGATGCCGTTAACAAATATAACATACAAACAGTCGCCGTCAACGCTCTTTTCCATAGGAATAAAAGATGTTGACAGTCTTACTTAAACCTCTTATTACTAATAGCTTACATAATTTATTACACTCGATGATTGAGAAGTTTGGGGTTAACAGGACGGGCCGTTGAATTCCTGGCATAATAGGTGTTTTCCACAGGCTTTGGCGCTATCTTAGATCATCATTTTAAGGATTTCACAGACCTCACGGGAACCTCTGAATCTGGAGCTTGCAAATATATGATAAAACAGGTTGTTGGCGTTATTCCAGCCCGGCTTGCCTCCATGCGGTTGCCGCGCAAAGCCCTGCGGCCTCTCTGCGGCCGTCCGATGGTGGAATGGGTTTACCGCCATGCTGCCCGATTCCCCGGATTCTTCATGCTCCTTGTCGCCACCGATTCCGCCGAAATCAAGGATTTCTGCGAGGCCGCTGTAATCCCGGTGATGATGACTTCTTCCCATCACTCTTCCGGCACGGACCGCATTCACGAGGTGATGACCCGGCTCGCCCCGGAGGTGGGAGAGGAAGCGATTTACGTCAATATCCAAGGCGATGAGCCCATGGTCAGTGCCAGCCACATCGAGTTGCTGGCTAAGCCCTTTGACGACTCCCGGACGCAAGTTTCAACGCTCAAAGTTGCCATTGTCGAAGCGGCCGCCCAGGACCCAAGCAACGTCAAGGTGGTCACGGCCCCGGACGGCCGTGCCCTCTACTTTTCCCGCGCTCCCATCCCCTACAATCGTGAACTTCCCCCCGCCCGGCACTACTTCAAACATCTGGGGCTTTACGCCTATTCCAGCCGTGCCCTCGACGCTTTTCACAGGTTGCCACCTTCGCCGCTTGAACTGACGGAAAAGCTCGAGCAACTGCGGTTTCTTGAGAACGGCATCCCGATCACCGTGATGCAGACGTCTCTTGATACGATCGGGGTGGATACGGAAGAAGACGTGGCGCGAGTGGAAGAACACTTGCGCCGCGGTTGAGCGATCCACCGCCTGGAATCAATTCCCCGCCGACATTCTGAAACTGCGCTAAACTAACCCTATGCCTTCCACCTCTAATTCCGGCGGCGCCCCGGATGTTGCCATCATCGGCGGCGGCATCATTGGCTGTTCCATCGCCCTTCGCCTGGCGCAGAACGGCTTGAAGGTGACTGTCCTTGAGAAGGGCAAGCCGGGCGGCGAGGCCTCGAGCGCCGCAGCCGGCATGATCGCGCCACAAGGTGAAATCACCCAACCCGATGCCTTCTTTGAGCTGTGCGCCGCGAGCCGCGATCTTTACCCCGACTTCATTTCGGAAATCGCGAAGCTCAGCGGCATGCCCATTTATTACCGCCAGAGCGGGGCGATACTTTTGGCGTTGGATGAACGCGAAGCCCAAGAGCTGGATTCGATCTACCTTGGCCAGACCGGAGCTGGACTGGCGGTCGAGAAGCTCACGGCCACAGAAGCCTGCGGCCGCATGCCCGTTCTCTCCGGGGAAATCCGGCAGGCGCTCTTTGTGGCTGGAGATCACTGGGTGGACAACGAGGAGTTGACGCAGGCGCTGGAGATGGCCTGCCAGCGCGTGGGCGTGCAGTTTTGTTCGGACCTTGAAGTGAAACGATTGAATCTGAATGGAGAGGGCATCACAAGCGTGGAGACTTCTGCAAATGGTTCAGGCCCAGCCCGGTTCTCCGCCGGTTATTTTGTGCTGGCGGCGGGAGCGTGGTCCGGCGAGCTTGCAGAGTCCGCCGGTTTTAACCTGCCGGTGCTGCCTTGCCGGGGGCAGATGATGGAGTTTGAGTGCGATTCCGACCTGCCCCTGGTGGCTCGCGCCGGACATCACTACCTGGTGCCGCACCGGGGCCGCCGCGTGCTGGTGGGAACCACGGCGGAATACGTGGGGCACCACAAGGCCGTGACCGCCGAAGGACTTCAATCGATCCTTGCCGGCGTGGCCCGGATTGCGCCGGGTGTGAAGCAAATGCGGTTTCGCCGCGCCTGGTCCGGCCTTCGGCCCGACACGGCGGATCATTTGCCGGTGCTGGGCCGCGGGCAAATTCAAAATCTGGCCTTCGCCACCGGCCATTTCCGCAATGGTATCCTGCTGGCCCCGGTCACAGCCAAGCTAATTTCCGAGTTGATCGTCAACGCTTCACCCTCCCGCCCGCTGGACGCCTACTCGCCCGATCGTTTTGGACACCGCAAATGACGGGTTGGCTCCGGAAGGAAACTTTCTATCTGCTTGGCGGGCGGATGAGTGGATAGATCTAATTTTCGTGTTCCCCACGTTCTGCGGCCCGCAGTCGCATATCGAAGAGCCCGATGCGTGATACGTTTGGTCTCGGGACGTGGGAGTGGCTCGATTTGTTCCTTCATCGTCATTCCCGCGAAAGCGGGAATCCACCCCGAATAGCGCAGTGGCATTCCGAACTCGTGCAGGAAAAGGGATTGTCGGGTGCATGGATCCCCGCCTTCGCGGGGATGACGGTGGGGAACAAAGTCACAAGACATCAAACTGAGTCACTACCGGGACGCTTTTGCCGGTTGCAGGCCCCGTGCGCTTGTACTATGATTTCCTGCGATCTTTCTCTGGGGTCTTGGCGTGTTCGCGCACCCGGCCCGATTTCAACTCCAGTGAGGCAAGCCTGATGGCTGTGAAGAATGACCGTTGGATTAAGAAAATGGCCCACGACCACGAAATGATCCATCCGTTCGCGGAGAGGCAGGTGCGCCAGGGGGTGATCTCCTACGGGCTGTCATCCTATGGCTACGATCTTCGCGTCGCCGACGAGTTCAAGATTTTCACTAACGTCAACACCACCATCGTCGATCCCAAGCAGTTTGACGCTCGCTCGCTCGTCGAGTTCAAGGGCGATGTCTGCATTGTCCCGCCTAATTCGTTTGCGCTGGCGCGCTCGGTGGAATATTTCAAGATTCCGCGCAGCGTCCTTACCATTTGTGTGGGAAAATCAACCTACGCGCGTTGCGGGATCATCGTCAACGTGACGCCGCTCGAGCCGGAGTGGGAAGGTTACGTCACGCTTGAAATCTCCAACACCACGCCGCTGCCGGCGCGGGTCTATTCGAATGAGGGCCTTTGCCAGATCGTCTTCTTTGAGTCGGACGAGACTTGCGAGATTTCCTACAAAGACAAGAAAGGCAAGTACCAGTCGCAACAGGGAATCGTTTTGCCCAGAATCTAGCGAGGCTCCGCCGCAGACCGGCCAGTTGCGATCGCCTCACCCGTCCCGCTACGCGGGCCACCCTCTCCCCCCATTCGGGGGAGAGGGTGTGAGGGGCGATGTAAAACTCGACTCAATTATGTCAAATTTCGCAAATCTAGGAATCTAGCGGCGGAACGGGGGACTGCTGCCATCGGTCCTTCTACCTCACCGCGCCTTGCCGAACCGGGAGCCATACAGATGCGCTTCACCTTGAACCAGGGACGAGCTACGATCGGGCAGAATATTGATGTGTGCGTGGATGCCGGCGACGGGCAAAACATCGTCCAGGTGGTGACCGAGATGGATGGATTCACGCTGGCTGATGACAGCCTGGTGGCCGGAACCGTACATTATGAACGAACCTTTCCCCACGCCGGAAGCGGCAGCACAGGCTCCACTCACAACCTGACCATCACCGCCACGGACCAGAATGGAAAGTCGGCAGCCGCCACCAAAATTTGGATGGACGTGAGTTAAAGTGATCAGTATTCAGCGGCCAGCCACCAGCAAGTAAAAAAGATCCACCGCGGCTAAGAGGCAAAGGCCTCTTCGGACCCTGCCTTTCTTGGACAGGGTTCTGCTGGGACATTTTTGGAATTGTTAGTATTACTATGTTAAGTCGTTGGGAGCACCGTCAGGGCATGGCTTCAGCCATGCCGTTGGCGGTGGACCCGGAATTCGGGCGTATCTTCCCCGCTGGGGAGGGGAGGGATTGGGTGGTAAGTATTTCTCGGTGAAGCAGTTGGCAAGTTATTGGGGGACGCGAGTGTCTGGCTACATTTGCATGTTGGGGAGATGGACTCCGAGCGCCGCCAGGATCGCCTCCT
>DATKST010000187.1:0-4175 GCA_035531475.1 Terriglobia bacterium
CGAACGCGGGTGAGGGTCTCGAGGAGAAGCCAGACTCCCTACTTTTGACGACAGCGGGGTCGAAAACCCGGACGAGGACCGAAAATTAGACCTCCTGAGCGGTTTTCAAAAAGCTGGTGAGAAATGCGGGTTAGGGTGAACCTCATGATCTTGATGGCGGAGGCGTCGTGTGACCCCTCACCTCGGCCCTCTCCCCGCAAGCGGGGAGAGGGGGAACCGCGCAGCAGTGGGGGCGGGCCTGGTGCCCGCCCCTGGGCGACCACCAGGTTCGCCCTTACGAGATGTCCCCTTATCCAAACCGTATGGGGGCTAAGGTGCGGACTGGAAATGAGGATTATGAGCGCCCTCTCAACTGCGCTTCGCCAAGAGCGCCACCGCCTCCGCCCGCACGGCTTCGCCGCAGCCAATTTCGCCCATGCCCTCGCCGGTCTTGGCTTTGACGCTGACTTGATCCACGAGAATGCCGAGGGCTTTTGCGACGCTGGCTCTGATGCGATCGACGTGAGGAGCGAGCTTCGGCCGTTCCAGACTGATGGTTGCGTCCAGATTCACGATGCTGAGCCCGGCACGGTCCAGCCGTTTGCGAACGTCGTCGAGAAAACGCAGGCTTGAGGCATGGCGCCAGCGCGGTGAAGTGTCCGGGAAGTGGCGGCCCATGTCGCCCAGGGCCGCAGCTCCGAGCAGCGCATCGCAAACCGCGTGGGCCAGGGCGTCGCCATCCGAATGTGCTAAGGGTCCTTTTCCGAAAGGAATTTCAATGCCACCCAAAATCAGCTTTCTGCCTTCAACCAGCCGGTGAACGTCATTCCCAAACCCAATGCGGGAGGAAAATACCTGCGCGCGGACTTCACCTCTGCCCGGGACCGGCGCCGTGGCTTGGCGCCGTGCTGCGGGGCCTTGGCGGAGGGTTCTGGCGCTTTTGCGGCTGTTTTTCACGCGGGGTGGGGTGTGCCGATGGTGTCCGGTTGGGGTAATCGCTCCCGTTCCTGGACGATATAGAGCCGGGCCAATGGCAGGTCCGAAGGCTTCGTAATCTTGATATTGCGGTCCGAGCCCATGAGCACCGCCACTTTCTCTCCCAAGTGTTCGATCAGGCTGGACTCGTCCGTCCCATGGAAACCCTCAGCTCGCGCCTTTTCGAAAGCCTCACGGATCAAATCATAGCGGAAAGCCTGGGGGGTCTGGGCGAGCGCGATGCGCTCGCGAGGAATGGTTCCCGTAATAAACTCGCGCTCAACCTGTTTCACCGTGTCCACCGTAGGAATCGCAAAGATAGCGGCGCCGTCCTTCCGTGCCGCATCGACGATCCGGCGGATCATCTCCGGCTCGACAAAAGGCCGGACGGCATCGTGAACAACCACAATTTCGGTTCCGGGCGGCGCCTGCTCCAGCGCCAAACCCACCGTTTCCTGCCGCGTCGAGCCGCCCGGCGTGATGCGAGGAGGTCTCAGGAAATTCTCGCGGTCGATTTCCGCTTGAGCCCGGGCCATCTCCTCCGGACGCAGCGCCAGCAAGACGTCATCCACGGCATCGGAGCCGATAAACTTGCGCAGCGTGTGAATGAAGATCGGCACGCCCTCCAGGGCAAGGAACTGCTTGGGTGTACCGCTACCCATGCGGGTACCGGAACCCGCGGCCGGGATAATGGCAAGCGTACTCATGATTCAGATCAAACAATCAGCAACCAGCCCGCCATGACTCTAGCTGACCGCTTCATTATGAATTAACCATCTCCACTTTGGCGCGATCGTCGTATTTCCCGAAGATCATCCGCCCCGCCGTCGTCTGCAGCACGCTGGTGACGGCGATATCGATGGTTTTGGAGATCATTTTCCGGGCGTTATCCACCACCACCATCGTCCCATCGTCCAGATAAGCCACCCCCTGATTGTACTCCTTTCCCTCCTTCAGGATGAAGACTCGCATGGATTCGCCGGGTAGGACCACGGGCTTCAACGCATTGGCCAGGTCGTTGATGTTCAGCACCGTCACGCCTTGCAGTTGCGCGACCTTGTTGAGGTTGAAATCGTTGGTCACGATCTTTCCCTGGTAGACCTTCGCCAACTCAATCAGCTTCATGTCCACGGCCCGGACCTGGGGAAAATCGTTTTCCACGATTTGTACATCCACCCCACTCATCTTCTGGATGCGCTGCAGGATGTCGAGACCGCGCCTGCCGCGGTTGCGCTTCAGAGAGTCCGAAGAATCCGCCACCATTTGCAGTTCACGGAGCACAAATTGCGGAATAATCAGCGTACCGTCCACAAACCCGGTCTCACAAATATCAGAAATTCTGCCGTCAATAATGACGCTGGTATCCAGAATCTTGGCCGACCCGCTCGCCGGCCGGTCACCGGAAAACAGTCCGCCCATGGCCGAAAGGTTCAGTAACTGTCCTTTGTCCGCGCCGATCACCAGGCCCACATAAGCCATCAGAAGCAGGAGGGCTACCTGGATATAAGAGGCCGAATGTCTTTCGATTGCGGTTAGGCTCAGCAGATGGCTGATCATCAGAGCCGCAAGAATGCCGAGCGTTGAACCCACGGTCGCGCCGATGAGTTTCGTCAGGTTAACCCTGCTCAGCCGCATCTCAAAACCGACAAAGAAGATTCCAAGGCACGCGCCCAGAACGGCCGAGCCTTCGTGAGACCAATTGAACGGCTGCAGATGATAGGACGCCGCTGCGAAGACTAAAACAAAAAGAAGCCGGAATACAGCCATCTCCCAAGACATAATGCCCTCCACCTTTCATAGAAATACGGTTGGATTTAGGACACCGCCACCTTGACACGAAGGCTCCCCCTCATTATTGAGGCGAGTATAGCATCGAAAGGGTGCATTAATAAACTGGGGTCAGCCATATGTTAAGAAGTTGGCCTTAGCCGTGCAGGTTTTAACCTTTCCGGGGCTTGTTTCCGCTGACTCTGGTTAGTGAATTTCCATCCTTTTCGGCGCTTACAGAGCGCCCCTACAAAGACCAAACTAAACCACTACTGGCAAGGGCGTTTCTTCGACTATGTCCTGCGGGTTGTTAAGGAGTATCAGAAGAAGGCCGGCTTGGTTAGCCGGGCGGAAGAATGGCAGTGGTCCAGCGTGATGGACTGCACCGAAAAGGTGATGGCGCCGAGAGAGCGGGCCGTGTCTTGCGCGTGGATCGTGCGTTGTTACCTGCCGATGAAAGGACATGAATCAGAATGCCAAGAACCGGTAGAGTTTCGAAAGGCGCAGACCTGAAAGATGGTGTTCGGCGACATGCGGATGGCTCCACTTACTGCTTGCACTCCGCCCCAACCGTACGATCGAGCTTCCGCCGCCGCCCATTGCCGACGCAGCCGTTCATCCATCAACGAAGACAGTGAACGGTACTTCTCTTCAATCTGTTCTATGGCGGGCTCATCACGCACAACTGATTAAACACGCAGCCGACAAACATAGTCAAGTTATTGTGACGCGAGTCCTAAGTGACCTTTCGGCAAGCTCAGGGCAGGCTCAGCAAAGTAGCGGTTTCGCTTCCCAAAGATTCTGCGGCTCTTACGTTGACGACTCGGGATTATAATCGGCGCCGGTTCCGGGAATTCTGCACCAGGAGGTTGAACTTGCTACAATGAAGGCATGGAGTTCGAGTGGGACCGGCGCAAGGCCGCCGAGAATCTGCGCAAGCACCGAGTTTCTTTCAATGAGGCTGCTACCGTGTTTGGCGACTTCCTCGGCGCCACAGTCGCTGACCCCGACTACTCAACCGACGAACTTCGGTACATTACAGTCGGGTTGTCGGAGTCGGGTCGCTTGCTGATGGTCGCTCATGCGAAGCTCGGTGACCGCATTCGAATCATCAGCGCTCGAACCCTGACCCGAAGTGAAAGAAGAGCCTATGAAGAAACGCCGAAATAAAACGAACGACGAATTACGCCCCGAATATGACCTGCGCCAATTGCTCAAGGGAGGGGTGCGCGGCAAGTACGCGAAGCGCTACCACGCGGGTACCAATCTCGTGCTTTTGGACTCCGATGTCCGAAAGGCCTTTCGCAGTGAAAGAGCCGTCAACGATGCCTTGCGCTTGGTGATCGAGTTGCGCAAGGTTGGCAATGGCAGCGGCCGCACGAGCAAGGGCAGATCTGCTTCGTAGGTCTGCGGCTTCTGCCCTCCGATGCGGGTGTTCTCATCGGCTGGCCGTC
>DATKST010000188.1:0-11605 GCA_035531475.1 Terriglobia bacterium
CGAACGCGGGTGAGGGTCTCGAGGAGAAGCCAGACTCCCTACTTTTGACGACAGCGGGGTCGAAAACCCGGACGAGGACCGAAAATTAGACCTCCTGAGCGGTTTTCAAAAAGCTGGTGAGAAATGCGGGTTAGGGTGAACAGCATTGAGGCCAGGGCCCCGCCGTTCACCATCATTGCAGGGTTATGCATCAAAGGTGATAGATTGAGCCGGTCCTGCGAGGCCGGGTGTGGACCCGGTACCCCGGGTGGCGGCTGGATGCCTTGAGTGGGCACGACAGCACGCAGCGATCAACATGAAGCTCACTGGCCTTGAGGCCAGTTGGTTTTTTGACGGGTCAGCCTGCGTTATGGCATACTTTTGTAGAATCAGGGAGATTGTTATACATGACAGGCAAGTTGGTACGGCGGTTGGGGCTGGCGTCAGCCATTTTGGCTTTTGTGGTTTCGGGGTTGATGGGTTTTGAAATTCCGGCCGATAATGCTTCGCAGGCGGCAGCGCCCACAGCGACGGCGGGCAAGACTGCGCCGGCGCCGGACCACGCCGGCTCTTACTACCACTTCATGTTGGCCCGCCGCTATCAGGAGCTTGCCGGAATTTACAGCCGCGCTGACTTTGTGGACAAAGCCGTTCATGAATATCAGGAAGCCATTGCCGATGATCCCGGTTCACAATTCCTGAAAGTGGAGCTGGCCAAGCTTTACTGGCGTGCCAGCCGCGTGGGCGATGCCGTGCGGGAAGCCCAGAATGTGCTGAGCGCCAATCCCAGTAATCTTGACGCCCACAAGCTGCTTGGCAATATTTTCCTGCGCAATCTGGGTGACAATCAAGCCGCCACCAAGGCGCAAGACAGTCTGAAGAAAGCCATCGAGCAGTATGAGACGATCGTCCGGCTGGACCCGAAGGACGTCGATTCCGAAGTGCTGCTCGGACGCCTTTATGGGCTTGATAAGCAGCCGGGGAAAGCCGAAGCGGTATTCAAGCAAGCGCTGGCCTCCCAACCCGATTCGCACGGCGCGGCGACTTATCTGGCGCGCATCTATCTGGACCGGGGGCAATCCCATCGCGCCCTCGATGTGCTGAAAAAGGTTCCGCCCAGCGAGCTTGACCTGGACGGCTTGGCGATGATGGGCCAGGCCTATTCCGACCTTCAGCAGTATAGCGACGCGATGAAGAGTTACCGCGCCGCGCTCGATCAGGATCCCACCAACCAGGATTTGCACCGCGCCTATGCGGACGCCCTGATGCACTCCGGAAAAACCGATGAGGCCCGCACCCAATTCCAACAATTGGTGAGGGACAATCCGCAGGATACCGTCTCCTACCTTCGACTGGCCCAGATTGACCAGAGCCAAGGGCATTTTGACGACGCCAAGAAGGAGTTGGATAGGGCCAAGACTCTGGCCCCGGACGATCTGGAGGTGGCCTACCAACAGGCCATTTTCGACGATGCGATGGGGAATGACGCAGAGGCCGTCCAGATTCTCCAGGGCCTGTTGCAGAAAAATGGCGGTGATAAGGCGGCAGGTACCGAGGCGGAAAAAAATAACAAGGCCATCTTGCTGGAGCGCCTCGGCCTGATTTACCGCAACCAGGAAGAGTACGCCCAGGCCATAGCTGTGTTTAACAGGATTGTTGCCCTTGGCCCCAATCAGGCGCCGCGAGGAGAGAGCCTGGTGATTGAAACCTTGCGCCTGGAAAAGAATCCGAAGAAGGCGATGGAGGAAGCGAATCGCGCTGTCAAGCAGTTTCCGAAGGCCCGTTCGCTGGCCATGTTGCGCGCTTCCTTGCTGGGCGAGCAGGGACACGTGAATCAGGCCATCAACGTGCTGAAAGGGTTG
Source organism: Terriglobia bacterium (assembly GCA_035531475.1). GTDB lineage: Bacteria > Acidobacteriota > Terriglobia > UBA7540 > UBA7540 > CALCEB01. The sequence continues at coordinate 1,842 of DATKST010000188.1, forward strand.
TTGAACGGCTCCTCCAACGACTCCGGCGTGAAGCTGGCGATGGCGCAAGTGTACCTGACCGCGAAGCAGTACGATCAGGCGCAATCAACGGTCGAGGACTTGCTCAAGCAGAATATCGATCCCTCCAATCAGGAATATGCACAGTTTCTTTTGGGTTCAATTTACGAGCGACAGAAGAATGTTGATGCCGCCGAGCAACAATTTAGGAAGGTTCTGGCGGCCGATCCCCTGAATTCCGAGGCCGCGAACTACCTGGGTTACATTCTGGCCGACCGGGGCATTAACCTGGATGAATCGGTGAAATACATCCAGCAGGCGCTGAAGCTCCAGCCCAATAACGGCGCTTACCTGGATAGCTTGGGTTGGGCTTATTACAAGATGAAAAGGTTTGATTTGGCACAGCCGCCGCTCGAAAAGGCTGCAACCTTGCTTTCCACTGACCCCACCGTGCTGGACCATCTTGGCCATCTTTATCTGGCAATGGGAAAGAAGAAGCAGGCGGCACAGGAATGGGAGCGGGCGCTGAAACAGTGGCCCAAGGCGGTCGATTCGGACTTTGACGCCAAACAAGCCGCCCAGCTTCAGAAGCAGCTTAAAGCGCTCAAGCATCATCTTTCAGACTGACCCGGCGAAAGCGGACGCAACGAACCTGAGTTTGAGAACCTGTGTGAGAATTCCGATATCCCTTTGCGGCTGCGCCCTTGATATCCCGTAGGGGCGACCCTCGTGGTCGCCCGAGGGCGGGCACAAGGCCCGCCCCACCAACGAGAACAGAATTCTCGTTACTGCGGGTATAACGGCCTGACTCCCCCTTGAGCCGATCCATCCGCCTTCGCGCATTTGCCAAGATCAACCTGGGCCTGAAGATTCTTTCACGCCGCCCGGATGGCTATCACGAAATCCGCACCATTTATCAATCGTTGCGCCTTCACGACCGCCTGACTCTGACGGTTAGCCCACTCGGGCGTGGCATCCGGGTGGTCTCGAAGGGCGAGGGCGTGCCTTCCGGGCCTGAAAACTTGGTCTACAAAGCCTGTGCCCAATGGAAGCGCGCCGCGCGGTTCCGCGGCGGAATTGAAGTTCAGATCGACAAATTCATTCCTGCGGGCAGCGGTTTGGGGGGTGCCAGCAGTGACGCTGCCGCTGTTCTCGCCGGGTTGGAGCAATTGACCGGCGGCAAAATGGACGTGGCGAAGCGGTTGGCCCTCGCCTCCAGCCTGGGCTCGGACGTTCCGTTTTTCCTTTTGGGGGGCCGGGCGCTCGGCTGCGGCCGGGGTGAGGAAGTGTATCCCTTGGCCGAATTCCGTCCGGTCCACTGTCTGGTGGTTTTCCCGGGCTTCAAGATGCTGACGGCGGATGCCTATCGCCAGGCCAGCGCGGCATTGACAACGGCGAAAGAACCGAATAGAATCGATAGTTTCGGTGTGTGGTCACGCTTACCCTGGTACGATTGGGGACCGGCCGAAAACGATTTTGAACGCGTCGTTTTCGCAAAGTGGCCAGAACTGGGACGCTTGAAGAGCCAGCTCATCCGGGCCGGAGCCGAAACTGCATGCCTGACGGGCAGTGGGTCTGCCGTCTACGCAATTTTCAGTTCCCCCGGAAATCTTCTTCAAGCAAAGCGAAACGACCTCCACGGTTGGCGGACGTTTCACACTCAGACGCTCAATCGCAAAACATACCATCGCCTCCAGGTGATGTAGGAACGGCCCTTGTGGCTGCCCCTACGCTGATATTTCGGCTAGTGGTACATTTTCGCTGCTGTAGCGGCGGTCTCTGACCGCCGAACTTTATTGTTCAACAGTTTCCGGCGGTCAGAGACCGCCGCTACAGCAAACTGACCACTACCATATTTCGGGCATGATGTGACAGTTTCATTGGGAGGTCGTCCAGTGGTAGGACACATGCCTTTGGAGCATGGAACCCTGGTTCGAGTCCAGGCCTCCCAGCCAAGTTTGAAGAGGGAGGCGCGGGAGACCCTTTGAACGCGCGAAAAGTCGTAGCCAGAAGCTCCAGCGGATTGAGAGTTTTCAGCGGCAACGCCCATCCGGCGTTGGCCCGGGAGATTTGCGAGCACTTGCACGTACCCGAGGGAAAAGTGCAGGTCGGCCGCTTTCCGGATGGCGAAGTACGGCTCCAGATTTTGGAAAACGTGCGTGGCATGGATGTGTTCGTGGTGCAGCCCACCTGCCGTCCGGTGAATGACAATCTGGTGGAACTGCTCATTATGATGGACGCCTTCCGGCGCGCCTCCGCTGACCGCATCACCGCCGTAATCCCGTTTTACGGCTATGCCCGGCAGGACCGCAAGGACCGGCCCCGCGTGCCCATTTCCTCCAAGTTGGTGGCGGACCTGGTGACATCTGCGGGAGCCAATCGCGTCCTGGCGCTGGACCTGCACGCCGGACAGATTCAGGGGTATTTCAATATTCCCGTCGATCACCTATATGCTACTCCGGTGACCGTGGATTATTTCCGGCGGTTGAAGCTGAAGAACGTGGTGGTGATTTCGCCGGATTCGGGCGGCGTGGAGCGGGCCCGGGCGTTTGCCAAGCGGCTGGACGCGCCGCTGGCCATCATCGATAAGCGCCGCGAGGACGCTCACACCGTGGAAGTGATGAACGTGATCGGCGCCGTGGCGGGCAAAACCTGCTTGATTGTGGATGACATGATCGATACCGGCGGCACCCTGGTGCGTAGCGCCCAGGCGCTGCTCGAAAACGGCGCCAATCAGGTCTATGCTTGCGTGACGCACGGAGTTTTCGCGGGTGATGCGGTGGAGAAGATCGCCGCCTCGGAACTCCAACAACTGGTGACCACCAATTCCATTCCCCTTTCCGAAGAGGGACAGGAGTGCAAAAAGATTAAGGTGCTGAGCGTGGCCAGCCTGCTGGCCAAGGCCATTCGCTCGATTCATGAGGAAACCTCCGTCAGCAAGCTATTTATCTGAGCCCTTGGGATCTTGCAGGGGCGGCCCTGGTGGTGGCCCGAGGGCAGAAGGCCGGCGGCGTGATGGGGTAGCGAACGGACAGCTCACCGCGCCGATTTTTGAGAATTGAGGAAACGATTTCATGAGCCAGACGACAAGAGTAGAAGCCACCGCGCGTGAGGATTTTGGAAAGAACGCGTCCCGCAGGCTGCGCCACGCCGGCCACGTTCCGGGCGTGGTCTATGGAGGCGGCGCCCCGGCCTTGCCGATTACACTGAATCCTCGCAGCCTTTCGCCGGTCATTCATTCCGAGGCCGGCCACACGGCGATCCTCACTCTGGAAATCGCCGGCAAGGAACCGGTGCGGGTAATGCTGCGGGATTGGCAGGTCGATCCGGTTCACGGCGGATTGCTGCACGTCGATCTGGTGCGCATCACCAAAGATACCAAGCTCCGGCTGAAGATTCCCGTTCACGTCACCGGTGAGCCCAAAGGCGTAAAGGTCCAAGGCGGCATTTTTGAGTTCGAGTTGCGCGAAGTTGAAGTGGAATGCCTTCCTGATGATATTCCAGATTCCGTCACGGTGGACGTGACCGAGTTGACCATCGGCCACCACCTGCGCGTGGCTGATCTGCCCTTTGGTCCGGGTGTCAAAGTGCTCATGGATTCGGGCCGCGTCGTGGCGCACGTTGTGGCGCTGAAGGCGGAGGAGGAAGCTCCTGCGGTCGAGGCCGCGGAGGCCGCTCCTGCCGAGCCGGAACTGATCCGCAAGGGCAAGGCCGAAGAAGAGACCGAGGAACCGGAAGAAGGCTCAAAGAAGAAAGAAAAGGAGAGCTGATTTGCTCATGTCCGAGGCTCACCCGCGGGAGTATGGGCGGGCTTCGTGCCCGCCCTCGGGCTGGGTCTTGACCGCTGACCTCTTCTTCGACCTTTATGAAGCTGATCGCCGGCTTGGGCAATCCTGGTTTTGAATATGTTCTGACGCCGCACAACCTGGGTTTCATGGCGGTGGACCGCTTGGCTGAAATCCTGGGACTGGAATTGACCCGGCCCGAGGCGCAGGCACTGACAGCGCGCGGCCGCTGGGAAGGCCACGAAGTGATTCTGGCCAAGCCGCAGACTTACATGAACTTGAGCGGCCAGTCTATCGCCCGGCTCCTCGACCGCTATGAAATTCAGCCCGAGGACCTGCTGGTTTTTGTCGATGAGCTGGACTTGCCGCTGGGCAGTCTGCGCATCAGGTCCAGCGGCAGCGCCGGCAGCCACAACGGTTTGAAGTCGATCATCGGGTCGATCCAGTCGGACCGCTTTATTCGCATCCGCATGGGCGTCGGGCCGGATCATCCGGTTGCCGACCGGGCTTCGCTGGTATTGGGCCGCTTCCGCAAGGCCGATCTGGAAACGGTGGCGGAAATGGTGGACCGCGCCGTGCAGTCTGCGAGTGTGATTCTCAATGAAGGTATTCAAACGGCCATGAACCGCTACAATCAGCGGATTCAACCGCCGGAATCGTGAGGTTTCATGCGCAAATACGAAGTGATTTTCATTGTTCGGCCTGACCTGGCCGATGAGGAAATTGAAAAACTCATCGCCCATATGGAGACCTTTGCCACCGAAGCCGGAGGCAAGATCGAAAAGGTGGAGAAGCTGGGCCGCCGCCGCCTGGCTTACCGCGTGGAGCGCCAGCGCGAAGGTTTCTACGTCCTCTTCATTCTCGAAGGCAGCGGCGATACCGTGAAGGAGCTCGAGCGGCGGCTGAAGGTGACCGACACCGTGATCAAATTTATGACGGTTCGCGTCGATGAGGAATTGAAGCGCGCCGCCAAGATGAAAGTGATTCGCGAGAAGAGAGCGGCCCGCCGGCCCGCGCCCAAGCCCGCCGCGCCGCCCGTCGTTCCTATCGCACCCGTTGAGCCTGTGCCCCCTGCGGAGGGAGCTGCCCAGAGCTAAAGTTAAAAGGAGCCGATTGTCATGCCCCCACCCCGAAGAACTTACAAGCCCGAAGGCCGCAGCGGATCGAGACCCGGCGGCTCAAGACCCTCGAGCGGCGCGAGACCGAGCGGCCCGTCCGGCGCTCCCGGAGGCCGCAAGCAGTATTTCCGGCGCCGCAAGGTGTGCAAATTCTGCGAGGAGAAGATTGACTTCATCGATTACAAGGAAGTCAGGCTCATCGGCCAGTTTGTCTCCGAGCGCGGCAAGATTCTGCCACGCCGCCTCACCGGAACCTGCTCGCCGCACCAGCGCAGCGTGGCCCTTGCCATCAAACGCGCCCGCAATATCGCGTTGCTTTCCTTTGCGGCGAAGGTTTGACCCGGATTGTTCGCGAACTACCTCTAGGTGACTGTCAAGGAAGGTCTTAACCGTGCCTGAAAACCGTCATACTGGGCCCTTCCCCTGTCATTCTGAGCGATCACAGCCTTGCGGCTGCCAATGATGGGCAGCCAAAAGGCTGTCAATGCTCAGAATGACAGCGCAATGCGCACCGTGACCACCCGTCTGCAACCCGCGGACGCAGGAAACTTGAATCAGGGAGTTTTTCAATGGAAGTCATCCTTCTTGCAGAAGTCGAAAATCTTGGATCGCGCGGGCAAATTGTGAAGGTGGCGGGTGGTTATGGCCGCAATCACCTTCTACCCAAGAAGCTCGCTGTCGCCGCCACCCCCCAGAACCGCAAGTGGGTGGAGCAGCAGCGCGTGAGGTTTCTGAAGGTCGAGGCCAAGGAGCGCGGTGACGCGGAAGACCTGTCCAAGCTGATGAATGAAGTTCAGCTCACCTTCAAACGCAAGACCGGCGACCACGGATCGCTCTTCGGTTCGGTCACCTCCATTGACATTGCCGAGGGTCTGGGCGCCAAGGGCTATCACATCGACCGCCGCAAGGTCCAACTTTTGAGCCCCATCAAGTCCATCGGCGAGCACCAGGTGGGCGTCAAGCTGCACCGCGAAGTGACCGCACAGATCAAGGTAACCATCGAAAGCGAAAACGCGCCGGTGGCCGCCGCGCCACCCGCCGAGCCCGTATCCACCCCACCCGCCTCCTCGACACCGGACTAGATGATCGTTCTCTATATAATTAGTCAATGGTGATTTCGTCCATCTTGTATTTCCAGCGAAAGACCACGGGATCAGCATTGACCTCTTCAAAGTACAGATGGATGCGTTCGATTAATTCCTGCTTGCTGGCCACGCGAATGCCCCGGAGCATGCTCCGCGTCATTTTGCTGAAAAGATTTTCCACCAAGTTGAGCCATGATCCATGCTTCGGCGTAAAGACAAACACAAAACGCTGGGGCCGAGTCGCCAAATAACTTTGGGTCTCCCGGGAAATATGCGCCGAATGATTGTCCAGCAACAAACGAATCGGAATGCCCGCCGGATAGGTGGCGTCGAGCTTCTGGAGAAAGGCAATAAAATCACGGCTTTGGTGCCTCTCGCAGACCATCTCCGTCACCCGTCCCGTGTGCAGGTCCAATCCGGCCAGCAACGAGGCGGTGCCCAGACGCTTGTATTCATAGTCCCTCAGAAAGCGGGGGTGTCGGCCGGGCACCGGAGGACGGTCCGGCGTCGTGGGAGCCAGAGCTTGGATGCCAGGCTTTTCGTCGTAGGACAGGGTCGCCATCGGGAGTTCCGGCAGCCTGCCGCTCACTCGCTCCCCGTTGGTGACCTCCACTTCCTTGTAGACATGAAGGATGGCCGCCATTTTCCGCTCGAAATCCGGATCGCGTCGCTCCACATAATAGCGGATCTTGTGAGGGCGGATCTCGGCTTGGGTCAGAATCTTATGCAGCTTGGAGCGGCTCAGCCGAAGCAACTCGGGATATCCAGCCTCCGTGCAATGCCGGTGAAGATGCTCGATCAGCCGCTGATACGTCCACAGCTCGCAAGAGTAACCCAACTCCTTCGGCTTCCGACACGCGCAGTCCTGCACCCAAGTGACCGCTGTATCGCTCAGCCGACGAGGCCGTCCGGCCCGCGGCAGCTCCCCCAGCGCTGCCTCCACCCCAAATCGCAGGCACTTATTAATGCAGCGCACCACCGTGTTCCGATTGATGCGTTGGGCCTGCGCGACGGCTTGGTCACTCCTTCCCGCCCGCGCATCCAGCAGGATGGCAGCCCGCACCGTCCGTCGTCTTTCTTCCGCCCGCGAGCGGCGAAGCGCCTCCAGCTTTTTGAACTCTTCGTCGGTAAATTCCAGGGCCTTGCGCCGCTTCGCAAAGGGCATGGCCCCATTAAAACACAAACGCGGCTAACAGTCTACTTATTTACAGAACACCTATCTAGCGAACGCATCTACAATCTGAGAACCTCGCCTTTAATCCTGCCGTGGAAGGTCCAGCGGGGAAGAGACAGCCCGTGAAGGTGGAAATTCTTTCGCCGGTGGATCATGGCATCGGGAAAGAAGTCACGCGCTATGAGCCCGGCGTCCATTCTCTGCCATACGACGTTGCACTGGAGCTGCTACAAGTCCGCCGGACGGCGTACGGTCCCAATGGCAGCGTCGAACAAGTCCCTATGTGTCGGCTGGCCCTCTAGCCCGAATTTCTCACTAAACAATTGAAAAAGGCTGTCTCTTCTGGTATCAGCAATTTGATGAGAAAAACTTGCGCCAGAGAAGGAGACAGCCTTTATGACTACAGAGTGTAACGGAAAACCTTTTGAATGTCAGCCCTTGGGGAAGCGGCAAGTGCGGGCGAGTTTTGATGGAGGGACGATCACCAGCGATGGGGGAGGATTGCTGCTGCGTGAGGTGGAGAAGCGGCTTTAGCCGCTGAGGGCCTCAGGGGCTAAAGCGCGAATCTCGGGACCACCACTAGCCCGGATTTCTGCCCTGAAAATTTCGGTCAGGCAGTGACGCTGGGTTGGAGCATGACCTTATGACCGAGGCGTTCCAGGCGCTTGACGTAATAACGGGTCAGGCGCTGCGGTTCGAGACGATCAAAGAAGTCGCCGCCGAGCTCAGTGTAAGTCGTACCCTCTTTGAACATATGATAGAAGATCACCAGCATCGAATGACCCACCGCCACCAGAGCCCGTTTCCTGCCCCGTCGGCCCACCAAGCGGCGGTATTGCGATGCCAAGTACGCGTTCTTGGTGTGACTGGCACCCCAGGCTGCCTGCACCAAGGTCCGTTTCAACCAGCGATTGCCCGGCGTGATGCGTCGCCTCTGCCGCTTCCCAGCGCTTTCTTCATTACCCGGACACATCCCCGCCCAAGAGGCCACGTGCTGATGGCTGGGAAATGGCTTCATGTCTGCTCCCACTTCCGCCAGCACCACCTCAGCCACGCGGCGATCCACGCCGGGCACTGCGTCCAGGCGCTCGATCTCCGCCGCGAAAGGGCGCGTCACCTCCTCGATCTTGGCCTCCAGTTCGGCGATCAAACCCTCCTGCTGGGCCAGTTCTTTCCACAGCAGCCGCAGCATGAACCGATGGTGCTCGGTCACATGCCCTTCCAGCGCCTTCTCCAACTCCGGGATCTTGCCCCGCAACTGCCGCTGGGCGAAGTCGGCCAGTTTCACGGGATCTTGTTCACCTGCGATCAGACGTTCGAGCATGGCCCGGCCCGAGACACCCAGAATGTCCGTGGCCACCGACGCCAGCTTGACATTGGCATCTTCCAGGACCTTCTGAATACGATTCACCGTGCGCGTCTTTTCTTCGACCAGTTGTGTCCGGTGCCGGGTCAGGTCGCGCCATTCGCGCTGCGAGCGCGGCGGAATGAAGCTGCCCTTCAGCAGCCCGTGTTGCAGCAGTTGCGCGATCCACTGGCAGTCCCGGATGTCGCTTTTGCGCCCCGGGACCTGCTTCAGATGCCGCGCATTGACCAGCAGCACGGTGAAGCGGCTCTCCAGAATGTTGTAGATCGGTTTCCAGTACACGCCGGTCGATTCCATGGCCACAGGGGTGACTCCTTGAGCGTCCATCCAATCGGCCATCGCCCGAAGGTCTCGCGTCATGGTTCCCCAGTGACGCGTTTCCTGGTGCAAGCGGTTGTCGGTCTCCATCCGTCGCACACCGGCTTCGACCGACGCCTTGTGCACATCCAGGCCGGCGCAACAACTAATAATGCTCTCCATGATCGGCTCCTTTCTCCCTGCGCCGGAGGACATCGAAGCATGAAACAGTCTGCCCTGCGTGCTCTCGTGAAAACGAGGCGACAATTTGGGGTTCGGGGCGATGTCCAGGCCAGACTCACTAGCGGGCTTGCCGCTCCAAGAAATTCCAGCCTTCGTCCTGCGCAGGCTGAGTCAATCATAACCGTATCTCGTACGCATTTTCATGCTTTGTGGGTGTCGCAAAGCGACATGACCACTCACTAAACAATTGAAAAAGGCTGTCTCTTCTAGCATAAGTATTTTATTGAGAAAAACTTGCGCCAGAAAAGGAGACAGCCTTTATGACTACAGAGTGTAACGGAAAACCTTTTGAATGTCAGCCCCTGGGGAAGCGGGAAGTGCGGGCGAGTTTTGATGGGGGGAGGATTGCTGCTGCGCGAGGTGGAGAAGCGGACGGGGATCGTGGAGCGGTTCGCGGCGTGCTTTACGGACCATCGGGACGCGGAGCGGATCGAGCACACGGTGCAGGAGCTGGTGGCGCAGCAGGTGTACGGGTTGGCGTTGGGGTACGAGGATTTGGGATCAGCTTCAGCAGATTCCCCTGCGAAGCTGAAACGTGGAGTAAGAATTCCCCTCCTTGTCACTGAGAAATATCCACCGGGGGAAGTGTGCCCGGCCCGCGTGGCGAGTCCTGGTCATGCAGAGCGTACGGGTCATCGAACGCGGGTGAGGGTCTCGAGGAGAAGCCAGACTCCCTACTTTTGACGACAGCGGGGTCGA
>DATKST010000189.1:0-5495 GCA_035531475.1 Terriglobia bacterium
TTAGATTAGTCTTTCGCAGATTTTGATATGCTTTGGCCAATTTTATTGCCCAACCGGTCTCCTGGAGCAGAAGCGGATTCCCCCTTCCTCCCAGGTCGCCCACCGGTCATCCCCAAATCAGTCCCCGCGCGTCCGCTAAAATAAAGTTTCCGTGCCGAGCCTGGTTGAACTCGGACTTTTTGTTGGCTGACACACTTGCCGCTTCCGGCAAGCTTCCCCTCCTTTCAGGCATCTGCACAATGCGTACTTTAAAAAGTAAACCCGCCCATGTCGGCTCCCCTCAAAAGTTATTTGCGGACGTATCGGAAGCGCTCCAGCTTTTTCCAAGATGAAGTGGCCTTCCTGTTAGGTTCCGTGAGCGGCGCAAAAGTCTCCCGCTACGAGCACTGGGCACGACGGCCCACTATGAAAACTGCGGGTGGCGCACACATCGCGGTGTTTGCGATGTGTGCGATGAATATCGCCGCCACATATAGCGGGGCGGTTGTGGTACCTTGCCATTCTAACCCCTCTCAGCTTCGCTGATCGCAGACATTAAAAGTCAATGTCTGCGCCACCCGCCGCATCGTAGGCCGGCGTCTGGTTGCCAATCGAGACCGTAGCGCAGACCACCGTCACCGTGGTCTGCGGCTATTTGAGATTGTTATGGAAGAACCGCGGACCGCGCGAGCGGCGGTTCGCGCTACCCGCTCGCTGCCATGATTACGGAACAGGCGGTCAGAATGCGCGGGCAGGTTTATCTGGCCGTGGTCACCAGCCGATGAACATGCGACATCGTTCCCGTAACATACTTCAAGAAAAGCACTGACTGTGGCTACCCGCTGCACGTTAACCGGCGGCAAGCGGCTGGCCTCCTGTCAGACCAACAAGCGATCAGCTATGGGTGGCGGGAATCGCGGTCCCTTTGAAATACCACTCCTGGTCTTCCCGAGGGTTCCACGATTGTAGCTCGGCAAGCATCCTCTCGTGGATTTGTGGCGTGCGAGCCAGGACGCACGTAGTTTCATCGTGACTCGTCGCAACTATGTAGTCGCCAGACTCCGGTACCATGAATGCGTCCCAACCGATGAGCAAAGGCTGGATTAGGCAGACTTGTAGGTCAACCAACTCTTGCGCATCAAACAGGTATCCCGGCGCTTCCTCTGGTCGCCTTGCATCGCCGTGGAGACGGCGCATTATTTCCATGACTCGGAAACCGGCCCTCTCCACCAACTCGTTCCAAACTCCCCATTGGCGTATCCATAGAAGCGCTCCTTGGAACGGACTGGCCTCGCTGTACGGCAAGAGCGCATTCGCGAGCGCCACTAGCTCGTAGGGTTTGGTCGGCAGTTCAATGGCAATGCAACGGCGGCTCTCAGGAAAGTAAAGATAGTCATCGCCGGTAACAGTCAGGGACCGAGCTTTGCACCAAGATTGCGCCTGTTCTTTTGTCAGTGCTTTCATTTGTACCTGCCTGTTCGCATAAGAAAATCTGGCTCTACGGTATGGCTTCGCAGGCCCCCGACTCAGCGCACGCCTCTGCACCGGCTGCGATCGCCCGACCCACGGCAACACCAACGCGGACGGTCACCGCTCCAACGGTTGTCCAGAAGCCCACCTTACCGACTGTTGATAGCGGGATTGGCCTGTTGTTGTGGTCTACTTGGGTTCCATTTGGGAGATATCGGGTTCGGTTGCCGGTTCCGTTGTCGATGTCCCAGTGGCCGCCCCTTTCATCCCAGCTTGCGCCCGGCTGTCCGCCTTTCGGCGACGGAACTGGGTCACGCGGCACCCATTTGCCGGGTCTGCCTTCTGTTCCCGGAACCCTTACCCATTCGTTCGGCTTCTCCGCCGCATACGCAATCCCCGCATAATAGACGCCCACCCCCTCCGTACCCGTGACCAGAATAACTGGCACAGCCTCATTGAGAGCGACAGGCAGCAGAAGCTCTTTATCTCCGGAAGCCGTCAAAGCGGCTACTTTATCAGTAACCTGTTTAACATATTCCTTCGACCCAATGGGCGGGCCTGCTTGCTGATCGATGGCCTGCTGCTTCTTTTCCTGTACGGTCCGGTTGTACTCTTGGGTAGCCCTCTGCAGTTGGCTCTGCTGTTGGGCCTTCGACGCGGCGGCTACCAGCGGCTCGCATTGGCCGGGGTTGCCGCTTAGCGGACCGCTGACGTGGCATCCTGGCAGCCCGCTCGGAGCTGTTTATACGCACGAACATATTTGGCACGAGGACCGGCGGTTAAAGGAAGGAGCGGATGTTTTTCTTCTCTTTTCGCATTACACATGTGATGACCTGGTACTTAGTGTCGTAAGTTCGCGTTATGTATACGCCAGCTAATCCGCTTGTTTGCCGATGGTTGCAATAACGGCCACTTTCGTCACTAAGTACTAGGCCTTGTAACGGTTGTAATCGAAGGGCTCGTTGACCAGATGGTAGCGCGGCTCGCCCGGTAGCTGCAGGTAATAGGTTTTCAGAGGCGTGCGCGCAAAGTCGGTCAGTTTTCGAGGAACGGCTGCGCCGTCCACCCATTCGTAGACCGGGACCTCCCATGGGTTGAAAGTATCGGTCAGGCCGCGTTCCTTGGCGATGCGGAAGAGATTGATGTCGCCCGGTTCATGGCCTCCCAGATACAGGCCAATCATATCTAAATGGAACTTGTTTTTGCCGAACATGACCAGGTTTGTGAGGGTCTGCCGGCCGTCTCCCTCCGCTGCGGAGATGCCTTCGATCATAGCCAGGCCCGTCTTCATCACGCTCATGTGGTCGCAAGTCTTCTGCGCCCAGATCTCCATGACCATCGGGCCCAACGTTGCCTGGCTGTTGTAACGGTCATAATGCAGCTTGACGTGGCGCTCGAAGAGCTTTTGGATGACAGGTTCCGCGTTGGGTTGAATGTCCGGCTTCATGAACTCGGGCACTCCTGTCACCATTTGCCAGCCCGAACAGAAGCGGCAGTAAGGGAGCACCACCGATCCTTGTTCGTTTTTTACGGACAGGGTCAGGCCCATCCCGTGAGACTTCCACTTCGCGATGTTGAGCAACCAGGTGTCCGGCTCATTGACGGGGGCATAGTGAGGAATGCGCTTGAAGACGACCCCGTCGGGCACCGTGCTCCAAGTCATCTCCCAGCTTTCCCGGAACTGCTGGGGGCTGCGCCCAGGCTCATTCATCAGCACTCCGAGGCGTTGATTGATGTCTACATACCCCAAGTGGACCCACTGCGGGTAGTTGTTGGCTTCAACAAAGTAAAGCTTTCTGAGGCCGATTTCTTTCAGGGCCATAACCACGCCCTCGTAAAAGTGCGCGTCCGTTAGCCCGTTTTCGGTTCCGCCGGCGTTCGGTTTAAGAATGATGCGGTGGGAAACAGGAATCCCGGCCCGTTCCATGGGCACGAAGACCTCCCGGGCCAGCGCCAGGCCCTCTCGCCGTTTGCCTTCTTCGTCCGTTTCGTGCGCCACGTGGGTGCGCCGGATAAAGACGGCTTTGGGATTACTCTCGATGAACGGGTGGACTCCGAAGTATGCCTGGGGAAGAAGCGAGGGAGCTCCAGCCAACTTGACTGCCGGGATCGCGCCGGTAGCGGCCAGCGCGCCGAAGCGCAGGAAATCTCTCCGAGTAAGCATTTAGTCTCCTTTGGCTTCCCAGTTTACCCCAAAACCAGAACGCCGACGCGTTTTAGTCCTCTCAAGCCGAATTTCCGCTTTCATTTTCCGACCGGCGGGTAGCCACTGTCAATCGCTTTTTTGATGTTGTTAGCACATTAAAGTATCCGGCCGGTTTTAAAGCACATGATCTGTCCGGTTTCATGGTTTTATGCTCCTGTGTTTTTGGCGCTAAGCGAAGGAGCCCGTAGGGCGACTGCGGTTAGCGCCCTTGCCAGGTCCGGAACCGCCGCTCACTCCGTCCGCGCGCCTGCGGCGAGTAAGCGGGAATCATCCGGATGCCCAGCTCTTTTAGCGCCCACCCCACCTGCGTCAAGCGGTGCGGATCGATCGGCCCACCCGCCTTCAGCGGACAGATCACGTGTTAATTCAACCGGACATTTGATGGGCTATCAACACACGTGATGTTTCCGCTTGTGTTTCAATAGGTTAGGTTTTACCATGAAAACCGGAGAAATGAGGAGCATCCCTCGGTGGGGTCCTCTCTTCGGCGCCATATCTTTGGCTTCTCAGATTGTTGTTGCAATTCAGGCAGATGGAAATCGACGGAAGTGCCGCCGCGTGAAGGCGGCCTCCCATACGGATCGGGGTGCCTGTCCGGGATGGTGAAGAAAACGATGGAGGTGTCGCCCAATGGGACCGAATGAGGCACGTGGAAAAAGGACCGCACGCCGGCGGCGTTGGCGGCCCATAGTTCTCGCGGGTTTTCTTGGCGCAGTTCTTGTTGCATGGGGTCTCGGGTCCTCAAACAACGCGCTGGCCGCCCTGCACAAATTAAGCTTCCATTGCAGCTTTAGCCCGAAGGAACTCAGCGAGTGGGATTTCCCGCACGCCGAAGACTGGGTCAGCAAAACCGAAAACGGCCGCCCTTACCTGCATATGCTGCGTCCGGGCGATCCCGGGGTGCCCCGCCGTCCGCTGCAATTTGCGCGGCTCAGGAACGTGAATGTTGGCAGTTTTGACCTCAGCGTGAAGGTCCGGCGCCAAGGCAGCTCCATGATCATCGTCTTTAACTACGTGGATACGCTGCACTTCTATTACACTCACGTCTCCAAGGACCGCGGCGCCGTGCAGCCGGTCCATAACGGCATCTTCCTTGTCGATGGAGGGCCGCGAAGGCGGATCGCCGGCGCCGAAGCTCAGCCGGCCCTCCCGGACACCCGGTGGCACACCATTCGTGTGGTGCGAAACGCCCGCACCGGTTTGATCCAGGTCTATTCAGACGTTCAGAAGAAGCCCTTGTTCTCCGTGGTTGACCACCATTTCACCTGCGGGCAGATTGGCCTGGGCTCGTTTGATGAGACGGGAGACTTTGCAGACCTGAAGATTCAGTCCAGCGACGCCGGCTGCACCCCGCAGGCGCCAGCCTCGCCGCAGGCGCTCTTGCAAAGGCCGCAATCCCAGCCTTAGCACGAGGCGGACAAATTGCTTTCCGTCAGGCTAGCAGCAGCGAACTGCGTTAGCCCTGCGCTGCTGAACAATAAGGTCCTTCTGCGCGCTGGCACCCGTGGGCTCTTCCAAGTCGATGCGAGTGAGCGTGTGGACATTCTGCCGCAACCACTCTTACACGCCACCAGACCGTAAGCCCCCCTAACCGGTTGCTGAAAAAGTAGCAAGACGCGCTTGGTAGCGCCGGCATCTTGCCGGCATGGATTGAACTCAAAGAAGGTGCCGGCTGGAAGCCGGCGCTACACAAGCCCTCCAAAGGCTTTTTCAGCACTCTGCTAAAGCAAATCGGCGTGAGGAGCATGTTGCTCTCACGCCGAATCGCCTTTCGCAATGCTAAGTTCCTGGTCCCTTGAACAGCCGCTCCGCCGGCAAGGCTCCCAGGCCAAACTGCCGG
>DATKST010000190.1:0-5582 GCA_035531475.1 Terriglobia bacterium
ATTCTTGCTGCGGAGCGCTCGAGTACTTTTCCACCTGCGAGTCTTTCATTGCGCCGTGGAGAACAGCTTCGCGGGCCGAAGCAGCGCGCATGACTCGGGAAGAATCCCAATAAACATAGACCTTCAGTTCCCGCCATGAGGCCTCGCTGGCGCGGTCGGTTGCGCCGGAGCTGGTTCCCGTGGCGCTGGGAAACCGCTGGATACCGCCGGCGATCTCGGGCGGCGGGGCAACATTCTTCTCTGAAACAGGAAGCCAAGTGCGCTGGATCGTAGTTATCTGCACCCAAGGTGAGTCGGTGAAGATGGCTTGAAGGTCTTTGTTATCCCACTGCTTGTACGGTTTGGTCTTCCAGGGCTTTTCACCGGCCCAGAGGAGAGTGGCGCCAAGGAATAGCGCGAGGAGCAGGCCAATTTGTTTTGACGAGTTTTTCACGGTAAGCATGAAATTGGCCCATCTGCCCGCCGCAGGCCGCAACAAGCAAGGCCGGGGCTTGTGGCCCCGGCTTTGCGGGCTCCCCATACTAATGCTAGGGCGATCTGCCCCTCGGGGATCGCGTTAGAAGAATATTTGGAACTCTGCCTGCCCGTGCCTCGGCGTGTTGCCTTGGCAAGGAACTCCTGGCGTACCGTTGAGGCCGAAATTAGCGTCGCCGACATTCCTATCGAGGCAGTTGCCGACTTGCATGCGGTTCAGAACGTTGAAAAATTGCATGGTCAACTGGGCGCTGAACCGCTCTGTGAAGAAGAATTTCTTCGATAGTGAAAGATCCTCATCACTGTAGAAGGAAGATCGCAGGGCATTATAGAGGGGAGCTCCGTTTCCGAACCTCCAAGC
Organism: Terriglobia bacterium; assembly: GCA_035531475.1. Lineage (GTDB taxonomy): Bacteria > Acidobacteriota > Terriglobia > UBA7540 > UBA7540 > CALCEB01. The sequence goes on from DATKST010000190.1 coordinate 836, forward strand.
CCCGGGATAGGAAAATACGGAAGTGTTAATTACCGGCTGCCCTTTATAGTAGTTGTTCCAGTTCACGTTGAAGTTGCCCGAGGAGACGTTGGGCCGGTTAAACCCATTCGTGCTGAAGACCAGCGGATCGCAGCCAGGTTGGTCGCCGCAAGCCGAGAACGCTATCGGCGTACCGCTTTCATACCAGTCGATCATACCTAGCTTCCAGCCGCCGACGAGGTTCTTCATGGCCAAGCCGCCGTGGTTCAAGAATTTCCGTCCTGGTCCAAAAGGCAGTTCATACACACCGGCCATGGTTAGCACATGCGTCTGGTCATTGGCGCCTACGGACCACTCCGCGTTGGGGTTCTGCGGGTTCAAGCCCCTGAAATTGAAGGTCGAAAAGCCGCTATCGGTATTCGTTAAATACCTCGACAACGTGTAAGACACCAGGAATGTTAGCCCGCTGCCCGTGCGTTTCTGGAGGCTCATCTGGAGAGCGTTGTATTTGTCCGCACCCGAAGTGTCGAAATTGTTCTGGACGAACTGGAACGCCGGGTAAGGTGCTTCCGCCTGGAAAAGCGGGAAGCCGGAACCCCAGTCGTTGCAGAAATTATTATATGGGGCATAGTAAGCCACAGGTGCGGAATTACCGCAAGTTCCCGTGGGATAGGTGAACTGTCCAAAACCCTGGGACTGAAGAACCGTCTGCGCAGCTGGGCTCGTCCAGGACTGGTCAAGGACGCACTGCGTTGCAGAGGTTTCGCCTGGAGGGCAAACCGACTGCACAAAATTATAATTGAGCGAATTGACCGCGGACAGTAACGAAGCGGGCAGGTGCAGGTCATGAGTATGCACACCAGAGACGGAAAGGAACATGTTCCACGGCAGCTCCCGCTGAATGCCCAAAACAAACTGCTCATCGTATGCTTGATTGATGTGCTTCTGCATCTGGTTTACCACTCCGCCGGCTCCGTTTAGGAAAGTCGGGCTAAATGGCTGCTTGGATGGCGAGGGGAGGGGATTCGTATCCCACTGGCCGTAGCCGGGAATCTGAACCGTCCCTTGAGGAGCGTTGAAAACGCCGTTCAGCTCGTTTCCAAAGTTCACGGCAACCTTGTTCACCCCGTATTCGTACGAGCCGGTGTCCAAGTAATACATCGATGCGCCGCCCAGCAAGACCGTCTTGTCGTTCAACTGATATACGAACCCAAGGCGCGGGCTGAAATGGTGCCACTGCATATCCATGTGGTTCCAGCCAACGCAGCCAGCGCAGCCCGTGCCCACAATAGACATCGCTCCCAGCAGCGGCTGCCCGGTGATGGTGCTAATCTCGCCGGGGTTGGGAGCAGTCGCATTCCAAAATACAAGCTGATTGGAGCTGTTATCGTTCGTGAAGGGGAATGCCATATCCCAACGCAGTCCCCAGTTCAACTTGAGCTTCGACGTAATCTGCATATCATCTTGGAAATAGGGGGCAATGTAAAAGTTGCTCAGTTTGGTCATGGCTGCGAACTGCCTGTTGGCCGAGTTCGCGTCGCCGAGCAGGAAGCTGGCAAATCCATTGCCAGTAAACGTACCGATCCCACTGCTGCCTGGGAAGTCCGTGGTTTCGTTGGGATCCGCCGTCAGATCGGAGCCAAAGTTCAGAGCTCCAGCACAGTGCTGGCATTCGTCATCGTTCTGGTAGGTCTTCCGAATATCCACGCCGAAGTTCATGGTGTGCCGACCATGCTGGTAGAGCAAATTGTCTTCTATCGCCAGACCGGTCTTATGATTGATCGAGTACTGCCAGCCTCCCGTGCCCCAGCTTATGGGTTCCCACCCGCCACCCCCGAAGTTGATACCTGGGAGATAGACGCCTCCGGAAGGAGACGGCTGGGTGCCACCGAAGGCGCCAGGGAAAGGGTTTTGTTGATAGAAGTCATTGCTCTGGTAGACCCACATTACCCCTGCGGTCATGACCAGACTAGGCGTAAAGCTGTTGGAATAAGTGATATTTAGTGCCCTCCCGAGCAGGTCGTTGTACGTTGCGTTGTTCAGCGGATTTTGGATCCAACCGCCCTGAGTGGGGAAGTATTGCCGCCAGTAAACGCCGTGGAGGGCCTGCTTCGAGGTCAGATTTTGGTCCATACTTAGCATCCAGTCGCTCTGCGTGTTCAGTGGAACAAAAGACGGAATATAGTTCGAATTGTTGCCGGGCGCGTTACTGACGTTCGGCGCAGGAATATACTTCAGAAGGGACTGCGACACGGTGCTGATGCAACTCTGGGGAATGATATTACCTGGGAATTGCGCGCCAGGAGCGGCGCCGGGGTTGCATCCGCTAGGCATCAGCGCCGGATTAGACTGCCATGCAATGGGAACGTAGATTGGTATCGGAACGTAGGAGTTTGTGGTCGAGTCGAACCTGACCAGCCCACTAAAATCTGCGCCTGAGCCGGTGGGGACCATCGCCGGAGTCGGAACCGTGACAGGCGATTGTCCAAAGGCCTGCCTGTATTTGTCCCAGCTAAAAAACCAGAATGTCTTATTTTTTCCGTTATATAGTTTGGGGATGAACACAGGGCCGCCGGCGGAAAAGCCCCAGTCCGTCTCGTGGTCCGTGTTTGGCGCGCCAATAACGCCGTGATTGTTTCCGAAGATGTCGTTGTAGGCCCCAGCCGCGTCAAAGTAAGCGTCGCGATAGAAGGCAAACGCATCGCCATGAATCTGATTGGTTCCGGATTTCGTGTGATACTGCTCAACACCTTGTGCAAGACCGTACTGCGCCGAGAACGCGCCCGTGAGGACGTCCACGTCTCTAATTGAGTCGTAAGGTGGCTGATTCCAAAATGTGAAGCCTTGAGTCTCTGAAAAGGCCTCAGGAACGCCATTGAACACGACTTCGGTCTGCTGGTCCACACCTCCATTAATGCGGTGGCTAAATCCGCCGCCAGTGACGCCGGGTGCCAAAAAGATAAAGGAATCAATCTGGCGGTTCGACCCACTGATCACCTGGGGTAGATTTTGCATAAGGGTCTCAGAGATCGTCGTGCCGACCTCCGGCTGTTCGGTTTGCAGCGCAACCGATGGGGCGTTAACTGTTACCTCTTCCTCGAGGGTGCCCGGCTGTAACGTAGCGTTTGCGGCGGAGGTTGCTCCACCCACGACAGTGACATTCTTCTGCACGAAGGCCTTGAACCCCGTTTTTTCGACCTTCACCGTGTACGTGCCTGGGATCAGGTCGGTGACATAGTAGGTCCCGACAGAAGTCGTTACGGCGGTTCGGGAAACGTTCGTATCAACGTTTGTGATCGTCACCTTGGCAGCCGGGATGACCGCACCACTCGTGTCTGTCACCGTGCCGTTGATGCCGCTGAGAGCTTGCGCGCGCAGGCCACGCGGGCAAAACAGAAAGGCAAAGCAAATCGCCAGCCCAGCGACCACGCCGCGCCGCACAGTCATTCGCTCCCGCAAGCCCCTCACGCTCGATGCACAGAAAGAAGGAATCATATTCGTTGTCCCCCTCCACGCCATTTGGTCCACTGCCAACAGACATTTAAGTTGAACAAGCAGTACGGCAAGGTAGTTCTTTTACACTACCCCGTTGGCGCGCACATTACGCCGAAAATGAGTGATGTCAATACCCAAGCATGTCATCTCTTTATTCCCTTCTATGTGGTTGAAAAGTAGTAACATACGTCAAATTACTCCTATCGACTAAGTGTGGATAAATTATGTGGGGTGGGGGGGGGTACTCTGGGCTCACATCAAAGGCGGGATAGTTTTTCCAAGCGACGCTCTGCGGAGATCCCAATTAAATTGGAGGTAGAAAAATCAAACTACTCAGCTCTCGACAACGCCCCTTCCCTCGACGACTTTCAGTATACGATCCACGCGGCGAATAGGAATTTCCTCCCGCGCGCCGCTGGGCCAATAAATCTCCAGTTTATCTACCTTTTCGGCCCGGCCCATGCCGAAATGAACGCGTTGGTCGGAGCTCGAACAATAACTCGCGCCGCTGAAGACGTCCGCGCGTTGCGTGATTCGACCGGCGGTGAGAAACACCTTGGCACCTATCGCGTCTCTCGGGCCTCTGGGGCCGCCGACCAACTTCAAGCCGAGCCAGTGATTGTCGTTTTCGACCATGTTGCGCAAGAGGGTGGGCATGGAATCTATATTGTTGATTACCACAGCGATGTGGCCGTCATTGAAGAGGTCCCCGAACGCTGCCCCTCGCGCCGGAATCACGTCTGCCAGTCCACTGCCCGTCGCCGGTGCCACTTCGCGGAACTTCGCTCCGTTAAGATTTCGGAGGAGCAACGGCCGCTGCGCGTAGGTCGTACCCCAATCCTGCTTGTCGGCGACGGGGTACACATGGCCGTTTGCCGTAAAAATATCCAACAGGCCATCATTATCGTAGTCGAGGAAGGCGGTTGCCCATCCGAGAAAGGGGATGGTCGGCTGCAGCAAACCGGCCTCGAGCGAGACGTCGGAGAAGTAACCGTCTCCGTCATTGTGAAAAAGTGTGAAGTTGTCGTCTGAGAACGTGGTGATGAAAAGGTCTACTTTGCCGTCGCGGTTGTAATCTCCGATGGCGATTCCCATCGAGGCCTGTGCCCGTCCGTCTCCATTCACCGCAAACCCGGACAGATAGCTCAGGTCCTTAAATGTTCCGTCGTGATTATTATGGTAGAGGTAGTTCGGCACAGAATCATTTGCAACAAGTAAATCCAGCCAACCATCGTCGTCCACATCCAGGAACACCGAAGACCAGCCAAAACCT
>DATKST010000191.1:0-38687 GCA_035531475.1 Terriglobia bacterium
CTCATAGAGCGCCGCTACAGCAACCAAACTGCACCACTACCCCAGCTCAAACCCATTTGCCCTTCAAACCCGTCAGTGATAATATCACAGTGCAATTTTCAAGTGACCGGAAACTATCGTTGCGCAGGACGAGACAACACGAGGTATTTCTGACATGGCATCGGACAAATCAGTAAGTTCGGCTAAAGGCATCAGTCGGCGGGAAATGGTTCGCAGTCTTGCCACCGCGCTGGGGGCGGGAATGGCGCTTCCCGGCATTGCGGAGGCTCATCCTGTGCATCAGCTTTTGCGAAGTGAGCGCACCTTGGAGGCTGCTGCCGGGACCGCCGCCGCCGCCAACTGGCCTCCCGTTTTCTTCGATCCTCATCAGAATGAAACCTTCACCGTCCTGGCTGAGCGGATCATTCCTGGCTCAAGCGGGGCCCAAGTGAATCGCTTTGTCGATCTGCTGCTGAGCGTCGATTCCTTGGAAAGCCAGAAGCAATTCATGAACTCACTCTCCGCATTTGACGCCTATTCCATCCAGAAGTATGGGAAACCCTTTACGGGTCTTAGCGAAGATCAGCAGAATGAGGCTCTGACTTTGGCATCCACCACCCAGCCAGCCCGGGAAATGACGCTGCGCAGACGCGTCGGCTTGGTTACGCCGGTCAAGTCAAAGGAAACGGACACGCCGCTCTCTTTGCGCGACCATTTTGAAAACCTCAAGCAATGGGTCAGCGGCGCATACTTCTCTTCCGAGGAGGGGATGAAATCGATGGGCTGGACGGGACAGGTGATGTGGCCCAGCTTCCCGGGCTGCCAGCATCCGGGCGGGCATCAGTAGCAGTCGAGCGCCGTCTTTCTGCGTGGTCCACCGCGGGGGGCCGCTTCGGACCGTCGGTCTACCAAATCAGCGCTGCGGGCGATTTGCCGGATATGACCTCTTCATCCAATTCGTACCCCAGGCCCGGCGCTTCGCTCAATTCGATAAACCCGTTTTTCGGTTGAGGCTCACCCTTCAGGAGCGGCCGTCCTCCTTGCGCGAAGATGTCTACAAACTCCGCTCGGGGCGCGTTGGGAGTGGAAATGATGAAGTGATAGGTGGCGGCCCCAACCCCATGCGGGATGACGGGAATGTCGTAAGCACTGGCCATGGCTGCAATCTTCTTGAGCTCTGAGATTCCGCCAGCACGGTAAATGTCGGGCTGGAGAATGTCAACGGCCCTCCGCTCGATTAAGTCCCGAAATCCGTAGCGGGTAAATTCATGCTCACCCCCTGTGATGAGAATCTCGGGGACGGCGTCTTTGATGCGCCGGTAGCTGTCTGGCTGGTCAGGTGGAACCGGCTCTTCAATCCACAACACTTTGAATTCGGCAACCGCTTTGGCCAGGCTGATGGTGTAAGGAACGTCCAGAGCCATGTAACAATCGAGCATGATGTCGCAGTCCGGGCCAATCAACTGCCGTGTCTTGCGGACAAGCTCCACATTCTTTCGTAAGCCCTCCTTGCCGTCTGCCGGCCCGTGCGGCAGCGCCAGCTTGACGTCCCGAAAGCCTTCCTTGAGATGGCGGTCTGTGAGGTTTCCGGTGACGTAAACCGGAATCTTTGCCTTGGTCTTGCCGCCGATCAGGTCGTAAACCGGCTTCCCCACTGCCTTCCCTACAAGATCCCAAAGAGCAATATCAATGCCGCTGATCACCTCAATGGCCGCGCCTTTGCGGCCGTAAGGCTGCGAAGCCTTGAACAAAATTTCCCAGATCAATTCAATATTAAACGGGTTCTGCCCGATGAGGAGCATCTTGAAGTGCTCTTCCACGATGGGACATGCCAACGCCCCTTTGCCTCCTCCCACGGTGCCCAAGCCCCGAATGCCTTCGTCGGTTTGGACCTCAATGATCGCCGATGTCATGTTTCCAAACCAACTGGAACGTTTTTCCTTGTAAGCCGGAAAAATGGACATCGGATTGGCGACCATGCTCTCGCTCAGCCACGAGGCATTCATCGGAACTGGATGGGCTTTAACGTTGGTAATTCGCATCAGGTCTGGCGGGAATTCTCAATCTAGGATTGTCAACTCCCGCCATCCTCCTTTCAATGGGTTGTGAAGCCTCCGCGAGATGAGAGGCCTGAATTTCTATTCCAGGTGGAAAACCTCCTTCATCATCGCGAACCTCTCGCCCGGCTCGAGGTCTGGAACTGGCTCAAAAAGGCGCGCCATTTCTTTTTGCCATCGCTGATTCACCGGATCCTGGTCAAGTTCTTTCCAGGCCCGCTCAAAATCCTCCACCTTCATCACCAGGAACAGGTCCTGTCCCCGCCGGAAGATCGAATAGCCGGAAATACCGACACTCCGAAGTTTCGCCAGCAATTCCGGCCACACGCGCTGGTGAGATTCTTCATACTCCTGGATCGCGTCCTTCTTTACCCTCAGACGGAAAGCCACACGCTGCATGAAGACCGCCTTTCTCGTTGGTGGCCCTTCTGGTCCTCCGGCGGGGGCATCGTCCCCTGGCCGAATCTCCGGTCACTTTTTCAAAGTCACCACGTCCACGCCAAATCCCCCCAAAGTCAGCTCATTCCCATCAAGAGTTCTTGAGGCCGGAGGGTTAAACGCGGTGGTCTGATCCACGGTATCGACCCGCGCGCCCTGAGCCCCTGGCAAGCTGACGGGGCAATCCCGGTTGCGCTTGTTGATCAACAACAACTTGTGCTCTCCGGTGGGAGTTACGAAGCCCTGGACGAATAGAGCCTGTGAATTGATGTGCGTTTCTACCAGTTTGTCGCCCGGGCCCATATTGGCGCGCAATAACTTCAGCACCCAAAAGCGGGCGTTGGGCTGGCCGGTATTCCAGTCCACCATGGAGACGCTTGGAAACTGCGTGGGGTATCCGACCAATTGAGATTCTCCGGCAAAATCAATTCCTTGCTGGGCCAGATGAGCATAGACATAGGCATACATCGCTGCGCACAGGTTCCAATAGGAATTGGGGATCGATCCCGGCTTGAAGTCGGTTCGATTGTCATTGGGGAGGATCGATCCGAGCTCATCAATATCGGTGAGGGTTTTGGGCGAGAGGCGCTCGCGAATGGCTTGGATGTAACGCACCACGTCCAGAAAGTTGTCCGCTTGGTCGAAGAAAGTATATTGCCAAGCCTCCGGAGTTTGGCCGGGTGTGGGGCTGGCGTAAAAGTGGTACGAGATCATTTGGAGCGGAATGCCCGGTTTGTGGTTTCGAGGGTTAAGGAAATATTCAAAGAACTCTGGATTTCTGGAAGGGGCGGCCAGGGCCATGCCAACAAATTTAATGCTTGGATCAACCTTATGGATTGAACCGGCAATGGCGTCGTAAACCCTCGTATAAGTCTGGGGTGTCATCGAGTGCTCAAAATCAACCTCATTCAGCACTTCCCAATAATTGATTTTGTAGTGGTGGCCGGACTCATGGCGTTTGCCATATTCATCCGTGAATCCGCCCTGAGTGTACCAGCTCACCAGCCGGCCGTAATAGTCCGCGACCTCCTTCAGGCTCGGATCCCGAAATTCCGTCCCCTGTTCGTAATTCCAGGTGACCTGATCCGGACCGGAAGGGTAGGAAACGGGCTTCGGCGTCTTAAACATCCACTGCGGGATCGTGCTGAAATTCAGGATCACCGCATGCCCGCTCGTGGCATTCATAAAGTCTTCAATCATGGGATCGATCAAGGAGAAATCCCAGGATGTCTTGCCGTCGTGGGGTGGCTCCAGTTCCGCCACTCCCAGCTTGGGATAAGGCAGCCAGGGCACATAGCGGACATCCTCGGCGCCCAGGTCCTTTAAGTCCTGGAAAACTTTGTCATGAATGGCCGAACCCGGGCGCAGGGGTGGATTCACGACCACCTGGAGCGTGGGAGTGGTCTTGGAAACGCGAACCACCTGATCCCAATGGACCGTTACCTGAGAGACGTCGAGAGAAGGAGATTTCTTGGAAGATTGCACTGGCGACCCCGGTCTGCAGGCGGCAAGACCCAACACCAAAATCAGCCGGGCTAATTCGGACAGAATTGCTCTTCGCATTTTGAGTCCTCCAGATACTGCCGGATTGTGGTAAAGGCCTTTCGTCTTGCGGCCTTTTCGGAATCAACCGGCGTGAGAGTCTTTCCGTAGATTGCTTTGCACGAATTCATAACCGGCCCGATGGCCTGCGCAACGCTCCTATGCTTTTTGCGGGAGATCGCTCGCAAAAAGTGGCGCGCCGTAGCGCCGCCGTCCCGGCGGCGGACTTCACAGCCAGCGGAACACTGGCGCTACGAAGGCGCCAACATCGACAATTCTTTTTTCACATTTGGCATGAACCGCCTAAAAGAACAGCTTCAGGCCAAATTGAATTTCCCGGGGAGGAATGAGCATGCTGCTGATCATGCCAAATTCTCCCGGAATCAGGTTGCCATTAGGCGGCCCGAATTGGGCATGATTCCAAGCGTTGAAGAATTCTGCCCGGAATTCCGTCGAAAATCTTTCGCTCAGGCGGGTCTCCTTCAGCAAGCCCAAATCCCAATTATTAATTCCGGGCTCTTCGATCTGGTTTCGGCCCGAATTACCTTCTAAATGGATTCCCTGTGTGCAGGGAACATAAGATGGACATCCCGGGAAGGTGAAGGAATTAATATTGAGCCAGTTGTTGACGGTCCGCTGGGCGGGGTAAGCTGGACCGATCTTGTTTGGAATGCTGGAGCTGAACGGACCGATATTCATCCAATCCACGGGCAACCCCAGAGTCATGTACTGACCGGATTGGAACGTGGTGATGCCGGTGAGCTGCCATCCGCTCACCAACTTATTTGCGAATCCACTGGCGCCAGACAGAAAACGCTTTCCGCTCCCAACCGGCAGTTCGTAGGTATAGCTGAACACCGCGCGCTGCGGCGTGTTGTAATCACAATTCCCTTTGTCATAAATGTTGAAGAGGCGGGAGGTCATTGAGAAATCGTCGGTGTTCCCAATGTCGAGACATTTGCTATAGGTGTAGGATCCCAGTAAATACAACCCTGCTGAGGTTCGTTTCTCCACCCGCGCCGTCAGCGCGCTGTAGCTGGACCATCCACCGTTGTATCCCCACAGAATGCCGGCCAGTTGTGGATATGGCAACCTCTGTTGAATGGGAATGGTTCCGGTGGGGTCAAAACTAGCGGCATCCAGGTTGCTCCGCTGGGGAAGTTCGTTGCCGCGATTCCCGACATACCCCAGGTCGGCAAGCCAGTTGCTCCCAAAGGTGTGCTGCGCATCCAGGTTCCACTCGATGACGTAAGGAGTCTGATTCATGTTGTCCAGGGAGAACGGGAATGAGCTGGCGCCCGCCGTGCCCGGAGTGGGGAAGAGGTTTTCGAGCGAAAGCGTCGGCGTGGTGGGACTCGAGGTCAGTGACTGGCTTGAAAAGTATCGCGGCGCGATGACCATGAACTGCAACTCGTTCCAATTATCCGTGGAATAAAAGATTCCACCCGCGGCCCGGATCACGGTGTTCCGTGAAAAACCGGGGGAGTAAGCAAAGCCCAAGCGCGGAGCCAAGTTGTCATAGTCTGGATTGACGATGCCGTTGCGGACTTGGTGAAGATCAGAGTATTGAATCTGGCCGATGGCGGGGTTGAACCATTCGGTGCGGTTGTACTTATCATAGGGAGGCGTTGCATACTCGTAACGCAAACCGAAGTTCAGCGTCAAATTGGGTTTAGCGCGCCAGTCGTCCTGAATGTAGGGAGCCGTAAATGTGGTCCGCAGCTCCTGCGCCGAATTGCCCACCGAGGTTGTGGCTGTGAAGGGAATGCCGAGCAGCATATCAGCCAGCGAAGAGCCCGTGAATTGGCCCGTAAAGTTGAAGCTCGGAATGCCACCGAAATCGGTGATTTGGAAAAACCGTTCACGGATCACGTTGATCCCAGTTTTCAAGCTTTGATTGCCATGAATAATGCTCAGGTTATCAACCCACTGGAAGTCCTGGTCGATGGAGCCGATCGATTCAGCAAAGGACCCAATGGTACTAAAACCTGAAATGCCGGCGTCGGGGACGCCGAAATCAAACGGATTGGGTGAGGTGTTGGTGAAGTTAAAAACATTCGCTGCGTAATTGGGTCCCAAAGCCCCTTGAGACACCAGGAAGGTTTTGCCCCGGTTATATCCAAAACGAGACTCATTGACGATCTCTGGAGAAAAAATATGTGTTTCGGTGAGGGATGCCACCTGGCTTCGCTGGGGAAAGTTCGTTCCCTGCACGGGCATCACCGAGGGCACGATGTGCGGAACGTCGTCAAACGAGTAGCTGCCGTAAAGCTGATCTTTGGAACTGATCGACTGGTCAATCCGGATGTTGGCGTTGTTAAAGTCATTCCGGATTTTTGGAGAAGCTGCGTAGTTGAACAGCGGAAGGGTCGCCGAGTTTACGGCGCTCGGAATGTTTGCCGAGGGCGTGAACGGGTGCCATTTCTGGGCGCGAGGATCGAGCATTGTAGAAGGGATCACATTGCCGGGAAAAGGCTGGCCCGTGGAGGGATTGATCACGTTCAGGCAACGGCTGGATCCCGGGTTGCTCTGGCAGAATGCCGAACTGGTCGGGAAGATTCCCGTTCCGGAGGAATTGTCTGCCAAGTCTCCTGCCCATTGGCCCGCGCTGGGAACGAGCGCCTCGCCTGTTTCACCCAGCCGTGACCGGAAGCCTTCGTAGGAGAGAAAGAAGAAGGTCTTATTTTTGACAATCGGCCCCCCCAGCGTCGCTCCGAAGTCGTTCTGCGCATAAGGAGGAATGGGCAGACGTTGGGCATTAAAAAAGAAATCGTTGGCATCCAGGGCGCTGTTCCGGATGAATTCATAGGCATCGCCGTGGAAGCTGTTGGCCCCGGACTTCAATGTGGAGTTTACCACCGCTGAGGACCGCCCATATTCGGCGGAGAAGGCGCTGGTCTGCATCTTGAATTCCTGAAGAGCGTCGACGGAGGGATGGAAGTCCGCGCTCCCGAAACGCGCGTTCCGCGTCTCGATCCCATCAATAAGATAGCTGACATCGGATTCCCGCATTCCCGCGACACTGACACTGGCATTGCCGCTGCCCAGGCCCGTCCAAAACGAGGCGGGTGAATTGCCCGAGAGAATGGGCGAAACCCCGGGCGCCAGAATGGTCAATTGCATGAAATCCCGGCCATTGAGGGGCAAATTAACGATGGCGCGCTGCTGGATCACCTGTCCGGCTGACGACGTTTGAGTCTCAAGCAGTTGGACGCCACCGGCATTAACGGTTACGGTCTGCGCCACCGTTCCCACCTTCAGCGTGACGTCAACGCGGGGCCGCTGGCCAACCAGAAGCTCGACGTCGGAAACCGTCACCGTCTGAAAACCATGTTTGGAGAACGTAATGTTATAGCGCGACGGCTTCAATGTCGGGAAAATATAGCTTCCGTTCTGGTCCGTCGTGCTCGTGAGCGTCACGCCCGTTCCAACCTGAGTCAATATGACCTTCGCGGCGGGAACCACCGCCCCCGACGGATCGCGCACGGTCCCCAGAATATCTCCGGTAATCGCCTGCGACCAAGCCGGGCGCGCCGTTGCAAATTCGATCAGAAGGGATGCTACTGCCATGAGTGTTAGGAATCGGGTCCGAGCCATTTCTGACCTCCTCGTTCAAAAGTGGATGAAACACCGAACACCCGCCAATCGAGTTCTCTATTCCCCGTTCTCACAAACCGGAACGCTAAAACCATCACCCCGTGGTTCCCTTCGCCCTTGATTGGTAAGTGGTCTGACCACTATACCTATACAAATATGTTGGTGATGTCAAGCGCAAAAAATATTTTTACATTACAGACGCTGCTGGTAACATTGCGGGGAATGGAGACCCCTCAACGGCGTCAGCCAAGATGTGCCGCGAGCTCCATCCGGGTTCTCAATCTCTTGGCCGGGACGTCGGCATTCCTCAGCCGGGATGATCCCCCGCGCGCCCAACCGCTCGCAACGCGAATTCCCACTTGCCCCGCGAGCGTCCCCCGTATTAGGTTGATACTGTCTCCAGCCTCGAATGGGGCTTGGGATGCTCTTTCTCCAGACTCAAGATCAGTGATGTGAGGGGCAAATTGGGCAAATCAGCATTAACGGCAGCGGAAGCGCAGGTCATTTTGCTGAGCCCTATCCAAAAGGTCACCATCAACCAGCAAATCCTTGACCGGCTAAAGTCATTTATTGAGCACGGCAATTTGCAGGTCGGATCGCGGCTGCCTTCCGAACGACAACTGGCAGCCATGCTCAAAGTAAGCCGCCCCTCCTTGCGCGAAGTCCTCAAGGCGCTCAGCATTCTTGGCATCACCCGGTCCAAGCAGGGCGACGGGACCTATCTCAGGACCTCGTTTCGAAAACTGCTCCACCAGCCCGAACAGGCGCTGGCTTTGCAGGAGAGCCTGGACTTGGCGGAACTGGCGGAAGCGAGGATGGCGATTGAGCCGACGGTGGCGGAGCTCACCTGCCTCCGCGCCTCGAAGGAGGAGCTCGAAAGCATTCGGGCTGAATTGAATGGGATGCGGAAGAATATCAAGAACCCGGTTCAGTTCCTGAGCCATGATTTGCAATTTCACTTGCGCATCGTCGAAGCTTGCGGCAACGATATTTTCAGCCGCGTCATGTCGGTGGTTCTTGAGGCGCTGTTTGCCCACTCATCTTTGGTGGCGCAAAATTATGGCGACCTCACCGTGATCCTGAAGATTCATCAGGATGTATTTAGCGCCCTCCGCCGGCGCGACCCGCATCGAGCCAAACTGTCCATGATCCGGCACATGAAGGTTAGCCGGACGGAAAACCTCAAGTTTGGCCAGCCGGGAGGTTCTTCCCGCTCGTAGAGGCTCAGCCAGCAGAGTGTTTCAAGAGTCCCCAAAACTGGGGAGTCTTGTGAGGTTCGGCGGTCAGGAATGCTCGGTAAGCAGCCGATGGAACTGGCCGCCCTGGTGAGCCAGTTGATTTGAAAATTCCGATGCCAGGCGCATCCGGAAGAGCAGTTGGTCCGGCGGTCCTAGCCCGAAGACGGGGCCGGTCTTTCCTTCGGAATCGCTGAACCGCCCGGTGTTCCAATCGGCGTCGAGCTTCTCAACCAGGAGCCGGTCGCGCCGGGCGATGTTTTCAATCAATTTTGCGGCGGCTCGTGGACTCGCGGCCTTTTTTGCCTCATGCACCACCGTCTCCCGCCTGAAAGCATAACCCAGATATTCTGCCGAAAGTGCCAGGGCAGAGAAGTCGTCGTGGTGGCTGCGCACATGGCTTTCGACATCCTGCATCATCGATTGCAGGCCGGAGTAAGGTGGAGCCTCGACCGTGCCCGATTTGATGACTTTGCGCAAGTCTCCTTCGCTTGCCCACGGCACGGGCAGCGGCGGGCCTTGCCATGCCGGGGCGCAGGAGTGCCGGTTCGGAGCGATGCGGTAATAGGCGGCAAACATTTCCTGCCAAGTCGAGTTCCACCGCGCCTGATAAAACTTCTCGACGAAACTGCGAAATGCCGATTGCCTCGCTTCGACGCTGCCTCGATGGAGCGCCACTGCGGAGTAGGCGATGCTATCCCAGAGAGACCGTTGAATGTACCGGCTTGGCACCCAGTTGGTCACAATGGCGCCCAGGCAGCGCGCGTCTCGGATTCCAGCATAGGCGTCACTATAGGCATCAATGTTGCGCAACTGCAGATCGCCGATGCGCGGTCCCCACTCGCAGGAAATGATGGCGGGCGCGCCGACCACGCGCAACCCCTGGCCGATGACGCCGCCAGCAACCTGGGCGAGGGGTTTGGGATCGGTGATATAGTATTGCCAATCCATCACGATCACACGCTTGCTCAACCGCGGCAAAATATCCGGCTGCTTGTGCACAACGAAGTCGCCCCACACGATCAGCTCTTTGCCGGTCCGGCGGCAGACTTCATCGAGAGAGTTCAGGTATTCAGCCCAGATTTCGGCGCGGCTTTTGCTCCGCAACGCCCGGCGCGATAGCTCTGAACCACCCCAATTCACCTCGTCGCATCCTCCGTGCAAGTAAGGCGAGGGGAAAATGCCAGCCACTTCGCGGTAAAGGTCGCTGATCAAGGCAAGCGATTCGGGATCAACCGGAATGAGCCCGGTAAAGTCTTTGAGGCCGAGCGGATCGCGGTCCTCCAAGTGAGCATATTTGGGAACTGCGGTGATGTAGCGCGTGTGCCCGAAGGACTCCACTTCCGGAATAACCATCACGCCTTGCCGGGCGCCGTAAGCCGCAAGCCCCCTCGCCTCTTCCGCCGTCAAGGCGTGGCGATGGGTAACCAGCTCCGGATGGCTGGTGAAGCGCAAAGCGGAACCTTGGTCATCCGTCAGGCGGAAGAGAAGAGCGTTCAGCTTCCATTCCCGGCAGAAGTCGATCAGGTCGTGGTAGTAGGAGAGCTTTTCCGGAAGTCTCGCCGCGTCCACCGTAATCCCCCGCAGCCGCTCGGGGCCGAGGCCCTTGGACGGGGCGACGCCGCGTGTGGATTTAATTCCAGCCATCCGGGACAATATTTTCCCGGGCGCAGCTTCCAACGCGGTCAAGCTGAGTGCCGCAGTCCCCAGAAATTTACGGCGAGAGATTTGACTCACCAGGCGCCACCTCCCAGTTGAAATGAGCGGCGAACGGTCGATATTGGAGGGCCCATTTTGAGCACTCAAATTCCGCTGGCGCTGCGATGGAGGCGATCAGGCGGGATGGATGCGGCCAGTGGAATCATCCCATGCCCCGCCAGCGAGCGGTTGAAAGCAGGGACGTTCTTTTCCATCAAGTTGCGATACTCAGCTTGCGCCGCCGCCACGTTTTTCTCGATGAATTGCAACAGGCTCACATCCGTGTCCGTTGGCGCGTATTCAGCGCCGCCCGCCACGTCTCCTCCTCCCGTCCCCACCTCGGCATTCAGCCAGATCAAGTTCAGGTAAGGCTTATCCGCCTCGGAGAAATACTTGTCATCGCTGTTGAGTTGCTCGCGCGCCACCAAGTTGACCTCCACCGAAAGCATCTTCTGATCCATCCCCTGCACGGACTTGAGAACCCCTGCTTGACCCTTCTGCGGCTGAAGCATTTTGGCAAGATCGTGGAGTTGCTTCCGCATCCACTCAAGCTGATTGACCATGCCGGAAACGCGATTGATGTCGTGGCGAATGCGGAGTTGCAAGTTGACACTGGCTTGAATATCAGCCTCTTTCCCGGGCGCGTGCGGGTCCATCAGAATAGTGAGCGGTTGGGTGGAAGTCTGCCCATCCACCGTCAGGCGCACCGTATATTTGCCGGGAGGCGCCAGCGGCCCCACCTCGGCCGGACGGATCCCCCAGTGCAGGACGGGACGCGAGTCCTTACCACGAAATCGCGGCTCTTCCCAGATATGTGGATTATCCGGGGCGCTGGTGCGGAGCTTGATGAGCTGTGGCGGCTCATAGCGCAGGTCCCAAACCGCGCGGTTCATTCCCGTTTGCCCTTTGGTTTGCAGTTTGCGGATTACGGTTCCGTGCCCATCCAGGATCTCAATTCTGACGGGAGCCTTGGCGGGCGATTGCAGCGAATAGGTGAAGAAGGCTTGCCCATCACGGAAGAACCGGTAAGCCGGGCGTGGTGCGAAGAATCGCACGGCAGCATCCGACGTTTTCTGCGCCATCTGTTCGAGCGGAGTAATATCATCCAGAATGTAGAGCCCACGGCCGTAGGTGGAGACAACCAAATCGTGGAAATGTTTCTGCACCACCGCCCAGGAAACGGGAGCGTGGGGCAGGCCGGTTTGGAGTGGCGTCCATTGCTTTCCGTCATTCAGCGAATCGTAAAGTCCATTTCCCGTGCCGGCAAACAACAACCCCTTCTGGTTCGGATCCTCAGCGATAATGCGGACGTAAGCCAACGGATGTTTGGGCAGACCCTCACTAATTTTCGTCCAGGTTTGCCCGAAATCGGCCGTTTTATAGATAAAAGGATGGCGATCGTCCATCAAGTGAAAATCAACGGAAATGTAAGCCGTGCCCGCATCGAAATGCGAAGGCGCAATGCTGGTGACGGTTCCCCAGGCGGGCATCCCGCCGATGTTTCGAGTGACGTTCGTCCAATGACCTCCTCCATCCTTGGTGTACCAGACTTGTCCATCGTTGGTGCCTGCCCAGATGATGCCCTTTTGAATTTCGGATGGCGCAATGGCGAAGATTACTTCGCCGTAGAACTGTCCAAGATTGTCACCAGTTAATCCGCCCGAAGACACGATGCGGCTTGGATCATGGGTGGAAAGGTCGGGACTGATAACGCTCCAGCTCTGACCGGCATTCGATGTCTTGAAGATGACCTGGCAGCCGTAATAGACGGTATTGGGGTCGAACGGATCAATCGCCAGCGGCGGAGTCCAGTGACAGCGGTACTTGGTTTTGTCGGGCGGCGAATCCAACGTGTGCAACCAGGGACTCACCGAACGGGCGAGTTTGGTCTTGGCGTCCCAACGGGTCACCTCATCGCCATAGCACGTGGCCCACACAATATCCGGGTTGGTGGGGTCGGGAAGTGTGAAGCCGGATTCACAGCCGCCCATTTCGTGATCCCAGCCTATCTCCGAATTATTCGGGCCGCGCATGTTGCCGTCATCCTGCATGTTGCTGTAAACATCGTAGGGAATCTGATTATCGACGGCCACGTGATACATCTGCCCGATGGGAAGTGAAACGCGGTGGAAGCCGCGGCCGTGGACGGTGGTGATGTTCAATCCCGCATCGTCAGTGACGACGAACCGGTCGGGGTTGGCTGGATCCACCCAGATATCGTGCGTATCCCCGCCCCACCGAACTTGCCGGAAGTTTTGGCCGCCATCCAAAGACTGGAAAAAGCTGCTGTTGGCGACGTAGACCTCGTTTTCATTGCCGGAAGAAACGGCGAGGCGGATGTAATAGCCGGCGCGTCCAATCAGCCGGCGATCGTAGTTCACAGCTCGCCAATGCTCGCCCGCATCGTCGGACCGCCAGAGGGAGCCTTGACTCTTAGTCTCAATCAACGCGTAGACGCGATTCGAATCGGTGGGTGCCACGGCAACATCCATCTTGCCCAACGGAGGCTTGGGCAAGCCGTGACCGTTAATCTGAGTCCATGTGGCGCCGCCGTCATGGGAAGCGTAGAGGCCGCTGCCCGGTCCGCCGCTGAACTCTCCCCAGGTGTGCATCTCCATCTGCCACATCGCCGCAAAAAGCATGCGCGGGTTGTGCGGATCCATCGCCAAGCCGGAGCAACCGGTATTTTCATTGGCAAAGAGTACGCGGTCCCAATGGCGGCCTCCATCTGCTGTGCGGTAGACGCCGCGTTCCTGCTGCGGTCCGGTGGCGCGGCCCAACGCGCAGACCAACGCCACGTCCGGGTTCTTGGGGTTTACAACGATCCGGCCAATGCGTCCGGTCTGGTCCAGGCCCATGTGCGTCCACGTCTTCCCGGCGTCGGTGGACTTATAGACTCCGTTGCCCATCACGTCACTATCCCGAATGGCCCAGGCCTCACCGGTGCCCACCCAGACCACGTTGGGATCGGATGGCGCCACGGCAAGCGCGCCGATGGCAGTGACGGGCTCCTTGTCAAAAATGGGTTGCCAGCGATTGCCACCGTCCGTAGATTTCCAAATCCCGCCCGAAGCTGCGCCCGCGTAATAGGTGCTGGCATCTCCTGCCACGCCCGCGACGGAAGCCACACGATTGCCCCGGGCCGGAGCCACGAACCGGAATCGAAAGCCCTGTGGTTGCTTCCGTTGGTAGGGCCGTTGGGCAGCGCCTGGCAGTGAAATGAAAATGATGGTTCCCAATCCAAGCAGGATCTTGCGGGCCGCGCAATGAGCTAGTGGCATCTCCTTCATCCCCCGGTCCTTAAATTTCGGAATTTGTTCGGAGTGGCAGACCTGACCATCAAGCGCCCAGACAAACTGTTTTGCGAGTCCTTGCCGCCAGCATCCTGGGCCGCTGCTTAACCTTTACCTAAGTGCCACCATTCGCTATTACGGTGACGTATTCTTGCAACGGTCTTCAACACCCCCTCACCCCCAGTCCCTCTCCCCGCTTGCGGGGAGAGGGTGGCGCGGGGAAGCAGTGCTTCCCGTCGCGCCGGGTGAGGGGTGCGAGAAGACGTGAGCGAACTTACGAAACGCTGCACTAAGTGAATCTTCACGGGATTACTGTACGCTTCCGGTTATATCCTACATTGCGCCAAAATTCGCTAGAATTTGATTGTTTCCCCGGCACGCAGTGTCCCGTCAGCGCAGGCGGGGGCGGGAATGACGGCGACGTAGGGGCGACCCTTATGGTCGCCTGCAGGCGACCACAAGGGTCGCCCCTACTTGTGGAAAACTTCTGATTTTACATCAATTGATTCGATTCTTCCCTGAAATCAATGTATCTTACTCATAATGCAATGCTTGGTAGATTTTTAATGCCCTTGTGAATGGCTTTGTTAATGAATTCGATTGGGTTCATTCCGATAATGATTCCTTTTTCTGCGCACATTACATCCCCGGAACCTCACCCCGCTCATAAATTGTTGATTCTAAAAGGATGCAGGGAAAACATCCTAAGCCCGTCATGCTGAGGGCAGCGATGAGCCTGCCCTCAGCGAAGCGAACTGGATCTCTCGCATTTGTTTTGAACATCATACCGGCATGCTTCGCTCAGCATGACAATCCGGCGTTTCTTGGTTTGGATGTCAGGTGGCCGCCAGACTGGAGACTCACCGCCATGATTGTGACTTCCGGATTCTTAAAGGCGGCGGGCAGCAGCGAAGCGCCATCCATCAGCGGGCGACCGGTGGTGGCACGTTCCTCGATTACGAAGATGGTCCAAACGTCAAAAATGGTGTTCTGTCATAACGTTACGTAATGTTATGACTGATAACGAGCTTAGGTTAATGAAGAGACTTCGCAGTCATGGTCTTCAATAACTACACGCGGAAAATGCTCAGATGGATTGCAGCTACCATCAGGAAGTCCGTAACTTCGGAGCCGGCTTCCGCCTCGCCGAGTTGCGCCGTGGTGCAGTCTGGTTGCTGTGCAAGCCAATCGTTCACTGGGCATTATGTGAGCTTGGACTGGCAGTTTCGCTCCCGTTCGCATGAAGGATTTGCATTGCCTTCAGAGCATCTGCGTCCTTGGGACTCAGTTTCAGCGCGGCGCGCAACTCCCGCTCACCATCGGCGACATCGCCCTTGCGGCAGTAAATCAATCCGAGGTTACGATGCAGGTCGGCGGTGAACCGGCAATCCCCGCAAATCCGCAAGGCCTCCTTCAGGTCTTCGATGGCCAGCGGCCAATTGCGCGCGTTTGACGCTTCAACGCCGAAGTTGCCGAGTTGCTGGACCCGGTCAGAGAGCTGGCGCTGCTTTTCAAGCTCGTTGAAGCGAGCCATATATTCCTTCGCTTCCGGCCTTCCGGCTTTGGCCAGAGTCTGCGCCAGATTGTAGAGGGCGCCAGAACTATTGGGGTCCGCCTTCACGGCGAGGCGGAGATGGTCAATGGCTTCGTCCGTTTCACCGCGCCGCAACAGGTTCTGGCCGAGCAATGCCTGTGCGTCGGCATCGTCAGGAGTCAGTTTCACAAGATGCTCCAGCAGTCGGGTGGACTCCTGGATGTCACCAAGCTGCCTTTCAACTTGTGCCAGAAGGTAAAGAGCCGCCGGGTAGTCTGGTTCCAACCTGCACGCCATTTCGAGCTCCGGGCGAGCCTGCAGGCGCTTGTTCAAGTCGTAGAGCGCGCGTCCTTTGTTGTAGTGCGCGGCGGGTAAATTCGGGTCAAGCCGGACGGCTTTGGAGAACTGATCGAGAGCGCCCTGCAAATCGTAGCGGTCGGCAAGAGCAATGCCGAAATTCAAGTGAGCGCTGGGAGAGTCCGGCTGAAGCTGGACGAGCTTCTGGAATACCTCCACGGCTTCTTTGCTGTGTCCGAGTTTCGACTCGGTCATCCCCAGCGCCGTATAGGCACTCGGATTATGAGGGGAAACCCTCAGCGCACTCTGGAATTCTTTTTCGGCTTCCGCCAGCTTTCCTGCGCCAGCCAGCACAAGGCCGAGGTTAACGAACGCCTGCGCATACTGGGGGTCGTCTTCAGTGGCCCGGCGAAACAGATCCACTGCCTCGGAAACCTTCCCCTCTCGCCCGTAGAGAACACCAAGATTATTCTCCGCTTCCGCGAATCGAGGGTTGACGTCGAGAGCCGCCTTCAACTCCTTCTCCGCGCCGGGCACCCTTCCATCTTCCATGTAACGCAAACCGAGCTGATTGTGTGCCTTAGCAAGGTTGGGCTCAAGCTGCACCGCTCTCTGAAGCTCCCGCTCCTCGGCGGCGCGATCACCAAGCTTCGAATAGGCCAGAGACAGGTTGTAGTGCATCTCCGCGTTATTGGGAGTCAGGCGCAGGGCTTCTTTGTAAGCCTCGACGGCCTCGGGCAGTTTGCCTTCGCCAAGAAGCTGGTTTCCTTTCTCATTAAAAGTTCCGGCACGAAGCGAAAGCTGGCCTTCCTCTTTGACCTGCTGGAATCTTTGGAACTCCTTTTGAGCAGCCTGCGGGTTCTCTTTCTTTGACAGAAGCAGACCGAGCTCATAGATCGCTTCAGGGGAATCGGGCTTCAGCCGCGCCGCTTTCCGGAGTTGAGCGATGGCCTCATCAGTCTTGCCCAGGCGGGAAAGCGAAAAACCCAGGTTGTAACGCGCCTCATAGCTCAGTGGATTCATGGCCAGGGCGCGATCGAGCACGGTCACAGCGTCCGCAAAGCGCCCAAGCTTCCGACACGCCTGCCCCTCCAGGTCATAACCCTCGAAGTCTGTGGGTTGGTTGCGGACGTAATCCCGCAGGTAAGGCAGGCTTTCGCCGACCCGGTTCAGAAGAAGGAGCGCTTTCGCGAAGGAGAGGCGCGCGCTGTCATTTCCTGGATCGAGGCGCAGAGCTTGCTTGAATTCCGCGGCAGCTTGCGCGTATTCGTCGCGATGCGCGTAGGAAGTGGCCAGGTTGAAGTGTAGCTTGGCGGAGTTTGGGTGGAGGGTAATCAGCTTCTTAAAGACCCCCGCAGCCTGGTCATACTGGCCAGCCTGCGAATAGGCAATGGCCAAGACCATCTGAAGGCGTTCGGTGGATTGGGGCGGCGGGGAGTTCGCAAGGGCTTGCTGAAGGTAATAAATGGCCGCAGCGTACCGCTTCTGGCTGAGCGTCAAGTTTGCCAGGTTGAGCGATGCATCGGCAAAGCGAGCGTCGAGTTTCAACGCTTCCTTGAACTGGCCGGCCGCATCTTCAAGCCGGCCCTGGGACTGGTATGCAAATCCCAGGGCATTGTGCGCCGCCAAAGAACCCGGTTTGTTTCTAACCGCAACCTGCAGTTCTTCGATAGCCCGACCGTAATCATGGCTGGAGGTTAAAGCCAGTCCCAGATTGTACCGTGCGTTCCACGACCCAGGGTCGAGACTTAAGGCCTTCTCAAAAGAGGCTATGGCGCAGCCGAACGCCTTGCCCTGCGCGTAAAGGGCACCGAGCGCGTTGTAGCCGCCGGCCGTGGGATGGCTCGAGAGCTTTTGCAGGACCTCTGAGATCGCGGCGGAGGTCCTGCCGTCTGCCCGGCAGGATTCAGGCAGACCCGCCGCGGGTGCCTGGTCGTTTTCCTCCGCGTTGAGAGCGCGCGGAAGAATCGTCACGAAGAGGCCAAGAAAAAACAACCCGGCCAAAAAAGGCGCCCCAGCCCGTCTTTCGAAAAGTCGCCGCTTGACCTCCAGTGTGCCTTTTGCAAAGGCCGTCATGCCGTGGTTTGCGTTCGTAACCACCTCCAGACCCAAGAGTCTAGAGGTTCAGAAATAGAACTTCAAGCCGAATTGAATGATGCGCGGGCTATTGGACGTCGAGAAGATCCTGCCGAAGTACTGATCACCCACGGTATTGTCTGGCGATGAGAAGAGTGGCGTGTTAAAGGCGTTGAAGAACTCCGCCCGGAACTCGAACCGCTTCGACTCCGTCACTGGAAATTCCCGGAAGAGCGAAAGGTCAAAATTCCTCGGATAGTCAGCCCGCATCGCGTTCCGTCCCATAGTCCCGAATGTGAAAGGAGGCGGGTTCACGAACGCAGCAGGATTCAGCCACTGATTAGGACCCTGGTTGGCCACGGTTTGCGGAGCCCCGGCGACGATGTTGGCACGGTCACAGCCGCAGCCGGTGTTGGCAATGTCGCCGCTCGTAAAGATGCTGTAGGGCGCCCCGCTCGAGGCGAAAAAGATCCCGTTGAGCTCCCAGTTGCCGACCGCATAGTCCACTGCCCGGCTGTGGGTACTCCAGCGCCTGCCTTTCCCGATCGGCATCGGATACACCCAACTGAAGGAGAGAATGTGGGTCAGGTCAAATCCGGTCACACTCCGATCGTTCTGGGGGTGATACGGATCCTGAATCGAGCAGCCCTCCACGCCGTACCAGCCGTCGCACCCGATGCTCATGTTCTTGGACCAGGTGTAGGAAATCAAGTATGACAACCCGCCCGCGGACTTCTTGTCCAGAGAGAACTGGAACGCGTTGTAGCTGCTAACCCCGT
Organism: Terriglobia bacterium; assembly: GCA_035531475.1. Classification (GTDB taxonomy): domain Bacteria; phylum Acidobacteriota; class Terriglobia; order UBA7540; family UBA7540; genus CALCEB01. The sequence continues at coordinate 18,526 of DATKST010000191.1, forward strand.
TGCTGCGGTCGTAAAAGGTTGGCGGGATATACGGGTAGGGCTGGCGGGATCTGACCGTCGCGGCATCACCCGGACCCGGTGTAAGCGCGACATTGTAGAAGCCTCCCAGGTCGAGACGGCTGCTGTGAGCCCCGACGTAGTTCGCGGTCAGGACGGTATTCCGGCCAATTTGCCAGTCAATCCCGTTGTTCCACTGGTCCGAGTATGGGTTTTTCTGCAGAGGATTCATGTACCACTGAACGAACCCTGTGTTGAGGAAAGGACTGGGGGCCGGAATAGCATTGCCCGCGCCTTGTGAGAACGGATCCAGAGCGCTGACGTTCGGCGACATGTTCTTGTTCAAATTCGTGGCCAAGAGCTGTCCGACTTGCGGCCACGTTCCTTCAAAATTCTGCGACGTTTGGGTCACAGCCGCCCAGTTGTCAAAGAACCGGCCATAGGCGCCATGCAGGACGAGCGCCGGCCGCAGGCGATAAGCAATTCCCAGCCGGGGCTGCCAGTTATCAAAAACGTTGGAATAGATGGCATTGTTCTTAAAGGGTGTGATGACGACGTGAGCGGGTAGAGTGCCACCCGGAATGCACGGCGCACCCACCGTGCTGCTGCATGCGGGCGACATCTTCTGGAGGACGTAAGTTCCGTTATTAAAGTTCACGTCGCCCGCCGTGTTTGTGTTCTCTTTGCTATTTCCGTAGATCGGCATCAACGTCACGTCATAACGGAGGCCCATGTTGAACGTCAGCTTATCCGTCGCTTTCCACTGATCCTGAAAGTAGAAGCCATCGATCCATCCGCCGTGTTCCGTTTCGTGCACATTGCGAAGACCGGCACTGTCCGGGGCATTGAGGAGGAATGAACCGAGGCCAACGCCACCTGCCGGGCCACCTTGGGCGACGGAAAAACAGAAGGTGCAGGAAGTGGCCGTCGCGGCGAACCCGACGTTCGAGCTTTCGTAAAGAGAGTCGAAGTTGTCACTGGAAAAATCTGCACCCGCCTTAATGGTATGGCGGCCCCAGAGCTTTGAAAAGTCGCCCTTGTATTCATACACGTTGGAAGTGTGGCTATTGCTGATGCCCTCTCCGCCACCGGCGAATCCTGGAATACCCAAAGCAGGGATCAGAGAGGCATGCCCGATAAAGGCCGAGGCGAAATTGGGAGAGAATCCAACCTGTTGGAGGAAACCCGCAGGAACATTGGTGAACTGGGCGGGATTGTTATATTGCATGCTGTTGCGCCCAATAGTAAACTGCGCCACAGCGCTCCCCGCGAAAGTGTGAATCCAGCTCCCCGCAAAATTGTAACCATGGAAATAAACGTTCGAACGGTACCCACCGAAGCCACCCGAGAAGCTCGCCGGCTGGGTCATGCCGGAGTAGCGGATAAAAGCCGAATCCTTGGTCGATATTTGCTTGTCGAACCGGAGGCTCGCCAGATCCTGCCGGGTAATGTTCGGCGTCGTGTCGAGTCCATTAAAAACCGGATTCCCGGTATTGACGGGGGCCGGATAAAGCCCGTTTGCGTAACGCACCATGCTGGGGTTGATCAGATTCTTGGGAATTTGATTGTTGGGGAAAGGATCGACGAGCGAGTAGCCCGGATGTGCAGGATCGGGCCGCGTGGTGAAAGGATTGTACATCTGGATCAGCTTGCCAGAGCTATCGACGAAATCGCTCAGGTCACCCGAAAGTTCGGCAGCAGTGGGGACACGATACAGGCTGGACTGGGCCGTATGATTGCGAAATCCCTCGTACGAAGCATAGAAAAAGGTCTTGTCCCGGCCGTTGTAAATGTGCGGGATGATCACCGGACCGCCAAGGGTCGCGCCAAACTGGTTTTGCCGGTATGGCGTAATCTTCTGGGTCGGGGGAACGAAAAAGCCGCGACCGTCGAATGCATCATTGCGCAGGAACTCAAATCCGTCGCCATGGAATAAGTTGCTCCCGCCTTTGGTTACGACGTTGACGATGGCGCCCAAGGCTCCGCCGAACTGAGCTTCGTCGTTGTGCGACTGGACTTTGAATTCCTGGATGTCGTCAATCTGCGGGGCGATGGCGTAGGTGCTCTCAAACGCACCCTGGTTGTTGATCCCGTCCAGCATGAAGAGGTTGCTGCGATTGGTCTGGCCGTTGACGGAGGGGAAGGTAAATGAACCAAGTGGCTGCGCCGTCCATCCGCCGGCGTTTTGGGCCACGCTTATGGGACTGACGCCTGGAGTCAATTCCAGCAGTTGAGTAAAGTTTCTTCCGTTGAGCGGAAGGTCATTCACCATCTTTCGCCCCACAACAGTGCCCAGTTCTGCGGTTGAGGTCTCAACGTGTGACGCGACCGCCTCCACCGTAACGGTCTGCTTCGAAGAGCCTACGGTCAGCGTGAAATCGAAGATAGTGGTCTGGTTTACCTCCAGCGTGAAATCGGGTTGAGTGACCGTTTCAAACCCTTCCTTACCGGCCTTGAGCATGTACCTTCCAGGAAGAATGTTCAGGATGACGTAGTCGCCCGTATCGTTGGTGGTTGCCGTCTGCGTGACGTTCGTCTCGGTGTTGGTCAGCGTCACGGCGGCCTGTGGAACAACCCCTCCTGATGCGTCTTTTACAGTCCCATTAATTGAGGCCGTGGAACGCTGGGCCCAGGCTGGCCTCGCGCCAGCAAGCGCAAGAGCAATGCCCAAAACCATTAACAGGAGCTTGTGAAACTTAAAGTTACTTAAAAATCGATGGAATTGAGTCATGGCACTACCTCCATGGCACTAATTAATTTCTGGGTTCAATCTTATACATTGCAATTACTACGATGTCAAGAGGATTTTATATATAAATTATCTATTTTAAGGATTGAACTTCTGGACTTCTGGGGGATTACTTAATGTGTATTGACATTAGAAATGATACCCAATAAACAATAAAGGATAGATCCCGCGGGCCCGCCCTGCCGGAGATGCGCGATGGAACCTGGCGAAGCGGATAGTATCCCCCACATCTTCGCCATTGCATCATCTCGTCAAATCAGGATCGGCCCGCAACCCCCCGGCTCTATGGATGGGCCACCGGTGGGTTTGCAGCCCCACGTCTGCCGGGAAGCGCAATCAGCTTCCGTACCGTATTCCGAACCCCCGCATCCGCAGGATTGAGTTTCAGCGCTAAATTCAGCTCCCGCAAAGCTTCCGGGAGGTCGCCCTTGCGGGCTTCGCTCATTATCCGCAGGCTCACCGTTCCGCGTCAGCCGTATCGAGTTCGTTATCCTACGGACTGGCCGTTCACCTCCTGCCGCTCTCCACCCCGTCTTGCGACGACGCAGTTGCAGGCGGGTTACAGATCGGCGTTGGATATATCTGGAGAGGACTTTCACCTCTCCGACCAAGTGCGCTTTCAGGCGCACGGACCCTTCGCTTCGTTCAGAATGACCGGCTGGACGCCCGGCAGAAACTCAAGGGAACGGTCTTAACCGTGCCGCTTCAGCGCGCCCCGCATCCACGCTCACGCAAAAGTCACTTTGAGAGTGACGGCATCATCAGACGGCTTCTCTGGCGGCAACAGGACTCGCAGACCCGATGACTCTTGGGTCCATTTTAGGCGGCCGCGGTGGCCAAGTAATTCCACATGCTCAATTTTAGGCGGTGCTTGGGCGCTGGCGGTCCCGAGTTCCTCGATCCGGGCTTCCGCCGCCGGCCAGCCCATGATGAACGCATAGAGGACCTTTCCCTTTGTAGTAAAGCGGACGTCCTCCGCCGTAAGCGGCTTGCGAGTCTCTTCATTGAATCCGCCGCCTGGCTTCTCGCTTTGAGTGCTGGGTCCGCCGCCGTAAATTTTCCAGGGCCTCGTTCCATAGATCCCTTCGCTGTTCACCCTCATCCAGGAGGTGATTCCCGACAAGACCGCCAGCTCATCCGGATCAAGCTGCCCGCTATTGGGTAACGGGAAATTGAGCAGGAGATTTCCGTTCTGGCTCACGATGTCCACCAACATGTCCACGACGGTCTTGGCAGTTTTATACGTGTGGTTCTTGTAGACGTTGATGTTGTAATGCCAATCGCCGATACACGTATCCGTCTGCCAGGGCGATGGGCGGATCTGATTGGCCAGGCCGCGCTCGAAATCCAGCACGCAAGTTCCCACTGCGCAATCTTCCGGCCGTTTGCTGGTATAGACGGCTTGGGTGGCGCCGCCGTGTATTTTCGCGCTCAGGTTGTAAAGATTGGCCACGGCGCTGCAACCAACATTTTCGAAAGGCAGGGGTCCATCCGTGTACAATAAGTCGGGCTGGTAGTTGTCCACCACGTCCTTGATACGCATGAACCAATGGCGTTTCCAGGCATCCGGAATACCGTTATCGTTCCAGCCAAACTGCCTGGGGTTATCGTGGGCCCATTGGGCGCAGCCCACACCGTGGTAGAGATCGGCATAGGCCAGGTTGACGCCGTCGTAAGCCACCCCGGCGAGCGGTCCGGTGGTATCGCTGCCATGACTCACCGCAAACCACTTGTAGCTGATCCACAGGTGCTCGCTGACGCCGAACCGCAGTCCGTGCTTCAACGCCGCTTTTCGCCACAGTCCCACCACATCCTTGTGGGGACCCACCTTGACGGCGTTCCACCGCGTGTACTTGGAATTCCATAGATCGAAATTATCGTGGTGGACGCCCATGCTCACAAAGTACTTTGCTCCGGCCTGCCGATAGAGGCTCATCAGGTGTTCTGCGTCGAAATCGGCGGCCTTCCAGGTGGGGCAAATATCCTTGTAGCCGAATTTTGAGGGGTGCCCATAATGCGCGACATGATAGTTATACTGGCGGCTGCCCTGAATATACATGTTGCGCGCATACCAATCGCCTTGCTCGACCCCGGACTGGGGTCCCCAATGCGCCCAGATTCCAAACTTCGCATCCCGGTACCATTCCGGAGTCTGGTACTTCTGCAATGATTCCCGCGTTCCTTCAAATGGGCCCTTTTGAATGTCGAAGCCAGTTTGAGCGCGCAGACTCCGGTTCAGAACTAAGGCAGGCGCCGCGCCCGCCAATACCTTCATTGCCGTTCGCCGGGTGATTTGCATAATCCTTATCCTTTGCATCAGCGATGTGGTGCGCGTTCGGTATTACCCCAGACAACGGAAGTATGATTCATGAATTCGCTCACGGCCCGGCTGCGTTTTGGCTGGGCCGAAAAAGCCAGGGAGCGCACCCGCCATCGCCGCCAGGCGGAATCGAGCCAGTTCCGCAGGTAACGTACCACCACTTTTCGGCCACGCCAAGAAAATTCGGCAGCGAGACAATCAAAAGTAGCGCCGCCCTTTAGGGCGGCACATGCCGGGCTAAATCCCGGCGCACCATCGATCCTGGCCCGAACCTGGGGCATTACAGCGCAGCGAAGAATCGGTTGATTTGATCGGAAAAAAAGGACTGGGATTTTTCGTTTCGCTCAGCCCTGTGCCAACTCATCTTCAGGGCAGAACGACAGTCCGCTACATGGTTATCTTCGGCGAATTCTGAGGCGGCCTGGGTGCGGCCCCGCCACCATGTCATTCCCGCGAAGCTTGTCCCCGCGAAGGCGGGGAGCGGGAATCCAACAAATTGGAAACGGGTGGGCACAAGGCCCGCCCCTACCAATAAAACTTCAGCGCGAATTGGATTTCGCGTTGATCGAAAGAGCCGTCACTGGTAGCCAGGATTTTGCCGAAATTGGTGCTGGTGAAATCGGTAGCGCCTGGCGCCGCGAGCGTGCCGTTCCCACCAAATCCAGGATTGCCAAATTGAGGCGTGTTGGTCAAGTTAAACACCTCGCAGCGAAACTCCAAGTGGGTGTTCTCCGTAGTCTTAATCTCCTTGAACAATGAGAAGTCCAAGCGGTGGAAACCGGGACCCAGCAATTGGGTTGGCGCGCCGCCCAGCGCAGCAAAGTCCGTGCTTGAGATTGCCGTGGCCACCGGTGGTTGTGAAAACGCCGCGGGGTTCATCCAGTGGTTAACGTTATGGTTTCCGTTACCGTGAATGGCTTGCCCGGGTACCTCGAAAGCATTACAGCCAAAGTCGGCCGTCGTTCCAGCCGGAAATCACTGAGATTAGCAAGTTCCAGGCTTCTTTCTTGACCCGGGCATACAGCACAAAAGAGGAAAAGAGAGATGAGGGCAACACAGTATCGGAACATCAAAGCCTCACAGTTGTGATTAGTAGAGCGTCAAAATGCGAGCCTATTTCATGGCTCGACATCGGCTACAATCACGGTCCATGCCGTTGAACTTGATGCTGTCCGACCTCTTCCTTCACAATTCGAGCCTGGAGCTGGGGGAAAAGCTCCAGAGCATTGTCGCGAAGAATTTGCTTTCCTATTTGCCTAGCGTACCAATCTGGAAGGTCCCCGCGGTCGACCTTCTCTGCCAACACTTCAGCCAGGCATCGACGGGTTAGTTCGGTTTCGCCGAAAATGCCCTCAGCAGAGTAGTCGTCGCTGCCCCACATGATACGGTTGGAAGGCAAGACCTCCAACCATTCGTGATATGCCCTCTTGGCCAGGGTGAAGCTGATTGTCGGGAGCCATACCGAATCGATCCACACTCTATCCGGATACTTTTGAACGATTGCTCCTGTTTCACCAACCCAAGGAAACCCTCCGTGAAACAGAATGAACTTTGTTCGGGGGTTTGCGTCAATTAGATTAACCAAAAACATCGGGCTGGATCCCCCGATTCTGGCGTCGCCCGTGTGGATCTGAAAAGGTAAATCGTGCTTGGCACTGAGTTCCACAAGTCTCCACATGATGAAGTCCTCAAACTCTTTTACATCTGCCGCAGCCAAGGCAGACCGAGGATGACCAAAAACTCGGGTAGCTCGCCCTTTGGGCACATCGTCGAATTGAAGTGTTCTTTCATACGCTGCCGTAGTTTTCAAGCATGCGGCGCCATTTTTCTTTGCGATAGTGAACATCTGATCCAGCAGACTCAAATAATCATCCAAAGATTTGACGGGTGGCAACCCTTGAGTTCGAGCGAAAACGAACGGGTCATCAAAAGGGTGACCATCAAACTCTGACGCGTGAAAACCTCTTGTGAGCGTGGTGACGTTGAAAACCAATACTTGAAAAGGATATGAGATTCTGAAATCAAATCGAGCCCAGAAGGGATCAATAAACATTAGCTCGATATTGGCACGATCTGTGATCACATGAAAAAGCCATCGCTCATCGCGATAATTTTCAAAGATACGCTGGTCCAAGACTTTAGCCTTTGAGTCAGAGATACGGTCAAAATCGACCCCGTAGAGATCTTTAAAGCTAGTGTGCATGTATCGATAAAAACCTGTTGCGTGAACGTTTTTGAAATCCTCCTTGGCTCGTGTCCACCAGGACTCAAACGGCTCAGCGTCTCTCCATTCGGCAAGATTATCAATTTTGGTTAAGTAGGAACTTTTCCAAAGCCCGTAAAGGTTTACTCCCCGTCCCCTCTCGGTTTCAACCAACCCTGGTAATTGGTCAAAGGGATGGAGATGGTCGTGCGTGTCGATGGCAGGTATGGAATCAAGAAACGACTTAAGACTGGCGAAGCTCGGTGTGCGAAAAGCGGCATCCGAAGAACCACTTGATATTCCTGTCAACTGACCTTCGGGAACTTTCACCCCGGCCACGGCTAGGGGGGCACCCAATCCGCAAACGGCTGCTGCTTTTAGAAAGCTGCGACGAATAAGACTATCGAACATCATTCCCTCCCTCTAGTCTCCCACGTGATCTAGTTCGTTGGACTCGGAGACAGCATGCCAGAGATAATAAAGACAGATTTTATGTGACGAGGAATTCCAAACCGGAATTCCGGTGACTGAAGGGCGCGCATACCGTTACGCATCTCTTTCTCAACTAGCTTAGCGCTCTGCGCGGCGCCATGCGCGTCATGAAATCGCAGTGGACCTTCTGCCTCTCACATCAAAAGGAGCAATCCCCATCTTCAGGGCAGAACAACAGTCCGTTACATGGTTATTTTCGGGGAATATTGACGCGGCCCGGGTATGACTACGCGGTGCTACACAACCGGTTCGGAGCCGGTTGCAAGGGCGGGGCCGGCACAAGCGGCCCCGCCCTTCCGATTACCAATAAAACTTCAGCGCGAATTGGATTTCGCGTTGATCGAAAGAGCCGTCACTGGTAGCTAGGATTTTGCCGAAATTGGTGCTGGTGAAATCGGTGGCGCCAGGAGCAGCGATCACACCGTTCCCGCCGAATCCAGGGTTGCCAAATTGAGGCGTGTTGGTCAGGTTGAACACTATAGCGCACCCCCGTCCATTCGGGCAAGTTGGAACTCGATGCGCACACCGCGGAGCAGATGCTTCATCTCACGAAACGTTCGCCAATCGGTCAGCTCTGCCTCCCGCATATTCAAGGTCATTTGCAAAAGGGGCACGTAGTCTATAAACACACTCTTCATCACGGGCTTATAACCCGGCGATTGGACTCGTAATCTTGCGGTTCCCGGCGCCTCAAGTGTGAATCGTCCGCCTCTAAATTCATGCTTCGATTGTCGGAAAGGGGTTAGGCCCACCATGCGGACGATCTCGTACTCGCCATCCAGAGGCTTTCCCGTCGCCTTGTCGGTCACGATTCCCGTAATGCGCGCCAGCGTGGGCTGCGGCGGTCTATAATCACTGCTCTCAAAGTAAATCGGATTGGTGATGGCAACCTGCAAATCATCAGACCCGAAGCAACGCGCAATATACCACGCGGTTCCTTTTTCGTGAATGCTGAGTTCAGATGTGAACTCCCTTTTTCCATTGCTGACAGGGAACACCCTCACAATTTCGCCGTTACGAATTAATTCCACTTTAGTAAGGTGCTCGCCGACGGCCCCCGAAGGCCAGGCCTCCAGTCTCACTCGAAAATCCGAAGGCTGACTGATGTGGACGACGTCTCCGGCCGGATGGCCTCCTATGTCCAATAACAGCAGCGGACCGCTGGTCACAAAGTTCCTCCCAGCTTTCATGGCCCGCGCGATCGCGGCAATGCTGGGCGGGCCTTCAATGCGAGTGTAGACCCGCACGATCCCAGGCAGAGCATGTCCGGAACTATCAAAAGAGGCATCCGTGGAGGCGGTGCCCGGCATTCGATACCCTTTGTTCAATAACAGAAACCAAAGCTCTTGAGCTTCCCGGTAGTTTTCCCTGTCCCAAGACTGCATCAGAATATCCATGGCGTCGTAAGTGGGGCCCACCACGGTGTCGTACGGGAGTTCCTCCGCCAGATTGGAAATGAACTTCCCCACCTCGACGGGGTATATGCCTTTGCCTCCCCACGTTCCCCACCCCCAGCGGCAAGGATGAGTATAGGCAACAAGGCCTCCAAGCGCATGAATCAAAGCCTGCGAATCAAAATTGGGAGTCGGAGTCTTTTCACTCTCATAATCGTGGGCGCTCATCTGGGACAGCGCTTGAATGGCGTCCTGGCCTTCTGGCGTGTAGCCACGCATACCCAGCGTCCAACAATGTCCGAGACAATGAGTGACATCGCCGCGCCAATAGTTTTTTGGAGCCTCCATGTTCCAGGCAAGTATAAAATCCGGCGTACTTACAATTTTGCACAATGCGGTCAGGCGAGCGGGGGTTATTTGCTCGGGAGGAAGATTCCAGTTCTGAGCAACCGACATATAATCAAGTCCTGCCGCTCTCGCCGCCAGCGCCAAATAGGGGAAGTCCACAGGAATTTTTGCCTCGCCATGAATCATGTGGACATGGTTGTCTCCGCAGTACCATCCGAGGCGGCGCAGACCCGCCTGGCGGCGTAACCGGAAGGTGATCTGCACGCGCTGCGCCGGGCGCAGGTCGAGTTTACGTTGCTGGGCAACATAATCAAACCCACGGCTGACCGTTATCGTGGTCTCTCCTGGCGGAACCGTTTTCTCGAACTGGCCGCTCGACTGGAACCCTCCTGCGAAGGCCGGGTTTTCGATCAGAATATGGTGATCGCTGGTTTGAATGGTGACGGTACAAGGAATAACTGCGGCAGTCTCCGCATCAAGCACACGGGCGGCGATAACTGCCTCCTGGTCTAGCTTAGCGTTCAGGAATTGCGGGCCAAGGAAGATCGAAATGAGAGCGATCGCGATGATCGGAACAGAATGCCTGAACGGATCACTCGTCAATCGCGACAAAGTCACCTTCCTCCGTTGCAGTATTTACCATGCAGCGTTCGGGGCTGGAGCAGAACTAATTGCCTTTCACGAACTCGACGTAGCCGTGCTTTCTGAGGAAGCTGAAGTAGCCCACAAAGTCAAAGTTTACCGGGCCACGTTCCATTTCTGTGAGATGAATGACGTCGGAGAGCGGCCGATGCCCATCGCACCAGTATAAGGCCGTGATCGGCACGAGGTCCCATGCTCCTGAAGGGTAGCCCTCCCGCCGGTCGGGCGCGATTTCATCCAGGGGAAGGGTGCCAAAACGCTTGCGCTTTACCACAATCCCAGCGGCGAGAGCTTCTTCTGAGTTCCCAGTCTCAGCCGGCTTTGCGGGAGCGGTTACACCAAGCAAGCGGGCCCGTTCCCGGATCGCTTCATGCACGCGCCCTGCTTGCCCTTCACCAAAGCGGCGAAGTCCTTCGCTGAGAGGAGCAAGAGAATCAAGCAGTACGGCCCGGTCAGCCTGCGGTAGCAGACGCACGACAGAATTCACGGCCTGTGTGTTTCGCCCTACCGTATAATCAACTTTCTGAATTGCCTCTTCCCAGAGTTCGCTGAGCTGCTGGGTGTTGCTTGCTGTGGCGATGGCATCCAACGAGGGCTGAACGGACTGCACGATCATTTCATAACCCCGAGTTTCACTTAATTGCGCCAGCCATGCGGCTTCAGTCTCTCCCGCGTTCGCAAGGTAGTAGAGAAAGGTTGCGTCAACGACGGCAAGGTCGCGAAGCGAGCGGGGGTCAATGCGGTTCGGCGTATCTTCACTGTTATGGTGGGTCTCGACGCCGCTGTCGCTCGATACCGCTACGTCGGCGACGCCGATAGCCGGGTCACTCAAGTAACTGTCGGACCAAGCCATATAGCGATGCCCATGCCAGGGCCGGCCGACCTTTCTGAGGTAATAATCGTGAAAACCGAGGTCAATCGATGGGAAATAATCTTCGGCAACCTTTAAAATGAAGGCGTCAACATAAGAGCTCGCCACTTGCGGGTCCACCGAGAACGTGTATTCCGTCCCTGCGAGCTCGTAAGGGCCGGCAGGCGTATCCACGGTGATGGCCGCTATGGTGCGGCGCATCCGATCTGGGTGGGTGGCGATGTAATGCATGGAGCCATACATTTCCGGCATCGTGAGAATGCGGATGCTGCGCTTCGGCCGGGGCAGCCGGCCCGAAGCAATCAACCGGTTCAGCGTCGCGGCTGCTTCCAGCATGGCGGAAACACCGGTTGCGTTGTCCTCTGCTCCCTGTTCTGAGTTATGGCCGAGAGTGAGCACTTCTTCCCGGCCCGTTCCGGGAATCACCCCCGTCACGTAGGGATAGATTCCTTTGTAATAGTGGCTGTTCACAATCGCTCTTACGTGCACCGATCCGTGTTCAGCCAGGAGCCTGCGGACGAGAGCTGCCTCCCGTGGGGAGATAGAGAAGCAAAGCAGCGGAGCGTTGCTCTTGGTGAAGGCCCAGCCGTTGTCACCCCAGGCGTTGATCCACTGGCGGCCATCGACCAGACCTTGGTTTTCAGTGTAAGTGTTAATGGCCCCGAGTGCGCCGGCCTTGGCCAGCGCCCACTTGATGTCAGTAGGAACTTGCGCGGTGAGCACCAGCTTTCCCTGCAGGTCCAGCTTAGCAATTGCATCCGGCTTCGTTTCTTTCAGCTCCTCGACCTCTGCTGTAACACCCTGGGGAGGGGTCGATCCGCTCCACATGCACACTGAACACGGCACTCGCTGATAATCGGCAAGGACACGCTCTCCCACCGGAACGACGGGGTCGATGATTTCAAGCCGGGCATTCTTGACATCCCAGGCGAGAGGTTCTGTCCAGTAACCGAACTGGCTCGTGCCATCCGCAGGCGCCCCCAGCCGCTCCACTCTCTCAAGTCCGATCCGCGTCATCGCGCCACGAAGATATTCAGCGGTCTCAGTAAACTTCGGAAAGGTGAACCAGCGGTCGGTCGAATAGATGTGCCGCATGAAATCCATGGCCTGATCGGGCTGGACTTCGGACCGAATCTCCTGGAGTAAGCCTTTCAAGCTGGCGTTTGGATCCGGAGGTGGGGGACCCGCGACCGCCACAACCACAGCGAACAAAGTGATGAGGGGAAGTAACAATCGCATCATGGCTCGCGGAAGACGAGGAAAATCACGGGGTTTGAAATACATCCCCTGCTTTTCGACGTCTTATTATTATACGCCTTCCTTGGTGCGGGATAGCCTTCACCGTCGTCTCGGCTTGAGCACGTACTCTTGATTCAAACCCACTTCCAACCCCGTTTTTTCCTCGTCTCCCGCGCTGCCTGCTTCGCGCGGAGTGACCGGCCCGTCAGAATTGCAACCGCAGCATGAAATCGATGAATCGGGATTGTTGCCCGTATAAATCAAAGGCAGTGCTTGTCACCGTCCCGTATGTTCCTGGAGAGCTGATGTCCGATGCCGGCATGCCGAAATTCGGATGATTAAATACGTTGGTGGCGGTGGCGCGAAACTGCATAGTGAATCTCTCAGTCAGGTGAAAATCCTTCATCAGCGAGAGGTCGAAGTCCGTCAATCCCGGGCCTTCCAAAGTGTTCACGCCCGCGTTTCCGAATCGTCCGATATTGGCAGGATTCGAACATAAGGGATTGGCGTTGGTGCAACCTGGAATCTTGAAAGCCGCCGGATTGAGCCAATTGTTTATCGTCTGTCCTGTCGAGGGCACAGGGCTCACACCAGCGATTACGTCGGGTCTGCCGCCGGGATTGTTAGTATTCGAAGTGTCGAACCCATCAAAGCTGGGAGTGAAGAACAAACCCGAGTGGGCGTCCACCATCCAAGCCATCCGCCATCCCCCCACAAGCAGGTCGGCCGCTTTTGAAGCGTTACCTAGGAAATACTGCCCTTGCCCCACAGGAAGCGCGTAGACCACTTGAGCGAAAAAGGTCTTTGCCGGATACATGGAGTTATTGCCGTAATCCGCGGCGCGGTTGTATGCATTCTGAATCTGATTGGCGCAGCCAAAGCAGGAGGCGTCCTGGTAATCAGTGAGGTCCTTCGCCCAAGTAAATCCTGTGTTAAGGAACAAGTTTTTACCATACGACCTTCTAGCGGAAAGTTGCAGGCCATTGTACTTGTCCGTCGCACCTTGGTCGGACTGAGCGACCGCAATGTAGGCGGGATACGGAAGCTCAGAGGCCGAGAAAGGCGTCGTGCTCGGCACAGGCTGATCGATATTGCGGACGTACGGGATATTGACCGTGTGCGTTCCGACGTAACTGGCGCTCAGGGCGAACCCGCCCATCTCGCGTTCCACCGTTAGATTCCATTGCTGCATATATCCAACGCCCAAGTGGGGATTGATGCCGTCAACCGCCTCCGCCGGCGTTGTCCCCGATGTCAGAAAGGGATCGGGAAAACTGAAAAGAGGGGTACCATTAACGATTTGGTTAGTAAAACCCTCTCCGCCAGAGAATGGCCCGCCTGACAAATAGCCGGCAGCGCTCCCGTAGGTGGTCAGTCCATAAATCCCATAGGCACCGCGAATAACAGTTTTGTCGCTTGAAAAAGGCCGATAAGCAAAGCCAAGACGCGGGTAGAAATAGGCGTGGTGGCTATCCAGGAGCGTGTTCGCAGGAAAGCCTGCCTGGCTGGCCGTCACGATGGGAATGTTGGTGGGGAATTGGGGATTAATGTGCTTCAGGCCTTGGTTGGGAACGACCAGCGCGCCCGTCTTGGTATCAAAGTTATAAAGCTGGCCTCGATTGTCGTAATACGGTCCTTGGGCTTCCCACCGCACGCCGTAGTTGAGCGTCAAATTGCGCGTGACCTTAAATTGGTCCTGCGCGTAGGCGCTCCACCAGTTGCCAAACCAATGTGGGAGGGGATTGGGTATGGTATTACCTGTGGATTGTGGAAGTCCAAGCAGGAAATCAGCGTAAGCGGAACCTGTAAAAGCCCCTGTGAAACTATATGCGCCATAGACGCTCCCTCCGTAAAAGAAGGCGCTGTCGCGGTCGCGAATGACGTCGAAGCCGAACTTCATGGAATGTGATCCGTGCACCCAGCTCAAATTGTCGGTCCACTCAAAGTTTGTGGTGATACCGCCGAAGTTGGGCACTCCACCCGGCGCCGTCAGCCCGGATACGTTAAAGGATGGGTAAGTGGGTATTCCTGTAGTGACCACCCCCTGAATTCCCACCTGCTGAAGAATCTGGCTCCCGATCACCGGGCTTTTGATTTGATTATTATCCCGCGCAAAGCCGGCTCGGAATTCGTTCAACACGTTCGGGGTAAACGTGTGCGTCCAAGATATCACTCCGGAACTGGCCACGCGCAACGACGTGCGAAATCCAAAAGGCGGAATGGCGTGAGCAACATAAGCATTGATGGGCATGCGGTTATAGCTGAAACGTCCGAACAAAGTGTCTTTGGGGCCGAAATTATGGTCAATACGGGCATCGAATTTATCGTAGATGGTTACGCCGTTGTTTCCGGGGCTAAGTAGGGCGCGATAGTTGCCGGCCTGGAGCCCGGGAGGCCCAAAGTTCGGTTGCAGGAAGTAAAGGGACTGGATCTTCTGCGAGACCGGGCTGATCATGGACGAAGGAATCATATTGCCTGAAAAAGGCTGGCCAGTGAATGGATTCTTAATGGTCTTGGAAAGGCCGCTAAAATCGCCGGTGCGCCAGGCGGGAAGTGGCACGTTGAGGGTGTCAATCACCGCCGTGGATTCCCGCGAGGCTTCGTAATCGCCAAAAAAGAACGTCTTGTTTTTCTTGATCGGTCCGCCCAGGCTTGCTCCGAAATCATTGTAGACACGGAATGGAACGCTGCTCGAAAAAAAGTTTCGCGTATTGAGGGCATTTCCGTTGTAGTCCTCGAACACGCTGCCGTGGAACTGGTTGGTGCCGGATTTGCTGACCATGGTCATCTGGACGGGCTGGCTGAACTCGGCGGGCGCATTGGCAAGCTGCACGCTGACTTCTCCGGTGGCTTCGAGGCCAGTCTGCACCGTGCTTCCTCCCACTCCATCCAGACCGGACATTGCGGTAATACCGTCGACCGTAGCTTGCTGGTTATAGCCCGCGCCCCTGGACCCGTTGGCATCAATACCGCATCCCCCACATTGCTGTTCACTCACACCGACGTTATACAATTCGTAGCCATATAAGGCCTCATCCCCTTTTTGCCGTGTGATGACGGGCATTTGCTGCAACTGCGTCGGAAGCGTCACATTGGCGATGGTTCCCGTCTGGGTATTAATCGGGGCCGCTGTGCTGGTCACGTCGACCGTTGTACCGGTAGAGGCAATAACGAGCCGGGCATCCACGTCAACCGTGCGGTCAGCGTTGAGGTGTACTCCGGTCTTTTCATATGCGCGGAACCCAGTCTTTTCAGCGCGCACACGATAAGTGCCCACGTCCAGGTCCGGCGCAACATAAACGCCAGTTCCTGCGGTGGTCACTCGTCGCTGGATTCCTGTACCTTCATTCGTTACCGTGACGACCGCTCCGGGCACCGCCGCCCCGCTCTGATCCGTGACCGTGCCCGTAATGGTCCCGAAAATGGTTTGCCCTGCCACAGGCGAAGCCCAAAGCAGGCAAAGTGGAACCAGCCAAAGTATGCGCCCTGCCCATCCCGTGATCTGGCGAAGCATCATGCGGTTCATTGAGTTGCTCCTTTCAGACGTGCCGCAGAATACGGCACGTGTTACGCAAGCTGCTGTTGACGCTCTGTCTTTATGTTGACGAAGAAAAGCAAAAAAACCAGCACTCTTTAACGCAAGCGTTTGCCGATTACGCTTGCTTTGTAACATAGTGAATTGTATTGTGTCAATAGATTTTTTTGATTATATTTAACTTTTATGTAAATTTTGAGACGGCATGGATAAGCTCATGTTTCGGCTATGAATCCCCTAGAGAGAACCGTTGCTGGCAGACATCGTATTCAAAGATAAGGTGCTAGCCGCTTCAAAGTCACAACAGCGCCCGCTGGTCACGGTTTGGACGGAAGTCGCGCCCGCCGGGGAGTTGGCACGGGGCTTGTCCCCACATTACATCTTTCGGGCGGGCACAAGAGCCGCCTGCGGGATATTAGCGGGATATTAAGAGGAGAGCGAACTATGGCGGCAAGTATGAAGCAAGTGGCAGACCGGGCTGGAGTTTCCGTTACCACCGTTTCCCACGTGCTCAACAAGACCCGCCACGTTGCGCCCGAAACGCAGAAGCGGATTTTCGAAGCCATCCAGCACCTCGGGTTCTACAAGAACGCTCATGCCCGGCGCTTGGCCAGCGGGCGAAGCGACTTCTTCGGCTTGATTGTCTCCGACATTTGCAATCCCTTCTTCCCGGAAATCATCAAGAGCTTTGAGTCAGTGGCGCTGGAAAAAGGCAAGGACCTCTTTCTCTGTAACACGAATTATGAGCCTCACCGCATCCGGGCTGCGGTGCGAAGAATGATTGAGAATAAGGCCCCGGGCGTCGCCGTCATGACCTCGGAAATGGATCCCGAGCTCGCGAAAGAGTTGGCTGCCAACGAGGTGGCCGTTGTCTTTCTTGATGTGGGCGAGGTTAAGCCGTGGATGAGTAACATTCGGGTCGATTACTCCCACGGAATCAGCCAAGCCATTTCGCATCTTCGCGAGCTGGGGCACCAGGATTTCGCCTTCATTTCCGGCCCGAAATCGCTTCGCTCCGCCAATCTTCGCCGCAACGCCTTCATTGAAAATCTCGAAAAGTGTGGGCTGTCTTCGGAACAGACGCTGGAGGGCAACCATCGGGCAGACGGAGGGGCAGAGGCGGCTCGCATCCTGCTGTCGCAACCGCGGCTTCCGACCGCCATTCTTTGCAGTAACGATCTGACGGCGATTGGAGTGCTTCAGGCTTTACGCGAGGCGGGAGTGGAAGTGCCGGGCGAAGTTTCCGTGGTGGGATTCGACGACATTGACTTGGCCCACTTTGCCTATCCACCACTGACCACGTCCATCCTTTCCCGTGAGGAACTCGGCAGGGTGGCATTCAAAGCCTTGCAGCGAATCCTGACTTCCAAGAACCACAAAGGGGCCGAGTATGTGGTGGATACGCAACTCATCATCCGAAAATCCACTGCCCAGGCGAGGGACAGGAAAACGCACGTTTCGTTGTCAGGAACTTAGGGTGGCTGCAGCCGGTTGCAGGGCAAGTCTTGCTGGGTCCAAACCTTGCAGAGAAGAGGTTTATTGCCCAGTTCGACTTGAGGTCGCCGCCGCGCTGGTCGATTGGCTCATCCATGCAAAGCAACTCCCAGCCGGCCCAGACAACTTTTCAGGAATTAGGGCCCGTTCAGAAATAACTGTTCCATTTTCCAACCGGCACCCCTCGCCCGCCGCTTCGCGTCACCCTCTCCCCGCTTGCAGGGAGAGGGCAGGGGTGATGGGATGTATTGGGTCCGAAATGGAACAGTTATTATCTGACAGCTCCTTGGCACAGGCCTTGGAGGCCGGCCATTTGACCCAGGCGCAACAGGATAACAGCACTCTGGGCCCAAAACGCGCCTTCAATCACACAAACCTCCAGCAACAGCCCGCTGAGCCAGGCATACCATCATCATCACGGCTCGGCTTCACAAATGCTGAGTTCCATCCTGGGTGCAGCAGGCCTGGCGACAGGCCTGCCACCAGCTTTCCAGCGGCGGCTTCTTCGATTGACCTGACGGCGTGAGCGAGGCTGGAATCCGGTCGACGAATTGACAACTTATTGATGCAATTCTTCCGGTGGCACAACTTCCGGCCTTAGTCCAGCTATCGACAGAAGGTAATAAACCACGAAGCCTACAATAAATGAAAAGAGTACCGCGGGCCGGTCATCCTGAACCCAACTGGAGGGCACGCCAGGAATGCTCCCCAAAATCCCCACTGCAAAACCGATGGCCCATGCGGCATACCCGGCCCAATTGATGCCGCGCCGAGGTCCTGACCATTTTTTGCCGGCCAGGAGATAATCCGCCACCATGGCTCCGCAAATCGGTCCGAAGGAAGCTCCCACAATCGTGAAAAAGCCCACCAGATTCTGGGCGATGCCGGTGATGGCCAGAACGGCGCTGAGGGTGACGCCGATCAGCGTGGAAACGGTGCGTGGAATCTTAGGCAACATGGTGGCAAAACTGTTGGCGGCGATAAAAGAGGAAAAGCAGACGGGCACCACAGACGCCGCCGCAAACAAGAAGAACATCACAGGAGCGAGCACGCCCACGCGGGCAATCGCCACCGTATAGGCAAAGTTTGTGCGGTCTCCGGTGCTTCCGATGTACCCCGCGACGGCCAGGATGGGCAGTCCACCCGCCACGATGATGGGCAATGTGATGCCGGTCAAACCGCCCCAAAAAACATCACCTCGATTGCGATTACTCATGCCGAAATCTGTGCCCGCCGCGCCCGCTGTCGCAAAGAAGCCGATCACCACGGCCAGTGTTGCCAAAAATCCACCCCACGGGTTCGGATGAGTGGGACGGTAGTTGGGGATTCCGCCTCGGTTTGCCCAGAATACGATGACAATCATAATGAGCGGCACCCAGTTCAGGACCTGCGCGACTTTGGCGACGTATTTGATTCCCTTGATCGCAACCCAGGCGAGACCGTAGACCCACACCAACACGATCCCGGTAAAAAGGGTCTTCGAATCCTTGTGAAGTCCCTTCAAGATAAAATCCGCCGAAATCCAAGTGCCCACCGCAATCCAGCCCAATTGCAGGAGGCCCATCAGGAGGCCGGGCATGACGTAGCCACCCGTGGTCCCGAAGGTGGAAGTTCCTACGATGTAGAGCGTGCGTCCTGTCTGCATGCCCAGCATTCCGGGCACATAATAATACAAGGCGAAACAGAGCAACCCCGCCACCACCAGGCCCGCCATGCACGCTTCGACGGTCCCCTGATCTAAGGTCGGGCCGGCGATTCCCAGGTAGAAGCCGACCCAAAGGAAAATCCCCGCGTAGGATGGAAAGGTATTCTTGTACCACGGCGCCCGTTTGTCAGGCGGGTTCGGAATTGACGCCTTCACGTAATCAGGCAGTTTGGATGGCATGGTCACCTTGACAATCAGAGAGTTGATCCTAGGTACAGCATTTCGCAAGTTCGCGGACGCAGCATAAGCCCCTCACCCGGCGCTGCGCGCCACCCTCTCCCCACGGGGTGAGGGACCGGGGGCGAGGGGTCCTTAAGGCCAGTTGTGCGAATATGTTACCGTAATTATGAATAGCAGTATCAAGAAACAACAAATATAACCGGCCCTGTCAAGCCTCACGACTCGCTGAAGTCGATGGCGGCCGGTTGAGTGCGAAAACCATGTGTAGTGATCCCGACATAAATGAGACCGATCAAGAACCAGATGCCGCCAACTGTCTTGGCAAGCGAGTTAAGGTTCCACCAGATCAGGGCGCAGAAAACGAATCCAAAGAGCGGCAAAATGGCATCAGCCAGAACCCGACGCTTGTAGCCCGGACGGCGCACCACCGTGAACTGCCAGAAGGTGGCGAAGTTCACTCCCATGAAGGCCAGGAAGGCGCCGAAGTTTAGGAGTTCTCCCGCGTGTTCGTAAGCGTTGCCGATGTAATTCAGACCTATCGCGCCGCCTAATGCCACGGCGCTGATAATCAGGATATTATAAGTGGGCGTGCTGCTGCCGGGGCTGAGATATCCAAAGATTTTCTTGGGCATCACCCCGTCCCGTCCCATTCCAAAGAGCAATCGGGCCGCGCCCAAACCGCCATTCAAGGCGCTTCCAAACGCCGCAAGGATCAGCACTGCGCCCATCGCCTGAAATAGAACGGAGCCGCCGACGCGATGGCAAACGTCCATGAACGCGGTTTCCAGATTCGGAAAGGTTCGCCAATTGGGCCACACCCGCTGCCCCAGATAAACCTCCAGCCCGCCAAACACTCCGGTAAACAAGCAGACGATGACGGTGGCCAGCAGAACATTACGCTTGGGGTTTTGAACGTCCTCGGAAAGCGTGGTCACGCCGTCAAAACCAATGTAAGTCAGCGCCGCAAACGAAGTGGCCATCCAGATTTTATGA
>DATKST010000192.1:0-65235 GCA_035531475.1 Terriglobia bacterium
ATGGCATTGGCCTCATCATCACCATTGCCGCCGAAATAGGTGGAATAGGCGAGAGATGCGCCGCCCGGCTTGAGTTGGCTTGCAAAGGCGTCCTGGCAAGCGCCGTTCGAATCCAGGGCGCATGTGCTTTGATAAGTCCCCAGGGTAACCGGGAAATCCTTGGAAGTCGCCTCACCGGTCACAAAGGCGTTTCCCGTTGCGTCAACGGCAATCCCATACCCGGTGTCATCCCCGCTGCCTCCCAAGTAGGTCGAGTAAACCAGGGTTGAAGTGGAGGGCGTGAGCTCCATGACAAAAACGTTGCCCAGGCACGTCCCTCCGCATCCGCCGGGTTGGATGCTACCGGGAACGTTTGGGAAATCAAGGGAAAGGGTGTTGCCGGTGACATAGGCATTGCCCGAGCTGTCGAGAGCGACGCTCTGGGCGCTATCGAGAAGGCTTCCGCCGATATAAGTGGAATAGGTCAGGACCGGATCGATCACCAGCGGCAGTCCCTTGTCATAGCTTCCAACCTGGAAACCGACCAGGGCCTGGCCGCGCCGGTTCGCCTTCTTCACGACGTAACTGGCCTTGACAAAGTTCTTGCGCAGGACGCCCGCGCCTTGCCGGGACACCTGATAGGCAACGGGTTTTGCAAAGCGCACCGTTCCGGCGGGAGTGGCCATCACCAGGTTCCCTTGCGAATCCACACCGAGTCCACTCCGGAGAGTTTCACTCGCCCTCCGTCCCGCGCCAGCCAGTCCGTCGATGGAAAGGCTGATGACTGCGGGGTTGGCGCCGGGCGAAACGTCGAAATCGTATTCCAGATGGCCCTGCGACCCGTAATAAACAAGGTTCACTCCCGGATAGATGGCGTTGTACGCCACCTTCGAATATTGGGGAATGCCCGTGTGCCAGTGGGCGGGGTTCTGGCCGATGAAGTAGTTGCTCTTTCCGGGAAGTTCACCAAGTCCCGTGGCCTGCGCGGCGGGGCTGGAGCCGGCAAGATCAAACCGTAAAACGTCAATTTTCGCGGCAGGAGCTTTTCGCCCCTGCTGATTCCCGGAGGCAGGCCGCTTCGAGTGCATCTTACGGGCTTGACTCAGCTCAAGCACAGCATTGTGGTCTGTCAAGAAGAGTGAGTAGCCGTCGCCCCTGGAAATGAACTTCACGCGGGGATCCGTCTGTCCCTGATTCGCCTCGAAGATCAGTGGTAAATGGAGGTAACTTTCAACCACATTCTGCCGAAGTTCCGGTTTAAGGGATGCCGCAGGACTGCTGGCGGACTTAGCGCTCGTTCGCTGCAAGGGAGGCCCCAACGGCGCGGATGAAAGCTTCACGGGTCTCCCCCAAGGCGTCAGAAGCATAAGAGCCAACAGAAGAGCTAATCCCAGCCAAGCGGAGCCTATACGAAGGCTATTACCCCTCACTTCCTCTTGCATTTACATGCCTCCTCAGGCGATAGCTAGACGGTAACTCAAAGGTAAACCTTGGTATCCTGAAATATCATGCAATCGGGCATCATGTCAACCGGTTCTTGGCTTGCTGTAGCGGTGGTCTCTGACCGCCGGAAGCTGTTGAAAAATAAAAGTCGGCGGTCAGAGACCGCCGCTACAGCCGCGAAACGGGTCCACCGCCGTTGGCCTTGTGCCAATACCCTTCAAGAGCCGATTCTCCCGGTCGCAGACGGGCGGTCCAGCGATGACTTCTTCCTCCGCTCGAGGCCGGGCTGGAAACAGCCCAAATCACAGCCCCGGCATGTCCGCCACTTTTGATCTTCGGCAGAAGGCTTCAAGGGCTTGACCCCGATTTCCACAAGAGTATACACCCACGGTGACCGGCATCGAGGCTTCCGGCGGTTCCTTAACTTATTAATAACTATAGACTTATCTCTATAGCGGCGGACGGAAGCGCCGCAACCAATTGATAATACACGATATAACTCTCGGTTCGGCGGATAGTGCTGCAAGCGGAGGGATTTCTCACGGCAGCGCGAGCGGCGATAACCCTTGCTGCAGTCGCTATGACTTCAAAAATCAGACGCTGTATACCAGGGGATAGTGACGCAATTTGTTCCTTCATCGTCATTCCCGCGAAAGCGGGAATCCACTCCGAATATCGCAGTGGCATTCCGAACTCGTGCCGAAAAAGGGATTGATGGATCCCCGCCTTCGCGGGGATGACGGTGGCGAACAATGTCACAAAACATCAAACTGAGTCACTACCTACCAGGGCGAGGAGTTGACAAGCGAACCCGTGAAAATACCGGGAAGGCTGGATCCATGCATCAGCGGATGCGAAGCCGGAGAGAATCTGCAAACACCTCAAATGGAGCCCAATAGTATGGCTTGTGAAAAGCGCTCTTGGACCCGATCATCGCTCGTTGCGCATCACGGAGCGCGGCGGCGGGGCTCGATCCGTGGCGAAGGCCCGCATACAGTCGGGCCATCAGTTGAGCTGTGGATTGATCATCCACTTCCCAAAGTCCGGCGATCACGTGACGGGCCCCGGCCCGCAGGAATGCCCAGGCAAAACCCACCAGTCCCTCGCCCGCATAGGCTCGCGCTCCGGCGCTTCGGCAGGCCGAAATGGTCACCAAATCAGCCCGAATCGGCAAGTGGTCCACCTCCCTTGCATAGAGTTTGTAGTTCTCCTGGTGCGGAGAAAGGATGATCGCGGAATCCAGCGGGTCTTCCCGATTGGAGGTGGCGTGCGCGGCAAAATGGATGAAGGAAAAACGCCGGGGACGCGCGGCCGCGTAAGCGCCGGGTTCGGCGGAAGCGTCCGTGAGCACTAACTTGCCGGCAGATGGAAATTGCTCCTGAATTTCCTCGATCTCATCTTTGGCGTTGAGAAGCCGCGGAAAGCGGTCCGGGTCCGCGCTCACCGGGTCGCCGATCAGCAAGAGCGATGGCCGCGGTGGCCTGGCAGGAGTAAGGTGTCCCGCCAAGGTGCTTAGAGAAGGCACAACTGAAATGGTGACGTCCTCAATCCAATAGTGCGGACTCGGCAACGGGACTGGAATGGTTCCAAAATTCAAGTCGTAGAGCGCGCCATCCGGGGCGATGGCCACGTTCGACCCCCGCGGAATCAAGGAGCGGGCCGGAGCCAGCAAGACCTCGTAAAGCTCATGGCCTGATGGACTGCCGCTCACAAGCGGATCGCCAAGATTATCGATGGAGCGCCGGTAAGCCTCCACTTGTCGCGTAATCTTCGCTTGAGCGGGCAACGTAAACCGAGTCAGGCCCGCAGGGGTAATCATCCATAAGAATGACCGTTGGGGGGCAATCCAATAAGAGAGGAAGATGGTGCGCGATCGGCGCGCCAGGGTTTCAAGCTGGGCAACTGTGACCGGAACGGGCGGGCGATCATTGCCCCGCAGCCTTTCGGAGAGCAGACGGGCGCGGCTACTCTCCGCCACCCGCAACGCTTCCGCGTTGTGCCCGTGGACGGCGAGGAAATCCACGTAATCCTGGTAGAAGCGGATCAGGCTGGAAAGATAGGTGAGCCGGTGCTCGTCATGGGTCAGCGCGGAGCGGGTGGAATTAACCAGCGCGAGCGTTTTCCGCCACTGCGCCTCGGCTTCTGCCGGACGCCCGGCCTTGACCAGTAATCGCGCCAGGCCGGCCCGCGCTTCGAGGATCATCTCAGGGTCGCGGATGCCAGACTGCGCTTTGGCCGCACCGAGGATGGACCGGTAGCGGCTCTGGGCTTCGTCATTGCTCTTTGTTGAAGCGGCAAGCCGCGCCGCGTTCAGAAGCGGGTAGAGGCGCTCCACCGGATTCTGCATCTGTTGTTGCAGCGCAAGAGCTTGGTTGTTGTAGTCCTCCGCTCTACGGAAATCACCCATATCCATCGAAGTGGTGGCGAGATCACAAAGCCAGTTGGCGATCCAAAATTTCTCCTGAGTCCGCCGCGCCATGTTCAAAGC
The DNA here is from genome assembly GCA_035531475.1 of Terriglobia bacterium. Lineage (GTDB taxonomy): Bacteria > Acidobacteriota > Terriglobia > UBA7540 > UBA7540 > CALCEB01. The sequence continues at coordinate 3,911 of DATKST010000192.1, forward strand.
ACGATGGTAATAGACCAGCGCGTTCTGCAGGTCTCCGTTGTCGTAATAGCAGTCTCCAATCCGGCCGAGGCTTACCTGCTGATCCCGCCACAAGCCCGCGTCATGGGCGCGCCGTCCGGCTTGCTTGAACAGCCGGAGCGCTTTCTCGGTTCCGCCCAATTGCAGCTCGCAATATCCAAGGTTGTCGAGGGTCCTGGCAATCAGCCGGCGCGATGGAATTTTCTCAAAGAGGGGCAAGGCTTGCTGAAAGCGGTCAATGGCTTCGTCGTAGCGGGCGTTATTCATTCTGAGGAGCGCCAGGTCACCCAGGGCGCAAGCCTCAAAATAAGAATCTCCTTCCCGGCGCGCGCCTGCCAAGCCCTCAAGAAAAACTTCTTCAGCCGCCGGCGCATTTCCCAAGCGCAGAAGGCTGACGCCTTGCCGGAGTTGAATTTCAGTGATGAGGGATTGGGATCCTGCCTGCCGGGCAAAGCGCAAGGCTTGTTGATAAGAGATGAGGGACTTTGGAAAATCAGGAATCGAGGATTCTGCCCAGCCGCGGTCGAGCCTCTGCCGCGCCATCAGCTCATCAGCGCCTGCAATGGGGGGAATCTGTCCATCGATCAGGACTGAAGCGGCAGCCGGGTCACCCTCCACCAGCAGCACTTCTGCTTTAAGAAAGCGGAATTTCCAGTAATAGTCGCTGTTTCGCTCCTCCGGGGCGCGATTCAAACCCTGGTCCGCCAGCGCCAGGGCTTGGCGCGGTTCATCCTGCCGTTGGAGCAGCAGGGCTTTCTGATACACATCCCCCAGCGCCGCGCGTTCATGTCCAGTGCACGCAGCCATGCTCAGCGTCAGGAGCAGCAGACTGAGGCGGACACTCAGCTCTCGCTCTTCGCTTGCGCCCACTCCATTCACAACTCAATCATGGATAGCCTTGCCCGTTTCCGGACGTGTGCGCCGCCGTCACTTGTCCTTCCACCGGGCAACCCAGTTCAACGCGAAGCATCGTCAAACTTCGCTGATAAGGCTGGATCAGGAACTCTGCAAGATGAACCTTGCCAAAGTGAGGAACGAATAGGACATTCCCCTTGGATTCAACCCCGCGCGCCTGGGGGTGAACCTCCCTGACGAGTGAGCAGAGCAAGGCGCCACCTCGCGGAGGGATGGTGATCTCTTCCTGCCCTTGTAACAGTTCGCGCTGCCAATCCTTGTCAGATTCCAGGCGGCCGCAAACCCGGTCGTAGGTGTCGAGTTCGGTAAAAGCAGCAGTCTCCAAATGAACATCCACCGGATTACCCGCGATACGCAAATTCACAAAGTAGCTGCCGAGCGGAATAATGGAAGGCTGCCCACCGGCTTCCGGATGTTTCGAGGTAAGGTGAGCCACCACAAGGTCCGCCGTCACTTGGCCAAGGATATTGAGCTTTTCGACGGTGGCGGTTATCAGCGTATTGTACGCCTTGTCCTTGGCGCTATAGCTTCCGATTGCCTGAGTCTTGGCCAAGCGGAAGGAGACCATCTGTTTGTAGTTGAAATCCTCCACACGAGACGTGCAGTAACCCCCAGACTGGGGTAGGGCGCTGGCCGCCTGCACTTCGATGAGCTCGTTGAAGGGTAGCGTGATCTGACCCGACACTCCGGTGGAGAGGGCATGGTACAGGAATCGCTTTTCCACGAGTCCTCCTAGTTGTATTCAACAGCAAAGCGGTATCTGCCAACTTCGCCCGTACCGCCTGGCGAAGTGCGCACAATCAGAGTGTAATCGCCAGGCGGTGTGCGCGATGAATCCAGAAGCAAGTTTAACGTGTCGCTGGTTTCAGAACGGGGGACGGTGAGCGAAGCGCGGACCGGGCCCGAAGTTTCGCGGATTTGGCACAAGTAGGCCGGTGTGTTGCTGGGTGGAAGATCCACAAATAGGGTGTAGAATCTTGCGCCCCCCGGCACGTCGATCACCTGGACTGCGCCGCGCGAAGCGGAATGCAGGGCGAAGGCGGGGACGGGCTGCAGGGCGGTCGCCTGTACCAGCCGGGCCTTGAGCCCGGGGACGGTCACAAGTTCCAAATATCCGGCCATCACCAGGAGAGCCACGGCGGCAAGCGCCGGCGTCATGGCCTGCGGGACCAGCCATTTCCTCAGCCACTCCCACCGCGCTGGACTTGCCGGTCTCTCGCGGAGTTCTCCTTCTTTGAAAACGTCCCGCGCATTATCAGCCAGCATGGCCTCCGCCGTCAAGGCCTCCGCGCACTCCCGGCAAATGAAATAGTGCTCTTCAAAAGCTTCGAGCTCAGAACCCGCCATTTCGCCCAGCAGGAATCGCTCGACGGCCTGATTGCGAACCGCTTCTTCATGGTCCATGATTGCCCCCATTTAGTCCCCGTCCTGCGGGACCCATGGATTGCCCATCGAATTTTCCGTCCTGTCCGGCCTCATGGGACCACCGCCTCAACTTTTTGTAGCGCCGCCTTGAAGCGCAGCCGGGCGCGATAAACCAACACTCGCAAGTAGTCACGGCTCACACCCATCACTCGGCAGATTTCCTGCTTATTGGTCTCCTCCCAAAAGAGCATTTTCAGGATTTCCCGGTCCATCGCTGAAAGGCGGTCGAGAACCTTTTTGACGATTCGCTTGCGGTCCTCGCTGACTAAGGATCCCTCCAAGTCAACGCTGAGGTCCGCCGGCTCGCTGTGTTCTTCCGGCAGCGGTCCATACCGCGATTGGGCCCGGAACGCTTCCAAAAGCACATTGTTGCACACGGAGTTGACGAAGGCGCCCAGCCGCTCCGGATGTTCCAATCCACCCTTTTGCCGAAGAGTTTGCAGCACTCTCAAAAACGTTTCCTGGCGGATATCATCAATGCCTTGTGCAGACCGGAGGCGGTTGCGGAGTTTGAGCGTGAGGAGACTCCCGAAATAAGCAGTAAAGTGCGCTTCGACGGAAGAATCGCCTTCCGTGAGGCGGCGCAGGTAGTCCTCATCAAATGAATAGTTGTCCAAAGCTATTTGAGAGCTATCACAGTATAGACTTCGGGCCTTTGCGGTTGCAAGCACGCAGGTCCTTTTACGTTGCAGATGGTGGGATAGCGGTTTGTGGCTCCAGCCAGCAGGTGCGGCCGCCTCCTTGCGGGGACTGGACACTACAGCAACTGGGAAATCGGGGGTGTTCACCGCCGCACATGCACTCTGAACGTGAGAGTCCGGCACGCATCCTCCTTGCACCTTTCCTCAAACGGCTAAGTGCAGCATTTCGTATGTTCGCTCAAGTATTCCCGCAACCCCTCACCCGTCCCGCTACGCGGGCCACCCTCTCCCCGCTTGCGGGGAGAGGGGCTGAGGGGTTGCTCCAGACCGTTGCAAGAATGCGCCACCGTAATCGCGAATGGCCGTACTAAGACTAGAACCATCCTACAAGCGTTACTGCGCATGAAATAGGCTGGAGCAAGGGCCCATCGCACCGCAGCCAACTCAGTTATCGTCGTTGAATGCTCCATCGAAACCGTTCGATGTGCTGTCAAACTCGACGCTTGGCCGGCCTCTGCCCAGCTCCCGCAGGCGGCGGACGATGATCCCGATCGCTACCAGCATAACGGCGGCGAAGGGGTGATCCGCCGCCGGCGACAGACCCCTTTGAACCAGTGTGCCCGCAAACCAATTCGCCAGACCAACACAGTAAATTCGCAATCTTGCCACCTTCCCGGTCCCCCATTTCATCCATTCGAATGCCGAGCCGTTTGTACATTGGTTAGTGAAATTCGAGCCTGCAGCGTTTCATCCGGCTTCCCGAAGTTAGGTTTTTCCGCGGGCGGCGCCTACGTTGTTTCTTGATGTAGTCGCCCGGAACAGGTGTAGGCTGGGGCTGCCGGTGAGCTGAGCGGTAGCGCCGCAGCCGTCCGCGCGGCATCCTGAATCTGGAATCTTGAATTCCGACTCTGCGTCGCGGGTGGCGAATACATTGGTTTTTATGTATTCGCCAGGGGCAAGCTCACGGCGTCCTGTCCATCGCGGCTGGTGGTGGCGCATACATGAAAAGCAAAGCAATGCGCCACCCGCGAGGTTATTCTAGACTTTCACTGAGATGCCTACCTCAAAAAACGACGTAGGCGCCACCCGCGGCACTTCACTATGTAAGAATTTAACCGCCGCCTCCCGCCTGTCGCGCAAACCGGCACGTAACACCTCAAGCTGGGGGTCAAGACGCAACCGAGGCTTGAAATCTCGGAAAAGAACCTGCTCCATTACACAGCTGCACATCAAGATGTCCGTTAGAGCCCCAAGAAGAACGTCCTTCTTAACCTCCAAATAGTTAAAGGCCACAGACCGAGTCGATCCACTTACACTGCCGGTCACGCGGCTCGCCAAACTACCAACGGTCACGTGGGAGCCAGAATCCGAATATCGATTCCAATAGCGTCTAAGTTCTTTGAGACCGTACTTCGATGCATGACGGAGACTCTTTTCTCTAATGTCGTTGAACGTCCGCCTGAATGTTTTAAACCTTGCATCTGGGCGAGCGGCAACGAGACGGCGGGCCAGAACGGAGTCCTGGCGTATACATGATGCGAACGCCACCGATTCTACGCCCGCACGTAAAGAGCTCCAGGCATCCGGTAGGCAACGCGAGAACCCCAATTCCACAGCCGCGCGAACCCGCGAGTGTGCGCTATAGTAAAGAACGCCGCATATGAGATCGCTCCCTGATACGTGGGTCAGGTCGGAGAGCTCACGAAGCCACACTTCATCTAACGACTCAAAAGCTTCCCACACCGGAGGAAAGGCCTGCACAGTATTTTGGAAGCATTTACCCCGCTCTTGAAAAAATGTTTTAAGGGCCAAATGTGCGTCCACGCAACCAAGAATGTTTGTGCAACCACGACGTTCCTGCACGGCGGTCGACGCACACACGCCGTCGTTTGGCATCCGTGCGCTCGCGGGTAGCGCCTACATTGGTTTTTATGTATTCGCCAGGGGCAAGCTCACGGCGTCCTGTCCATCGCGGCTCCGCCGCGCTGCGCTACTTGCTTTTTTTACCAGTCGCATGGCCCGTCACGCCAAATACGAATGCCCGCTCAATGCCGGCCCGAGAAGGATTCTTGCCGCCGTGGCGCTGACGGCCAGGACTTCAGTAGTGGTAACGCGCCTGGAGGAAATCGATTCGATTCTCGCTGACCCGGTACACCAGCCGGTGCTCCTGCGTGATCCGTCTCGACCAGCAGCCTGATAGCGCGAACTTCAACGGTTCCGGCTTGCCAATGCCAGTGAACGGATCTCTCATCACCGCTTCAACAAGTTCCAGAACCCGAAGCGTCACCTTCCGGTCATTTTTCACCCAATCTCTCAGATCGTCCCGAAACTCCGGATGGAACACCGCCTCGCGCTCAGTGGGACGTGCCAAGCCCCATCTCCTGCCGCAGCTTGTCGACCGATTCCGGCTTGCCTTTGCGCCGAGTGGCCCGTTGGAGCGCTGCCAGCAGCCGTTCAGCATTCTTGGGGGATCGCAGCAAATGGGCTGTCTCCATCAGGCTTGTCAGCTCCTCCGCTGGAACCAGGGCCACGTCTTTGGAACCACGCCGCCGCACAATCACAACTTCCCGATCGTTGGCGACCTGGTCCAGGACCGTAGCCAACCGTTCCCGCAATCTCGTGTAGGTCGTCTCTACAGGCATCGCGTTCGCCTCCCATACTGAACGTACAGCATCCCTGTACATCCTGTCAAGCTGGCCCGATCCTGGCGACCCACCGATGCGGCCGGTCGTATCACGTTAGCGATTCTGGCTCGATCACGGCGCACCCGGAAGTCATCCGCAACAAGTCGCATAACGCCCCCGTGTTTCACAAAGTGTAAGTTTTGCGACGTGGCGCGGTGGCTCTGAAATCAAAAGGGGGAGTGTAGGGCAGAATTGTGGGAAGTTGGTAGGCTGCATTCCAAGCAGTGATTGCAGGGAGACGACTCGACGGCCTCCTGAGTTACAGCCGGAAGCAGATGCTTCGGCAACAGCAACGCACCGGAGGATACCTTCGCCGATGCGCTCAGCTCGCCGACGAGCCATGAATTGAGAACCTCGGAGCACCAGAAGGCAGGCACCAGGGCTTGCTCTCCTGCTCTCAACAAGTCCAGCACGCCCATTGCGGAGGGCGTTTGCTCATCGGGAAAACACCATGACAGGGTAACGGAGGCATCCTCGACAATCCAACTCACGGACGCGCCTCCTCGCGCAGTTGCTTGATCGTCATGGCGCCCAGGGAAAGTTTGTGCGTCTTGCCGAAGCTCTTGAGCCGCTCAATGGCCGCTTGCCGCTGTTCTTCGGCTGGCTCCGTCGCCGCAGTTTGCCGCGACTGCCAGACGGCTATCGCTACCGAAAGCACGTCTTTGGCCGAGCGGTATTGGCCGGAAAGGACGGCATCCTTGACGATACGCTCGATCCTGGGGGGAAGATGGACAGTCATCGGAACCTCCTTGCACTATACCTACGGTAGCGGAGAGTGCCGGGCCGGTCAAGCATTGGGTAGTGGCGCATACATGAAAAGCAAAGCAATGTATGCGCCACCCGCGCCTGTCCGGTTCGGAGGGAGGGGGAACCGAATTCATCGGTTCTCCCTCCCCCTATCAACAAGCACATGACGCCACTATTCGGGGCCGTTTTAATGGCCCACATAACACTTCCTCAGAGTTTTACAAGGAGGGAACACCGGTCCAATTTTCTTCGCCGAATTCTCCGCTCATCCCACCAACAAACCCATCAAATCAGGGAAGAAGTTTCACGGATTCCCGTCTAATCATTTTAAGACATTCTCACTTCCCCGGTTGGCTGGCTCTGTTGCAGACGCCGGGACATGCACGCCGGGATATAACCCGAACCAAGTCATGAGCCTTTCGGAGGGGATTGCCCTGGGATGATTGACCCAATAAGCGGAAGGCGCTGCTTCAGAACCAGTTTTTTACCGGTTGTTATTATCTTTTTGATGCCCTTTGCAGTGTCCGCACAAAGCCCAACCGGGTTGCTTCAGGGTGTAGTGCAAGATCCCAGCGGCGGGCGTATTGCTGCCGCAAGAATTGTGGTTCGCCTGGTAGGCTCGCCGGTGCAGCGTCCAGCGGCCAGTGACAGCCAGGGCAAATTCCGGATTGACGGTTTGTTGCCGGGAACCTATCGTGTGGCCGTCCGTGCCCAGGGGTTTGCTACGGCCCGGTCGAGCGTGCCAGTGACCGTCAGCTTCGCCCGTATGGTCACGGTGACGATGCAGCCGGCCAACGTGCGCCAGACGGTGACCGTCCAGGGGCAGGCTTCTTCCATTACCACTGAGCCCATGGACACCACCAGCGACGTTCACGGCGGCGTTGTTACGGCTCACGACCTGATGACCATTCCGCTGGCGAATCGCAGTTTCGCCAACATTGCTTATCTGGTGCCCGGTACGGAGCCGGTGGAACCATCTGACCCCACCAAAGCGCGCACCACGGCGGTGTCCTTTGGCGGCAGCTCGGGACTCAACGTCCAGCTCTCTGTGGATGGTGGTGATAACTCGGACGATTACATTGGTGGATTCCTCCAGAACTTTTCTGTAGATGCCATCCAGGAGTTCGCGGTGCGGACCTCCCAGGAGGATGCGGAGACCGGGCGCACCACCGGCGGCTCCGTAGTGATCAGCACCAAGCGCGGGACGGATCATTGGCATGGGGATTTGGCTTTTTACGACCGCGCCGCCGCGCTCAACGCGCGTTTTCCCATTGATAATCCCGCCCCCAACCCCAAGCAGCCATTTTCAAGACAGAATTATGTGGCCACGCTGGGGGGACCGGTCCGGAAAGACAAGCTTTGGTTTTTTTCATCTTTCGAAGCGGTTCATGAGAATGCCAGCATCGCCTACAGTCCCGCCAGTCTGATGCAGTTCAATGCGCTGGCGGCATTGGCCTTGCAAGGACTGATTGCGGGAGTCAGATCCATTCCAGTTCCGGACAATATTCCGGTGCCTTTTCACGACACCCTGGGAAGCATCCGGCTCGATGGGTCACAGTCCCCACACTCCCAGTGGTTTTTGCGGACATCCATAGACAACACCATCACCAACAACGATCTGGTGGAGCAAAGCGCCTTGCCGTCGACCGGCGCCACATCGTATTCCAACTATTTCAACGCGGTGCTGAGCAACCAACACACTTTTGGTCCAACTTGGTTCGCATCATTCACCTTTGACGCCAGCCTTTTGCACCACACGGAACAGCGCAACCAAAACCTGGGTTTTGCGCTGGCTTTCCCGTTCAGTTCCACGGCCAGCACCATCTCCGGATTTGAAACCTTTGGTGATAATCAATTCGTGACGCCCATCACCGCCTTTCCTGTTCTGCGCAACCAGGAAAAATACCAGTTCCGCGTCGACGCGAGCCATGTGGCGGGAAATCATGCGCCGCGCTTCGGCATTGACTTCATTCATGAGCCGGTGCTGAGCGGGGCGCTTGCCGCGACGGCGGAAAACCTCACCGTCTTTCCGCTGGACCCCACCCATTACCTGGCCAATCCGAATCAGTTTTCGGCCGATCTCGTCTGTGGTCCAATGGCCACGCCGGGCGCGACCTGCACGCGGACTCCCGCCAGTGACGGCAGTTTCTCGCAGGATGTCCAGCGGTTGGGAGCGTATGCGGAGGATTCCTGGCGGGCCATGCCCGGCCTCACCATCAACTATGGGCTGCGCTACGATACCACCTTCGGGCTCTTCACTTCCTCGGGCCGGTCACAATTGGATAACCCCGCCTTGCAGACGCTCAAAGCCCTCGATATTCCGCTGGTCAGCGGCACGCCTCACGATTATCGCGGCGCTCTCGCGCCGCGGCTCGGCATGGCGTATGCGCTAGGACAGTCCCGGAACACGGTGCTTCGAGCTGGCTTTGGCCTCTATTACAACGACCTGGCGCAAAACGGCTGGGTGACCGCGTTTCAGGCCGTCAATACGCCTGCAGGGTCGTGCATTCAACCGGGCGATCCGGGATGCTTGCCGGGAGCGGCGGCGGGCGGCGCAGGCGCCATCATTGATCCCAATTACAAGACTCCTTACGCCATTCACGCCAGCGCCGGCGTGGAACATGCATTCAACTCACAATGGATGATGAGCGCCGATTGGACCCACGAGGAAGGCGTTCACGCTTACCGGCGTTACCAATATCAGGCGGGCTATACTCTGTTTTCTCCTCTCTTCCCGCGGAACCTGGCGGACCAGATGAACAATGTTCCCAACATCAGTGTCTTCCGGTCCGACAACCGCTCGAGTTATGACGCCGCGTCCGTCCACTTGCAAGGGAACGTCTCGCGCCGCTTCAACTTGATTGCCAACTATACGCTGGCCAGCGCCAAGACCTGGGGTTGTGTGCTTGGCGAGCTCTTCGACTACGTCAACGGCGTATGCAACCCCTTGCAGGCTTTTGCACCGGGCGACTACGGTCCATCGGGCGAGGACGTCCTCAACCGCTTCGTTCTGGCGGGAACCTTCTACGCTCCGGCAGGCTTCCAATTGACCATGCTCGGCCAAGCCGAAAGCGCGAGGCCCATTACTTTGACGACACCGGTGGACGTGAACGGCCTGGGCGATACGCTCGACGATCGCGCCGTGATCAACGGAGTCCAAACCGCCCTCGACCAGTTTCGGGGAACTCCGTACATCCAAATCGACATGCGCGTCAGCCGGCCATTCAATCTCCACGAGCATTGGTCGGTGATGCCCTTCATTGAATTCTTCAACCTGCTGAACCGTAACAACCCCGGGGCGAACTACGTCACGAACATTGCGGCTTTGCCCACGCCGGTCAACAACCTGTTCAACGCCACGGCGTTTTGCTTGAATGTGGCATGCACCCAAACTTCGCCGGTCACCAATCCGAAGCAACTGCTGGTGCCGGCAGGCGCATTGGGAGATTTCTTTGGTCCAGGGACGACGGTGGGCATCCCCTTTGCCGCCCAGCTCGGTGTGCGTGTGACGTTCTAATCTGGCGGAGGGCTTCGCCATGATCTCGCAACGGCGACCCTTGGGAAAGCGGCGCTACAGGCAACTGCATCTCTACTCCAATCGAACATTGCCTTGACAAGATAAGCCCCTCACAGTTACTTCTAAAAGGGACCCATTTTACTGGGAGGTCGTCTAACGGTAGGACTGCAGACTCTGGATCTGCGTATCGGGGTTCGAATCCCTGCCTCCCAGCCAACGTTTCAGGATCGGTTGAACCAAAGATCAGACTAATCCCAGCCAACGAGTCTGTTTAACCCGTGCCCTGACGGTCTTCGAGTAAAACATCGTGAATAATCCGGGTTAAGACCAATACTGTTCAGTTAAGGTGGGTCTCACGATCTTGATGTCAGAGGCGTCGTCTGACCCCTCACCCCGGCCCTCTCCCCGCAGGCGGGGAGAGGGGGAACCGCGCAGCGGTGGGTGAGGGGCTCTGGTTCACCAGTGTGCATGATTCTCGAACGGACCTTAAGTGAACAGTATTGGGGTTAAGACTTTCCGCTGTATCTGCGTGTCCTCACCCCCACGTTTGTTATCAATCCCTGCGGTAGTCTCGACATTGCTTCCATAGGGTCTCCGGCCGTCGTGAAACGGCAAGCCCATAATAGCGGCGGCGGCAGTTCATGCACCGGAAGGGAGTCAGTTGAATGAGGGACAGTACGTGTTTCTCCAGCAGATTCCTCTTCTGGGATGCGCGTACGAGGCGGCTCGTGCAGTAACGGCAGCGCCGGGTGCTGGCCTTTAAGATTTCTTCTGCTGAATCGTGCGGAGGAATACCGGTGGACGCGGCGCGCGGACTTGCGAGGACAGGTTCCACGGCCTGCGATCCCAACGGCCTGTCCCTCATATATTCGGTTCGGACCAGGTCCCGTTGTGGGTGAAAGAATATGGGAACGGTCAGTCCAAAGACACCGATTCCGAGCAACGCAAGGACAATGGGCCTGGCAAAGGACGGTGCGACGTCTGATGGAGGTGGTGTCTGTAGGTTTATGCCTTGAGGTGATGGCGGGCCCGGATCGAGCTCTTGCGCGGGACTTGGAAATTGACCGTTGGTTAGGGAGCGGAGCTTAAGCGGCTGGACGGCCGAAGAAATCCAAAATAGTTGCATCGCCGCGGCAGTTCCGCTGGCGAATGTTGGAAATGGTGAAAATGGGATAGAGCTGTTGTCCGAATCGAGCGGGTTCTGGCTACAGTCGTCAAGCGGGTTGACCGCCGGGGAACGGCCTGAAGCTGAAATGGGCCCGGAAATGAGCACGGGCGGCGCAGGGCAGATATTCATGGGATCTGCAACTGCGGCGGAACCGGCGACGAGAATCGCAAATAGAGTAGTCCAAAAGCCTTTCATTGGAGCCTCTCTTCATTGGATTCCCCTCCTGTATTCATCACTCAACAATAATTATATCATTAACTCGTCAAAAGAGCAATGGGCTAACGCGGATTATTCACGAACTTCCGGTAGGGGACCGTCAGGGCACGGTTTTAACCGTGCCCTGACGGTCCTCGAGTAAAACTTCCTGAATAATCCGGTTAACGCCCTTGACGGCGGTACAGTTTGCCGTAGCGGCACTGCCCTCAGCGCCGAAACTCGATAGGACCCATGGCGGCGGAGCGGATCTCAGGACGCCAAAACTAAGGTTTGCCGCAGGAACGGTGCTTATGGCATCCTTCCCAATTGCCTTTTGCTGAGCTTTCCTGTTCATCATTTCTGATTTGCTGCCAGACGCTATTGGGCTGATTGCGGGAGCCAGCGGCTCAGCCCCGGCAGCATCCCTGTCTCACGGAGCGCTGTTGCTCAACCGGCTGTTCAAGCTCGATGAAAACCGAACCACGGTGCGGCGGGAGGTGTTGGGTGGCCTGACCACGTTCATGACAATGGCCTACATCATCGTGGTCAATCCGCAGATTCTCTCCGAGGCTGGAATGCCGGTGCAGGGAGTTCTTTTTGCCACCTGCGTCTCCGCGGCCGTGGCCACGCTGGTGATGGGACTGTGGGCGAACTATCCGATTGCGCTTGCGCCCGGCATGTCCCTGAACGCCTATTTCACCTATTCGATCGTTCTCGGCAGGGGCGTACCGTGGCAAACGGCGCTGGGCGTGGTATTCCTTTCGGGGGTTCTCTTCCTGCTGCTCACGTTGACGCGGGTGCGCGAGCAGATTGTGAACGGCATTCCGGATTGCCTGAAGCACAGCACCGCGGCGGGGATCGGGCTTTTTATCGCCTTCGTGGGGCTGAAGAACGCCAAGCTGGTGGTGGCGGCGAAGTCCACGTTCGTGGGCTTGGGCAGCTTCGCCGACCCCCAGGTGCAGATCGCCACCTTCGGACTGCTGCTGACGGCGGTACTCATGGCGCGGAAAGTCAAAGGTGCCATTCTGCTTGGCATTTTTGCGACAATGGTTGCAGGAATTCTTCGGGGTCTCGGCCAGTGGCCGAAAAGCCTCATTTCTTTGCCCCATCCCTCGGGCACTTTGCTGAAACTGAATCTGACCGGCGCCTTGCATCTCGGACTGGCGGAGATTATTTTTGCCTTCTTCTTTGTGGACCTGTTTGACAATGTGGGGACGCTGGTGGGCGTTTGCGAACAGGGCGGCTTCATGCAGGATGGCAATTTGCCCCGCGCCAGCCGCGCTCTGCTGGCCGACGCCGTGGGGACCATCTTCGGTTCGCTGACGGGAACTTCCACCGTCACCAGTTACATTGAAAGCGCCACGGGGGTGGCGGCTGGGGCGCGAACCGGGCTCGGCAACCTGGTGATTGCGGGATTATTTCTGGCGGCGCTGTTCTTTTCGCCGCTGGTCAGCGCCATTCCCGGTTATGCCACGGCGCCGGTGCTGGTTCTGGTGGGTGCGCTGATGTGCCAATCCGTGGCCCACGTGCGCTGGACCGAATTCAGCGAAGCCTTCCCGGCGTTCATCACCTTGCTGGCAACACCTTTGACCTTCAGCGTAGCGACGGGATTGAGCCTGGGTCTGATCGCCTATACGCTGATGAAGCTCGGCTCCGGAAAGCGCCGCGAGATCAGTGTTCTGATCTGGGTTTTGACGCTTCTGTTTTTGCTGCGGTATGCGTACTTGGCTGTGCAGTGAACACTGACGATTCCTGCTGGGATCGCGAATGACGATTGCCTTGTTTCAAACGCGACGTGGGAAAATCCAGGCTGAAACGCTCAGGGCAGTATCACCCTTTGCCCGGTATTGGCGCAGGGCGGGCGGCTGAGGGGTGGGCCTCTTCCTGCGATTCCGAAAGTATTTTCTGGAGCGTTGCTGCCACATTCGCTGGGTGGAAGCCATATGGACCGGCCTCCGACTTATAGGCGATCTTGCCGTTACGGTCGATGACGTAGAGGCGGTCGGGCCATCCGGTGTAGGCGCGCTCGGTGGAATTTTGAGAGTCGTCCACAATGGCGGGGAACTTGATTCCTAGCTTGGTCAGGCAAGTCTCGGCGGCGGCGCAGCGTTCATTGAGGTTCTTGCTGCTGGGCAGAAAAATGTGAGCTTTGATGTTGTCCTCGTCCTGCCAGGCATCGATGGGATGCGCCTCCTCGATATAGACCACGTAGAAGGCCACGCGATCACGATACTGTTCGTAAAGTTTGTTGAGCGCGGGAACCTCCCGGCGAAAGGGCGGTCAAGTGTAGCTGCCGAAAACCAGCACCACGGGCCGCTTGCCGCGAAACGATGTGAGTTGGACCAAGGACTTTTTGTCCTCGGTGGGCAGCGTGAAGGCCGGTGCGGCATCGCTCACTTGCAGCGGTCCATCGCGGGCAAATAGCCAAAGGGGCTTGAATGGAATTACCGCGAAAGCGAATCCCGGCACGTGCCGCATGATGCGTCCGAAGCGCTCCGGAGGCTGCTTCATCACGGCCACCGTCGCGCCCAGCAGAACGATATAGGCGGGGATGGCAATCAGTATGATCTGGGCAAGTCTGCGCATCACGAATAACTCGAACGCCTCATCGTAAAAGCGCCAGGGCAGAATTGAAAATATGAAACCGAACTCTGAAGTGGTAGAACTGATTCACGCCGCATATCCCCTGTGGGGTCGAGGCCTCTGAGTGGGAGAGGGAAACGAGACATCGTAGCCGCTCCGGTTTCGAACGGTCAGATTGCCGGGCTATCCACGCTCCGGCAAAGCATGTCATCTCAGGATTTCCGAGAGAAGCAATGAGAATCCGCTCATTAATTCAGGTTCCTCGAACCTGTCGCCGGCCTTGGCGCTGCGAACTTCGGGTTCTAGTTTGCCCGGGACATAACGGTAGGCAAGCTGAGTATTCGGGTACAAGAGCCACAATGCTTTTGCTCCGGCCTCGAGGTATTGCGATACTTTCAATAGGAGGTCAGCGGCGCGGTCGTTTTTCGAAACAATTTCAACCGCGAGATCCGGGGCCACGGGCAGCGGGACTTGATCAAGGTTCACGCCCTCCAGGTGCTCGGCCCGGATAAAGGCCACGTCAGGTCTGCGCACAACTTCGCCCGCCAGCTTCAAATCGGTTTCACTGGTAACGCCACCGAGCTTCCGGCTAAAGACGAACTGCCGCAACGCAGCATTTAATTGGTCACGGAGTTCATTGTGGAGGTAACTCGAAGAAGGTGTCACAATCAGCTCCCCTTCGCTTAATTCGTATCGCACCCCTTCGGGCTCCTGCAGGGCGGCATATTCCTCAACAGTAAGCAGAGTCTTGGTTGCCATGGGTTACTCCTCTTTACTTAAGTTTATCACGCGACGGCACATTTTTCAGTTTCCCGGCGTGAATGCGCGAATCGCACCCGGTAGTTGCTGGTGCGGCGGTCCTCGACTGCGTCGGGGTAAACTTCGCCCGCCGCTACAGCAGCCATGTTTCGCAAGTGCCGAGCAGCGGTTGTACTTGCCCAGCGTTGAGGTAACAAGCTACAATCATCCCGTTTCAGCGGCTCCCGAAGCCTGCTTTGGTGCTTCTGCCTATGCCTGAACCCAATGGTAAAGCCGGTGAACACCTCGCCAATGAGCGGACTTTCCTGGCTTGGATCCGCACCAGCATCAGCATCATCGTCTTTGGCTTCGTGGTTGCCAAGTTTGGCATCACTTTGCGGCAATTTCTCCGCCTCCAGAATGAGCCGGGACACAACAGCACCCTTTCGCTGGCGATCGGAATAGGCTTCATGGTCATGGGTGTTTTCATGGCCTTGGTGGCCATGATCCGCTATCGCTTCACCCTGCGGCGCCTCGAAACCAACCAGTTCCAGCCGGCGCGCGGGATCATTGTGTTTCTGGGCCTGCTCACTGCGCTGTTCGGTCTGATTCTGGCCGCCTACCTGGTGTTCACCGCACATTCCTTCTGAAGTATCGCCGGGGGCGCATCCACCGCTTGCGACCACAAGGGCCGCCCCTACGGGATTTCAAAGGCCAAGCCTTTGGCTGGGTGACATGACCCCGTGGCCGCTGCCCCATCAGTGCGAGATTAGAAGCGCAATGGCCAAGGGGAGAAACAACAGGACTGCAAAAAGCAACCAGGCGGCGGGATGGCCGAAATTTAAGGTGTGGCCCACGCTCTCAATTTTCTCTACGAAAATCGAAGGGTCTTCGCGGTTGACATAGTACATTCCGGCCTTCCAATGGCTGTGATTTTGCCGGTCAATTTCCAATCGGGTTTGAGGTGAAGCGGCTGGCCGCGACTTGTTGGCCAGGGATGCTTTCTTCAGGTTGTTCCTTCGGCGCTGCATCCGAGCCGTTTGCAGGACGACAACGAGAGCGAAGATCAGGGTGAGGAACACGATCAATGGAATATTCGGTTGCTCATCAGGGTTCGCCCTTAGCGGGAGCATGGCGGTCCAGCCGAAACTTGCCTATTGGCATATCTGCGGCGTCGCGTTTACGTCCGGGCCGTGCCCAAAACGGCCTTCCAGGGATTTTTCCGGCAACATCATGGCATTGATCTCCGTGGCGTCAGGATGGATTGGGGTCGAGGGCAGAGGACGGGCACGCGACGGTCAAATTCAGGCGAAATGAATCCCAATCAGAAAACGTCCGATGAAGAAGTCAACGAGAATGATTAGGACGGAGGCAACAACCACGGCTTGGGTGGTGGAGCGCCCCACTCCCTGCGTTCCGCCTTCCGTGTGCAAGCCGAAATAGCAGCCCACCAGGGCGATGATGGCGCCGAAGAAAAAGGGTTTGACGAGACCCTGGGCAACGTCGTGGAAAGTGAGGGATTGGTACGCCATCGTCCAATATTCCGCCGTCGTCAGCTTGGCGACGCTGAAACTGACGAGATAGCCGCCGACCATGCCGATGAAGTCCGAGAGAATGGTGAGCAGGGGGAGCATGGTGAGGGTGGCGTAAAGCCTCGGGGTGACAAGTTTGCGCGAGGGATCGGCGCCGAGCGCCCGCAGGGCGTCAATCTGCTCGCTGACCAGCATGGAACCGATTTCCGAGGCGATGCCGGAGCTGTTGCGGCCGGCGACGACGATCGCCGTGAACACCGGACCCAGTTCGCGCACCAGGGAAACAGCGACGGCTTCACCCATCAGGGACACTTCGCCAAAGTTTTGCAGGGTGCGATAGGTCTGAAGCGCCAGGATGGCGCCGGTGAAAAAGCCGGTGAGCAACACAATTGAGAGCGAACCGACGCCAATAGCGTCCATCTGGGCGACGGTGTCCGTATAGTAGCGCGGCGCGGAAAAGGCATTGAGGAAAGCGTTGGCTGTGAGCTGGGTGAAGTCTTGGAGCGCCAGAACCTTGCGCTTGAAGTAGGTTTCTATCAATGCTTTCTCCAGGAGTTCACGACGGATTCATCAAAGGACTGACCTTGAAATCTATCCGGCGCTCGCATCGAAGTCAAGCAGAACTGAGTCACTACCGCGCCGGAGAGATTTTCTTGGAGTCTGGCCAAGATGTGTATAGGATATTTCCATGATGGCTGCCGGCAAGTTCAAGATTGGGTTGATTCAGATGGAGATGGTTGAGGACTGCGGGCAAAATCTCTCTCACGCCATCGATCGGATTCAGCGGGCGGCTGCGGCAGGCGCCGGAATCATCTGCCTGCCGGAACTCTTTCGTTCGCCCTACCTTTGCCAGCGCCAGGACCCCTCCCTGTTCGATCTGGCGGAGCCGATTCCGGGGCCTACCACCGAAGCATTGGGTGAAATTGCGCTCAAGACGAAGACGACCCTGATCGCGCCAATTTTTGAAAAACGCGCGCCGGGCGTTTATCACAACAGTTCAGCCATCTTAAGTCCCGAAGGGAAAGTGGCGGGAATTTACCGGAAAATGCACATTCCCGATGACCCCGCCTACTATGAAAAATACTATTTTACGCCGGGCGATCTGGGATTTCCGGCGTTCGACACTCCGGCGGGAAAGATTTCCGTACTAATTTGTTGGGACCAGTGGTTCCCGGAGGGAGCGCGACTGGCGGCTTTGCGAGGTGGACAAGTGATCTTCTATCCGACGGCGATCGGCTGGCATCCCGCAGAAAAGGAAAAGTACGGAAGAGATCAACGCGAAGCCTGGCGGACCATGCAGCGATCCCACGCCATTGCCAACGGTGTTTACGTCGCCGCGGTGAACCGGACGGGCCACGAGAGGCCCTCGGCGGACACCGCCGGGATAGAATTCTGGGGTTCTTCCTTCGTTTGTGATCCCTTTGGGGTGGTGCTGGCGGAGGCTGCGGCGGACCGCGAAGAAAATCTGATTGTGGAGGTCGATCCCGCCCGCATTGAAGAGGTTCGCCGCCACTGGCCTTTTCTGCGTGACCGCAGAATTGATGCGTACACCGGCATTGACCAGCGATATCTAGGTGGCGAGCCACGTTCTTAGACTGGATTGTTCAAGAAACCCCCAATATGGGTGGTGGCATCATTTGCTTGCTGTAGCGGCGGTCTCTGACCGCCGACTTTTATTTTTCAACAGCTTCCGGCGGTCAGAGACCGCCGCTACAGCAAACTGCGCCACTACCCAAATATGACCTCTGGAATAATCCGGGATAGGCGAGGTCTTGGCCAAAGAGCCGCAACGGACTTGAGGTCATCGGAGAGTGAACTCATGCGAGTTCTGGTGACGGGCGGTGCAGGATATATTGGCAGCCATACGGCGAAGGCGCTGGCCCGGACCGGGCATGATGTCCTGGTGCTTGACGACTTGAGCGGTGGCCACCGGTGGGCCGTTAAATGGGGAAAATTATTGGAGGGTGACGTTCTGAATGCGGACTTTCTGCGCCAATGCTTCCGGCACAATCAGATTGATGCCGTCATCCATTTTGCGGGAGTGATTCAAGTGGGTGAATCCGTGAAGAATCCCAGCAAATATTTCCGCATCAACACGGAGGGGACCCTGCGGTTGCTGGACGCCATGCAGGAAGAGGACGTGAAGCCCATTGTGTTTTCATCTTCCGCGGCAATCTATGGAACGCCGCTCCAAGTGCCGATCCCGGAGGATCATCCGGCCAATCCGGTGAGCCCATATGGTGAATCGAAGCTTGCGGTGGAGCGGATTTTGCACTGGTATGGGAACGCCTACGGCATCCGCTGGGCGGCGCTGCGCTACTTCAACGCTTCCGGGGCGGATCTCGATGGCGAATTGGGCGAGGGACATGATCCTGAGAGCCACCTGATTCCGCTGGTGATCAAAGCCGCTCTCGGCCAGATTCCACAGGTAGAGATTTACGGCACGGACTATCCTACGCCGGATGGTACGGCAATCCGCGACTACATTCATGTGGGGGACCTGGCGGAGGCTCACGTGCGCGCTTTGCACTACCTGGTGGACGGCGGGGAGAGCACCGCGCTGAATCTGGGCACGGGAGAAGGCCATTCGGTCCGCACAGTGATCGACGCGGTGAATCGCTGCGCGGCCAAAACCAGTGATGGCGCACGGCCTGTTTCTTTTCGCGAAGCGCCGCGCCGGGCCGGTGATCCGGCCTCATTGGTGGCTGATCCTTCGCGGGCCAAGAAAGTATTGCACTGGACACCGGAACACTCGGGGCTGGAGCAGATTGTAGGCAGCGCCTGGGCCTGGCACCGGTCGAGAGCCGGCGATTGAACCCAATGGAGGTGTTCTGAGTACCACCATCCGCAATTACGGTGACATATTCTTGCAACGTTCTTCAACAACCCCTCTCCCCGCTTGCGGGGAGAGGGGGCGCGCAGCGCCGGGTGAGGGGGTGCGAGAATCCGTGAACGAACTTACGAAACGCTGCAATAAGGCTCTGGGGCAGGACATCTTGATCGTTTGCAATTTAATGGAAATTTGGCGGGAGGTTGTGTGGAAGAGCTGAAAAAACTTATTCGTGAGATTCCGGACTTTCCCAAGCCGGGAATCTTATTTTATGACATTACCACTCTTTTGAAAGATCCCGTCGGCCTGCACCGGGCCGTGGATGCTCTTGCCAACCACTACGTGGGCCGTTCCATTGACAGCGTGGTTGGGATCGAAGCCAGGGGATTCATCTTTGCACCGATGGTGGCCTACCGGCTCAATGTCGGCTTCGTGCCGGTAAGAAAACCGGGGAAGCTGCCCGCAGCCGTTGAAACCGCCACTTACAAACTGGAGTACGGAAAGGATGGGCTGGAGGTCCACCGTGATGCCATCGCTCCGGGGCAGCAAGTGCTCATCATTGATGATCTGCTGGCAACCGGAGGAACCGCGTCTGCGGTGGCAGGCATGGTGGAACGGCTGGGCGGAAAGGTGGCGGGACTTGGATTCCTGATTGAATTAGACTTTCTGAAGGGCAGGGAACGCTTGCCCGGCTACGATGTGCATACCGTTCTGCGGTATGACAAGTGATTCGGATTCTCGGTGGTGTCTCAGTTTGAATTTTTGTGACATGGTTCGCCACCGTCATACCCGCGAAGGCGGGGATCCATGCTCCGGACAACCCTTTTATCTGCACGAGTTCGGAATGCCACTGCGATATTCGGGGTGGATTCCCGCTTTCGCGGGAATGACGATGAAGGAACAAATTGCGCCACTACCCAAAAATTAGGTCGGTAGCCGGGATATGTCGTAAAATGGCAATCCTGTCTAGCTTGGCGATTGCGATGTTGACCGGGGAGGGGATACGAAGAATGGCGGCCCGCGAGGAAATGATGGCACGAATCAGGGCGGCATTGGGCCGCTCTTTGAGCGATGGGCCTCGCGTCCCTAGTTTCGACCCATCCGCACTTCCGGAATTGGGCCAAGTCATGCCGCCGATTCTTTCCTCAGATATCATCCCCACATTTGTCCTCGAGTTTGAAAAGGTTTCCACCAAAGTTTGGCGGGCTACGAGCTTGCCGGAGTTTGACGCGATCCTTTCTGAACTGGTAAAAGCACGAATGGCTGGCTCCGCAGTGGTGTCTCGAAATCCATTGCTTCAAAGGTTGAGCTTAACGGACCGGCTGAAGAATCTGGGGGTGGATGCGCTGGTGTGGCCGAATACGGAAGTAAGCCCGGAGGCGGAGAGGCTTTTTCGCGATCGTTGTTTCTCCGCCCCCATTGGGTTTACGGGAGTAGACTATGCGCTTGCTGAAACGGGCAGCTTGGTGGCGAGCAGTTTGACGGAAGGCGCGCAGTTGGCGTCCCTTGCTCCGCCGGTTCACGTTGCGATTGTCCTGGAAAGCCAGATTGTGGCCACACTGGAGGAGGTATTGGCCGGTGTCGCCATCGCGCCGCCGCGCTCACCGGGACGGTCCGTGGTCTTCATCACCGGGACCAGCCGGACGGCGGACATCGAACAGATTGTGGTTCTGGGGGTGCATGGCCCGCAGGAGGTCCATGCGATTTTGATTGCGGATGCCTGCCTTGGCTAAGCCCAACACCGTTCAGTTAGGGCGACCTATTTTTGCCAGGGCCGTCGCCTTCCCCCTCACCCCAGCCCTCTCCCCGCAAGCGGGGAGAGGGGGACGATCCGTCCTAAGGGTAAGGCCATCTAACAGCCCTCTCCCCGCAAGCGGGGAGAGGGAGATTCCATAGTGGATTCCGTAGCGCCGGGCTTCAGCCCGGCACGCGCTTTAAGTGAACAGCATTGGGGCTAAGGGCCAGGCGCCCGGTCGATGCTGGTTTTGATTCAATGGTTTATTGACTTCTATAACTCAGGCGGCGCCAGTTCCAGCATGATTGTGGGCGCCGGTGTCGCCGCTAATCATTTGGAAAGGAGACGTGATGCGCAAGCCTTTATTGGGGTGGTTATTTCTCTTCGTCTCATGGTTGCTGGCCCTGCCGGTTGCCATTCCCGCCTCCGCTCAGAGCAATTATTCTCTGAAGCCTGGCGACCGGGTGGTTTTCTATGGTGACAGTATTACGGACCAGCGACTCTACACCAATTTTGTCGAAGCCTACACCATCACACGCTTTCCGCAATTGAACGTGACGTTCATCCACTCCGGCTGGGGAGGCGATCGCGTGACCGGCGGCGGTGGCGGCCCCATCGATACGCGCCTCGAACGCGACGTGATCGCCTACAAGCCCACGGTGGTGACCATCATGCTCGGCATGAATGATGGCGAATACCGGGCATTTGACCAAGGCGTGTTCGAGGTTTACGCGAATGGCTACCGGCACATCGTGGAGACCCTGACGAAGGCGCTTCCCCAAGTCCGTTTGACTTTGATCGAGCCTTCTCCCTTTGACGATGTGACAAGACCGCCCACCTTCGAGGGAGGCTACAATGCCGTCCTCCGGCGCTATGGCCAGTTCGTCAAGCGACTCGCGCAAGAACAACATTTCACGGTGACGGATGCGAACGCCCCGATCGTTGAGGCCCTGGTGCAGGCCATGCGCGTCAATCCCGATCTGGCGCGCCAGATTATTCCAGACCGGGTTCATCCCGCACCCGGCGGCCACTTGATTCTGGCAGAAGCCATCCTGAAATCGTGGCACGCGCCTTCCACCGTGACGGCCGTGGAGATTGATGCGGCGGCAAAAAAAGTGAATGCCGCACGCAAGACTACAATCAAAAACTTAAAATTCGGTTCCGACATTTCATGGACCGAAACCGACAAAAGCCTGCCCATGCCACTGCATTTGAAAGACCCGGTTGAAGCCCTGGCTCTTCGTGTTTCCGATTTCGTCCAGACCCTCGATGAAGAGCCGTTGAAGGTGACGGGCCTTGACCAGCAGCAATACGATTTGAAGATCGACGGAAAAGATGTCGGAAAGTTTACGAAAGAGGAACTCGCCCAGGGCGTCAACTTGGCCCTGCTGCCCACGCCGATGCTGGACCAGGCGAATGAAGTGTATGACCTCACGGTGATGCACAACAGTATCCACTACTCGCGCTGGCGGGATATTCAGGTGCCGCTTCACGATAAGCGACTGAAAGAGGTCAGCGACGCTGAACAAGCACTCGACAAACTGGAACGGAAAGTGGTCCAACTGCAGCGGGACGCGGCCTTGCCCAAGACTCATCACTACGAGCTGTTGCCACTTTAGTGGCTGACAGGTAATTACTGATCTAGTTCGGATCCAGTGCTCCCCCTCACCCCTGCCCTCTCCCCGCAAGCGGGGAGAGGGTGACGCGAAGCGGCGGGTGAGGGGCGACTGATGGGCCACGGCACTTCACGCCGGACGCCGGCCTGCCCAGTCAGGCAACCTTCACCGGCAACCAGGCAATGGTGATGGGGATCTTCAATGACTTGCGTGTGGCGGCGATATGTCCCGAAGCTGGCCATTGAGCTGCACAGCGGTGGCCAACGAGGGCAGGGGCATTTGCAATTGCACAACGGCCATCCGCCGCAGCAAATGCTATTGAACCTTTCCGTTTGCCGCACTACAATGTAACGCATGAAGACCGAAGTCTACAGTTGGCGTTTGTCCGGCGAAGTCAAGTCGGACCTGGAACGGCAGGCGCGGATCCGCAAGGTGCCAGTTTCGTCTATTCTCGACATGGCAGTGGGGGAGTGGCTGAAGAAAAAGGACGTGGATGCCGGAGATCAGGAAGCGCAACACAGACTTCACGCTGCTGCGGCCCGTTGCCTGGGAGTTCTGGCAGGCGGCAACCCCCGGCGCGCTGAGACCGCGCGTCAAGCAATCCGCGAGCATCTGAGGCGGCGTGATGGCCGCTAACGCGCTCATCGATACGGGGGCGATACTGGCCCTGCTGGACCGCACCGACCGCTGGCACGACCTGTGCGCCAGCGCATTCCGCGAGCTCCGTCTTCCCCTTCTAACCTCCGAGGCTGTTCTGACCGAATTGTTTCATCTCCTCGGCGACGGGCGCACGGAGATGGATGCTGGCTGGAAGTTCGTCCGCTCCGGAGCGCTGGTGCTCGGCGCCATCGAAGACGAAGAACTGGGGCACGTGCATGCCTTGATGTCGCGCTATTGGGACCAGCCCATGGACTTCGCCGATGCCACACTGGTCTATCTTGCCAAGCGGGAATCTCTCCCGGTCATACTCACGGTTGACCATGCTGACTTTTTAACTTACCGGATTGAGGGGAAGCGCCGGTTCCGCATCCTCCCGGCCAACCAACCGTAGCCGGCAGAATTCCCATTCTCAGGAACTCTGCGATTTTTGGGCGGCGCCGGACAAGAGCCGCAGATTTCGAAAGGCGTGAAGTCTGCGCTACTCGCTTTCGTGTGGGCGACGATATGTCCCGAAGCTGGCCATTGAGCTGCACAGCGCCACCCGCCCGCTCAGACCAGTGCGGTTATGGTGCCAAACGCACATGGAACACCCGTTGGCATAGCCTCCGGCCATGGAATGGCCCCACAGAGGGGGGCAAGATAGGCTTGCCACGCGCGTCGAAAGCGAGTACCTTCTTGACTGTCCCGGCAACAAAGGTTTTCCAAGGGGGAAGCCATGAAGAAGCTGTTGAAGTGGGTCATCTCGGCGCTCTATGGCCTGGTCATGATCGAGGTCATCATCATGATCAGCCCGTTTGCGTTTTACTGGTATTCTCTGTACGCGCCGGCGCTTCAAGGCCTGCACCGATGGCGGGCGACGGCGTGGCTCGAGGCCTTCTTCCTTCCTCACGCGGTGATCTCCACCAGCCGCTTTCTGGAATTCCTGCGGTGGGACGTGGGCACTTATTGCTTCACGCTCGGCCTCGTGGCGTTTCTTTTTTGCGCCGTTCAACTTTACGGCGCCAAGCTTCTCCACCGGCCCGTTGTCTGCTCGTGGCTCTACTCGCGCATCCGGCATCCGCAATACCTGAGCCTCGCCATTGCCGCTTTCGGGCTGCTCACCATCTGGCCACGCACGATCATCCTCATCCTCTACCTCGGCATGCTTTTTGGCTATTATTGGTTGGCGCGGTTCGAGGAAAAGAATGAGGAAGCAAAGCATCCCGAGTACGCGGAGTACCGCCGGCGAACCGCCATGTTCATTCCAGGCAATCCGGGAGGAAGGCTTTTCCGGTTCTTCTTTGGCTGGATTCCCAATCAGCGGCTGGCGATGACGGTTTCGAGCCTGGTCATGGTTGGGTTAGTCGTAGGCGGCGGGTTGTTGTTGCGCCGTTACACAATCGAGCATGCCGCCAAAGCCATCCTCCCGGGCGAGCCCATCATGGCCATCTCGATCTGGCCGATGCCCGGCCAGGAAATCCGGCAAATCGTATCAACCGCCATCGAGGATCGTCGCGTTCAATCGGCGCTCGCCAAAGAAAATGACGCGGTGTTTACGGCCCACGTGCTCCCCGCCAATTATGGCATGACCGACATGTTTCGAGACCCGGGTGGCAATCACCGGATGTTCACGCGCCTGTCGCCAGGGCGATTGAAGGCTGTGCTGGGCTTCCTCTTTGCATGTGCGGTTCCCCACCTGCGGACCCGGGTGATGGGAAGCCCGGAGGACCATTACACAGTCATCTTCTCTCGCGTCGATGAACCCGGCCATCCGCTCATGACGGTCTCGCGGATCACCGACGCAGACGCCAAGATGACGCCGATCGTGATTGCCGATGTCAGCGGCTCGCCGCCCAAGCTTGAAAGCGTGATGATCCCGCCGCACCGCAGTTTCTGGGGTGACATCACCATGCCGATGTTTTGACCGGGATACGGCTGGCGGTCCTGAAAGCGCCGCCGCAATGTGGAAACCTATACCTCGATAATTCCCGCGGGTGGCGCATACATTGGGTTTGATGTATGCGCCCCACGAACGCTCGCAATGTCTCTGCAGTTGCGTCCTATCCATGGCCTGTCCTGGCCCTTTAACGGTCGCCGACGTAAAAGGCGATGTCGGCGCCACCCGGTGTGCCGAGCATCAGCTCCTCCAGGTCCACCGCCCTTAATTTGGGGCTCGGAGGAATAGCCGCAGGCCTCAAGAGCGAGGTCTGCGCTACGTACTACGTGGGAATGACGGCGTTGCGAGATTGCCTTCACTCTCCCACGGCGATGCCGAGGGATTTCATTTTGCGGTAGAGGTGGCTGCGTTCGAGGCCCAGGACTTCGGCGGCGCGGCTGACATTGCCCTGGCTTTCCTCCAGCTTGCGGAGAATGTAATCGCGTTCGTAGGCGGCGCGCGCCTCTTGCAAACTGGAGAAGCCGGTGTTGGTGGCGCGTTGCCCCGCGCCGCGGCGGCGGCTGGACTCCTGGTGAATGGAGGGAGGCAGGTGTCGCCGCTCGATGCATTCACCCGCCGCCATAATCACCAACCGCTCCACCAGGTTTTTCAACTCGCGCACATTGCCGGGCCAACGGTAGTGCAGCAAGACCTCCAGGGCGGAGTCGGAAAAATGTTTGGCTTTGCGGCCGTAGGAGCGGGCAAAAGTGATCAGGAAGTGGTTGGAGAGGGCGGGAATATCCTCCGGGTGCTCGCGCAAGGCGGGAACATAGAAGGGAATAACGTTCAAACGGTAAAAGAGGTCCTCGCGGAAATTGCCTTTCTGAATTTCGTCTTCCAGGCTCTTGTTGGTGGCGCAGATAATGCGGACGTCCACCTGCAAATCGTTGCCGGAACCGAGCGGCGCGAAGCGCTGCTCCTCAATCACGCGCAACACTTTGGATTGCGTTCGCAGACTCATGTCGCCCACTTCGTCCAGGAACAGAGTCCCTTTGTGCGCCTGCTCGAATTTCCCAACCTTGTCCTCCACGGCGCCGGTGAAGGAACCTTTCACGTGGCCAAACAACTCGCTTTCGATCAGCTCCTCGGGGATGGCGGCACAATTCACCTCCACGAAAGGTTGAGCGGAACGCGATGACAGTTGGTGCAGGGCGTGGGCGACCAATTCTTTGCCAGTGCCGCTTTCTCCGTAGATCAAAACCCGGCCATTGGTGGGAGCGGCGAGCGCCAGTTGCTGCCGCAGGGCTTTCATGGGAACACTCTCGCCGAGGATGCGGTATTGTCCCTGCAACTCCTCGCGCAGCTTCTGGTTTTGCGAGGTTAGGGCCATGCGCTCCGCGGCGTGTTGAAGAGTGAGCAGGGTCTTGTCGATGGAAAGCGGCTTTTCAATAAAGTCGAAGGCGCCCAGTTTGGTGGCGCGCACCGCGCTCTCAATGGTGCCGTGGCCGGAAATCATAATGACCATCGGCGGATTTTCCATTGCCTGGACCTTTTCGAGCGTTTGCAAACCGTCCAAGCCGGGGAGCCAGATATCCATCAGGATGATTTCCGGGATTCTTTTCTTAAGAGCCTCCAGGCAGGCTTCGCCGCTCCCCACCGACTCAACGCGGTATCCTTCGTCCTCCAGGACATTGGTCAAGGATTCGCGGATACCCTCTTCATCGTCAACAATCAGAACTGAGTATTTCATAATCGACGGCCAGTGGGGTGAGGTCCAGCAGCACGGGCAACATGTAGCCCAGCACGGCAGGACCGCAACCAATAGGCGACAGTCATTCCCGCGAAGGCGGGAATCCCATTGCCAGCCGCGTGAGCCATAATGGATTCCCGCTTTCGCGGGAATGACGTGTTCCCGAACGCTTGCTAAGAAAGCAAGAAATTACGACCTTGCAATACACGGTTTCGATTTTCAGGAACACTGCGGCATTGCGCGAGCGCCTCATCATCAAGACCAGTTTAACGCAATTCCGGGCGGGAGAACCGAAGCGGGTGGAATCTCTGACAGTTCCGAGGTTCAATCCTGCGCCTTCAGCGCCGCAGAGTATTCGGCAGGAAGCTCAATCAGGAACTTGGTGCCGGCGGGATAGTTTTCCTCAACGCGAATCCTGCCATTATGATCGGAAATGATGCGGGAAACGATCGCCAAGCCCAGTCCGGTGCCGCGCTGTTTGGTGGAGAAGAAGGGAAGAAACAACCGCTCTTTGGCTTCGGGAGGAATACCGGGCCCGCTATCCGCCACCACCAGATCCACGAAATCCTGATCGGGGTCCGGCGAAGTGCGAATCCAAATGTCCTTGGCGGGGCACTGTTCCAGGGCCTCGGCGGCGTTGTCAATCAGGTTGACGATGACCCGCTTCATCTGTTCGGGGTCGGCATTGACAACGGGAAGACCGGGAGCCAGGTCAGTGTGAATGCGAACGCCGGAAAGCCGGCCGTCGAACACCTTCAAGGCGTCCTCCACGATGCCGTTCAGGGCGGTGGGAATGGGGCGCGAGGCAGGGAAGCGCGCGAAGCGGGAGAACTCATCCACCAGGGACTTCAGGGTTGAAACTTCGCGGCCGATCAAGGAGGCGCTTTCCGAGATGACGGCGAGCATGTTGGCGGGTGGAGAGGCGTGCTCCGACCGCCCGATGAGCCGCGCGATCCGCTCCGAAGAAAGTTGAATGGGAGTCAAGGGATTCTTGATTTCGTGGGCGATGCGTTGCGCGACTTCACGCCAGGCGGCGCTGCGCTGGGCCATCATCAGCTCGGTGAGGTCTTCCAGCACCATGACGTAACCGATGGCCCCGTGCTGGGCGCGCACCGAAGAAAGGGTGATTCCGATAATGGATCGTTTTTCCTCGAAAGCCAGTTGCATCTGCCGCGTGACCACTCCCTGGCGGTCGGCGCGGCGGAAGAGGCGCGAAATCTCACGAGCCTCTTCGACGGAAAAAAGATGATCCAGCCGCCGGGCGTTCCTGACTTCGCCCTGGCCGAACATGCGCTGCGCGGTTGAATTGATGCGGGTGATTTCCTGCTGAGGGTTGAAGGAAATGACGCCGGTGGGCACATTTTCAAGAATGGCCTCCATGGTATTGCCGCGTTCTTCGAGCTGGCGGTTGGCCTTATGCAAATCGTCCGCGGCGCGCTCGATGGCTTGACGGCTTTCTTGAAGCTGGCCGGTCATCTCATTGAACAGGCGGATCAGGCTGCCGAGTTCGGCGTCGGCGCGAGTGGAAATCCGCCAGGCCATGTTGCCGCGTGAAACCTCATGCGTGGCCTCAGCCAGGGCTTGAATGGGCACCGTGACCTGCTTGGAGAAGAACATGGCCAGCCACGTCGCTGCGAAAAGAATCAACAGTGTAATCAGCAGCAGGATGAGCATGTAGGTGCGCTTCAGGGCCTTGCGTTCGCGGCTCAACCCGTCATACCGCTGCGCTTCGCGCTGGATTTGTTGAGCAATCTCCTGAATATTCAAGGGCAGCGAGCGGACGACGACAATGGAGCCGGCCAGGGCTCCGGAGGCGGTGTCCACGGGTTGGGCCGCCAGGAACAGGCTTGACTCCGGAGAGCGCCAGGTTTCGCTGACTCCTTCCTCCGGAATCTGGCCGTGGGCGATCTCAGGAAACAGGCGGCGAATCTCAGGGAGGGCGGGGCGGCCCCCCCCAACGCGAAGGACCAAGCGCCCGGACCGGTCAAAGCAGGCGATCGATTCAACTCCCATGATATGGAGTCGCCGGGACAGATAGCGGCTGATCCCGGTGTCATCCGCCTCGGAAAGATAACGGACCAAGCGCGGGTTCGAGGCGAGATGCGCGGAGCTATCCAGCGCCTGCTGCGTGGTCTCGAACTCAAGCTGTTGGACCATGGCGTTGGCGTCACGCCGCAAAATGTCAAACGGGATGCCGAACCAACGGTCCACGCTGCGGTTGAGGAGGCCGTAAGCAAAGATATAAAGGAAAAACACGGGCACCAATGAAAGGGTGAGGAACGCCACCACCATCTTGGTCTTGAAGCGCGAGCCGAGCAGGTTCTGCCGCCGCTCGGCATAAAGCTTGAGCAGGATGCGCGTCAGGATCAGGGCAAAGATGACAAAGGCCAGAAAGACGATGGTCGAAAGGGACAGCAGGAGATAGGTTCCCTGTGCCGTCCGCGGATGGATGAACTCGAGGTTGAGGGATGCCTGGCTCCAACCGATGATGAAAAGGATGGAGACCACGATGACCAGGAAAACCAGGAAAGGGCGCCGCGTCTTTGGCTTTTTTTCTTCCATGATTCAAACCCCCGGTGGTCCTGGCATGACCACTCCGGCAGGCTGGGAGGTGCGGAGCGGGAAAGACCGCCGGGAGTGGCCGGCCAAGTCAAATTCGAGCGGGCAGCCGTTACAAACGGTCACGGCGCGATGGCAATGGCGTTTGGCAGTTTCGACGAGCAGCGCATGGAACTCATTGAACAACGCCGGGTCGGGCGGCAAATTGCCATGCAGAAACTCCTGAGTTTCTCCATAACCCACGCCGTCCGCGAGCCAGCCGTGGCGCGCCAGAATGCGCCGCGTATAGGTGTCCGCCACAAAGAAAGGATGGTTCGCGGCGTAGAGCAAGACGGCGTCGGCGGTTTCCGGCCCAATGCCGCGCAGCGCCAGGAGCTCCCGCCGCAACTCCAGCGGCGGCCGCGCTAACGCCCGGCGCAGTGAGCCGGAATAGTTGCGCTGGAGCCAGTCCAAAAAGCCGCGGATGGTTCGGGCCTTGCGGCGGAAGAAACCCGAGGAGCGGATGGCGGCCTCGATCTCCCGTGCGTCGGCATTCATCAGCCGCGCCTTGACCAGCAAGCCCTTGCGCCGCAGTTGGCTGATAGCTATAAAAACATTATTCCATGAGGTATTTTGTGTTAAGATAGCTCCCAGTATCATTTCAAGCCGGGTTTGAGCGGGCCACCAATGCTGTGGTCCGAATTGCCCGAGCAGGGTACGAAAGTAGCCCAGAAGTTCGGCACGAGGAGAAAGGTCGGGGTAGTCCGGCTCCATCATCATACGGGTTAAAGTTATGCTGCGAGAGTGCCGAAGTCAAGAGTGGCGGATGTTTCCGGCCTCTTCCTGTCTGAGCTTCTGCGTCCTGCCCAGGGCGCGCGCCGGGTTGCGGTTGGCCAGGAAGGATCATCATCCCGATCGGGCCGGGATGAACATCTGCTTCTGGCGCACCCCCCAAAAAAAGGAGCGAGTCGGCTGCCTCGTTTGCTGGTCAAGGCATGTTCTGAATCCCGCCCGGGCATGACTGGTGACCGCTGCGCTTCAGCCACTGGGATGGAGTGAACCATTGGCTATTCAAACCACCGTCGCAAGAGTCGGGGAGATCCTGGTTCGTGAGAACAGCATCACTCCAGAACAATTGAACCAGGGTCTGGAGTACCAGAAGAAAAACGGCGGAAAGCTGGGTCACGCGCTGGTGAAGCTGGGCTTTCTGACCGACGACGAAGTTACATCCGCTCTTTCCATCCAGTATGGAATCCCTTCCATCAAGTTAACCGACGTTGAGATTGAATCGGACGTCCTGAAATTGATTCCGGTCGACACGGCGCTAAAGCACAAAGTGCTGCCCCTGGCGCGCATCGGGTCATCCTTGACGCTGGCCATGGCCGACCCTGCCAATGTCTTTGCGCTGGATGACGTGAAGTTTATGACCGGACTGAACGTCGAGCCGGTGTTGGCTGCCGAGTCAGCAATTGAGGCCGCGGTCAAGAAGTTTTACGGAAGCGCGGAAGATCTGGAGCGCAAGCGGGAGATCGAGGACCTGGTTAGCTTCATCGACGAAGGGTCAGCGGGCAGCGTCGAATTGGAAGACGAAGAGGACAGCGCGCTCACCATGGCGGCGCTTGAAAAAGCGGCGGATGAAGCGCCGGTTGTCAAACTGGTGAATTACATCCTGACCGATTCGGTGAAGCGGGGCGCCAGCGACATCCACATGGAGCCTTATGAAAAGGAATACCGGGTGCGCTTCCGCATTGACGGCATCCTGCAAAGCATGATGGCGCCGCCCCTGAAGCTGCGCGACGCCATTACCAGCCGCATCAAGATCATGGCCAAGCTGGACATCGCGGAAAAGCGGCTGCCGCAAGACGGGCGCATCATGCTGCGGATGATGCACCAGGGCAAGAAGAAGCAGCTTGACCTGCGCGTCTCCGTGCTTCCCACCCTGCACGGCGAAAAAGTGGTGATGCGGCTTTTGGACAAGGAAAACCTGCGGCTGGACATGACCAAGCTGGGGTTCGAGCAGGAATCTCTGGACAAATTCCAGAAAGCCATCTTCAAGCCCTACGGCATGGCGCTGGTAACGGGTCCCACCGGAAGCGGTAAGACGAACACGCTATATTCGTCGCTCGCCCAGCTCAATAAGGTGGAAACGAACATCATGACGGCCGAAGACCCGGTGGAATTTCAGCTCCCGGGCATTAATCAGGTACAGATCAGGGAGCAGATCGGGCTGAATTTTGCCGCGGCGCTCCGGTCTTTTTTGCGTCAAGATCCCAATATCATCATGGTGGGCGAAATCCGGGACTTTGAAACGGCGGAAATCGCCGTCAAGGCGGCCCTCACCGGCCACCTGGTTCTCTCCACGCTACACACCAACGACGCTCCCTCCACCATCTCGCGGCTGATGAATATGGGCATTGAGCCTTTCCTGGTGGCCACTTCCGTTCACCTGATCTGTGCACAACGGCTGGTAAGGCGGGTTTGCTCCGAATGCAAGATTCCTGACGTGATTAGCCCTCAGGTTCTCATCGACGCGGGCCTGACGCCCCAGGAAGCCGCCGCCGCCAAGCCCTCTAAGGGCAAGGGTTGTAATACCTGTGGAAATCGCGGCTATAAAGGCCGGGTGGGTCTCTATGAGGTATTTGAAATCTCCGAAACGGTCCGCGAAATGATTCTGGTGGGGGCTTCGGCTTTGGAATTGAAGAGGAAGGCGATTGAAGAAGGCATGATTACCCTGCGGCGCAGCGGCCTGATCAAAATGATGAGCGGCCAGACAACGCTGGAAGAAGTGGTCCGAGAGACGGTGTTGTGACCAGTGCAATACCCCGCTCACACGGTGATGGGGTGGAGTGCCACAGCGGGCCGGGCAACCCTGGATCCGTCAAGCCGCGCATGATTTGAACTGGAAGGACGACCTGAAAACATGGCAAGTCCCACATTAAGCGACCTGCTGAAAAGGATGGTGGACGAGGGCGGCTCTGACCTGCACATTACCGTGAATTCGCCGCCTCGCATTCGCGTCCACGGTGATCTCATGCCGTGCGAAGACCTGCCGGCCCTGAACGCCGCCGAAACCAAGCAATTGGCTTACAGCGTTCTCACTGACTCGCAGAAGCACCGCTTTGAGGAGACTCTGGAACTTGATTTTTCCTTTGGCCTGAAGAACATTGCACGATTTCGCGGCAACCTGTTCAACCAGCGCGGATCGGTGGGCGCAGTGTTCCGCGTCATCCCGTTCGAGATAAAACGGTTTGACGATCTGGGCCTTCCCAACGTCCTGCGCAAGATCTGCGAGAAGCCGCGCGGCTTGGTGCTGGTGACGGGACCGACGGGCAGCGGCAAGTCCACCACGTTAGCAACCATGCTCGATCT
Source organism: Terriglobia bacterium (assembly GCA_035531475.1). Classification (GTDB taxonomy): domain Bacteria; phylum Acidobacteriota; class Terriglobia; order UBA7540; family UBA7540; genus CALCEB01. Next base: position 36,427 of record DATKST010000192.1, read on the forward strand.
TATCAACGAGACGCGCCACGAGCACATGATTACCATTGAAGATCCCATCGAGTTCCTGCATCCCCACAAGCGATGCCTGGTGAACCAGCGCGAAGTTCACTCCGACACCCATTCGTTTGCCAGCGCCTTGCGCGCCGCGCTCCGCGAGGACCCGGACGTGGTCCTGATTGGCGAAATGCGCGACCTGGAGACGATTGAGGCGGCGTTGCGCATTGCCGAGACCGGCCACTTGACGTTTGGAACGCTGCACACCAATTCGGCAGCCTCCACCATCAACCGCATCATTGACGTCTTTCCGGCGCATCAGCAATCGCAAATTCGCGCCCAGCTTTCATTGGTGCTGGAAGGAATCCTTTGCCAATCACTGCTCCAAAAAACAGGCGGCAAGGGCCGGGCCATGGCCATGGAAATACTGATCCCCAATCCCGCCATTCGCAACCTGATCCGCGAGGATAAAATTCACCAAATCTATTCCGCCATGCAGTCCGGACAAGAGAAATATGGGATGCAAACCTTCAACCAATCACTCTGTTCGCTCTACCAGCAGCGGCAGATAACGTTGGAAACTGCGCTCAACCGTTCGAGCAATGCCGACGAGCTGCAGGACATGATCAATCGAGGGGCCACGATGCCTTCAGCGCCGAGGCCAATGAACAACTCTGCCCCAGTCAAGCGGTAGAGGAACTTGCTGCAACCCTTTTTCCGGGCCACATGCTGTTACGAGGCCCGGTGCGATTGCGCGAATTCCACTGGGGAACGGTTTGAGGAGATAAAAAATGGCTACCATTCAACTTCGCCCGGCGACGACGAAAGCGCCCACGTTTCCCAATCCCGCTCCCGGGCGCCAACCCGCAGCCAGGAGTCTCTGGGGCGCGATTTCCACAAAGAAGGCTTCGAACAAAGCGAAGCCGGCGGCCGGCAGCAAAGCGCCCAAGGGGTCGAAGGTGGCCCCCAAACACCTTGCCGTCTTCACCCGGCAATTTTCAGTGATGATTGATGCCGGCTTGCCGCTCGTCCAATGCCTGGAAATCCTCGCTTCGCAACAGGAGGATAAGAAGTTCGGGAGAGCCCTAACCTCGGTCCGTTCGACGGTGGAAAGCGGCGCGACCTTGGCCAACGCCCTCCGCAAACATCCCAAGGTTTTCGATGATCTTTACACCAATATGGTGGAGGCTGGAGAGGCGGGCGGAATTTTAGACGGGATTCTGCAACGGCTCTCGACCTACATTGAAAAAGCGGTCAAGTTAAAGAGGGCGGTGCAATCCGCCATGATTTACCCAGTCGCCGTCCTGGTGATCGCCGGTGGCGTGATCATGCTGCTGCTCTGGAAAGTGGTGCCGATATTCGCCACTCTGTTCGCGGGACTGGGCGCGGCACTTCCTTTGCCTACGCGCATCGTCATTGGTTTAAGCCATGCGGTTGCCAGCTTCGCCTGGATCTTTCTATTAGGAATCGGGGGGATCTTCTTTGGCCTGAAGCAATACTATGCAACTCCCGGCGGAAGGATGATGATCGATAAATTGGTTCTGAAAATTCCGGTGCTCGGAGGATTGATGCGGAAGATCGGCGTGGCGCGCTTCACGCGCACCCTGGGAACGCTCATCACCAGCGGCGTGCCCATGCTGGAGGCGCTGGACATCACCGCCCGGACGGCGGGGAATGCGGTGATCGAAAAAGCCATCCTTGATGTTCGAAAGGCGATCGAAGGCGGCCAGACGATTGTGGATCCTTTGCGCGCCACCGGCGTCTTTCCCAATATGGTAACGCAGATGATCGGTGTGGGAGAGCAAACCGGCGCATTAGACACCATGTTGCAAAAAGTCGCGGACTTCTACGAGGACGAAGTGGATGCAGCCGTGGGCGATCTGCTGACGCTGATGGAGCCCATGATTATTCTGTTCCTGGGCGTGGTGGTGGGAGGCGTCGTGATCTCCATGTACCTGCCACTCTTCAGCCTGGTTGGAAAACTGGCCGGCTAGTTCTCTTGCTGTCGGATTCCACGTTTTTCTGGCCGGACATTCTGAGCCACTGCGGGCCCTCGCCCGGATTGTTCGCGACCTTCCATTTAGTAGACCGTCCGGGCACGTTGTTAACAGTGCCCGGATGGCCCTCGAATAAAATTTCGTAAATAATCCGGGCCAAGGAATATTCCTCCGGCTCCGCGCTGAAACAGAACGGACGGTTTGCCGCGACCAACCCACGCCGGTGAGCCGTCCACTTGATTTGCGCCAAGGCACGGGATGGGATCTTCCAGGCCGGCCGGCCCGGGCCCGTCACCCTCAGCCGATCATCCACTTTCCGTTCTGGCCGGGATCTTCTCCCTATTCTTTTCCTTGACTTTGCCACAGGATTTTCTATCCTAAAGGCCCCATGGTAAACATTGAAGACTTCACGGAACGGCTTGCGGCGGTTCCCACCAGTGAATTCACCCACCAGGCCGTGCTCCACTTCTTGCGCGCCCATCCAGTGAATGTTCAAAGCCTCGCGCCCTATCTGTATTTCAGCACGGAGCACTACACGCGGAATCTGATCCAGCGGACCGATCTTTACGAGCTGATCGCCATCTGCTGGGCGATTGGCCAGAAAAGCCCCATCCACAATCACCGCGACCAGAAGTGCTGGATGGCGATGGCCTACGGCAGAGTCGAGGTTCATAACTTCAGGCTGGTCAAGAAAGATCCTGGCGCTCACTTCTGCGAGTTGCAATCGAGTTCACACTTCTTGATTGAGGCGGGCAAGCCGCAGGAGGTGGACCCGGAGGAGCCGATCCATTTGGTGTCCAACCCCAGCCCCTTCAACTCCCGCGCCGTGACGTTGCACGTCTATTCGTTGCCTTTTGATACGTGCGAGGTGTACGACCTCAAAGCCAAGAAATATGAGGACGTCACTCTTACGAACACCACGGAATTCGGGGTTGTAAAATCGGCCCTGCCGCTCCAGAAAGTTTCACTTTGAAGGGTGAAGAACCATCGCAAGGGCTAGACTCAAAGGTTCGGTATATCCGGCCTGCCGGTTTTCCGAAATCGTTTCAAGGCAAATGAAAACTCCACATCTCTTTGTTTGTGGGTGGAAGTGTGTAGTGGCGCGCCGCACAAATAGATTGGCTCCGGCCACGCGGTTTGGTTCATTCCCAGGAGTTCTATGAAGAGCAATCCCAGATTGTTTTTTTTCACCCTGGCTTTGGCGTTGGGATGGGTTGCGGTTATTCCTGCGCAGACGGCTAAAAAACAACTCAGCGTCGATGACATCGTCAACGCTTATGGAAAACTGATAATTCCCGGGGCAGGCCGGCTCGCCTGGCGGCCCGGCTCGGATGACGTCTCCTACGTCAACATGACGGGCTCGGGCAGGACGAGGGCCCAGGCGCTTTATGAATATGATGCCCAGTCCGGCGCCACGCACATGCTGTGGAGCGCGACCCCGGGGAAACCGGGACCCAGTCTGCTCACCTATCAGTGGTCTCCGAAGGGTGACGCGATTCTTTTTAACGGAGATGATGACCTTTGGCTGCTCGATGCAAACTCCGGCAAAGTGACCCGCCTGACCAATGATTCGGACCCCGAGGAAGAGGCCACTTTTTCGGCGCAAGGTGACCGGGTGGCTTTCGTCAAGCGCAACAACATTTACGTTTTGGACATCAAAACTCGCCACGCTCAGGCAGTCACTCAAGACGGAACTGCGGATGTTCTGGACGGGAAAATGGATTGGGTTTATCAGGAAGAAATCGCAAATCGGACCACCGGCCGGTCCTACCGATGGTCGCCGGACGGGACGAAGATTGCCTATGTCCAGTTGGACGACCGCCCGGTGCCACGCTATCCGATCACGGACTACTTACAGATTCACGTGAAGCTCGATTGGGAGCGGTTCCCGCAAGCGGGCGATGCCAATCCTGCCGCCAGTTTCCACGTGGTCAATGTCGATGGTCAAGTGCCCCACGCCGTGACTTTTCCTCTGCCCTCTTCCGCCGAGTATGTGGACCCGGCCTTCACGTGGTCCCCGGATTCGAAACGCGTGGCCTTCATGACGCTCAATCGCCATCAGACCCGCATGGTCCTGCATTTTTGGAATCCGGAAACCGGCAATGACCGCGTTCTCCTCACCGAGACGGACCCTTACTGGATCAATTCATTGGAGCCGCCCCAGTTTATAGAAGGAGGCAAGCAGTTTCTCTGGCTCTCCGAGCGCGATGGCTGGCTGCATCTCTACCGCTACTCCATTGATGGCCACCTGCTGAACGAGCTGGGCGGCGGAAAGTGGATGATTGATATTCCGATCTTCCAAAACGTCGCGACGGTTCAGGTGGATGGAAAACAGGGTTGGGTTTATTTTATTTCCACGAAGAAGGATGTGCGGGAGCGTCACATCTATCGCATCCGGTTCGACGGCAGCGGCCTTGCCCGCGTTAGCCGTGGCACGGGAACGCACGGATTGAATCTTTCTCCGGACGGCCAGTACATCCTCGATCGCTTTTCAAATATCGATACTCCACCGGAAACGCTTCTTCTAAAGCCGGGCGGCGCGCCGGTCAAAACACTTTCGGCGACGGTCAGCCATCTTGATGAGTACATCCTACCGCCGACGGAGTTTCCGAAGATCAAGGCACACGACGGATCGACGCTTTACGCCCGCATGGTGAAACCCGTAAACTTCGATCCCCACAAGAAATATCCTGTGCTGGTTGACGTTTATGGCGGTCCTCACGTTCAACTGATTCAAAACCGGTTCGGCGACACGTCTTTGCTGGATGAATACCTGGCGGAGCGCGGGTATATCATCTGGTCGTTGGACAACCGTGGCTCCTGGGGACGGGGTCACGCCTGGGAGACTCCCATCTTTGAAAATATGGGCAGTCATGAGCTGGATGATCAGCTCGCCGGGATAGATTATTTGAAATCGCTGTCTTATATCGATATCAACCGCATCGGCATCTTTGGCTGGTCATATGGCGGCTATATGACGCTCTACAGCCTGACCCATGCGCCCGGTGTCTTCAAGTGCGGAATCGCCGGGGCCCCCGTGACGGATTGGAAGTTCTACGATTCGATTTACACCGAGCGTTACATGCGAACACCCCAAGAAAATCCGCAAGGCTACAAGACGTCTTCGCCACTGGATGCGGCAAGCCAGCTTCGCGCCAAACTTTTTCTGATTCATGGGACGTCGGATGACAACGTTCACATGCAGAACTCGATGCAATTTGACGAAGCTCTCATCAAGGCCGGGATTCCGTTTGATCTGTACATTCAGCCCGGCGAGAAGCATGGATTTAGCACCAAAGCTTCCCGCGCTTATTTGGAGAAGCGCCTGGTGTCATTCATTCAAGAAAATCTTTAGGCGCGGGATAACGAAAATTCTGTTCGCGTTGTAGGGGCGGGCCTGGTGCCCGCCCTCGGGCGACCACGAGGGTCGCCCCGACGGGATATATTACCGGAGGAAAACCGATGCTGAAAAGCAACAAATGGCTGTGGCTTGTTTTGACCGGACTACTCTTGCCTGCGATGGCGGCCCAGGAACCGCCTGCCATACAAGGTTATTCAGCGGATTCGGCCCGCGCGGAACAAAATTGGGAGGCAAAATTCAAGGCCATTCCCGATCCTGCCAACATTCGGGCATACAACCAGCACCTTTCCGCCCGGCCTCACCACGTGGGTTCACCTTATGACAAGGCCAATGCCGAATGGATTCTCGCCAAATTCAAATCCTGGGGTCTGGACGCGCACATCGAAACATTCAACGTGTTATTTCCCACACCCAAGATCCGGGTTGTGGAAATGGTATCCCCCACCAAGTTTGTGGCCAAGCTCGAAGAGCCCACCGTCCCGGGCGATTCCACTTCGTCGCAACATGCGGAGCAACTGCCAACTTACAACGCCTATTCTCCGGATGGCGATGTTACTGCGCCGCTGGTCTATGTGAACTATGGAACCCAGGAAGACTACACCCAGCTCAAGCGTCTGGGGATTTCAGTCAAGGGCGCCATCGTGATCGCCCGCTACGGGCATAGCTGGCGCGGCATCAAGCCCAAGTTGGCCCATCAGCACGGCGCCATCGGTTGCTTGATCTATTCGGACCCGGCGGATGATGGGTACCGGGCGGGCGATACTTTCCCGCAGGGCGCCTGGCGGCCACTCGAAGGCGTTCAGCGGGGCAGCGTGATGGAGATGGAGCTTTATCCCGGTGACCCGCTCACGCCCGGCGTGGGCGCAACTGCCAAAGCCAAGCGCCTTCCTCTGAGCCAGGCAAAGACCATTGAGAAGATCCCGGTGCTCCCAATTTCCTATGGAGACGCCAAACCCCTGCTTTCGGCGCTTGCTGGACCCGTCGCTCCCGCCGCCTGGCGCGGCGCGCTGGGCTTCACTTATCATGTCGGCCCCGGACCAGCCAAAGTCCACCTGAAGCTCGCTTTCAATTGGGACATTAAGCCGATCAACGACGTGATTGCGCGGATTCCCGGCTCGACTTTTCCGGAGGAGTGGGTGATCCGGGGCAATCACCACGACGCCTGGGTAAACGGCTCCGCTGATCCGGTGTCCGGCACGTCGCCTTTGATGGAGGAGGCTCGATCCTTCAGTGAGCTCCTGAAACAAGGATGGAAGCCCAAGCGCACCATCATCCTCTGCGCCTGGGACGGCGAGGAGCCGGCGCTGATTGGCTCGACCGAATGGGTGGAGGAGCATGCGGACGAGCTGGCAAAACACGCCGCCATCTATATCAATTCGGATTCCAATGGCCGCGGCTATCTTTTTGCGGAGGGCTCGCATACTCTGCAAAAATTTATTGACGGTGTTGCCCAGGGCATTACGGACCCGGAGAAGAACTTGCCGGTCGAGCAGCGTCTTCGCCTCCGGGAAATTTCGATGGCCAAAACAACGCAGGACCGGCAATATCTTCGCAGCGGGAAAGATCTGAAAATTGGCGCCTTGGGATCGGGATCGGACTATTCTCCGTTTATCGATCACGTTGGCATTGCATCACTGAATCTTGGGTATGGCGGAGAAGACGGAGGCGGCATCTACCACTCGATCTACGACGATTTCTACTGGTACACCCACTTTGGTGATCCAACCTTTGTCTATGGGCGGGCTCTGGCCCAAACCGCGGGCACCGCCGTGATGCGCTTTGCCGATGCCGATCTGCTGCCTTATGATTTCACCGGTTTGGCCAGCACCGTGGCAGAGTACGCGCAACAGGTGGAAAAGCTGTTGAAGACCATGCAGGCCCAGACTCGCGAGCAGAATCAGGAAATCCGCGAAGGCCTGTTCTCCGCCACCACCGACCCGCAAAAACCATTCGTGCCACCATCGATTGAAGCCGTTCCTCCCCATCTCAACTTTGCTCCGCTTGAAAACGCTTTGGACGATCTCAAGCAAAGCGCCGATGCGTATCAGAAAGTGGCGAACAAGGCGGAGCAGAATGGCGGACAGGCTTTGGCCCACGCCCAACTTCAACAGGTCAATGAAATGCTGATGCAAAGTGAGCGCAAGCTGACAACTCCTGGCGGCTTGCCCGGCCGTCCGTGGTACAAGCATGAAATCTATGCACCGGGACTCTATACGGGTTATGGCGTGAAGACGCTTCCCGGCATCCGCGAGGCCATCGAACAGAAACAGTGGCAGCAGGCGAACACGCAGATTGGAGTCGTCTCGAAGGCGCTTGAAGACGAGTCCGCCTTGATTCAATCTGCGGCCTCCGGGCTTGAGAAGGCGATTCATCCGGGGATATAATGAGGCCCTTCGCGGTGTGCCGCGAGATTGCGGCTTGCCGTGCTGGTTCAAGTCCTCATCGAAATTATTGATGAGGACGTAAGTCGGCGACGGGCATTTGCAGTAGGGGCGAAATCCGCCGGTCACAGACGGGCGTTACAGAACCGAGCGCCGCCGGCTTACGACCGTGTGGATAACTCGTATGGGTCAACAAGTTCGGAAATCTACGAGGAGGCAACAATGAAGAGACTGCGTAATACAGGAGTGGTTCTCGCCGTGGTTTTTGGTCTCAGCGCCTGGGCGCAAGCCCAAGGCAATCCACGGGGGAATTCCAAGATCACGTTGGCCGGCCAAACGATCAGCGTGGAATACGGGCGTCCATCTCTGAAGGGACGGACTGTCCAGACGCTTCTGGGCCAGTTGAAGCCGGGTGGTTTCTGGCGGCTGGGCGCGGACAAGTCCACCACATTCACCACAAGCACTGACTTGAACTTTGGTGGCGTCAAGGTGCCCAAAGGAGTTTACAGCCTGTGGGCCCAGCGCCAAGCCGACAACAGTTGGAAACTGGTGTTCAACTCGCAGCACGGCCAATGGGGAACCAGTCATGCTCCTTCGAAGGATGTGGTATTCGTTCCTTTGAAAGAGGAGAAGGAATCGAAGCCGGCGCAGATGGTGACCATCTCGCTGGAAAAGGAACACGGCGGCGGTGCAATCTCAATCAGTTGGGGAGACATGGAGCTGTCCGCCAACTTTACGGTGGAATCGTAATTGCCGATGGTTTTTCGCTTCTGCGGCGGGGCGCTGAGGAGTATCTGTCTTCTGCGTCCTGCCGGTTTTCTGCCGCTGCCCTCCCATGACGCGACCCTTCGATCGCATTGCCCTGATTGTTCTCGATAGTCTTGGCATCGGCGCCATGCCGGACGCGGATGCTTACGGTGACGCGGGGCGCGACACGCTGGGACACATCGCGGAGCGGTACGCTTTGCGAGTTCCCAATTTCCTCCGCCTTGGGCTTGCCAACATCCGGCCTCTCCAAGGACTCGAGCCCGGTGCTTTGCCCGATGGCGCCTATGGCAAAGCCGCGCTCGGCTCGCCCGGAAAAGATACCACCGCCGGGCATTGGGAGATGGCGGGCATTATCCTGGATCAGCCCTTTCCGGTTTATCCCCACGGCTTTCCTCCGGAAATCATCTCGAAATTCGAGCAAGCCATCGGGCGCAAGATCCTCGGCAACTTTCCGGCGTCGGGCACGGAGATCATCAAGCAATTGGGTGAGCGGCATCTCCGCACCGGGTTTCCCATTGTGTATACCTCCGGCGACAGCGTGTTCCAGATCGCCGCGCACGAAGGCGTGATCCCGCCCGATGAACTTTACCGCATGTGCCGGATTGGGCGCGAGCTTTTGCAGGGCAGGCACCGGGTGGGCCGGGTGATCGCCCGGCCGTTTGAAGGAAAACCGGGAGCGTTTCGCCGCACCGAACGCCGTCACGATTACGCGGTCGAGCCGCCGCGCCCCATGCTGCTGGACATGCTCCACAAAGCGAGCCTGGAAGTGGTGGGCGTCGGAAAGATTCCGGACATCTTTCTGAATCGCGGCATCACACGCGCCTTGTCTGGCCACAATAATCAGGAGTCGCTGGAAAGCACGGTTGCTGCGCTGGGAGAGGTCAAGGAAGGATTGATCTTCACGAACCTCGTCGATTTCGACATGCTTTACGGCCACCGGCTTGACGTTCAAGGTTACGCTCGCGCCATCGAAGCGGTGGACGCATTCCTGCCGCAGCTTCTGGCCACATTACGCCCGCGTGACCTTCTGATACTGACCGCCGATCACGGCTGCGACCCGCTGGGACCATCCACCGATCATTCTCGTGAGTACGTCCCCATCCTCGCTGCGGGGCCGGGCGTTCGCCCCGGAGTTGATCTGGGAACTCGCGCCAGTTTGTCAGACATTGGCGCGACGATTGCCCAAAACTTTGGGCTGGCGTTGCCCCACGGCACGAGCTTTCTATCTTTGTTGGTTGCTCAGGATATATCGTAGGGGCGACCCTTGTGGTCGCCCGCGAATGGACCCTTTGGGACGGTCGGGCACAAGGCCCGCCCCTACGGCGCGAGTGGGGTCACCTCGATGAATTGCGTCAGTTCTTGCGGAAGAGGCGAGGTGAATCGCAATAGTTTCCCCGTCGAGGGATGATTGAATTCAATCGCCGCGGCGTGGAGAAAAGTCCTGGCCAGGGTTTTCTGTTCTCTGCCTTCCAACCTGATCTTCGAAGGCGCTCCGTAGACGGTGTCGCCCACCACGGGATGGCCGATGGAAGCCAGGTGCACGCGAATCTGATGAGTGCGGCCGGTACGCGGCGAGACTTCAAGAAGCGTGAAACCCGGAAACGTCCGCATGACTTTGAACTCCGTTTCCGCTTGGCGCGGACGCAGGCCGCCTGCTTTCATGCGCGAGCGTCGCTTGGGATCACGGCCAATACCGCTGCTGATGGCTCCCTCGGTCCGGTCGAGACGGCCATGCACCAGCGCCACATAGGTCTTGCGAACCGTTCTGGCCTTGAAAGCATCCGCCAGCCGCCGGTGGGCCGCGTCATTCTTGGCCACGATGATCAGACCCGAGGTCATCTTGTCCAGGCGGTGGACGATGCCCGGGCGCATTTCGCCACCGCGGGTGGAAAGGCTGCCAATCTGCCCCAGGTGGTGAAGCAGCGCATTGACCAGCGTTCCGGAGCTGATGCCCGCGCCAAGATGCACCACCATGCCTGCCGGCTTGTCAATCACCAGCAGATCCGAATCCTCATGGACGATGTGGAGTGGAAGGTCTTCGGGCGTTGCTCTCAATTCCCGCCGGACGGCGCGAACCTCGACGCTTTCTCCTGGGGCGACTAACTCACCGGCCTTGCTTGCAACGCGCTCGCCAAGCCTCACCGAACCTTGGCGAATCAATTTCTGGATCTGGCTGCGGCTCCAGTCCGGCATCCGCCGGGTCAGGAAAATGTCCAGCCGTTCACCAGCATTTTCCGGCGCGGGACTGAAATCAAGCTGGAGAATCTCGGTCATGCTGGTGCGCCGCCGTCCTCACCGGCGCTAACCTCAATGCCGTTCACTCAGGGTCGGTTCGAGAATAACCGCACATCGTTGAACCCGAGCCCCTCCCCCACCGCTGCGCGGTTCTCCCTCTCCCCGCTTGCGGGGAGAGGGTTGGGGTGAGGGGGAACAGTCCCCGGCGCTGAGGACAGCGCCGCGACAAGGCCGCTCGCCTACTCCGCCGTGAACATGTGGATCACCAGGAATCCCGCGCCCACCACAATGGCGCTATCCGCCAGGTTAAAAGTGAACCAGTGGTAGTTCTTCAGGTAAAAATCCAAAAAGTCCGTGACGTGGCCATAGCGGAGCCGGTCCAGCAGATTGCTCAGCGCCCCGCCCAGAATCAGCGATAGGGCCACACCGGCTTCCCATTGAATTTTGCGGCTCTTCCAAACCACGGAGATGATGCTCACCAGCAGCAGCACTGAAACGGCAATCAGCAGGCCCGTCTTCCAGGGTGCGGGAGCGTCGGAAAAAAGCCCGAACGCCGCGCCCGGATTCTGGGTGCGAGCGAGATTGAAGAAATGGGGAATGACGGGTACCACGGCGTGCAGCGGGATGGCGCTTTCCACCATGGTCTTGGTCGCTTGATCACCGGCGAAGACCACGGCGGCAATGGCAATGTAAACCCAGCGGGAAATGCGATTGACGCGGGCTGTGAGGTCCTCGGCCATATTTTCAGTGTTTGCGGCGGCATCCCGGCAGTCAGCCAATCGATTCATCCTCCTCTTGAAATTACGCCGCGAACCGGCTCTTGAGAAAAGCTCTGCCTGTCATTCAGAGCGCAGCGAAGAATCACTGGATTGGACAGCTTCCCCGGCTGCGAACGAGATGGAGATCCTTCGCTGCGCTCAGGATGACAGGCGAAGGGCTCAGGATAACAGCGAAGAGCCTGGAATCACACGTCCCCACTCATCCATTATCAGATTCCATCTCCCGCACCGCCGCCGAACACCGCTCGCACACCGTAGGATAATCCGCATCCTTGCCGACCTCGACTGAATAATTCCAGCACCGTTCGCACTTGCTTCCCAGGGCTTTCTGAACTTCCACCTGTAATTCCGGAAGCTCGCCGGGAGCATGGGTTGCGTTTGCCACCGGGCCGAGTTCGACTTGCGAGACGATGAAAAGCGCGGGCAGCGCGGAATGATATGCTTCGAGCAAGGCGCCAAGGCCGCCTTGCGCTTCCAGGATCACGCGCGCTTCCAGGCCGCTGCCAATGGTTTTTTCCTGGCGCGCCACCTCCAACGCTTTCAGCACGTCGTTGCGGACGGCGATCAGTTGTTCCCACTTCGGCAACTTCTCCGCCAGGCTTTCCGGCAGTCCCGCTTTCAACTGCGAAGGCCGCACGAACCGCGCCAGATGGACGCTCGGCTCGCGATGGCGGTCCCCAGGCAGATGCGTCCACACCTCATCCGCCGTGAAGCAGAGCAGGGGCGCCACGGCTCTGACCAGCGCATCCGCGATGCGGAATAACACCGTTTGTCCGGAACGGCGTCGCGCCGAACGCGGCGGGGCGGTGTAGAGGCGGTCCTTCAGGATGTCGAAGTAGAAGGCGCTCAAGTCCACCGTGGCGAAATCATAGAGCGCGCGATAGACCTTGTGGAACGAAAAGGACTCGTAGCCCGCTTCCACTTGTTCGATCACTTGCGAGGTGCGGTGCAAAGCCCAAGCGTCAATCTCCTCGAGTTCGCCCGGTTGGACGCTGTCGCGCTCCGGGTTGAAGTCATAAAGATTGGCAAGGCAGTAGCGGAACGTGTTTCGCAGCTTGCGATAAGCTTCGGAGAGTCGCGTCAAAATATCCGGCGAGATCACCACGTCCTCGCGGAAGTCGACCGAAGCCGCCCAAAGACGCAGAATTTCAGCGCCATTCGTCTTGATCACTTCATCCGGGTGCAGACCCGTGCCCAGTGATTTCGACATGGCGCGGCCTTCCGCATCCAGCACCCAGCCGTTGGTCAGCACCTGGCGGTAGGGCGCGGCGCGATGCGTGACCAGCGCCACCAACAGCGAGCTGTGGAACCAGCCGCGATATTGATCGCCGCCTTCCAGGTACACATCGGAAGGCCAGGGCAGGTCGGCGCGATGGCCCAACACTGCGAATTGGCTGGAGCCGGAGTCAAACCACACGTCCAGGATGTCAGTCTCCTTGCGGAATTCCGATCCACCGCAGCCGGGACATTGGGCGCCGGGTGCGATCAGGTCCTCAATCGGGTGCGAGTACCAGGCGTCCGCGCCTTCCTTGCGGAAAAGCTCCACGGCCGGCCGCGCCAGCTTGGCGTCCAGCAGTGGCTTCTTGCAGGCCTCGCAATGGAACACGGTGATGGGCACGCCCCACACGCGCTGGCGGGAGATGCACCAATCCGGGCGCGTGGCGATCATATTCTTGATGCGCTCCTCGCCCCACTCCGGTGACCACTTCACGCCGCGAATGGCTTCAAGAGCCCGCCCGCGCAAATCATCGTGATCGATGCTCACGAACCACTGCTCATTGGCGCGAAAGATCACCGGATTGTGGCAGCGCCAGCAATGCGGATAGGAGTGCGTCAGCCAGCCCGCCGGTCCCATCAGCGCGCCGTTCGCGCGCAGCAGTTCAATGATGGGCTCATTCGCCTGGAAAACCGTCTTGCCAAGATAAGCCGGCAATCCCTCGGTGAATTCGCCGCGGTCGCCCACCGGGCAGTAAATTTCGATGCCGTAGCGGATGCCGGTCTCGTAATCCTCGCGCCCGTGGCCGGGCGCCGTATGCACGCAGCCGGTGCCGTCTTCGGAGGTGACGTAATCGGCCAGCACGCCCAGGATTTTCCGTTCCAGGAACGGATGCTGCATCTCAATGCCTTCGAGCTTGTGGCCGGGAATGCGGGTGATGGTCTCCACCGTCTTCAGTCCGGTCTCCTGGAGGGTGGGGTCATGGCGCCGGCTCTCCACCAGATAAGCGTCACCGTCCTCCCCCTGGGCCGCCACATATTCAAAATCCGGGTGAAATGCCACGGCCATGCTGGCGGGCAAGGTCCACGGTGTGGTGGTCCAGATGATCACCCAAACCTTTCTCCCTGCCAGCTTCGAATCCAGCTTCGCAGGATCGGAAGTCATCCGGTAGCGGACATAGATCGACCGGCTGCGGTGATCTTCGTATTCCACTTCGGCTTCGGCCAACGCCGTCTGATCCGCCAGGCACCAATAGACCGGCTTCTTGCCACGGTAGACGTAGCCCTGGTCGAGGAAGCGCAGGAAGGCTTCCGCGATCATCGCCTCATAGGAATGATCCATGGTCAGGTAAGGCTTTTCCCACTCACCCAGAATGCCCAGACGCTTGAAGTCCGCCCGCTGCAGGTTTACGAACTTTTCCGCGTAGCGGCGGCACTCGCGGCGAATTTCGGTGGTGCTCATCCCGGCCTTGCGCGGCCCCAGTTCCTTATCGACGTTGATTTCGATGGGCAGCCCGTGACAATCCCAACCCGGCAGATAAGGCGAATTGAATCCCGCCAGCGTCCTGGATTTGACGATGAAATCCTTCAGGATTTTGTTCAGAGCCGTGCCCAGATGGATGCGGCCGTTGGCATAGGGAGGCCCATCGTGCAGGATGAAGAGCGGATCACCGCGCCGCGCTTCGCGAATCTGCCCGTAAAGGTCCTCGGCTTCCCATTGGGCGAGCCGCACCGGCTCATTCTGCGGTAGGTTTGCCTTCATGGAAAACTTGGTTCGCGGCAGATTCAGCGTGCTCTTCAGGTCGAGCGTCTTCTCCATTGGACCTCCGGGGAATACGGTAAATTTTCCATTATACCGTGATGTGCGCTGAAACGAGAACAGGGTTGTGACTCTTGTAGCGGCGTGGTACCGTTTGCTGTAGCGGCGGTCTCTGACCGCCGGAAACTGTTGAAGAATAAAGTTCGGCGGTCAGAGACCGCCGCTACAGCCGCGAAAGCGACCACTAACCCTCCACCAAAACTTCTTGACAATACAGTACTTATTGTGTATTATTTCAAGCGTAACTATCGTCCGGTTACCCGCTCTCCCTCGGAGCTTCACCGGCCACAGCCCCTGCCACGACCCGCCCCCGCCCTGTCGTAGCGGACCGCCCCCAACCCTCGCCCCGCCTGCGGGGAGAGACGGAGAATTGAGAGAGCCGGGCGTCCGGTAGTTTTTGCCCTCGCCCCGCCTGCGGGGAGAGACGGAGAATTGAGAGAGCCGGGCGTCCGATCGTTTTTGCCCTCGCCCCGCTCGCGGGGAGAGGGTGCCGCGAAGCGGCGGGTGAGGGGCCCTTAGCCGGGGCGCGGCGACTTGCCATTCCACCAGGAGAAATCATGTCCGAAGACCATTCCCATGACGTCTTAAACCCCCTCGCTGCGGGAGAGTCCGACCCGGCAGCGGAAATCGAGCCGGGCCAGCCCGTCGAAGAGTTGCCCCAAGCCGGTCCATTCAGTTCGGCTCAAGCCGCGCCGCCCGGTGCCTCCGAACCCCAGGGAGCAGTCGAACCGGCGGACCCTGCTGATCCCCCGGCTGACCCCTTTTTCGCCAACGACGCCATCACCGCCCCATCGAGTCCCGCCGAATCCAGCCCCGCTGAGCCGGGCCGGGGCGGACGCAGCCCGAAGCGCCGCGCCCTCACCGCACCCCAGCGCCAGCAGCGCCGCGCCGCCGCCCGCCGGTCCACCGGGCCGCGCTCCGCCCCGGGCAAATCCCATTCCCGCATGAACGCCGCCACGCACGGCCTTTCCGCCCACGCCACCTTCTTCTGGGAATCCATGGTGGCGCTGGGCGAGGACCCCGAGGACTTCAAACAGTTGTTTGCCGGCCTCATCGAGTCGCTCCACCCGGCGGGCACGGTGGAGATGGCCCTGACCGGCGATCTGGCCGTCCTCATGTGGAAAAAGGCGCGTCTGGAGCGGGCCCAGCATGGCGTGTGGGACCGCCATCAGGAATTGCTGGAGCTGGAGCATCGCCGCGCCGCCGCCGACCTGGACTACACCAGCGTTGACACCACTCACGAGGCCATCCTGGCCACCGGACTGCGCGGCGTCCCGGATTCCATCGCCAAGTTTGAGGAGACGCTTTCCGTCCTGGAGCTGCTCTCGACCCAAGCCAAGCAAAAGAATTACCAGGACGACGTTGCTCACTTCCTGCGCTTGCTCTATGGCGAGCATCTCACCTGGCGCGGCGGCCAGATCGAGGGATTTTTCGGCGCCTTGCAGCAGGCCGCCAAGCGCGGGGTGTGGGACGAAGCCCAGGACAGCGCCCAGCGCGCCCTCAAACTGGCGCTGAATGAAGAAGTGCGCGACGTGACGGAACGCTATCAGGTCTTCTTCAAGGAAAAGGTGGAGGTGACGCGCGCCCAGCGCAACGCCGCGCTGGCCCCGGAAGGCCCGCAGTGGGTGCTGATGATCCGCATGGAGAACTCGCTGCACCGCCACATTGAGCGCAAGCTGCGGCTGCTGCTGGAAATGCAAAGGCAGCGGCGCCAGTGGGAAGAACCCGAAGATCCTTCGCCGCGCCGCACCCCGCTCGGAAAAACACCGCCCCGCCGCGTGCCGCATGGTTCGCCCCCGGGCGGCCCTTCGCCGGGCAGCTTCGACCTTGGCCATGCCATCACCGGGTCGAACGGGGTGAACTTTGGATTTTCAGTTGCCGCCCTGAAGGGCGCCTCTACATTTCCATGCCACGCCCGGGCCAGCTTCAGCCGGGTGGACTTTCATTCCCCCAGCGCGCCGATCCCCCAGCCGGTCTCCGCCGTCATTCCCGCGCAGCTTGTCCCCGCGCAAGCGGGGAGCGGGAAGCCGCCGCTCGCCGGTGGCGGCATGGACCCCCGCCGACGCGGGGGTGACGACGAAGTGGGGAATGCCGCAAATGCGCGTATCGTCATTCCCGCGCAAGCGGGAATCCATGCGGGCTCGATTCTTGCCACATGCCTTCCCCGTCACCACGCGCAAAAGATGTTTTTTAACAAAACGAACCGGAGAAGTTATTCAAAACAAAGCATCGGCTCTGGTTCGTTTTGCCGGAAATCATCGAATTCGGAGTCGTTGGGCGGGTCTTCGATGCCCGCGATCAAGGGTCTGGAACTACGGCCAAGCCCGCAGTGGCGGGCGTCATCACGTGGCCCACGGCGCCAGCCGTGGGAAAAGAGGCGAGCGCAGACTTCCAAGCCCCGTCAGGGGCGGCATACGCGGGAACAACGTCGCCCCTAACGGGGCTCAAGACAGGATTTTCACAACTCTACCCACGGCTAATCGCCGTGGGCCACAGGCTATTGCCGCTAGCGCGGCGAACATGCCTTGGCGGCGGCTGACCCACCGTAACACGATTGCACTTGGCACTGGCCAGTCGTTGCTTGTCGCTCGCTTTTAACATGGATCATTCCCGGTTTCCGGTGTTTCTGCACCAGTCAATTAGTTGATTTGATTAGTTTATTTACACGATTGCGCATATTGCGGCTTTTCGCCGCTTGTCGTAGATTGACCCTGTCTTTACCGGATATCCCTTTCAGGATTAAACCAATCGAAGGAGGCTGTGATGCCCAAGTGGTGGAATGCTTGGCGGGTGGTTTGCATTCTGGTCTGTCTATTCGCGGCAAGTGCAGTCGCGCAGACGAATCTCGCTTCCGTCACCGGAGAGGTGACTGATCCAAAAGGGAAAGCCGTGCCCAATGCCAAGCTGATCATTCGTTCGCCGGGCATGGAGTTCACGCGCGCCACCATCTCCAACGGTGACGGGCTTTACGAATTTGTGGGCCTCAAACCGGGCGATTACGAATTGCAGGCGGAGGCGGCTGGATTTGGCGTGCAAGCCCGCAGATTCGCCCTGGAAGTCAGCCAGCGCCTGCGATTGGACGTCGCCATGCCTCTGGGCAAAGTGCAGCAACAAGTCCAGGTGGTGGGCACGGCTCAAGGCATGCAAACCTCCGACGCGAGTTTGGGCACGGTCATTGAACCGGAGATGACTTCGCAGTTGCCGTTGAACGGCCGCCATCTGCTGGACCTGGCGTTGACCATTCCCAACGCTCACCAGGGCTTCGGCGCCCAGAGCGGTACGACCAACCCGCTTTATTTTCGTCCCGGGCAGAACTCGGCGCTGGTTTTGGGCGGCAACCGGCCCAATGCCAATTACTTTCTGCTGGACGGCTCAACGGATACGGACCCCACCTTCAGCACCCTTGCCTTCAGCCCTTCCCCGGATGCAGTCGAAGAGTTCAAAGTGGACACTGGCGGCTATTCCGCAGAGTACGGCGGAGCGGGAGGCGGGCAGATTAATATCATCACCAAGTCCGGGACCGGCCAGTTTCACGGCACCGTCTACGAATTCATTCGCAACGGCGCCTTGGACGCGCGGGCATTTAATGAAAATCAGGTGCCTCCACTGGTTCAGAATCAATTCGGAGCTTCGCTCGGCGGCCCGATCCAGAAAGGCAAGACGTTCTTTTTTGCCAACTACGAAGGGTTTCGCATGAGCACCCTGGCCACCCAGATTGAAACTGTGCCGACCTTGCTCGAACGCCTGGGGAACTTCAGCCAGAGCGGACAGACGATTTATAATCCCGATAGCTCTTACGCCAATCCCAATTTCAATCCCTCGCTGCCGGTCAGCAAAACCAATCCCAAGGTGATCCGCAATCCATTTCCCGGTGATGCGATTCCGGCGGGCATGATGAATTCCGTCTCGCTGGCCGCAGTCCAGCATTTTCCCTTGCCCAACATTCCTCAAACGGTTGGCAAACCGGACTCCAATAACTACCGGGATGTGAGACCGGAGTTGCAGTCTACCAATCAGGCCACATTCCGGCTGGACCATGACTTTGCGCGCGGCGATGCGCTGTTTGCCCGCTATTCGGCGCAGGGTGAGAGCGGATTCACGCCGGAGAATCTGCCCACTTTCGGCGCCTACGATAACAATGTGGCGCAAAACCTGACGGTAGGTTATACCCACATCCTTTCACCCGTGTCGGTGAACAACCTGTGGATCGGAGCTTCGCGCCTTTCTATGCACCGCTACGCTCAGGACAACTATACGAATAATTACATCGCCCAGCTTGGCATCAAGGGCGTGGGCTATGGAGGAAAAGGCGCGTGGGGCATGCCGTGGTTTGCCATCCAGGGCTATAACGGTCTGGGAGACTCATTTGCCGCAACCCCCGTCGGGAGCTGGGACACGCTCCTGAATTTTGGCGACACGTGGAGCCGGCAAATGGGGCGACACTCGCTGAAGGTGGGCGGCGACTATCGGCCTTATTTCTGGCCCATGTGGGGATTCTTCCAGAATCGCGGTTTTTACCAATTCACTTCCGGCTTCACCACCCGGACGGCCTCGAATGACGGCACCGGCTCCGGCCTTGCTGCCTTCCTGCTGGGTGACCCGGTGGTGAAGCAACGCCAGGCCGGAATCCCCATCATGGACCTGCACCAGTGGTACGGCGACGCTTTTATCCAGGACGATTGGCGGATGACGCAGGCTACAACCCTGAACATCGGGCTGCGGTACGAATATATGTCTCCGCTGACCGATGTGCAGAATCCCAATAGCAACCTGGCTTTTATCAATAGCAAACCTTACGCCTTTATCGGCGGACAATTGGGAATGCCGCGTGGATTGATGAACCCCAACACTCTTGACTTTGCGCCCCGGTTCGGCTTGGCCCATGAAGTGAGCAAAGGCCATTTTGTGATTCGCGCCGGTTATGGCATCTTTTTCACCCCGGTGGATATGAACACCTGGTGCGATATGCGCCATCAACCGCCCCTGGTGTTCCCGGAAACGCAGCAAAGCGACAATTTTGTTCCCAGCCTCAACGGATTTAACTTTGGGCCGGCAGTTCTGGGACAGACGGTGATCAGCTACACCGCCATTCCGCCCTATAATCCACCCGAATACATCAGCCAGTGGAATTTCACAGTCCAGAAGGCGCTCCCCGGTGACACGATCATTGAAGTGGGCTATGACGGGGAGCGTGTCTACCACTTGCAGCAGGCGCATTTGATCAACAACGCCCAGCCCGGACCCGGATCGATCAACCCGCGCCGCCCGTTCCAGACCATCAGCTTCCTGCCGGGGACCGCTTTTCCGGCGGGCTTTAACGCCATCAGTGATACATTCCCAGTCTCTGCCATCAATTTGCTGCAAAACAGCGCCAACAGTTGGTATGACGCGGGTTGGGTGAACGTCCGCCGCCGCTTTCAGCATGGGCTGACTTTCCTGGCCAACTACACCTGGTCAAAGAGCTTGACGGATGGGCCGGACTTCCGCTCGGCCATGGATGAATCGACCCTTCCTCAGAACAATTCGAACCTGGCGGCGGAGAAAGGTTTGGCCTGCGACGTTCCCGAGCGGTTGGCGGCGAGCGCCGTCTATGAGATTCCGGGATGGAAAAATCGCGGGCTGGTTTCAGCCATGACCAACGGCTGGAGCACGGCGGGAATTTATACGCTGCAAGCCGGTTATCCCTTCACCATCTCCGTTTTTGGCGACACGGCCAATGCCGGGACGCTGCTGGGGGAGAATCCCATTCGAGGGAACTATACGGGCGCACCCATCTTTCCGGCGGGAACCCAGACGGCCTCGCTTTGGTTCAATCCTCTGGCCTTTGCTACGCCGCCCTCCTACACCTTCGGGAACGCGGGAAGGAATACGCTTCAGGGACCGGGACTGCAAGAGCTGGACCTGGCACTGATGCGGGAGTTCCACGTTGCGGAGAGATACGATCTCCAATTCCGCGCCGAGTTCTTCAACGCTCTGAATAATGTCAATATGGGAACACCCAATCGCTATGTGAATGAGCCGGGATTCGGAACCATTACCACGGCCAATACCCAAGGGCGGGAAGTGCAGTTGAGCGCGCGGTTTTCATTTTGATGTTGAGGCGGGTTGCCGCGGCCACTGTCCGCTTGAGTTTTGTGGCAATATTGGCGGCCGTCATCCCCGCGAAGCTTGTTCCCGCGAAGGCGGGAAGCGGGGATCCATGCCAGAGATGAGCCTTTTTTCCGCGCGAGTTCAGAATGCCACTCCGGTTTGCGGAGTAGTTTCCCGCTTTCGCGGGAATGACGGTAAAGGAACAAACTGATCAAGAATCGCCAAACTGACCCACTACTCAGGAGGTGTCCCGGTCCGATAAATCTTCCGTGCCTGTGCTACAATAATGGAACATATTTTGCCGGCAGCGCCTGGGCGCCGGTTTCCCGGTTCAGGCGTGCAACTTGGTTGCCGGAACTAACATCTGTAAGATAAGGCGAAAGACTTTCTGGTTGAAGCAGGCGACGAAGGCACTGGAGCACAAGGAAGCGGACCCAATCATGCCGTCAACTCCCATTGAGACTGAGGCCGAACGGGCGGCCCGGGCAACGCCGCCCCGCAAGCCTGCCCAACCGGAATACGGTCTCACGTTTGTTGACAGTTCGTTCGTATTCTCGTCCCTGCTTCGCCAGATTCGCGAGCGCCGCCGCGAGCCCAAAGTAACGGTTCCGCCCGAATATTATCAGGGTGAGGTGAACCTGCCTCTCACCGATTTACCCGGCTGGTTCCGGGACTTTCCGCAACAGCTTCGCAGCCTGTTTGAGAAGCCCACAGCGCCACCCATTCCCATTACTTCCCAGCCGGTTGCAGTGCCGGAGATTTGGCAGGACTACCTGCAACAGCCGGCCTCGTGGCTGAACTCATTATTGGTGCACGTCATTTGTTTGGTGGCGCTGCTTTTGCCCTTTTATCTTTTGAGCCTCCACAAGCCCGTCAAGGCCGCGGATCAATTGGTTCCTATTGACATCTCTCCTTATCTTCCGGAATTGCAGGCGAGCGCCAAGAAATCAGGCGGCGGCGGCGGAGGAGGGGTTCGCGCTCCCACGCCCGTGTCCAAGGGGGACCTGCCCAAATTTGCCAAGGTGCAGCTTGCGCCTCCCGTCACCAAAATCTTGATTCCTCAACCCAAGCTGCCGGTTCAGCCCACCCTGGTGGGTCCGCCGCAGTTGAAGCTGCCGGAGATGGCCAGCAACATGAATTGGGGAGATCCGCAAGCGTCCGCCGTCCCGCCCTCGAATGGGCCGGGAACGGGCGGGGGCATTGGGACGGGTAGCGGAACCGGAATTGGTTCCGGCAGCGGTGGAGGACTCGGCCCGGGCAGCGGTGGTGGCTTGGGCGGCGGGGTTTACAGCGTGGGCGGCAACGTGAGCGAGCCGGTGCCCATCTACGAGCCGGACCCGCCCTATTCTGAGCAGGCTCGCAAGGCCAAATTCCAGGGCACGGTGGTGCTGGCCATTGAGATTGACGCGCAAGGCAACGTGCGCGATCCCCAGGTCATCAAGGCCCTGGGCCTGGGCTTGGACGAGGAAGCCTTGAACACCGTCAAGACCTGGAAATTCAAACCCGCCATGCGCAACGGCGTTGCCGTTCCTGTCCGCGTCACCGTGGAGATCAGTTTCCGCCTATTCTAAACGCAAGCCTCCTTGCGTTGGGTGATGCCAAACGCGATGAAGGTTCCATTGGGTATTGGAGCCTCCCCAGCAAAAGACCTTGTAGTGGATTTCCACTTACGCAGGAATGGCGGCATTCATCAGCGTGCAGCGCTGTAGTGGATTGCCTCCCGGCCTTGCGCCGCCCGCGTCAATCCTGAGCCAGTTACGGGCAACCACCAGGGTTGCCCCTACGTCAAGATGCTTGCGTCATTTGCCTGCTGTAGCGGCGGTCTCTGACCGCCGGCTTTTATTTTTCAACAGTTTTCGGCGGACAGAGACCGCCGCTACAGCAAACCAACCCACTACCTACGTCAGCGAAAGGTTGACGAGCTTATACCAGCGGGGAGGGAGCTGAAAGGTCATCTCCGCGCTGGTCCGGGGCGGATCGAGCGGCTGCGGAACAACGCGCTTCTCATCGCCAAAACGGTTGATGGCTTTCAATCCTCGCCAACAGGCGGAGAACCCCTTCCTCAAAACGGTCAGGCGCCGTGAGCAGGCTCACCACCAGGTGCCCGTCTGAAGGAAAGTCGTAGAAGTGGCCGGGGTGAACCAGGACGCTATCCTGCTGAAGCAGCGCGATGGCCCATTCTTCATCGGTGCAAAGCGCAGGCACGCGCAAAATGGCGCACCACCCGCCCTCGGTTTTCAAGCGGCTGACGGACGACGGTGCGGAGAGCATCGTGTCCAGCCGTGCCAGGTTGCCTCGGGTTCGTTCCTGAATTTGCGGTTGGATCGAGTTGCGCGTTTCCAACAGAGTGGGCAGGGCCAGTCCCAGCGGCGTGCTGACGGAGAGATAAGTGTCCGCGATCACCTCAAGGCGGGCGAGGGCTGTTTCCATGAGTTTCCCAGGGCCATTCACGACAATCCAGGCGAGTTTCATCTGGGGCAGAGCGCAAATTTTGGACAACCCGCTCAAGGTAAAAGTGAGGGCAGCGGTTTCCCCCGCCAGGCTTTGCGGCGCGCAGTCCAGCGGCGTTTCCAGCCGGTAATCGAAAAAGACCTCGTCCGCTACCAGCGCTAGTTCCTGCTCATGGCAAAGATTGATCAGAAAGGTGTGATCGTCGGGTGAGACGTAAGAACCGGTTGGGTTGTTGGGATTCACCAGCAGAATCGCGCGGCAATCCGGACGGATTCTCTCCTGAAGAGCGAAGCGGTCCATCTGCCAGCCGTGGCTATAGACCAGAGGATAGACGCTGGTGCTGATGTCATCCAGTTGTGACAGAAATTCAAAAAGCGGATAGCTTGGCTGCGGTACGAGGATGGAGTCACCCGGGTCACCCAGCAGGCGGAAGACATAAGAGTATGCTTCGCTGGTGCTGCTGGTGATGAAGATTTGGCCGGCGTCCAGGGAGACGCCACGCTCCCGGTAATAGTTTGCAATCGCTTCGCGCCCTTCTTGCGGGCCGCGCGGGTCTGGACGGTAGCAAAGCGCGCCTTCATTCCCGAGCGCATTCAGAATCCGCTGGGTTTCGTAAACCAATCCGCAGCGGGTGGGATTTGATTCGGTCAGGTCAATGACAGGCTGGCCGCGGCGTCCCTCAAGAATCCGCGAGAGGCGATTGGGCAAGAGCGTCCAGTGGGTTCGCTTGGAGAACATGGGAAATCGAAGCTCTTCAGCGCGGAGCGAGCCGATCGCACCCCGGTTCCAGACGAACCCGATGCGGCGATTCTCGGCGCGCAACCTCTCATGTTACGACGCCCTCGGCTAATGCTTCAACTGTGGAATTTTCGTTGTTCTATTGGCTCAGGATATCCTGCCAGAAAACTCAAAAGCCCACGGCGGAGGCCCTAGCCCAACTTTCGCAGTTGAAGGGGTGTGCAGCCAGTAAGTGGCTTGTTTTCAGCAAAGCGTTCTTCAAGGTCGGCACTACATTTGCAACTTAACTGCGGTCGCCGAATCGGGTTCCGGCGCCTTAATTCGCGGCGGCGGTTGCGGCGGCAAGGACAGATGGAGCTGGTGCAACATCAGCGATTGCTCGGGTTCCGGCTGCGTGGTGCGAGGCATGATCAGCCAGAGGCCGTCGGTGGTGGGTAGACAGACATCCAACATCTGAATCGTGGCCAGCTTCTCCAGCACCGCACGCGGCGTGACGCCCGGCGCTAAGGCTTCGAGCCTTTGTTTCAGGGTGACGGAAAGGGCGTAGGCCAGAAAGGCCACGAAGATGTGGGCCTCCACGCGCTTCTCCAACTGATGATCGGTCGGACGCAGCCCCAATTCGCTCTTCAGGATTTTGAAGGCCGCCTCAATCTGGGTCAGTTGCACCTAACGTTCCCACAATACCGAGGGGTCTTCACCCATCAGGTTTGAGCGCAGCAGATAATGCCCGTCCCGCCGTTCAGCCTTCTTCAACTTCTCTTGGTCCAAGTGGAAAGTGAACGTCGGGCGCGTGACTTCCTCACCTTCTTCGGGCAAGTGAATCGGCACGAAGCCGAAGGCGCGCCCCGCTTCCTTCTTGGCGGCCCCGATCCGCAGCAGGAGTTGATCACGAGCCGGACCGCCGCCTGGCGATCATTGATCTCTCCCAAAAACAAGACCTGCCGTTGCGCCACGCGCCCCGAACCCACACGGTGATTCTCCACCACGCTGAAATAGCGGTGCGCCTTGGCGTGGGCCACATGCTATCGCCGCGAGCGCGGCTCAGGGGGCCGCAAGCCCCTATTTTAACGCCTATCGTTGGTGGGGAATGATGGGGGAAGCGCGGGCGTGCGAATGCCCTTGACAGGGCGCCGCGGGGGGCGTAGTTAGTATTCGTTTATCTCTTTATCGATGCTTAATAGTATTATAATAGACCTAATGGATACAGCAATTCCGACACGAGTTCTAGTGGTAGATGACGACCCAAGCTCCAGGCAATTCTGTCTTGAAGTTCTGGAATTGTTGGGCGTGGAAGTGGAAGGAGTGGAAACAGCCAACGAGGCTCTGGCCCGGCTGGAGGACGGACAAATCGATATTGTGGTTTCCGATGTGAGGATGCCGGGGGGCAATGGTATCGAGCTGCTCAAATCGATCAAAGCGAACCATCCTGGTGTCGATGTGCTGGTGATGACAGGGTTTGGGACGATTGCCGAAGCGGTGGAAGCGGTGAAGCTCGGCGCCTATGATTACATCACCAAGCCTTTTAAGCTGGACGATTTCAGGCGTCTTTTTACGCGGTTGATGGAGCGGCAACAATTGGAGACGGAAAACCGCGTTCTACGCGAGCAGTTGAAGACGGATCGAGGCTTCGGCAAGCTGATTGGCTCGTCCTCGCAAATGCAGAGGGTTTACCAAGTGATACTGCGGGTTGCAGCCAAGCGTCATCCGGTGCTGATCCTGGGTGAAAGCGGCACGGGCAAGGAATTGGTGGCGCGGTCGATTCATGCTCACAGCCCGGCTCCTGACCATCCGTTTGTCGCGGTGGATTGCGGTTCTCTGACTCCGACGCTGATTGAGAGCGAACTTTTCGGCCACGTGCGCGGGGCGTTCACCGGCGCCAACCAGTCGCGCATGGGATTGCTGGCCGCGGCCGGAGGCGGCACGGTGTTTCTGGATGAGATCGGCGAGCTTCCCGTGGAATTGCAGGCCAAGCTCCTCCGCGCTTTGCAGGAGCGCGAGATTCGTCCCATCGGCGGCAATGAGACCTATCCTCTCCATGCGCGGGTCATCGCCGCCACCAACCGCAACCTGGAGGAGGAAATTGGCGAAGGCCGGTTCCGCGAGGATCTTTACTTCCGCTTGAACGTCGTCTCCATGCTGCTTCCACCGCTGCGCTTGAGGAAGAGTGATATCCCGTCGTTAATCCAGGTATTCATGGGGCGTCACGCGGCGGCGGATGAAGGCATCACCGGCTTTGCTCCGGAGGCGATGGAACGTCTGATGGCTTATAACTGGCCCGGCAACATTCGCGAGCTGGAAAATTGCGTGCAGCATGCCATCGCTTTGGGAACCGGACCGTTGCTGGGTGTTGGCGACCTGCCGGCTGCGATCCTTCGCCACATCGCCGAACCCACTGATGGAGACGCTGCAAACACCATGCAAGAACTGGAGCGTCGCGCCATTATGCGGGCGCTTGAATCCTCGGGCGGTGACCGGATGCGAGCCGCCAAGCTGCTCGGTATTGGCAAGACGACGATTTATAGGAAGCTTAAGGAATATGGGTTGGGTGATGAATCCTTACCGGAAAGTGGATAGGGGCGGGCCTTGTGTCTGCCGGCAGGCGGCCAAGGGGTGCGCGCGACGATCGCCCGCATGCGGACGACCACGACGGGCACCGCACTGATTGCCCGGCGACGGGCGACCACGAGGGTCGCCCCTACCTCTGGTGCTACAATCTTCGTTCGATGGCCACCATTGCGATCGATGCGACTTACACGGTTGATCCCCAGCCTTCCGGGATCTCCGTTTACTCCCGGCGGCTGATCGAGTCGCTGGCGGGCCTTGATTGCCCGCACCACTTCCTGATTTGTTACCGCCTCTCGCGCTTCCGGCAAAGGAAACAATTCCTGCGGCTTCCCGCCCGCTCGCATCCTGGTAGCCCTAGCTTTTCCACAAGGCTCTTCCAGGAGGGATTGACGGTTTGGCTTCCCTGGCAGGCTAAGCTGTTTCACAGCCTTGCGCAGCGCCCTCCGGCCTTCCGCTTTGGTCGGGAAGTGGTGACGGTCCACGACGTGTTCCCCATAACCGGAGCAGATTACTCCACGCCCGGCTTCCTGAAGAAGTTTTCGGACCTGCTGTTGCAGGCGGCCGACCGCGCCAGCCTGATTATTAGCCCTTCCCATTACACGGCGGAACAACTGACGCGGGTGGCCAACACTCCCCGTGAGAAAATCCGGGTGATTCCGGAAGGAGTAGACTTCCCCGACCGGATCCTGATCGGCGCGGACAAACTTGCGGCCCGGGAACGATGGGTGGGGAAGGGAAATCATTTGGTGCTGGTGGTGGGCGTGATTCAAGCTCGCAAGAACACGCTGGGCGCCGTCCGCGCCCTGGAGCGGATGCCCGCAAATTACAGATTGGTGATGGCGGGGGGTGATGGTCACGGCGCTGAGAGAGTTCACGATTACATTCACCGCGCTGGATTGAGCGGGCGGGTGCGGCGGCTGGGCCACGTGAGCCGGCAGGAGCTTTCCAACCTTTATCAGTCGGCGGAAGTGATGTTGTTTCCCTCATTCGAAGAGGGTTTTGGCCTTCCCGTGCTGGAAGCGATGGCTTCCGGACTGCCCGTGGTGGCGGCTAGAACGTCGTCACTGCCCGAGGTGGGCGGAGATGCCGCAGTTTACGTGGACCCTTATGATGAAAAGGACATCTGTGAGCAAGTGGTGCGTGTGGCGGAAGACGATGCCTGGCGCCAGACGCTGGTGCGGCGTGGCCTTGAACGCGCCAGACAGTTTACCTGGCACCGCGCCGCGGTGGAAACATTGAGGGTTTATGAAGAGGCTTTGGCGATGGGTTAGGCAAGGCGGCGGGTGAGGGGATGTGTTTGGTCCGAAATGGAACAGTTATTATCTGAAAGCCCCTTGGAACGAGATCAGCGGACTTTCCTCACATCGTCACTCAGAATGATGGCCTCGGAGATTTCCTTCATGGATTTCCGCCTTTGGCGGCTTTGGCGTTGCAGAGCCAGGTAAGCCTGCTCCTCGCTCAAGCTCATGTCCCGCTGCAGAATACCCTTGGCGCGCTCCACCAGTTTGCGGTTCTCCATCTGTTCCGAGAGCTGGTTGTTCTCGCCTTCGAGCCGGGCCACCTCGATCTCCGCTCCCACCAGAAAACCGATGGTCGAAATGAGCTTAATCTCCCGCTTGGTATGCGCATGAGGGTTGCGGTGCTGGAGATTGATAACGCCCACCAGCCGCCGGCGGCAGAGCACCGGAACGGACAAAAACGCCTCGAAATTGTCTTCCGGCAAATCGCTGAAGAGTTGGAATCGCGGGTCATGCGCAGCGGCGCGGGGCACGGCGACAGGTTCGAGATGCTCGGCCACCCAACCCGTAATTCCTTCGCCCACACGGACGCGCAGCCGGTCCAAGGCTTCGGGATGCGGATTCTTGGAGGCGCGCAGGACCAGCTCGTCGCCTTCCAGCACGTAGACGAAGCAGGAATCGCATTTCACGAGGGCTGTGATGAATTCCACCACGTGGTCTAGGACTTCGTGCAAAGGATCAGCGGCAGCAATCCTGCTTCCGATCTCGTGCAGAAAATCGACTTCCTGGCAGTCTGAGGACATTGTATACCTCCCCACCATGACCATATATAAAATGGTAAACGTTCGGCAAATTCAATGTTTTTATGCGTGCCATAAGAACGCAGGCAAAGTGCAGCGTTTCGTACGTTCGCTCACGTATTCTCCCACCTCCTCACCCGGCACTGCGTGCCACCCTCTCCCCGCTTGCGGGGAGAGGGGCTGGGGTGAGGGGTTGTTGAGGAACGTTGCAAGAATACGTTACCGTAATTGCGAATGGTGGTGCTAAGGGCTTGCGTCACAATAACTTGACTATGTTTGTCGGCTGCGTGTTTAATCAGTTGTGCGTGATGAGCCCGCCATAGAACAGATTGAAGAGAAGTACCGTTCACTGTCTTCGTTGATGGATGAACGGATGCGTCGGCAATG
>DATKST010000193.1:0-63401 GCA_035531475.1 Terriglobia bacterium
CACTGGCACTTTGAAATCCTGCCGGTCCTTGCTTCCAAATCGAAGTCGTACAGCTTGAAAGAAGTCTATTACAATTCAATGCCGCCGGAAACTGCGGCGCGGGAGTTGCGGGAGGCGGGTGTTCCTTCGCTGGTGTTCCAATATTGACCCGGATTATTTGCGAGGTATTACTTGTGGAGCGTCAGGGTATGGTTTTAACCGTGCCCCTCACCCGCCGCTTCGCGGCGCCCTCTCCCTGCTTGCGGGGAGAGGGCCGGGGTGAGAGGGAACGCGACGACCCTGCCATCAAAATCATGAGGCACACCCCGACTGAACAGTCCTGGGGCTAATCAATCCGGATGCTTCCGGATCCGGTGCGAAGATTCACCAGCGGCCCGCCACTGCCTACCTTCCCTCGCAGTGTTCCCCGGCGGAGCGTCCCTTGCACGGTCACGGAACGCTGGGTCTCAATCTGGCCGGAATCAGTGTGAGCGTCGAGATCGAAGGATGCGCCGGGATCAATCCGCACCGTCAAGCTCCCGGACCCTGTGTGCAGAACCCACCCCCCCGTCGGATGACCTTGGGCACTGATCGAGCCGCTTCCCGCTCCCACCCGCAGGGCGCCGTGGACCCCCGTGACCTTAACGTTGCCCGAACCTGTGGATACATTTCCGTCGCCCGGTGAGATTTCGCTCAGTTGAATGTCACCGCTGCCCGTGCTCAAGTGGAAATTGCCCGCGATATCGCTCGCCTGGATTGTGCCGCTGCCGTCCGTGGCGCGCACCGGCCCTTTGACGCGACCCAGAATAATCCGGCCCGATCCCGTGGAGGCGCTGACCTCATCCCCAAGGTTGGAGATTGAGATGTTGCCCGATCCGGTGGAGGCGTGGGCGGGTCCGTGGACGCCCTCGACCTCGATATTGCCGGATCCGGTGCCGCACTTGATCTCGGTTTGCGGGGGCACCGTCAGCTCATAGGAGATGGAAACGTTGTTCCGCAAATCGCGGTCCTCGATGTGGCCAATGCGGATGAAGTTTCCATCCTGCTCGATGGGTGGATTCGACTCCAACCGTCGGACTTTCTCCTCGGCATTTCCTGAATCCAATCCCCATGAATTGTTGGCCTTGATGACGCCGTGGACCTCCAAGCTCGAAGAGTTTCCGGGCCTCACCGTGATAGCGCCCGACCCCGTGCTGACATCAAGCTGGACCGGTCCTGTAACCCTTAGCGTGCGGTTGAATGACCCCTCCGCGGCTCTTGCCAGGTGTGGAACAAGATAGGCTGCCATTATCAGCGCCAGCATCACAGAAAGACGGCGATCGGAAGGCTTCATCAAGTTTTCTCCATGAGCCAGGCATTCTGAAAAAGCGGTGCGCCGGCATGAATTGCGTTAGTAATCGTGACTATCGATTAACTTCTCTTAACCCCCATGCTGCTCAATGGGTGGGTTGCGTTGGATGGCGCGGATTCTTGCCTCGCCATCACGATTCCCGAAGATCCAGTCCTGATTCACGTGGATGGTCCCCTTGATATGGACTTCGCCATCGTCTCCGGAAACCACGCTGATGTCGCCTGAGTTTGTCGTAATCTCAAGATTCACCGGTCCGGTCACTCTCAAAGTTCGTTCAAAGGTTCCTTTTGTCTCAAAAACGCCGCCGAAGGCCGCCGTGCCCAGCAACAAAAGGGCCACCGAACCCATGATGAACCAGCTCAACTTGGCGTTCGTCTTCCACATAGCTTTCCTCCTGAGTGTTGCAATTCCATCCAGTTTGGAAGCAGAAGCTCGCGCACCTGCCGTTTATCGATAGGCACACGCCCCTCCGCTCTCCATTTCATGGGAGCCCTTCCACTCGATTTACGCTAAAAGACGCGAATATGTTCCCAAGAACCTTTAGACTGGCAGGAAGGAAAAGAGTGAGCCGGATTGCAGGCAAAATGTCTGTGACGGCGCTTGCCATTTTCAAGCGCCTGGTCGGGTGTTAAGCAGTGGAAGGTGCGCAGCCAGCTCCCCCGGCCGCAACCCGCCGCAATGCAGGGAAGGCTTGCGCATGGTGTGGGTGGCTCTGTGATGAAAACGCAGCCGGGACCGTGGTATCGAAAGGAGATATTCATTACGCCTTCAGAACGGACTGAACCCGTTCCTCGCGCGCGTCTTCAAGCACGCTGTCCCAGTCGGCGCCGGATTCAGCCGCCCCTCGATGTACCCAAAGTCCGTCCACCTGGATCATCGAGGGCCGCTGTTCGACCGGACACAACAGAGCGCCGCCGAATTGATCCACCGTCTCAAGCTCTGTATCCGGCTTAAGCCCCAGCCTTTCCCGGAGGCGATTGGGAAAGATGGTCCGGCCCGATTTGTCAATTTTGAGAGCTATGCCATCAATGCTATTTGCCACCAATCTTGGCAAGACCGTTCTCGGATTACTGTTGTTCGTTGTGATTAAAGGAGTTGCGGGATGCACCCAGTCCGTGGCGCGGACCTCACTTTTGAGGTCTGCGGCTATCCTATCAAGGCCCAGCCCAAGGGCCGCGTTTCCTAAGTTCGCTCACGTATTCCTGCACCCCCTCACCCGGCGCTGCGCGCCACCCTCTCCCCGCTTGCGGGGAGAGGGGCTGGGGGTGAGGGGTTGTTGAAGACCGTTGCAAGAATACGTTACCGTAATTACGAATGGTGGTACCAAGGGCCGCGCACCTGAAAGAGCAGGTCCGCGCCACTTGCTTCAGGGGTGATTACGTCGAGGCCAAAAAGGTCGCCAACATAAGAGGCGATATCGGCGCCACTCGCGATTTCATCAGCAAAGCCACGCAATCCACAGAAAACAAATGAGATCGACGGTGGCTTGGGCTGCACTGCTGGATCAAACCCAATTCAAAGCGAAAAAAATCAGCATTCGCGCCCTGAGCCTCGCAAAAGCAGGGAGCGTAGAGTTTTGCATCCCAAACCTTCCGGCTTGTCGAATAAAGAGCGAATCGCAAAGTTCGAAGTGCTTGAACTCTGCCTTACCTGCCAGGCCCCGAAGCGGAAAGGCGTCCGTCAGTGCCGTTTTGCTGGCGGGGACTTGTTTATTACCTGGGTTTCGACAGTGAACAACCGGAAGTGTGAATAGTTGTGAGTGTTACGAAAGGTGAAATCAGTCCACGTCACCAGCACTGAGACCTGGCGCGGAAGCCAGAACGTCACAGCCGGATTCTTGAACGCCACGGGCCCAAAATCAATATCCGTGGTTTGTTGTTCAATGCCCACGTCGGGGCGCGGGGCGAGCAACACCGTCTTCATGCGGAGAATCTGAAAGGTTTTCGGATCGATCCAGGCCTCTCCTTGAATCAGAAGCAAAGCCGTCTGGCCGCCGACGTTGACCGCTCCAATCTCCCGGGCCTTCCCAAAAATCTGCGCGAAGGCGATGACCTGCGCGTCCACTTTTTTCACCTTGTCACGGCCAAGATAAAGGAAACGGCTTTGCGGCTGGTAGCGCGGAAGAAAGTGAATCGGCATCGAAACGAATCCCGTGGTGAGCAGTGAAGCTCCCTGCAGGGCGGTGGGGCTGATCACGTGGCCTTTTGAATCGGTGCGGTACTCTTCAAATTCCTGGTGGTTCTCACCCGGCCGGGCCAGAATGACGTAGTTGAACTCCTGCGACAAACCCTCT
Organism: Terriglobia bacterium; assembly: GCA_035531475.1. Taxonomy (GTDB): domain Bacteria; phylum Acidobacteriota; class Terriglobia; order UBA7540; family UBA7540; genus CALCEB01. The sequence goes on from DATKST010000193.1 coordinate 3,624, forward strand.
TCCACGCTTCCGTCATTCTTGAGCCGGGCCGAATAGACAATTTCCTTGCAGGTGGTGTTGGGAAAACGCTCGAACAAAAGCTCCACGTTGTGCCCGAGTTTCTGGAGGATGTCCGGCAAGGCTGCCTGGCTTGGGGCGGGCTGAAGATGTTTCAGGAACGAATATTTGTGCTTCAGCTCTTGGGGTGAGTAGTCAACGATGGATTTCACGTGCGCGTAGTAGTGCTTCGCTTCCAGATCTTCTACGTCGGTTTGGCCGTACTGCGGCGAGGCCGAAATTCGGGCGGAAAAAATCAGCAAGATTGCAAAGGCGGCCACAAGGGAACCAAGCGCCGAAAGGCGGAAGAGCTTCATACGGAGAGAAAGGATGTGGTGGAGTCCATGCAGATTCCAGATGAACCGCGTCTGCGGCAAGACTGCCGCACCGGTTGGGTCACAGTTCTCCAACATAGCCCATGCCCTGACCGTTTCAGTATAGCGCTGGAAGCTCCGTGGGGGTTGCGTTTTCCTTGCGCTTGGGTCATGGCCAGAACAGAGACCGTCACAGGTCCGCGCCTGGCAAGGCGCGATCAAGAATTCAAAGGTTGGATCAATTCCGAAACCCGGGGATGGCACGGGCGGATTCCCGCTTGCAACGGCGCTGGGTTTGGGAGTGGGTCAGTTTGGCTCTTGGCGCGGCGCGGTTGCCTCGCCAGTTGGCGGCATAAAGCCGCCTCACCATCCAAACTGACCCACTAGCCTGGCTTTGCGATACTGTCAAGGCATCCCGATGGCGCTGGATGCAGCGGTTAACATCTGGTAAGATGTGCGCCAGCGTGACGGCACGAACAATGGGCCGCGCATGGTAGAGGACAAGCGCCGCACTCTTTACCAGGAGTTCCTCCGCTACGTTGGATTCTTCCGCCCCAAAGTTTTCGTCATGGAAAACGTACTTGGTATCAGATCAGCGGCGGGCGGGAAATACTTTACCCAGGTTCAGAATGAAGCGAGGGCGAAAGGCTATCGCGTGCATCCCCAGGTCGAGAGAGCCGCTGCCCTGGGCGTGCCGCAGAAACGTCAGCGTCAGCTCATCATTGGCACGCGACTCGATCTTCCTGAATATTTTCCGGGCGAGTTGCAACCCGCCCCTCGCGCCGTGGAATCGCCGACTCTCGGTGAAGCGATTTGCGACCTGCCAACGGTCCGGGCCGGTGGCGGCGAGGAAGAGGCCGATTACGACATGGAGCGGCGGAAGACGCACATTGCGAAATACGGCCGGCGTTATCTCTATGAGACTTCGAGTTGAAGCCATGTGGATTATCACTGATCAATTCTGCGAAGATCCCAAATCGATCCGCTGTCGAAGTCTGGACTTCAAAGAGGTATTCCGAGACCGACTAAAGTATCGATTTCGCCTGCTTGGCGGTGAAGGCGAAGTTTGCTACGAAGGACTCATGGACTGCGATCCAGAGCAGACGGATACATGGGCGACGGAGGATGGGCCTGATGACGCACTGCTGGATTTTGGCCGTCCGCGGATGGGCTGCTGTCGTGTCCATGTCTTTACCAATGGGCGTTGGCGAGAGTTCCCGGCCAATTGAGGCACACGTAGGCCAGCGCGAATCCAAATCTTTCTGGACCGGGCCCGCTTCCCCGGGTTCCGCCAATATGCGCATCGGCTTGTCGGGAACGCGGCGCCGCCGCTCATCGCCGACGCGGTGAAGAAAACAAGGCATGAAGAGAGAATATTATTCTGACTCGATTGACGCTTTCAGAAGAACCAAGCCCGATGAGATACTTGGCGTACTTGCGCGGAGTAATGATTTTGCCTTGGAACAAACCCAGCGTGATGCTTGGTTAGAAGAAATTACCATCCTTCATTCGGTGTTATCTTCGTTTCAAGGAACCGTCTACTTCGAATATTCGATCCCGCGAATGGGGCAACGAATCGACGTGGTAATTCTTATCGGGCCAGTAATCTTTGTTCTTGAATTTAAGATTGGCGAAACAGAATTCACATCACATGCCGTCGATCAAGTTTGGGACTATGCCTTGGACTTGAAGAACTTTCACGAATCGAGCCACGACCAATTCATGGCTCCGATTCTCATTGCTACCAAGGCGAACGATGCCGATCGAGTTGTTGCTTCAACCCCTCAACTCGACAGGCTACTTTTCCCAATCAAGAGCAGCGTAGCAATGCTCGGCAATGTGATCGAGGAAGTTTTGCGCTTTGCCGAAGGTGGAGACATAGACCCGAAACAGTGGGAACGCGGGCGATACTGTCCTACTCCGACCATCATCGAAGCTGCGTTGGCGCTTTACAGCGGGCACTCGGTTGGCGAGATCTCCCGCAGTGATGCGAGTGCAATCAACCTCAGTCAAACATCCGAATCAATTTCCTCTATCATCCGCTCTTCAAAAGAAAAATCCCACAAAGCAATCTGTTTTGTGACCGGTGTCCCCGGCGCAGGCAAAACTTTGGTCGGACTCAACATAGCAACTACTCACATTGATAAAGCGAGCGACCTGTACAGTGTTTTCCTTTCAGGCAATGGCCCACTGGTGGCGATCCTACGTGAAGCGTTGGCGCGGGACAAGGTGCGACGCGAGAAGGAGCGCGGAAGAAAGATTAAGAAGGGCTCGGCTATGAGTGAGGTTAAGACGGTCGTCCAGAATGTTCATAATTTTCGGGACGAGTGCCTTCTTGACCCAAACTCGCCACCCATCGAACATGTCGCGTTGTTTGACGAGGCACAACGAGCGTGGAATGTGGAACAGACATCAAGTTTTATGCGCCGGAAAAAGCATAATCCGAATTTCAATCAGTCCGAGCCGGAGTTCCTGATTTCTTGCCTCGATCGCCATCCGGATTGGGCAGTGATTGTATGTCTTGTTGGCGGCGGTCAGGAGATCAATACCGGAGAGGCGGGAATCACTGAATGGATTGAGTCACTGAACCGCTCATTCTCGGATTGGCATATTTACATTTCTTCTCGACTTACCGACAGTGAGTATGGCGCGGGGGAAGTATTGAGCAAATTGGCGGCACGCCCGAATGTCGTGTGTAAAGATGAGTTGCATCTTGCAGTATCGATGCGTTCGTTCCGCGCCGAGCACGTATCCTACTTAGTGAAACAATTGCTGGACCTTAACGCCGAAGAGGCCCATGAAACGTTGGAGAACGTGAAAGCGAAGTATCCAATGGTCATCACCCGCGACCTTAGTAAGGCAAAACAATGGCTGAAGGAGCAGGCACGAGGTTCGGAACGGTATGGGATTGTAGTTTCTTCTCAGGCGCAACGATTAAAACCACACGCGATAGATGTAAAAACGCCCGTTGATCCAGTCCATTGGTTTCTCGACGGAAAAAAGGACGTGCGTTCCTCATACTATCTTGAAGATGTTGCCACGGAGTTTCATGTGCAGGGGCTCGAGCTTGATTGGGCATGTGTCACATGGGACGCTGATTTCAGATACTCAAAAACAGGTTGGGAACATTGGTCTTTTTGCGGAGATCGCTGGCGTCATATCAAAAAGAAGGAACGGCAGAATTACCTCAAGAATGCCTACCGTGTTCTTCTCACGCGTGCTCGGCAAGGCATGGTGATCGTGGTTCCGCCGGGTGATTTGGAGGATAGGACTCGCAATCCGGCGTCTTATAATCCAACGTTTGAGTATCTAAAGGATGTTGGTTTCACGATCATCTAAATGTCGCATTTTTAAAAATTTCAGGTAGCGCAGACCTCGATCCTGAGGTCTGCGGCTCTTTCCCCGAATTAACAACGGCTGCTTAATAACAAATCCGCGGACCTGAAAACCAGGTCCACGCTACCTTTTAGAGCCGGTCGCTCAAGATCCCCGCCACATCACGGCTGCCGTGTAGAATGCTGACCACTTGTAACGGCTTGGTTTCAGGTCGGTGGCGAGTCAAAATTTGCATTGAACTGATGCCTGAAATCAATTATCGTCTGACTGCCCAGGGAACTGCGTTGAGACCAAAGGTAGCGGCTGGAAGATAGGACCTCGGTAGTGGTACATTTTCGCTGCTGTAGCGGCGGTCTCTGACCGCCGAGCTATATTTTCAATAGTTTCCGGCGGTCAGAGACCGCCGCTACAGCAAACTGACCCACTACAAGGCCCTCGCCTGGCTTGACGGCTGTTTGTGGCACGAACTAACATAAGACTTATGCTGGCGCACCGCGCGGACGGGCGGTGCCTGCAATCGACTGATGAATCAAGTCAAACGCCTGATAAAGTTTATTCGCCCTTACACGTTTCGATTCTTCGCGGCCCTGTTTATGATGGCGGTGGTGGGGGCTTGCGAAGGGTTGACGGCGCTTTTGATTAAGCCGGTCTTCGACCGCGTCTTAAGCACGGAGCGCAACTCCGGCCCCATTCTTCTTTTCAAGCTCCCTTTTGGCCACCACGCGCTCTATCTGCAGGACCTTGTTCCGCACCGTGTGCACAGCGCCTGGGCCATGGTGGCGGTGGCGATCATTGGGGTGACGCTGGCCAAGGGTCTCTCCGAATACTTCGCCACTTACTTCGTGAACTTTATCGGCCATTCGGTGGTTCGCGACCTCCGCAACCTGCTTTATTCGAAGATCATTGGACAATCGCTGGGCTTCTTCTCCGGAAACTCGACGGGCAAGCTGATGTCCGCTGTGACCAATGACATTGACAAGATTCAAAGCGCCGTCTCCCAGGTCTCGGCCGATGCGCTGAAGCAGGGCTTTACCCTGATTGGATTGCTGGCCGTGATCTTCTACGTGGATTGGCGGCTGGCCCTGGCTTCGCTCATTCTGATCCCGCTGGTGGTCTATCCTTCCGCCAACATCGGCCATTACATTCGGGTTTCCAGCCGTTCCAGCCAGGACAAGATGGCGGAAATGAATAACTTGCTTCAGGAGACTTTCAGCGGTATCCGCATCGTCAAAGCTTTCGGAATGGAATCTTTTGAAAAGTCCAAATTCCGCGCCGCCACCCAGCGGCTACTTAAAGTCAATCTGCGCTGGGTGCGGGCGAATGCTCTGAACTCGCCCCTGATGGAATTGGTGGGGGCCGTTACCATTGCCGGGTTGTTGCTCTACGCCCACAATGAGATCGTTCATCACGCCCGGACCATGGGCGCCTTTCTGGCTTTTCTCTATGCGATCATCAAGATGTACGAGCCGATCAAGCGGCTGACCGGTGTGAACAACGGTTACCAACAGGCGGTGGGAGCTTCCGAGGAGGTCTTCCGGTACCTGGATGTGAACTCGGAGATTCCCGAGGATCCCAACGCCATCGTGCTGCCGCACTTTTCACGGGAAATCGCCTTTGACCATGTGGACTTTGCGTATCTCAAAGACTCGCCGCTTCTGAAGGGTGTGAACCTGCGTATTCGCAAGGGAGAAGTGGTGGCCATCGTCGGTTCCAGTGGCGCCGGCAAGACGACCCTTGCCAACCTCATCCCGCGTTTTTTTGACGTCACCCAGGGCCGCATCCTGGTGGACGGGCAGGATATCCGGCGCGTCAAATTGGCTTCGCTCCGCGCTCAGATTGCCATGGTCACCCAGGAAACGGTGCTCTTTAATGACACGGTGTTTAACAACATTGCCTACGGCCAATCCGCGCTGCAAGAAGCGGACGTGGTGGAAGCTGCCCGCGCCGCGCTGGCCCATGACTTCATCATGGAAATGGCGGAGGGTTACCAGACCATGATGGGCGAGCGGGGCCAGCGGCTCTCCGGGGGACAACGGCAGCGCATTGCCATCGCCCGCGCCATCCTGAAGAATTCGCCGCTGCTCATACTGGATGAGGCTACCTCCGAGCTGGACACGGAATCCGAATTGCTCGTGCAGAAGGCGCTGCTGAATTTGATGGCCGGACGTACCGTGCTGGTGATCGCCCACCGCCTCTCCACCGTGCGGCGCGCCGACCGGATCGTGGTCCTGGATCGCGGCATGATTTCCGAAATCGGAACTCATGAAGACTTGGTGACCAGCGGAGGGATTTACCAGCGTCTCCATGAATTACAATTCGTGGATGCGGAGCCTTAGCCAAGTGACCAGTGGCAAGTGATAAGTGTTTAGTGACAAGTGACAAGGGAGGGCCAGGAATTCGGCAACTTCTTTCCGGGCAATTTTCGCTTGTCACCCGTCACTAACCACTTATCACTTATCACTTGTTACTCATCACTTGCCACTGGTCACTCGCCACTGCTTTTGAGGTTGATCCAGCATGATTCGCAGCATGACGGGCTACGCCACGGGGCGAGTTGAGGAGGGCGACTTTTCGCTGGGCGTCACCTTGAGGAGCATTAACCACAGGTTTCTGGATTTGCAGCTCCGATTGGCAGTAGGGCTGGAATCGCTGGAGCCGGAAATCCGCAGACAGATTCAGGCCCAGGTTTCGCGCGGACATTTGGAGTTGACGGTGACGCTGGAGCGGCCTTCCAGTGATTCTCTGCGAGTGGACCGCAAAGTGCTGGCTTCGTATATCTCAGCCCTCGAATCGATCCGCGCCGAGTTTAGCCTTCAAGCGGGAGTTGATTTGGCAGGGCTTTTGCGGGCGCCGGGTGTTCTGGCGGCGGGCGAGCCGGAGATTCCCGCTCTGCAACTTGTCAAAATTCGCGAAGCCCTGATCCCTTTGCTGACTGAAACCCTCGGCCGCTTGAACGAAATGCGGAGACGCGAGGGCGCGGCGTTGGAACGGGACTTGCGAGCCCGGTTGGACAAGCTGGCTCTTGAAATTGCCAGCGCCGAACGGCTTTCGGAAAAGGTTGTGGTGCTTTACCAGCGGCGTCTGGAACGGCGAGTGCGCGACCTGATCGGAAGCGCTGCCGTGGACAGCTCGCGTTTGGCGCAGGAGGCCACTTTGCTCGCCTCCCGGTCGGACATCGCGGAGGAAGTGATGCGCTTCCGTACGCATGTCGAGGAAGCCCGGAGGCTTTTGGAGGAAAGCCCGGAGGTGGGAAAGAAGCTGGACTTTCTGCTGCAAGAGATGAACCGCGAGGCCAATACCCTGCTTTCCAAGACAACCGACGTTCCCGAGGTGGGGCGGGCCATTGCCGCTCATGCCATCGAAATGAAGACCGAGGTTGAAAAACTTCGCGAACAAGCGCAAAATATTGAGTAGACGTGGCTAAGTCCAAGTTGCAGGCGGCCGGGCGGGGTACCATCATTGTCATTTCGGCTCCCTCCGGCGCCGGTAAGTCCACATTGACCGGCCGATTGTTGGAGTCGCTCCCCGGCCTGGTGTTTTCCGTGTCCCACACCACGCGGCCACCGCGCCCCGGCGAGAAGGACGGGTGGGAATACTTCTTTGTGAGCGAGGCGCGCTTCAAGCGCATGATTGCGGCTCGCGAGTTTGTGGAGTGGGCCAAGGTCTACGGGAACTATTACGGTACGTCTTTGCAGCAACTGAGGAGCGCGCAACGCGGTGGCAAGGATATTCTGCTGGATATTGACGTTCAAGGCCACTCCCAGGTGAGGCGCAAACTGCCGGAGGCGGTAAGTGTTTTCCTGATGCCGCCTTCCTTCCAGGAGTTGAAGCGCCGTTTGCGGCGGCGGCATTCCGATGCGCCGGATGTGATCTCCCGCAGGTTGGCTCAGGCCAGCCTGGAGGTCCATCGCTGGAAGGAGTACGATTACGTGGTGGTGAATCGCGAGATCGAGTCAGCCGCGGCGTCTCTGAAAACCATCGTGACCGCGGCGCGGTACCGGCGTGAAGCGCAGCGCCCCGAGATTCTGAAAATTTGTAAGACGTTTGGAGGTTGAACCTGGCATGAACTTACCTCAAGGTATTGACAGTAAATATCGATTCATTCTGGTGGCGGCAAAACGCGCTCGGCAACTGCAGGCGGGCGCCAAGCCGTTGATCCAGACCTCGTCGAAGCGCCCCACCCGGATCGCAGTCATGGAGCTCGAGGCGGGAGTGGTGCCTTTTGAAGGGTCTCGCACCAAGCCTTTGCCGGAAGCGGACAAGGGAAAGGAATAATCCTCGTGACAGGCGGCGGCTTGACCCCAATGCTGTCCGCCTAAGGTCCGTTCGAGAATAACTGCACCTCGTTGAATCCGGGCCCCTCACCCACCGCTTCGCGGCACCCTCTCCCCGCTTGCGGGGAGAGGGCCGGGGTGAGGGGGAAGGCGACGGCCCTATAAAATATCACGACAGTCCACGAAAATGACATTCGTGAATCATTTAGATTAGCGTTTTGATGAACAGCCATGCGCGTAGGTCTGGGAGTCTCGGCGGGGATTGCGGCCTATAAGGCGGCAGAACTTCTGCGTCTGCTACAGGACAAGGGTCTGGAAGTCCAGGTCATTATGACTCACGCCGCCCGCCAGTTTGTTACTCCGCTCACCTTTGCTGCGCTTTCCGGGCGCAAGGTGATTACGGATATCTTTGAGGCGGCGGGCCAGGAGCCCAACGTCGAAAGTGCCATTGAGCACATTGCCGTGGCCGAGAGCATCGACGCTCTGGTCATCGCACCCGCCACCGCTGGCATCCTCGCTAAGATGGCCCACGGCCTTGCCGATGATTTCCTGAGCACCCTTTACCTTGCCACCCGGGCCCCGGTAATCGTGGCTCCCGCCATGAACGTCAACATGTGGGAACATGCGGCGACTCAAGCCAACCTTGAGGTGCTCAAGTCTCGTGGTGTCCGTGTTGTTGAGCCGGAATCGGGTTCTCTGGCTTGCGGAATGGTTGGAGCCGGGCGTTTGGCCGCTGTTGAAGGCATCGCCTCCGCCGTTCTTCAGGCTCTGCATGTTTCCGATGACCTGGCGGGTGAGGTGACGCTAGTGACCGCCGGCCCGACAGAAGAGCTGATTGACCCGGTTCGATACCTCAGCAATCGGTCGAGCGGCAAGATGGGTTACGCGCTGGCGGAGGCGGCGCGCCGGCGCGGCGCGCGAGTGATCCTGGTGACCGGCCCGGTGGCTCTTGAGCCGCCCGCCGGCGTCGAGGTCGAGAGGGTTCGGAGCACCCACGAAATGGCCGAAGCTGTTTTGCGCCGTCTGAACGAAGCGACCGTAGTGATGATGGCTGCCGCCGCCAGTGATTATCAGTCTGCTGAAGTCCGTGCCGAAAAAATCAAGAAACAAAACGGCACTCTTTCACTTACCCTCAAACCCACCCGTGATATTCTTTCCGAGATCGCCGCCCGCCGAAGGCCGGAACAAATCATCGTGGGTTTTGCGGCGGAAACAGCCAACGTTGTTGCATATGCCACGCAAAAGCTTCGTGCCAAGAATCTTGATCTGATCGTGGCAAACGATGTTACGCAAGAAGGCGCTGGGTTTGGAGTGGACACCAACATCGTCACCCTGATTTTTCCGGATGGGCGCGTCCAGCCGCTCGCGCGAATGAGAAAAATCGAAGTTGCCCACCAGGTATTGAATGTCCTCCCGGAAATCCGCCGCAGTTCTCTCCTTCCCAAGAATGCCAGTGTGCCCCGCTAATCCGGATTATTCATGAAGCTCCCTTCCAGTTTTCGCATAAGACTAACCCGCATTTCTCGCTAACAACTTGAAAAGGCGGTCTTTCTTTGCATCCGCATTTTGTTGAGAAGAACTTGCGCCAGAAAATGGAGACAGCCTTATGAGTGCCGAGTGTGGCGGAAAACCTTTTGAATGTCAGCCCCTCAATTAGCAGAAAAGGCGGTGGCACATTTACCAAGCGGCACGCACTTTACCATGCCAGGCAGGGGCCACCTGTCCCCTGTATACAATGTATCGCATCGATACAAAGCACTTTTTCCATCCAGGCACCCTGCCATTGGCTAAAATGGTATGGACTCCATAACGGTTTGGACCCGGCAGAGGGCTTCCCGGAGGTGGCCGGAGTGGCGAGCGCAACCGAAATTTACGGAACGAACCCTAAGAGTGTATGAAAACAAAGGATCGAGGTTTGGAACGAACCCTAAGAACCCATTTCTCACCAGATTCGCTGCCGCAACGGAAGGGCGGGGTAAATACCCCGCCCTTCCTGCGTACCGGAAAATCTGGTTAGAAATCCGGGCTGGAATGGCATGGCCCCGGCCGTGACCTCCAGCCGGACGAAAGCCCGGCTGCGTCCATTCGCGGCCCAGCTAGCAGAAAAAAGAACCATGGGAATTCAAGAGCGAACCGGGCATGTGATTGAAAACACGGGGTCGGGTATTTTTAGGACGTGCAAAATGAGCCTCAGATTAGCCAATTCGGCGGGGCAGATGGAGGGCTTACGTCGCAGGATTTCCTGGATGACAAAAATTGTCAAGGATAGCAGAGGTAGTGGGTCGGTTTGGCTTTTGTAGTGGCGAGTTTGCCTCGCCAATTGGCGGCATAAAGCCGCCTCTACATCTAAACTAACCCAGTACCCGAGTTGGGTAATCGGCCCCGCGTTGACGCCATAGGAGGCGGGACCAAGCCACCCATTTGGGCCTCGTGATCCAGCCATCAAGCGCGCCCCCTATTCTGAGGCGGCGATCACATCGTAAGGCCGCATCATTTCATTATCGCCATGCTCAAGGACGTGGCAATGCCAGACGTAACGACCGGTGAAGACCTCAAAGCGCGCGATGATGCGCGTGACCATGCCGGGATGAGCTTGGACCGTGTCTTTCCAACCGGCCTCGCCGGGGCTGGGAGGAACGGACGGCCCTCGATACCGCAATTCGTGGCGAACTTGATATGCGAAGGTGTCAAAAGGCCGCCGGTCGAGAATCTGGAAGCGAACCAGATGAATATGGATTGGATGCGAGTCATCCGTCAGGTTGACCAGATTCCACACTTCCGTCGTGTTGATCGCCGGATTTTCGGTGACGGGCATATTCCAGTGGGCGCCGTTCAGCAACATGATCACCGGGTTTCCGTTGACATCATTAACCTCGCTGAGCGAAAGCACGCGCGACTTCACTGCGGCTGACGCCTCCATTCGCGGTACAGGGCGCAGTGTGGCGGGCATTGCACTCGGGTCAGGGCTGCTTTGCCTGGAAACCCGGAACTGCATGAGGTTGAACTCGTCGCTCTTGAGGATGATCCGCTCGCCGCGAGCCGCGCTGAAATCAATGATCAGGTCGGCGCGCTCGCCCGGAGCGAGCGCCAGGCTCTTTAACTCCACCGGTGCGGGCAGCAATCCCTGATCACAACCGATCTGATGGAGGGATTGTACGTTCGAAAGCGTGAGGTGATAGAAGCGGCTGTTTGAGCCGTTAAGAACGCGAAACCGGACCTTGCGCGCCTCAACATCCAAGAAAGGGAACAGTTTGCCGTTCACCAGAATGGCATTACCAAAGACTTCCGGCACCCAGGGAGCGCCGGGCTTGGGTGAAACCGGATAGTTGAGCTGGCCGTCCGGATAAAACAGCCGGTCGCACAGAATCAGCGGGACTTCGTATTCCCCCCGGGGCAGATTCAAAGAGTCTTCAACGGCGTCGCGGATATAGAAAACACCCAAGAGGCCCGCGTAGATGTTCAAGCGGTTGATGCCCAACGCGTGGTCGTGATACCAGAGCATGGCCGCGTCCTGGCGGTTGGGATAGTAGTAGAGCGCCGACTTCCCCGGCACAGTCCAGTTTTCCGGATAGCCGTCGCTGTTGGGGCCGGTTCTCGCGCCATGCACGTGGACCACGGCACGGACCGGCGGCTTGCCCGGTTCGGCGCCGTGAATGTGAGGATCTATGGGCAGAAAGTGGTGGCGGGGCAACTGGTTCACCCATTCCACCAGCAATCCTTCTCCGCTCCGCGTCTCGAACGTAGGACCCGGGGAAGTTGAGCCGAAGCCCCAGAACCGCGTAGGCTGCAAATCACGATGGACCTTACTCTCCACCTGCCGCATGGCGATCCGATAGTAGGGAACTTTTGCCGCAGTATTTTCAGGAGAAGGCCTGTAACCGCTGGGCTGAAGAACATCGGGAATGGTCAGCGGATCGACGAACGGTTCGAGTTTATCAGGATTCAATGCCGGACGGACGGTCGCCGTCTGCCGGGGATGCACCCCTTGGCGCGTGGCCACGGCCACGGCCGCCAGGCTCCCGTTCTGCAAAAACGATCGCCGCGTGATTGGCAAGCATGACCTCCGCTTCGGTTACAGACCATCATCGGGCAGGGTTGACGCTCCCGCAAAAGACGGGCTTGCGTCGTGATACCCGCTCCCGCCCGCCACAGTTCACCGGACTGAACCCTATCGCGGCTCTCCCGTCTCCGGGTTGAGGAATAGCTTCGGAGTGGGAGATTGTTTGTAATTCAGCATGTTCTGGATGGACCCGGCGATGGCGTCAAAAGACCCCTGCCCGATGCGCTGGCCACCGAGCCAGTTATCCTCGATGAAGTGGATGATCGAACTCTGGTCGGTCAGCGAGTGGCTCACAAAATTGGGCCTTGCATAAGGAGAAATTGCCAGCAACGGCAAGCGGGGTCCGTAACCACAGCGGCCGGTGGCGTGGAGATTACCGGCAGAAATGCCCGGCAGCGAAGTGTTGCCATTGCCGCAAGCGCCGGGACCTGTCAACGCATCCGCCGTCCCGCTCGACTGGTTCATGATCGGTCCCATCTGGTGATCGTACCAACCGTCGGAATCATCGTAGGCAATCACCACCAGCGTATCGCGCCAGTCGGGTTGCTGCTCCAGGAAATCGATGACGCGCACCATAAAGTTCTGCTCGTCGAGCGGGCTGGAGTACCCGGCGTGACCGTCATCAATCGCCGGCGCCTTGAGGAAGCTGACGGATGGAAAGCTACCGGCGCGGACCGCATCGAAGAAGTCATGCATGCCGTATTGGTGGTTGGCGGGGTCTCCTGCGTGGCCGATGCTGAGAAGCGAGGTGGGGCGCGCATGGGATGGATTGGCTGTCGAAGCGTAATATTGGAACGGCTCATGGTGGGGGCTGTAATCGTTGATCGAGGACCGGGTATAAGGCGAAGTGGTGCGGCGGTTGCAGCCGGTGGTTCCGTTCGGATTGATGACGCCCAGGTCGAATCCTCCCTCGAACCAACCCCACGTGATCCCGGCACGGGTCAGAAGATCGCCAATATTCGCGCCGCCCATCGCCGCCTGGGCGCGGGTTGGCGAAGAACAAACATCGCCGATGGGGTCCGCATCGCCAATCAGCGTCAGGGAGCCATCCCCGCCATCGGTTTCGTCCCCTGTGCCGTTCCGCGTCTTCGCCACGCCGTTCGTCTGGCCGGAGATCAGGTTGATTGCGCCCGGAGTCGAAGGGCCAAAAGTCGTGCCGTAGGAGTTATCGTTCATTGCGAAGTGCTGAGCGTAGTTCCAGAGGGCAGTGACGGTGTTACCGTCATAATAACCCATGGTTAGGGCCGTCGTTGTGACCATCCCGGGCAAGGCCTTGGCGGGCGGCCCACCCGCTCCCACCGAGAGCGGAAACAAATCCATCAACCCGGCGTCGAACGCCAACTGCTCGGGTCTATAGGCGTGATCCTGATCCGCTGTGTGTGCCTGCGAACGGTCAAGCCGGAAGGGGTTCGCCGCCCCCGTGCCATTTTTCTTATTCATGAAGTTGGGATTTCTGGCTAACAAACCGGGCGTGAATCCGTTGACAGCCGGCGTATCGAGCAGTGCATGGAACCGGGGTTCTTGCGGAGGATTGGCGGCGTTGGGATAGGCGCCGAAGTAGTGATCAAAGGACACATTTTCCTGAAAAATTATCACGATGTGCTTGATTGGAGTTGCGGTCCGTGCGCTGCCGGCGAATTTTCCGGTTTTCTGAGGTGAACCGGAGGCGCGGATCCCGTTCCGGTCAAGCGGAATCGCGGCGAGGCACAGTGTGACCAATGAAAGGACGACAACTTTACGCATTCGGTTTGTTCTTCCTCCCTTGAGGCTGAATTCACCTCAATATACAAGTTGCGGCGCGAACATAACACACAAATCCGGCCGGGGGCAGGAATTGTGCATAAAGAATTCAGGGTATGCGGTACGAGAACCCGCCGGTATTATCCTGGTTTTCGAAATGATGTGTAGCGTGGACAGAGTGCTCCCCCTGGTCCATAGACCCAGGATGTTACTTCGAAAGATCTCGAAAAACCGCAGGGGCGGGCGCCCGCACGGCGCTGGCTTGAGGCCGCACGTCGAAAATGCGGAATCCGTAGGGTTCAATCTTCAAATAAATGCCGTTCTCCGCGATTTCCTGTCCAATTCTCGAAAAGGTAATCCCATGAATTGTGTCGGTGAGTCTGTAAACCTGGACGTGATCGATCATCACTTTGGGCAAGATGCGGGCTTGCGAGGCTTGGGGCGACAGGTTGACCACCACGATCACGGTCGATTCAGGAAAGTCCCAACCATAACCAATCAGATTCCCCGAAGTTTGGTCTCCGGCCGGACCCACTCCAAAAAGTGCCCAATCCCCTTCGTGAAATATTTCCTGGTTCGAAATCTCCAGCAGCTTTTCATAGAGAGATTGGATCGTTGGATCTGGGGATTCATCAGCCGCTCTGCTGAGCGGGATGGGCAGATGAATTTTCCGGCCTTCCAACTGGCCTTGATGGTAGAAGCGCAGGCCGGGCAACGTCGCAACCAGCGTGGCCGCGGCTTGCAGTTTTCCATCTGCGAAAACGGCGGCACTGCGCTCCTCGTCATGATTTTCGAGGAAGCGAAGCAAGTGAGTCTGGTAGGAAAGATCAGCGCACAAATGGGCCAGAATGTCCGCCGGGTTGGAAGACCGGAGACGGTCATAGAAACGCTTGTCGTAGGTGAACTGAAAACCCATCTGTTGAAGCTGCCATTCCATGTCCCAGTAAACTTCAGCGATCCAGACGAAATCGGGCAGGGAAGCGGTCAAATCCGGCCAAAACTCGCGGGCCGGCGCTTGAAATGTGGAGAGCCGGTCTCCCCACGTTCGTGCAAAGACTGCGTTAACGATGAGCATGGCCATGTCACAGCGCACACCATCCGAGTGCCGGGCGATGGTGCGGGCGATGTCCACCATGGCGGCTCGAGTCTCCGGGTTGAAGTAGTTCAGTTGGGCGGTATCCGGCCATGCCGGGAGATACGGGTCCTTGCCGCGCGCAATCACCCGAGGTGCGGGATCACCGTCAACCACGATGCAGGAAGAAGGATCACGGCGGAAATCCTCTTCCGAAGACTGCACGTAATACTCCGGGTGCGATTGAACCCAGGCATGGTCGGGCGCCGTGTGGTTGGGAACAAAATCCAGGATCAGGCCCATGCCGCGCTGATGGAGCTGCTTCCTCACCGCATCCAACTCGTCCCAATCTCCCAGGTACGGGTCCGGAACGTAGTCTTGAATCGAGAAGGGCGAGCCCACCACGTCGGCAAGCCGCCAACCCGGCAACACTCGGTCATATTGCGGGAACTTGCCCGAATCAGTTCTGAACATGGCCCGGCTCGCCGCGCTTCGCTTCCAGACCCCCATCAGCCAAATAAGGTCGAAGCCGAGCGCCTTCAGCCGGTCCCATTCGGTGTTCGGAATCTGGGCCAGCGTGATCTTCCGGTTTGCCTGGCGCGAAAGTTCGTCCAGCCAGACCCAGGTGTTTATTTCCATCAGGTGAGGATGCTTGCGAAACTTCAATCCGGCCGGCGTTTGGGATTCTTCGGACATGACCATATTTTTTTGCAGTTCCTCATAGCGAGTCCGGCGCCATCACTTTTCCAACTCGGCTCGAAGTTCGCCAATGCGGCTCTCAATCGAAGCGCATTCCTGAAAGATCCGGATCCCCGCGATGCCCACGGCCCCGGCCATTACACAAGTTTGGATGCGCCGGAGGGTGATTCCACCCAACGCCAGCACCGGCAACTTCGCACGATGTGCAACCGCCTCAAGTAAAGGAAGGCCGAGCGGCGGCCCGTATGCCAATTTTGAGGGAGTCTCAAAAATGGGCCCGAGCAAAACGTAATCGGCGCCTGCGGCCTCCGCGTTCGCAGCATCTTCCATTGAATGGCAGGAGACGCCCACCAGGAAGCCGGACGGAGCGATCCTTCGAACCACCGAAGCTGGTAAAGATTGGTTGCCCAAGTGGATGCCCGCCGCGCCGGCTGCAATCGCAACATCCATCCGGTCATTGAGGACAATCCGTGCGGCGCAATCTCTTGCGGCTTGCATCGCGGCCGACGTCAGCTCTAAGAGGGTCCGCGTGTCCAAATCCTTTTCGCGAATTTGGACTAGATCGATGTTGGCTCTTGCGGCCTTCATCAGAAATTCTGAAAACCCGGCGAATGATCCGAATTGTTTGCGGTCCGTGATGTAACAAAGTTTAGGGACTTGATGCATGAGGGAAAAGCGGGTTGGCGCCGGGACGCTGGCCTGGGAAATTGTCATCCGGTTGCGCGGGAATCGGCGCGCCAGACTTCAAGAATTCCCATCCAGACGTCCGCTAAGCCAACTCCCGAGACGGCTCCACGGACGAAATAGTTGCGGGCGAATGGGGAAAGCCACAAATAATGGCGCGCAAAAAAGTTCGCGGACCACTGCTCGTGCCAGGGCACGACAAACAGAAACACCCCCAGACCAAGAAAGAAAGCAATTCGCGTCAACGTTAACAGTCGGCTCATAAGAGACTCATTGGAGATCTATCGATCCCTTCCGGGGAACATTGCCGGTCCACGGCGGGGCTTGGCTCATGCCCCGGCCCGGTTCACCTGACTTTTGTGCAGGTCACCTTGCCGTTTCCGCCCGGTTCCTCAATCGCCGGAGTCCTGCCTTCAGGCAGGACTCTGTTGAAGCACTCGAATGCGGTCGGCCACGTCACGATAATCGATGTTTTCGCTGTAAACTTCCATGAACTTTTCGAGGGCGGAATTCTTCTGGCCGGCGCGGTCCATGGAATCCGCCAGATCGTAATTCAGGGCTAAAAGAGCGTCGCCCTCAACGCCGGGCACGTCGAGCGCCCTCTGATACCACTTCACAGCGATGGACGCCATGCCCTTTTTCATAAAACAGGAAGCCAGCAAGCTGCACGCTTCCAGGAATCGCGGAGACAGGGCGCCTTTCACCGAGCCTCTGACGACTTTTTGGAACTCTCCAATCGCCTCGTCGATCAGGTCCATCTCCCGGAAGGCTAAGCCCAGATTATAGTGCTTCTCCGGGCTGTCTGGGGATTCCGCAACTGCCAGATCGCGGCTCAGCTCCTGCAAAATCTGGTCAAACGATGTGGCGGGCCGTTGCGGAACAGAGCGGCGTTCTATGCGAGATGGCTCCTGAAGCGGCAGCAGAGGAACGGACCGCCCCGCGCCCCCGACTTCGCCCTCGGAACCGGAAGACTCTTCCGAAGAGTCCATGATGAGGGTTTGAAGGTCAGGAAACGGAGCAGTCGGCTCCATCGCCGAAACTCTCAACGGGGCTTGCGGTAAATCGGAAGAGGTGGGAGATGATTCCAGCTTTATTGCAGGCTGGCCGGCGCTCGTTTCAAGCTCCGCCAATGGCTCAGTCTCAGGGGGCGATTGGCGAATTGCTGGAGGTTCTTGAGCATCGGCAACAACCTCTGGCCTGGTCTCACTCGACGGCGCGAGCTCTTCGGCAGGTCCGCGGTTGACAGCCTGCACGCTGTTCTCCGCGGGGCTCAAAGGCATCCGGTCCGATTCGGGTTCAGGAGGTAACGCGGATAGCGCAATTGGTTCCTCAGCGTGAGCGGTCTCAGAACTCAACTCGGGAGTGGACGGTGGCTCCTCAACAACCAGCAGCTCCGGGACGTTTGACACATTTTCAGGAGTTGCTGGCATTTCCTCGACGCCACCCGGGTCGGAGCCAGCCGGAACAACATCGAGAGTTGACGGAACTCCTGGGGCCAGTGGCGCGTCATCAATGGGGATCGATTCAGGAGCGGACTCCATGCCTTCAACAGTGGCCGTCCGCTCTTCGACCGGAATCAGCTCAGGACCCGATAAGTCCGGCAAGGGTTCGAAAGTTAACTCGGAGGCGGATGTGATCTCTGCCTCCGGCACAAGCTCGGGCACATTCGGCCCAATCTCAGGAGTTGGCGGAGATCCCTCAGCCGAAAGCGCCTCAGCGACGATCGGTGGCGCCTCCGGAGCAGATTGGAACTCTTCAAGCAGATGCGGTGCAGTGACTTCAGCAACGATTTCGGGAGCAGGGTGCAATTCTTCCATCATCGCAGGCTCGAACCGAACCGGCCGTGCCTCTGGAACTTGCCCCCCTTCGTCTTCAAGGAGCGGTCTGGTAGAAGTCCACTCCAGTTTGAGAGAATGATCAGGCTCATCAACGGGGACCGGCGCAGAATTCCCCGGCTGAGTCTCCGCCAGCATCCCGGATATCCAATCGACCGGTTCCTGGGCTGGGGAAAGCTCATCGTCTCTCCCGATTCCCTCTGGGATCGGTGCGCCGGCTGACTCCGGGTCTTGAATGATGGACGCTTCGGCAGTAGTCTCCTGCTCTTCGGCCAAATCCCAGCCTGCCGTTTGATCTGTCAGAGTGTTGGCGTTGCCGTGGTCTTCTGTCGCAGCAGGACTGAGTTCGGCATGGTTCTCCAGGAGCTCCTCTTGGCGGGCGGAAGCGGATTGAGCGGCCTCTCCAACCCGCTTCATCAACGCCGCAAGTGCAGGATGATTCGGGAACTTCTCACCAAGCACTGCCGCAGCTTGCTCGGCCTCAACAAAAAAGCCGTACTCAAGATAGAAGTCGATTTCGGACTGCTCTTCGGCAAAGATATCGGGGGCAGTGGGTATTTTTTCCTGAGCCTGGCCGGTCTCGACGCTGGCGAGGGCTTCAACTTCTTCGGTCAAATCAATTTGGGTGACCGAAGCCCGGCGGAAAGCCATTGAAGGTGCCGGAATCGAGGTCCCGGTTTGAGGTTCAGGCGGCGTGGAGACTGTTTGGGTAGAAGGCCATGCGGCGCCAGGCTGAGCCTCAAGGTCAAGCCGATCCGCCGTGGGTCGCACCGGTAAATCAGGTTGGGGCGGAGCGATGCTTAGCCCGGAAGGAGAATCGGATCGGAAGGGAGCATCGGCAAGGGTCGAAGCGTGAAGCTCGTGGGCCAGTCTTTCAAATTGTCCAGCGCCATCCAAGTCGTCCCGCTTGCGCAGCAATCCGGCCAGGGCCTCGGCGGCTTGGGCAGCACGCTGGGGCCGGTCTTGCCTGGCAATCTCAAGCATCTGCCTCCAGAGTTTGAGGTCACCGGGTTCGGATTGGAGGGCGCGGTCCAGTTCATCCAGGGCCTTATCAATCAGGCCGTAACGCGCAAAGATCGAGGCATTTTCGAGGGCCTCTTCCACTCGCGGATTCTCAGGTTCGTCTTCGGGTTGTGCCGACTCCGCCTTCGGAACCGCGGCGCTGTCTCCTTCCTGTTGCTCCTTGCCAGGTTGGAGAATCGCATTTAACTTGGCTTGCCAAACACTGTTTCCTGGCTCGCGGGCGAGGAGTTGGCGGTAAAGGTCCGATGCCTTTTCATTCTGGTTGCCGCGGATATAGGCGTTGCTCAGGACCTCCGCTGCCTCCAGAAGGTCCCCTGCACCCGGGGTTTGCTCCGAGGCAAGAAAGATCAATTCCAGGGTCGGGAGGTGGTCCGGATGTTTTTCAGAGATCAGGCGCAACGGTTCGCGGATCGCCTCCAGCAGGCTGCGTTCAAAAGATTCCCTAAGCATTTCACGGATCGGCTTCATGGCCGCATCGGGGTCACTGGCGCCGAGGCAAGCCTGGACATAGTGCTGGAGGATCGCACTGCCTTCTTTCCCATGCCGAAAGGCGCCCCTCACGACTTGGCTTGCGGCGGCCAGATTGCCTTCGAGGGAGTGAACATCAACCAAAAGTCGCGCCGCTTCAGGAGTGGGATTGAGTGCGAGGCTCGATTCAAGAATCTCTCTGGCCTGGACCGTCTGGTGAGAATCGAGTGCCATCCGGGCCCTCATCAGATTGGCTCGAACGTTGGCGCGGTCAAGTTGGTACGCTTGTTGAAGAGGCTGGTCAACGGCGGCGAGGTCGCCGCGATGATAAGCAATTTCGGCAATCTCCGCGTAAATCTCCGCTGCCGGACCATTCTGGCCAAGGGCCGCGCAAGCCTCGCCCAACCGGACGCGGTAAGCAAGATTCTCCGGCTCCTGCTTCACCAGCTTGCGGAGGATTTCGAGCGCCTTGTGATTCAGCCCCTGCTTGTCACAGAGGGCCAGGGCCTGCACGTAATGCTCGCGCGCATCGCGCCCCAGGCTGAGAGCCGAATAGTGTCCCGCCAACTTCAGCAGCGGTTCCACATCAGTGGGAACCAACTTGGAAATCTTTTTGGAAATGGCGACGGCCTTGAGCAGGAATCCCTCGTGGGCGTAGGCGTCCGCCAGTTTCTGAAACTGCTTCAGGGCCTCCGTGGTGTTGCCGTCTCGAATGCAAAGGTCACCAATCGTGTTCAACAGGTTGAGATCGGAGGGGTCGCGCTCGGAAATCGCCAGATAGTGCTTGATGGCCTGGGGAATCCTCCGCTGGCTGA
This sequence comes from Terriglobia bacterium, assembly GCA_035531475.1. GTDB lineage: Bacteria > Acidobacteriota > Terriglobia > UBA7540 > UBA7540 > CALCEB01. The sequence goes on from DATKST010000193.1 coordinate 23,980, forward strand.
CAAGCCGGCCGGCCTCTTCCAAGGCTTTAGCCTTATTGAACGAAGTGGATGGACTCATAGGATCCGGCGCACTTTGCAGCCTATCTGGAGTTGCCCGGCGCGGCCGGGCCGGGTTGCGTCTGCCAAGCCGCCCACGGACATCGCCACATCCAGAGGCATTTATATATACTGAGTCTACCAGATGTCGCAAACCAAGAGGTGGTGAAAGCGTGCCTTTTAAGATAACCCAAACCGATGCTTTTACTCATCGCCCGTTTCACGGGAACCCCGCTGCGGTTTGCATCCTTCCCGCGCCGCAGACCGATCAATGGAAGCGGGCGGTGGCGCGGGAGATGAACCTTTCGGAGACGGCGTATCTGGAGCGCGTGGAAAACGGCTTCCGACTGCGCTGGTTCACGCCTGTAATGGAAGTTGACCTGTGCGGCCATGCCACGCTGGCTTCCGCCCATGTGCTTTGGGAGGAGGGCCAACTGAGCGCCACCTCCGTTGCCCGGTTTTACACGCGAAGCGGCCTGCTGACCGCTACGCTTGTCGGGGGCTGGATTGCCATGGACTTTCCCGCTCTGGGCGAGAGCCCGGCCGTGCCGCCGGCGGGCCTCATCGAATCTCTAGGCATCGATCCAGTTTACGTGGGCCGGAGCCGGTTCGACTACTTGCTCGAAGTTTCGTCCGAAGAGATCGTCCGCGATGCAAAACCGGATTTCAGCCGGCTGAGCCAGGTCGAGGCCCGTGGCGTGATCCTGACCAGCAAGTCGAGCGGCCAATACGATTTCGTATCCAGGTTTTTTGCGCCGCGCGCCGGAGTTCAGGAAGACCCTGTCACCGGCTCAGCCCACTGTTGCCTTGGTCCCTATTGGAGCAAGCGATTGAAGAAGGCCGAACTCAAAGCGTTTCAAGCCTCACCTCGCGGCGGCGAGATGAAGATCGAAGTCCAAGGCGAAAGGGTTTTGCTCAGCGGCCAGGCGGTCACCGTTCTGCGTGGCGAATTGGTGGGAGATCAGGCGGCGGGTGTGGTGGTTGAGCCGGTGCTGACGCCCGCGGAGCTCGATGAGATAAAGGCTTTGTTTCAGGAGTACGCCGGCTCGCTCAATTTCAGTTTGTGCTTTCAGGGTTTTGATCGAGAGCTCGCGGGGCTGCCGGGTGAGTACGCGCCCCCCGCCGGAGTTCTGCTGCTCGCTCGCACTGAGGGAAGGTTTGCCGGATGTGTTGCGCTGAGAAGGTTGGGGGATGATGTCTGCGAGATGAAGCGGCTCTACGTCCGGCCCGAATTCCGGGGCAAAGATACCGGCCGGGAGTTGGTCAGGACTCTATTCAACGAGGCGCGACGAAGGGCTTACCAGGTAATGAGGCTGGATACGGTACCCATCATGAAAGAAGCGATCGGCCTCTATCGGTCCTTGGGTTTCCGGGAAATCCAGCCCTATCGCGAGAATCCAGTGCCGGGAGCGGTGTTCATGGAAATCGCGCTTTAGCCAAATCGGGCAAACGTGGGGCGGGTTTCAATGCTCCTCTGCTCGCGAATCATTCAACTGCTCGATCACGCCATCAAGTTCGCCGATCGAAGTGATGCGACGGCATTCTACTTCTGGATAGGCGCCGACCCAATCGATCAGAACGCCTTCAATCCCCGCGCCGCGGGCCCCGCCAATATCCGTCGAGTAGACATCGCCCACAAAGACGGACTCGGCTGCGCTCATGCCGCTCTTTTCCAGGGCCATTTGGAAGATGTGCGGATGCGGCTTCTCAACGCCGACGATGGCGGAATCGAATACAAAGCTGAGATGTTTTGCCAGGCCCACATCATTCATCAACTCTTCCATGCGGCCCATCGAATTGGAAATCACCGCAAGGTAATAACCGTGGTCTTTAAGCCGTGCCAGATATTCCGCCGTCCCGGGAAACACTCGCGTCCAGACTTCGATCTTCTTGTAATCTTCACCGAGCTGTTCGGCCACCCGGGCGCGTTCTTGCTGCGGCACCTTCAGCCGCTCAACCAGGCGCGTGAGAAAATCAATCCAGTAGAAACTATCGACCCCCGCCGGGATATTTCCGGAGCGGATTTGGGGCCAAAGCCATTCATCCAGGCTTCTCTTCCCGAGCCGCTCTGACTCGTAGAAATCCTCCACCTCGGCGGGATAGCCGAGTTGCCGGACAGCCTCCACGAGACCATCGACCTTGGGGAACACCAGAGTATTGCCGGCGTCGAAGAAGAGTGCGCGAACTTTTGAATTCATGCGTTGACCTTTGATTTTTCTTTGTCGCCCTCCCCAGCAGCCGTCTCCAACTCCGTGGTGAGAACGTTCTTCTCTCCGGTGGGCAGAAAAGAGAATTGAATGGCATTGCGGCACAACTGAACCACTTCATCCTTGCGAAGCGAGAAATGAGCCGCCGCCAACAGCATTTCCCTCTGCAAGCTGGTGTCGAAAAGCCCCGGATCATCGGAGTTCAGGGTCAAAGGTACACCTGCTCGAAGCAATTGCCGCAAGGGGTGGCTTCCAAATCTCTCCAGGACTCCGGTTGAGACATTGCTGGTGACGCACACTTCGAGGGGAACCTGCCTTTGCGCCAGCAATGCCATGACCTTCTCATCAGCGGCCGCAGCCAATCCATGGCCAATCCGCTCCGCGCCCAGCAAGTTGACCGCTCGGAGCACGCTTTCCGGGCCGTCCGTCTCGCCGGCATGAGCCGTCCGGCGCAGGCCGCATTCGCGAGCTTCGCGGTAAACGTCCACAAAGAGCTCCGCTGGACCCTGCCGCTCATCACCGCCAATTCCAAAGGCCACCACGCCCCGGTTTCGAAATCGACGGGCCCAGCCCAGGACTTCCCTCGCCGGGTCCACGCCGAATTGCCGGACCGCGTCAAAGATCCATTGTGTCCGGATTCCCCAACGTTTTCCAGCCTCTTGCGTTGCCTGTTCAACCGCCTCGAAGACGAGCTCCAGGGGTTGTTTCCTCCAAAGCACCACCCCTGCGGAGAGCGTGACCTCGACGTAGCGAACCTGTTGGGAAGCAAGCTCCTCGAAAAGCCGTGCCGCGGCGAAGCCGTAATCCTTCGGCTCTTCAAGCAACATCACGGTGAATTTGAACGCCTCGATGAATCCCTGAAAATCTCCATACCGGAACTTCGATTTTTCGCGGGCCTTGATCCACATTTCAAGTTCTGATGTTTCCCGCTTATTCCTTGCCGCGAGCTGGCGGAGTGTCGAGGGCCGCAAACTCCCCTCCAGATGGACGTGCAGCTCGACTTTGGGAAGATGGCGGATGAACGGATTGAGTTGGGATCCCGGCCCGTCCAGCTCAAAGTCGATTGGTTCCAGATCCATCATCGAGGAAACCACCCTTGCGAGGGTGTTCTAGCGGGCGGGCAACGTTGGCCGCCCGGCGTTTAGCCAGGCAGTATACCAATAAGATCCGGCGTCGTGCGCGGCATCGTTGGTTTCGCGCATCACGATGGATCCGACCGCGGTGTAGAAACGGTCGAAATAGTCTTCGTTGTAAGCCGGAAGGGATCCTCGGGCTCTGATATCACCGAGCAGGATGCGATCCACCCAGGAGTTAGAGTCCAAGACGATGGCAAAGGCGTATTCGGTCGGGTCGGCAATCTTGACCGCGTCCTGCTCGCCAAAAACAAAAAACTTGGAGTACCGCTCAATCAGGTCTGTGCCGAAGCGATCGGCGAGTCCGGTCTGGCTGGTGAGTTGTCCGTCAAAATTTTCCGTGGTGTTCAGTGGATCATGAGCCTCCGAAATGTAAAAGCTGAGAGCGGCGGCGTCCAGCTTGGCTTCTTGCCACTTCTGTTGACGCAGATCGTTGGTCAGCCGGAAGCTGAACTCTCCAATCTGCCAGGGGAGCGTGCCATTGCGAGCAATCCTTCCTGCGCCGAATTTCTTCCGGACTTTCGCATAGTCATGGGGAAGATTGAGATACGGGAAGCGGCCGTAGCGGTCGAGAAAAATGTAATGCCGCGCCAGCTCGTAACGGTCCCTCTTCACCCACCCGGCGGGATCGTTGGAATGGTCAACCAAGAACGACCGGTTGGCCTCAAAAAAACCGCGAACCTCGGCGGGCAGTGTCTGGATGGCCCAGGTGGTGGTCAAGCGATGCTCTGCCGGTCCCCAGGCGCTTGCAGGCACGGCCAAACCCGCCAAGAAAATGGCGGCAAGAATGGGGGCATTCGCACGAGACCGCATGAATGCGAGACCGGAGCAAGGACCTAAACCGATGGGAGGGTTGTCCATTTGTGTTGCGACTTAGCCGGGTTATTCATGATGTTCTACTCGTGAACCGTTTGGGCTAAGGCATCAAGGAATTCTAACCCAGTTTGAGCGCCGTGTGCGATGCCCTGCCAGACGTGGCCGTGGTGCAGCACAATGCCGCGACATGGATGCGATTTGCCATTATCCAGGCCGACCCACCGGGTGGCGAATCTCTTCGTCTGCTGCGCAGGCAAGCTTTAGCGTCCGATGTCCGTTCCGGCCGGGACCGTCTCCGGCGGGATCCGGCCGAACTCGCTATGATGGCGGCTGTAACTGAAGTAAATCACCAAGCCAATGGCCAACCAAATAAAAAAGCGGAGCCATGTTTCGATGGGGAGGCTGGCCATCAGGACCAAGCAAAACAGAATTGACGCGACGGGCACCACCGGAACCCACGGCACGCGGAACCCGCGGCGACGGTCCGGCTGCTTCCTGCGCAGAACCAGCACGCCCAGCGCCACCAGGCTGAACGCAAAGAGCGTTCCGATGTTGGAGAGATCGGCCAGCGTGCCCACGTCAAAAATCCCCGCCGGAATGGCGACGAAAAGGCCTGCGATCAAGGTGCTGACGTGCGGGGTCCGAAAACGGCGGTGGACAGACGAAAAAACTTTGGGCAGGAGCCCGTCGCGCGACATGGAATACCAAACCCTGGCTTGGCCGAGCTGGTAAACCAACAGGGAACTGAGCATGCCGAAGAGCGCCCCCACCGTTACCCACCGTTCGATACGCTGGAGGCCGATGGCATGTAGCGCATTGGCCACCGGCGCGGCATTGCGCAGCTCAGGCCACTTTTGAATTCCCGTTAACGCCACCGCCACTGCAACGTAGAGGATGGTACAGACGATCAGAGAGGAAATGATTCCAAAGGGCACATCCCTCTGAGGCTTGCCGCATTCCTCCGCCGCTGTAGACACCGAATCAAATCCAATATAGGTGAAAAACACAATGGCGCCACCCGTTAGCACACCCTGAAAACCATTGGGCATGAAAGGCTTCCAATAGGAAACGTGCACGTGGCGGGATGCAGCGAACAAAAAGACGCCGATAGCCAGAATCTTGATGATCACCATGATGCTGTTGGCTCCGGCGCTTTCCCGGATTCCGATGACCAGGACCGCCGTCAGGATCATCACCACCAGAAATCCCGGGACATTGAAATAAGCCCCGGAAAGTTGGCCGGATACCAGCAAGGGTTCCATGAGCTTCTCAGGTAGTTTTATGCCGAAAGTCTGGAGCAGGCTATCCAAATATGCGGAAAAGCCCACGGCCACCGCCATGTTGCTAACGGCATATTCCAGGATCAAGTCCCATCCAATGATCCAGGCCACAATTTCACCCAGCGTCGCGTAGGTATACGTGTAAGCACTTCCGGCGATGGGAATCATGGAGGCGAGCTCGGCGTAACAGAGCCCCGCCAGGGCGCAAACCACTGCCACCAGCAAGAAGGAAAGGGCAATGGCGGGTCCGGCGCCAGGCCGTCCGGCCGTTCCGAGGGCGTGCGAACCGTGCAGCAGAACTTCCAGGAGGGGAGCCTTGAGAATTGAGTGAAACTCAAGAGTTTCTCCCGCCGCGGCCGTTCCGGTCAGAATGAAAATTCCGCTGCCAATGATGGCGCCGATCCCCAGAGCCGTCAGAGACCACGGCCCCAGGCTTTTCCGAAGCCGGTGCTCGGGATCCTCAGAGTCAGCCAGGAGCTTGTCAATGCTCTTGGTCCGGAAATATTGTCTGGTCACAGAAGCATTCCCGTTGGATTTGCAGGCGGCCCCGAATTGAAGGGCACGCCGCAATCAAGTTGCAGGACGGTCAAAACGTGATTCACGGACTTCAGTGCCATTGCCGGCAAGATGCCGGCGGGACGCCGCGCAGGGTCCAGGTATTTCGTTGAAATACACTAGCGCCGCGCCGCGCCGCCCGGTCCTTTCTTCTTCACCGTCGGTTTGCGTGAGCCGCGCGGTTCGGTGCGTTTCGCTTTTGCCGGTTTCTTGCCCCTTGCCTCGCGTTTTAGTTTTTTTCTTGCAGCCTTGTCTTTAACGCTCTTGGTATTCATAGTTGCTATTCAATGCTCCCATTCATTTCAAGAAGAGCCGTCTCAACGGCGCTCTCTCACGGATTTAGTTCCCATTCCTTTGTGCAGGCGATTTCATCAATTCTGAATCTGTTTCAATCCTGCCGCATCGAGTGCTGCCACAAGTTGTTGCTCCGGCTCGAGCCCGCTAAAATGAGCCACCACCACGCCTTGCCGGTTGATAATGACCAGGTTGGGAATGAAGCGGACGGCGTAGGCCCTTCAAGCCGACCTCCGGCGGTCCATCAATGTGGGAAACTCGTAGCCGTTCTTCTTCAAAAAACTCCTCACAACTGAACCGTCTTCCCTGTTGATCCCCAACACCACCACTCTTTGACCCTTGAACTCCCGGTTGATTTTAGTCACAGTTGGCAATTCCTTCCGGCATGGCGGGCACCGGGTGGCCCAGAAGTCAAGCACCACTACTTTGCCTTTCAGGCCGCTCAAGCTTACGGGCTCTCCGTTGACCGCCTTCAGGCTAAACTCCGGCGCGGGCTTTCCCACCAGCCGCGACCGCAGGCCGGGCACATCAAGCGCCGCAACCTCCATCATGGCGCCAGCAGGGTGAGTGAACTCAGACGTAGCCGGCCCTGGCTGAAAGTTCACGGCAGCCTGTTTCACTTCCAACAAGGCGTGAACTCTAAATTTGGTACCGTTTTGAACCGCCTCGGAATCTTCCTCATGGCGGAGAACCAGAAAACTTTCCTTATCGATCCAGAGCCTAGGACTACTCTTGTTGGGAATCTGGACTTTTACAATGTAGCATGGCCTCTTGTGTCAACTCACCTTTACCTTCGCTTTTTTCCCAAGGTTTGCATATTCATCGATCTCCGCTCGGCAGACTCGGTAACCCGGCCACCCCAGAATCTTTGTCCAGTCGTTGTCTCTCATACTGCCAAGTGTATCGAGAAACCACCCCCGCTGAAAACCCCGCCAATCGGTCACTTTGCCAGATTCCTGCGCAGAGCCGGAAATCTATTTCACCATCACTACTCCAGATCGCAGTAAACTTCGTATATGATGCCTGCTGTTGTGAAGCTTGAAGACATCATCGAAGCTCTTGAACTCGTGCCCGATGAGGCCGGGTACTTTCTGTGCGTGGAAACTGGTGAAGTTCACCGGGTCACGGACGAGGAGTTTCGCGTGGTGAAGAAAGATGAGTCCCGCGCCGAATATTTACGAAGACCCGCATGGCAACGTCAGGCCATGGAAGTGGCACGGAAAATCCAGGAAGGCGAGGGCAAGAGGTATCTGGAATTGCCCGGAAAGTTTGACGTGCATGAGTGGGAAATCATGGATCGCTTCGCCTTATCGATCCAGGATGAGCGTGTGAGCAATGATCTCCGTAGCGGCATTCGCGGCGCTGGCGCATTTCGCATGTTCGAGAGCCTGCTTGATGAGTATGACCTGCGGGACCGCTGGAACCGGTTCAAGCAGGCTAAACTTAGGGAAATGGCCGAGGAATGGTGCGAAGCGAACGGCATTCCCTTCCGCGAGAAGCCGTCCAAAGGCCCGGTGATCCCCCCCTGACGTTGATACCGCTGCCTAACCCGTCGTCGCTGGAACCTGGGCAGATGGTTGTAACTGCGGCCTCTAACCGTCGAGAGGTGTTGATAAGTAAAATTCGGCGGTCAGAGACCACGACTACAGCAGTGAAAATGGACCATTATTCCATCTGTCAATTGCTGGGGCCGCATGCATCGCCGAATGGGTAGTGACGCAGTTTGAAGTTTTGTGGCATGGTTCGCCACCGTCATCCCCACCAAGGCGGGGATCCATGCTCCGGATAACCCCTTTATCTGCACGAGTTCGGAATGCCACTACGATATTCGGAGTGGATTCCCGCTTTCGCGGGAATGACGATGGAGGAACAAATTGAGTCACTACCGCCGAATGAGGTGCGGTCCCGGCAATTTCCCCTAATCGCAACCCGCCTTTTACCTTGCAAGTGAAAGCCTGCGGGTAGCAAATGAGGCGGTGGCGCATGACGCCCGGAGCGTACCCTGACAGGGAGCGCCTGGAACCGTGACTGGCGCCAGTGCCACTTTATAGCAGGTGCGAACCCCGAGGACGGTGAGCCGTTGCAGGGCGAACCCGCCTCGCGGATTCGAGCTCCACCCGCTCGCGTTCCACTTCAATTTCACAAGGAGAATCATATGGCTGAAAAGAAGATCATTGCAGTCGTAGGAGCAACCGGCGCGCAGGGCGGCGGCTTGGTTCAGGCCATCCTGAGCGACCCCAGCGGTGGCTTCTCCGCCCGCGCCCTTACGCGCGACGTCAACTCCGACAAGGCGAAAGAATTGGCCAAGCTGGGGGCTGAGGTCGTCGCTGCTGACATCGACGACGTGGAGAGCCTCAAGAGCGCCTTCAAAGGTGCCTACGCGGGGTATTGTGTTACGTTTTTCTGGGCACATTTTCGCCCGAGAAGGAGATCGCTGAGGCCACCACCATGGCGCAAGCGGCGAAGCACAACGGCCTCCAGCACGTCATCTGGTCCACCCTTGAAGACACGCGCAAGTGGGTGCCCCTCACTGACAACCGCATGCCGACTCTCATGGGCAAGTACAAAGTTCCGCACTTCGACGGCAAAGGCGAGGCCAACGCGCAATTCACCAGCCTCGGCCTGCCGGTGACGCTCCTGCTCACGTCCTTTTACTGGGACAACTTCATCAGTTTCGGCATGGGTCCCCAGAAGGGCGCGGATGGCAAGCTGGCGATCACTATGCCGATGGGTAGCAAAAAGCTCCCGGGCATCGCGGCCGGGGACATCGGCAAGTGCGCCTACGGCATTTTCAAGAAAGGCCTCGAGCTTACCGGCAAGACGGTCGGCATCGCCGGCGCGCATTTGACCGGAACGGAGATGGCTGCGGCGTTCACGAAGGCGCTGGGTCAAGAGGTGCGCTACAACGACGTGCCGCCCGAAGTATACCGCAGCTTCGGTTTCCCGGGCGCCGATGACCTCGGCAATATGTTCCAGTTTAAGAGGGACTTCAATGAATACTTCTGCGGCGCGCGCAACCTTGACACCGCCCGCTCCCTCAACCCCTCGCTCGAATCGTTCGATCAGTGGCTCGCCGGAAACAAGAACCGTATCCCTATGGAGGGACGTAAGGCCGGTGCGTAGTGTTCCAGTTTGCTGTGGTGGCGGTCTCTGACCACCGGAAGCTGTTGAAAAATAAAGGGTGGCCGTGGGAGACCGCTGCCACCGCAGAGAAAATGTACCACTGCGGCGACATCTTCTTCGTCAACGGAGCGCCATCTGTCAGTTGCTGGGATCGCACGCATGGCTAAGTGAGGTGCGGTCCCCCCAAATTCCCCCTCCTTGTAACCTGCCTTTTCCCCTGCAAATGTTTTATATTGCAGACGCCACCCATATTTGCGGGAACCAATCTCCGCCCAGACGGGCTTTCTGTATAGAATGTATCTCTTCGATACGTTGCGCTTTTTTCACCGCTGCCCTCAACCTTTGGTTAAAATCACCTTGCCCCGGCCATGACCTCCAACCGGACGAAGGCCCGGTTGCCGGTTTCGTTGTCACCTTAGCGCCGGTGCGAAGCCGAATGGTGGAATGTCAAAAACCGTCATTCCCGCGTAGCTTGTCCCCCCGATGCCAGTTCCCGTGCAAGCGCGAAGCGGAGGAGCGTGGATCCATAGCAACTGCCACCCGGTCGCCTCCATCAACGGCGCTCCAGCAGGGAAAATGAACCTTAAAGATTTGAGAGCGAACCGGGCATATAATTGAAAAAAATAATCTAGATTGTAAAGTGATGCATATTTGACCTGAAATTGGCGGGCTAAATGGAGGAAGTTGAGGACCGAGGCGATTAATGACGGACGATGACAAAAATTGTCCACCGAAACGAAGCACAGAATGGGCCGAGAGGGTTCCGGATCGCGGACCCGAGGGTTTTGCGCCAGCCCTTTGCGAAGGTATAAATCCGAAATTCAGTCTTTTCCTTCGGGAGAGGCGCAAGGAATCAGAGCTTCCAGTCACCCCGGGTGAGGGTGAAACGTGGGAGAAAGGACAATTCTGAACGAAGCCAAACTCCATTGAAGACAAAGGGCCGGACCTCGAAAAAGGACAAGAATTGAAATGGACATTGGCTTGCTAAACGCCGGAGGAAGCGAAAGACTTAAGTGACAGAAAATCCGAAGCGGCAATTTGTCAATCGCCTTGCCGGGAATTGTCGCTCGATGTATAAAGGAAAGGGGTTATTTATTCGAGGCAGCGATGAGCGCCGGGGTGCATGGAGGAAGAACTCGAAAAGACTCCTGACTTTCACTTGTGAAATCCTTGATTGGCAGTTGCGGGGCAATGGCCCATAAGAAGCGAGAAAACGACTAATGCGTGTTCTGATCTTGGGCGGTGACGGCTACCTTGGCTGGCCCACGGCCATGTATCTTTCCAGTCGCGGGCATGACGTGGCCGTGATGGACAACTTTGCCAAGCGCCGCTGGGAGATGGAGTTGAACGTTGAGCCGCTCATCCCCATTCATACCTTGCACGACCGCGTGAAGCTTTGGCACGAAGTGTCAGGCCACCAGATTGAACTCTTCGTGGGTGACCTTCGCAACTATGAAACGGTCCTCGGCGCCATTGAGGCGTTCAAGCCGCAAGCCATTGTGCACTATGGCGAGCAGCCCTCAGCGCCTTACTCCATGATTGACCACAATCGCGCCGTTTTTACCCAGGTCAACAATATTTCGGGAACCCTGAACGTCCTCTGGTCAATGCGCGAATGCGCGCCGGAATGCCATCTGGTGAAGCTCGGCACCATGGGGGAGTACGGAACGCCCAATATCGATATTGAAGAAGGCTTCCTGGAAGTGGAGCACAACGGCCGCAAGGACGTGTTGCCCTATCCCAAGCAGCCGGGTTCGCTTTACCACCTTTCCAAGGTTCACGACAGCCACAATATTCTGTTCGCCTGCCGCGCCTGGAAGCTGCGCTCCACCGACCTCAACCAGGGCATCGTTTATGGGATTGAGACGGATGAGACTCAACTCCACGCGGGTCTGGCCACCAGCTTTCACTATGATGAAGTGTTTGGCACGGCGCTGAACCGCTTTTGCGTGCAGAGCGTGGCCGGACTGCCCCTGACAGTTTACGGCAAGGGCGGCCAGACCCGCGGCATCCTGAATATTCGTGATACTTTGCGCTGCGTGGAGCTTTCCATCTTGAATCCTCCGCAAGCCGGTGAATTCCGGGTGTTCAATCAGTTCACCGAAAGCTTCAGCGTGCTCCAGCTTGCCGAACTTGTTCAAGAGCAGGGTGGGAAGCTGGGAATGGAAATCTCAATCGACCATCTTGAAAATCCGCGTATTGAATCGGAGCAGCATTACTACAACGCCAAACATCAGAAGTTGATCGATTTGGGATTGCAGCCGCACTTGCTTTCGGACGTTCTGCTCACCAGCATGTTGAAGCGCGTTCAGGACCATACAGCGCGGATCAAGAAGGATACGATTTTGCCGCACGTCCGCTGGAACCACACGCCCGGCGGCAAGACGAAGAGGGGCAGTCTGGCGGCGGCGCAGGAGACTTAATCCCAACCCTGTTCACTTAGGAGCTGCACCGTAAATGTCTCTGGGATGGCAGTCACGTCAGGGCATGGCTTCAGCCATGCCGGGGTTCGTTCCCCCTCTCCCCGCTTGCGGGGAGAGGGGGAACCGCGTAGCGGTGGGTGAGGGGGTCCCTGCCGGAAGTTCATAAATGGTCCGGGTTAATCTGCTTGTCGGCGAGCGGCGCCACGCATCATGATCAGAACCGAAGACGAGCTGCGCAGAGAGATCATCGAAATTGGCCGCTGGCTGCACCAGTTCGGCTACGTCACGGGTTTTGACGGCAATGTCTCCGCGCGCCTGGATAACCGGCGAATCCTTTGCACTCCCACCACCATCTGCAAAGGCATGATGGCGGTGGATGACCTCATCATTGTGGACTACGAAGGCAAGAAGATTTCCGGACGCCGCAACGTCACCAGCGAAATCGCCATGCACCTGTTGATCTATAAGCGCCGCCCCGACGTTCACGGCGTGGTTCACGCTCATCCGCCCACGGCCACGGGCTACGCCGCGGCAGGACTTTCATTGAACAAGGCCCTGGTCTCGGAGGTGGTGCTATCGCTCGGCTGCATTCCCCTTGCCCGCTACGGCACTCCTGGCACGCCCGAGCTCACGGAAGCTTTGCGGCCGCTCGTCAGCTCCTATGACGCGATCCTGATGGCCAATCACGGCGTGGTGACGTGCGGACCCGACCTGATGCGCGCTTACTTCAAAATGGAAACGGTGGAGCATTTTGCCAAAATCAGTCTGGTGACGGAGTTACTGGGGCGGCAGGTCTTGCTCTCCGGGAAAGATGTGGATAAACTGCTGGCTGCCCGTCAAAGCTACTTCGGCCCGGGAACACCGCAGATTGAACGAAGCGCGGTGTGCCCGATTACGGACGCGGGCCCATCCACGGAAGAGCGTTTTTGGGTTTCGCGCGCCGAGCTGGAATCGATGGTGCGGGAAGCGGTGGAGAGTTTGACCGGAGCGCAGAAATCCGGTCAACAGAATTGAGATAGTGGCGCAATTTGCTGTAGCGGTGCTCGGAGTTTACCCCCGACACAGTCGGGGAGCGCCGATCTGGATCCTCAACGGTTTCCGGCGCTCATAGAGCGCCGCTACAGCAAACAAACCGCGCCACGACCCGAATTAACGGAGGTTTGATCTCGATTCCAGCCTATCCGTTCCGGGATTCTGCCACCCTGAACGAAGTGTGAAGATCTGTCAGGCATTGTTAACTGTCTGAATGTTATTGAATTAAAGAACAAGCACGAGCAATTGGCGAAGGCAGTGAATTGATGGTTCGGCGGAGGATTAACATGGGTGAAGCCCTGGGAATGATTGAGACTCGAGGTCTGGTGGCCATGATCGAAGCCTCGGATGCGATGGTCAAGGCGGCCAAGGTGGAGCTGGTGGGATGGGAAAAAATCGGTTCGGGATACGTCACGGCGCTGGTGCGCGGGGATGTGGCGGCAGTGAAGGCGGCTACGGACGCAGGCGCTTCAGCGGCGCGGCGCGTGGGTGAATTGATTGCTGTGCATGTGATCCCTCGCCCGCATCCCAGCCTGGAGGACAGATTACCCATCGGCAAGTCCGGCCAGGATTCGTAGTTGCTTTGCGTAGGGGTGGCCCTGGTGGCCGCCCCTGGGTGGGCACGCGTCCCGCCCCCACAACACCTATGCTGCTTGCAAAAGTCATTGGTACAGTCGTCGCCACCCGCAAGGACTCGCGCCTTGAGGGTAAGAAGCTCTTGATCGTCGCCCTGCTCACGCCGGAAGAGATCGAAGAGCACGGCGCCCGGAATGCGCAACCGACGCCAGGCAAATCCAATTATCTCGTTGCTGTGGATACGGTCGATGCCGGATATCAGGAGACGGTGATCCTGGTGCAGGGCAGCTCGGCGCGCATGGCTTCGACCTGCAAGGACACGCCGGTGGACGCCGCGATTGTGGGCATTGTGGACACCGTCACCATGCAGAAGAAAACCGGCTGAGCCGCCCGTAGCCCGCGTGCTCATCGAAGGCCAATCCCATGTTCCTCGCCAGGGTCGTCGGGAATGTCGTCGCAACCATCAAGGACCCTTCGCTGGCCGGAAAGAAGATCCTGATCGTTCAGCCGGTCAACACCCAGCTTGAGGATCATGGCGCGAAGCTCGTGGCGCTGGACAGCATTGGTTCGGGCGCGGGTGAACTCGTCTATTGCTGCCGCGGCCGCGAGGCGAGCTTTCCGTGGCTTCCCGAAGAAGCGCCGGTTGACACGGCCATCATCGCCATCGTGGACCAGGTTCATCGGGCAGGGTAAGAGCCGCTGGGACTCAGCGACCAGCCGTCAACTAGAACTACAAACTGGTGAAGGGCCTGACCGCCGATATCCCGTTGGGGCGGCCCTGGTGGTCGCCCGAGGGCGGGCAGAAGGCCCGCCCCTACACCGGTTCTCATGGGCTGATTGCTGAAAGCTGATCGCTGCTTATGTTGATTGGCAAAGTCGTGGGAGATATCGTCGCAACCCAGAAGGCGCCCAGCCATGAAGGGCAGAAAGTGCTGATGGTGCAGCCTCTGAACCTGGATGGCACGGATCGCGGCGACGCGGTGCTGGCCCTGGATGCCGTGGACGCGGGCGTTGGTGACAAGGTCCTGGTGGTCACCGAGGGTTGGAGCGCCATGACCAGCGTTGGCCGGGTTCAGGCTCCCATCGATATGGCGGTTATCGGGGTGATTGATACGGTCACGCTGGAGTGACCGGTTCGGACTCCTGCCGCCCGCCTTTTAGGCTACAATCAGCTTGAATGTCACCTGCAAACAAGGCTGGCAAGCCAACGGCGATGCGGATTCTGGGCATCGATCCGGGCCTCAACATCACCGGCTATGGAGTGATTGATGCGGTGGGCGGAGTCTCCACCCTCTGCGAAGCCGGCGTCATTCGCCTGCCACCCAGTAAGGCGCGCGACCTTGCGGAACGGCTGGGCTTGCTCTTTGACGAGGTGAGTTTGCTGGTGCGTGAATTCTCTCCGTGCCTGCTTTGCCTGGAAGAGGTTTACAGCCATGCGCTCTACCCGCGCACGGCGATCCTGATGGGCCATGCACGCGGCGTCATCTGCGTTGCAGCCCGCCAGGCTGGAATTCCCGTCCTGAGTTATTCCGCAAAGCGCATCAAGCAATCCGTCACGGGCAATGGCAACGCCAGCAAAATTCAGGTTCAACGCGCCGTGCGCCAGGTCTTTTCGTTGGAGCGCACGCCGCATCCCCCGGACGTGGCGGACGCCCTGGCCGCAGCATTGTGCTATGTGAATGGCTTGAAGGACGGCATGAACCACGATCAAACTTCCGCCTTGCGGCCGGGCCGCCGAAGCGGCCGGATCAGCCTGGCCCAGCTCAATCAAATCTTACTCAGGCGCAACGCATGATTTCTGAAATCACCGGTGAAGTCCTTTATGACAGGGTGCGACACAATTCGCTTCTGATCCGCGTCAATTCAATGTGCTATGAGGTTTACGTGCCGTCGGGCATCGCCTCGCGCTTGCGCCACGCGGCGGAAAGCGAGCGCCGCAATCCCCTGACCCTCTACACGATTTACTACATTGACGGCGCAGTGGGTGGCGGACACATGACGCCCAAGCTCGTTGGCTTCCTCGATCCGCTGGACCGTGAGTTTTTTGAGGCGTTCACCACGGTGCCTCGCGTTGGCTTCATGAGCGCGCTCAAGTGCCTGATCCGCCCGCTCAACGAAATTGCCAAGGCCATCGAACAGGGTGACACCGCATTCCTCAAGGAGTTGCCCGGCATCGGCGCCAAGACCGCAGACCGCATTGTGACTGAGCTCAAGGGCAAAATGGCCAAGTTTGCGCTGGCGCCCGCCGAAGAGCCGCTTTCCATTGAGAAGGAGCCGGCCAGTGAGCTGCGAGTGGAGGCCGTGCAGGTGCTCGAACAACTCGAGTATTCGCACGGTGAAGCGCAGCGCATGGCGGCGGATATCTTTGCAAAGCACAAAGGCCTGAAAACCATTGAGGAGTTCTTGCGGAAGATCTTCGAGCAGCGCCAGTCTAATGAGACGTAGGGGCGATCCTCGTTTGTCGCCCGAGGGCGGACACAAGACCCGCCTCTACTTTGCCAGCTTAACCAGCACAGGCGTGATGCCGGGAGGAGCCCGATTCCATTCAGCAGGAAGATGCTCAAAGGTCACGTGGATGTGACGGGTGCTTCCTGGGGCGAGCGGCGGGTCTCCCGCGGAGACCGGATTTTCCGAACCACGAAGCACCACCTGATGAAATGGATCGGTGAACTCCACTTGGAGCTTGAGCCGCCGGATGCTTCGTGCCCCGTGGTTCGTCACATCGGCGTCGAGATAGTAAAGCGTATTACCCATGAAATTCGTGGCAACGCTCATGTGGGCGTTGGTGATCTCGATCTGGCTGAGGTAGGCTTTTTCCTGCGCACTCATCGTAGGCTCAGAAAGCGCCTTAGTGGCCTTGGTGTGGGTGGCCCAGACCAGAGCGCCCAGGATCATCACGACGATGCCCATTGAAACAAGGAGCCAGAAGCGGCTGGAGTAGCCTTCTCTCATTCGAGAACACCTGGATCGATTTGAAGGGGAACAACGAAGAGTCGCAGAACTGTTACGCCTAAATCCTCAAAATAACAACCCCCGAAAAGACGAGCGCTTTTCGGGGCCACCCGGAAGCGGGCGCTTACACGCCCGCCACAGTCAAACCTTCCACCAGCAGCGTGGGCGCGGCCAGAGGGCTGCGAAATTCCAGGTCCGATCCCACCATGGCCACGTTTCGCAGCATCTCCGGCAGGTTGCCGGCGATGGTCACTTCCTCGACGGGATATGCCAGCTCGCCGTTCTCAATCCACATCCCGGAAGCCCCGCGTGAATAATCACCCGTGACAATATTCACGCCGAAGCCGATGAGTTCCGTCACATAAAAGCCGTTCTTCACGGAGCGAATGATCTCCTCGGGTGAATGCGCGCCGGGCTGAAGGTAGAAATTCTTCGGTCCCACTCCGGGCGGTCCTGCAACGCCGCGCGAGGCATTGCCCGTGGTGCGCAGGTTCAGCTTGCGGGCCGTGTACGTATTCAACAGGTAATTGCGCAGCACGCCTTTTTCAATCACCGCGGTCACGGCCGGCGGCACGCCTTCATCGTCAAAGGGCCGCGAGCCGAAGCCGGAAGGCCGCAGACCGTCATCCATCACCGTGATGTTTTCGCCCGCCACTCCTTCATGCAACTTGCCTGCGAGAAAAGAGGCGCTACGATAGATGGCGTCGCCACGGACCGCTTCGAAGATATGCCCCAGCAATGAGCGCGCCGTTTCCGCGTCGAAGATTACCGGCACTCTTGAAGTGGGCACTTTGCGGCCGCCCAGCTTTCGCAGGGCCCGTTGCGCGGCTCTCTTGCCCACGGATTCCGGCGTTTCAAGCCCGCTCGCTTGCCGCGCCGCGCTATACCAATAATCGCGCTGCATGCCGCCGCTGGCGCTGTCCAAGGCCACCGGAACCACGGAGAAGCCGCAATAGGAGGAGCGGTAGCTGCCCGCGAACCCTTGCGAACTGGCATAGGCTTGCGTCCCGGACGAAGCCTCAAACGTCGCTCCCTCCGAATTGCGGATGCGAGGATCGAAGGCGAGTGCCGCTTCTTCCGCTTGCCGGGCCATGGCGATGCGGCGTTCAACCGGAATCTCCATCACATCCTGAAAGTAGAGCCCCAGGTCTCCTGGAAATTGGCCCAGCATCTCGCTTTCCGCCAGTCCGTTGGCGGGGTCATCTGAAGTGGCGCCGGCCATGGCCAAGGTGCGCTCCACAATCCGCGCCAGTGATGATGGAGAGAAGTCGCTTGAATAGGAGTTGGCGCTTCGCACGCCTTTGAAAAGCCGCAGGCCCAGAATCTTGGAGGCAGCTTCTTTCAAATTTTCAATCTGTCCCATGCGGACGGTGGCCGAGAATTCATCGCCTTCGCGCGCGATCACGTCGGCAGCGGTGGCGCCGGACTTCATCGCCCGGCCAATCAAGTCCTGTGCAATTTCCTGGAGTTGTGATTCGCTCATAATAATTGTAGGGGCAGGCCTGGTGCCTGCCCGGTCCGGCCACGCGCAACGCCCTACATAAACGACGTCGCGGCGCGCGGCGCGGTGCCGCCCACGGTCAGGCGGCTGATCTTGATGGTGGGAATCCCCACGCCCACCGGCACGCTTTGTCCGTCTTTGCCGCAAGTGCCGATGCCAGGGTCAAGTTTCAGATCGTTTCCTACGGCGGTCACGCGGGTCAAAACCGTGGGCCCGTCGCCGATCAGGGTTGCACCCTTCACCGGCGCGGTGATTTTGCCGTCTTCAATCAGGTAAGCTTCCGACGCTGAGAACACAAACTTGCCGCTGGTGATGTCCACTTGCCCGCCGCCAAAATACACCGCGTACAGGCCATGCTTGACGGAGCGGATGATGTCTTCCGGGCTGTCCTGTCCTGCCAGCATGTAAGTGTTGGTCATGCGCGGCATGGGAATGTGCTCATAGCTCTCGCGGCGGCCGTTGCCGGTGCCAGGAGTTTTCATCAGGCTGGAGCTCAGCCGGTCCTGTAGATAGCCTTTCAGGATGCCATTTTCAATCAACACTGTCTTTTGAGTGGGCGCGCCTTCGTCATCCACATTGATCGAGCCGCGTCGGCTGGGGATGGTGCCGTCATCCACCACCGTACACTGCTCGGAAGCGACGCGCTGGCCGATTCTGCCGCTGAAGGCGGAAATCTGTTTGCGATTGAAATCCGCTTCCAGTCCGTGGCCAATGGCTTCGTGCAGCAGGATGCCGGGCCATCCCGGAGCGAGCACCACTTCCATTTCACCCGCCGGAGCATCTTTGGCGTCGAGCTGTACCATCGCCTGGCGCGCAGCTTCGCGCGCGTGATGCTCAGGTGAGTTTTCACCCTGAAAGAATTCGAGGCCGACGCGCCCGCCCCCGCCGCTCGATCCGGATTGCCGGGTTCCGTCGCGCTGGGCGATGGCATAGACGCTCAGCCTGACCAACGGCTGGAAATCCGCCACGATGCGGCCATCCGACGCGGCGATCTGCACATGGCGGATTTGATCGCCATAAGTGACGCGCACCTGTTGAATGCCCGGGTGGTAAGCGCGGGCGGCGCGGTCGGCGCGACGGGCAAGCTCCAGCTTGTCAAGAAGGTCGCGATCCGTCGGCGGTAATGCGACGGGATAGAAGTTGTGAGACGGCTCGATCTCGCTCAACCCGACCGAAGAGACACGCGCCGGGCCACTGGCAATGCGGGCTGCGATCCCGGCCGCCTTCAGAATCCGCTCCGGCGCCAGGTCGTCCGTATACGCGTAGCCCGTCTGCTCACCCGCCACCACCCGCACCCCACAACCCATTGAGATGCCTTCGCTCGCCGTCTTTACCAGCGACTCGTCAATCAAAATCGACGAAGTGGTAGTGTGCTCGAAGTACAGATCAGCATAGTCACCGCCTTCGGACAGCGCCGCGGCAAGGTATTTCTCAAGATCGTGAGGTGTGATCCCGTACTGTTCCGAGAAAAACGGGGCGTTCGGATTGACAGGTGGCTTCATCGAAGATTTCATACCTGGCTTTATGGTTTTTCAGGGACAAAGTGTGGGCGCCAGGATTGGCGCGGCTCTTGCTCTTAAGTTTCAAAGCTAACATACGCATCCCGTGCTGTCAATTTTCGAGGTCAATAGTTAGTGGCGCAGTTTCGCTTGTTGTACCGGCGGTCTCTGAACGCCGGTCTTGATGTTTTTGACAATTTCGCCGTTCATAGAGCGGCGCTACAGCAAATTACGTCACTACCGGCGCAGAAGCTGAGTCGTCACGGCGACCGCTACCTCGCGGGCGACCACGAGGGTCGCCCCTACGAGATATCCCCTTATCTGAACAGTATCGGGGTCAGTCCTCAATCTGCGGGCAGAGTCGTGCGCGTTACCGAGCTTGCGAGGAACGAAAGCCGATCCTCCGTCGGGGCTTTTCGGGCGGTCTCATCAATTCACGGATCGCGTCGAATACCACCTTGAATTGTGCGTCGTACTTCTTTTCCATCTCATCCAGGCGCCGGGCCAAATCGCGGTGCGAAGCCAGCATGCCCCTCAGCTTGACGAAGGCCCGCATGATGGCGATGTTGACTTGGACGGCGCGATCACTGTGAAGTACGCTTGAGAGCATCGCCACGCCCTGCTCGGTGAAGGCGTAGGGCGTGGCGCGGCGAATGCCGCCCCAACTTGAAGTCACAAATTGTGATTTCAGGTTGGCGCACTCGTCCCCCCAAATGTCGATCACTTTCACCACTACAGCATATTTTCCGGGCGCCGGGTATGTGTATTTCGCTTCGAATTCAATCTTGGGGTCTTTGCTCGTGCGGTAGCTTTGCCACTGGTTGTGGAATGTATCGTCCTTATTCGAAACATTTCACTTCGCCTTGCTCAACGGCCTTGCTATCGAGAACTTCGCGAGGGCGCGCTCACGTTCACCGTCTCGATGATTTGAAACGGCAGGGCAATCCGCACCGGCCCCTGCTTCTTGCTGTCCTTACATTTCCCGTCCCAGATGAGTTCCGGCATAGAGCGATAGATTGTAATACAATAGATTGTAATACAGAAGTTGCAACTGGAGGGTGCTTTGACGCATCCTAACCCCAAGCGCATGATCAGGAATATGCCCTTGTGAAAGCTTCCAATACTAGTTCAAGTTTGAAGGCTTGAGAGTTGCCACAGATCGGCACGACGGAGAGCAGTGAATGCGAAGCAGGTCAAGCATCGGATTGAAATCCTATTGCATTGCGGCGGAGGTTTGGTTTGGCATTTGCGCCTGCGTGGCAGGAGCACCGGCGCAAACGAAAAACAACCCGGCCGCAGCCCTCGACCAGTTCAGCAGCTCGGTTGAAGCTCTAGCGCAGCGGGTGTCACCGAGCGTGGTTCAGATTTTGGTGACGCGATATGGCACCAACGACGCGAGCGGACGCACCAACGTGGTCATGGGCTGGCAACAGAGTATTGGATCCGGGGTCATCATTGATCCCAACGGCTATATTATGACCAACGCCCACGTCGTGGAAGGGGCGCAGAAGATCAGGGTGAATCTGTCGCCGGTGGGGGATCAAACGTTTTCGAACCTCGTGGAGAACTCCTATAAAGCGGCGAGGGATGCCACGCTGGTGGGGGCCTTCAAAGAGGGCGACCTGGCGCTGCTAAAGATTGATGCCACCGGTCTGCCCACTTTGCCATTTGCGGATTACAGCAACCTGCGGCAGGGACAAGTGGTGTTTGCCTTCGGGAGCCCGGCGGGCCTGCAAAATTCCATGAGCATGGGCGTGGTCAGCTCCACCGCGCGCCAGCCCGATCCGGACAGCCCCCTGCTTTTTATTCAGACGGACGCGCCCATCAATCCCGGCAACAGCGGCGGCCCGCTGGTGAACACGGCGGGGGAGATTGTGGGTCTTGACACTTTCATCGTCACTCAGTCCGGCGGCAACGAGGGAATTGGCTTTGCGATTCCCAGCATGTTGGTGCGGTGGGTGTTCGAAGACCTGCGGAAATACGGCCACGTCCACCGCCCGGTGATGGGCATCGGTCTCCAGACCATCACCCCCACTTTGGCC
The DNA here is from genome assembly GCA_035531475.1 of Terriglobia bacterium. GTDB lineage: Bacteria > Acidobacteriota > Terriglobia > UBA7540 > UBA7540 > CALCEB01. Next base: position 45,449 of record DATKST010000193.1, read on the forward strand.
GCGGCGCTCAAGTTGCCACGCAGCTCCGGCGTATTGGTGAGCGATGTGTTGCCTGGCAGTCCCGCAGCGTTGGCAGGACTGAAGATCAACGACGTTCTGCTAACCTTGGATGGCCGGCCGCTGGACAGCATTCCGGCGTTAATGGGGTTTACTTTCGAGCATGTCAGCGGCAACCCCATCGGTATCCAGGTGCTGCGTGGCAGCGAAAAGCTTTCCTTCAGCATTGTCCCGGTTGAAGAGCAGGATGACGCCGATAGCTTGGCCGGCATCGCCAACCCTGGCAAGATTTTGATTGGGCCGCTGGGAATCCTGGGCATCACCATCGACAAACGCACTGCCGCGACCGTCGGCCACCTGCGCTACGAATCAGGAGTCATGGTGGCAGCTCGAGTGGAAGATGCCCCCCGGATGGATACCGGCCTCGAAGCCGGTGACGTCATCCACAACGTCAACGGCAATTTTGTCATCAACGTGGACGCGTTGCGGGCCGCAATCGGACAGCTCAAGCCAGGCGATCCCGTTGCTCTCCTGATCGAGCGGGGCGGGAAGCTGCAATACGTGGCCTTTGTAATGAGATGAAACGTCCAGAAAGCCTTCGGGAGGGAGTAACGCCAAGCGGCGATGGCGAGTGCCATGCGTGATTTGCAAGCCTGTCACTGGCAAGCTTGCCGCCGCCGTTTGTTAATCGGTGCTGAAGGACGGCGAATCCATTCTATGGGTTGCCAGCGCGTCGGCGCCACCCTCTCCCCCGTGGGGAGAGGGGCTGGGGGTGAGGGGTTATTGAAGCGCATTTTAAGAATACGTCACCGTAATTACGAATAGCAGTACTTAGCGAGTCATCTTGAGGGTGTTGGACCTCGACTTGGTATCCCGCAGGCGAGACCCCTCCGCCGCCATGTGATCGCGGCGTCTTCCAAGCATGGGTTCCAACTCAGCCAGAAATTGCCGGAACCGTTTGAGGTTTGCGGAATAAGTGTCGACACTCTCCTGGTCGGCCGCGGAGAGGCCGCTGTTGTCGAGGGTTTCCGGGTCGGTTGCATCCCCCACAGCTTCCAGGGCCGCAAAAACCTCTGGAACCTGTTTCAGAAGCAGCAGCAGGCTGGATTGGCCTCCTTGGGGCGCCTCACGCCAGCGCGCAAAGAAAGCCGAAACTTTTTCGTTCGCATCGTGGATCAAGGCTGGCAGTTCCTTCGGCTGAGGCATCGTAAACTTCCTTTCATCCGAGTTGAAATGCAAGGCCCGGCAATCCTGCGCTTGGAAAAGGCGCGCTGAGGGGCATCAGTCTGAATCCGGTTGCCGGGCCCGTCCTAAAGTTCACTATTCATAGATTACTTCACATGATATGTCAACATAAATAACTCACATCATCAGGTATCTACTCTTGTGCAAAACACCCCAATCGCCAGTATCGTCATTTCAGCCTGACGTTATTGCCGCGCAGGTGGGAATCCATTCAACCTGCCGGGACACCCGCGCAAGCCCCAACCGTCATTCCCGCGCAGGCGGGAATCCATTTGTATCCGGCGCCCAACCCATGAAGTCTGCGGTTATTTTTTCCGAGGGAATAGCCGCGGAGATTCTGAGAGGTGAAACTCCGCGCTATCCCGCTCATGATCTTGATGGCAGAGGCCTCGCGTGACCCCTCACCCCAGCCCTCTCCCCGCAAGCGGGGAGAGGGGGAACCGCGCAGCGGTGGGTGAGGGGCTCTGGTTCAACCGTGTGCGTTATTCTCGAACGGACCCTGAGTGAAAAGCGTTGAGGTTAAGGCGCCGCGCGCCTCAGCAGGCCGGTCAAGGCCGCCACGCCCAAGGGAATGAGGATCCAGCCGAAAATGCGTAAAAGGGTGGCAGCCGTTGTCGGCGATACCGGAAGGAACACCGCGCCATGCCGCGAGAGTTGGATTTTCACTCTGACGGGTTGCGATGAAGGGACCCAAGCTGAGCCCATCGGCACTTCGACCGGCAGAATGCTTCCCGGAGGTGGCGGGAGCGGCGAGCGCAATCGAAATTTTCGGAACGAACCCTAAGAGTGTATGAAAACAAAGAATCGGGATTGTAAAGTGGTGCCAAATTAACCTGAAATTGGCGCGTTAAATGGTGAAAGTGGAAGGCTGGAGCGATCAAAGACGGACGATGACAAAAATTGTCCATCGAAACGAATCGCACAATGGCTGAAAGCGTCCAGGACTTCAGCCCGTTGGGTCCGCCCCAGCCGCCAGTCTCGTCATTCCCGCGCAGGCGGGAATCCATTTGCATCCAGATCACAAGCCCAAGCGGTCTGCGCCAACACTTCACAAGGTGCGGGTGAAAGAAGGGCCTTGATTAGAACATTGAACATCTATTCTCGGACTGGGGCTAGAATGATCAATCCACAGGAGGTGGTGATGACGAGTCGAAGTCGAGAAGGGAAGTTCCGGGGACGGATACTGAAGTTCACTTTGGCTGTTTGGATCGGAATTGTCGCCTTGCCAGCGATGCTGCTTGCCGGAAGCGGCTCCAACCATCTCAAGTTTGAAATCTCATTTGCCAAGTCCGCTCACCCGCAACCCATCACCGGCCGCGTGTTTCTGGTGATCAGCCACAAGGGGGATCCGCAACCCAGGCTGCGTGTGGGATTCTGGGGAGATGCGCCCCCGCTGTTTGGAGCGGACGTCGACCAGCTCAAGCCGGGCCGCCCGATGGTGATCGATGGAACAGTCCTCGGCTATCCGGTAAACAGCCTCGAACAGGTTCCCGCCGGCGATTACTACGTTCAGGCGCTCGTCAATATCTATACGGAGTTTCATCGCGCCGATGGCCACGTCATCTGGGCGCACATGGACCATTGGGAAGGGCAGCAATTCAACCTCTCGCCGGGAAATATCTATAGTGATGTCCAGAAGGTTCACCTTGATCCGGCCTCCGGCTATGACGTCAAGCTGAAATTGACCCATGTCATTCCTGACGTGAAGATGCCTGCGGATACGGTTTGGGTGAAGCACATCAAGATTCAAAGCAATCTGCTAACCCGGTTCTGGGGCCATCCCATGTATTTGGGCGCCACGGTTTTGCTGCCCAAAGGGTATGACGGCCATCCGGACGTTCGCTATCCGGTGATCTACGACCAAGGCCACTTTGGACTTCGGGCGCCTTTCTTCTTCACGCCCGAAAAGCCCAAAGACGAAGGTGCCAAACTCACGGCGCGGCTCCACTCTCTGGGCTACGAATCCGGCTGGAAGTTTGCAGAGCGCTGGAGGTCGGACAATTTTCCGCGCATGATCGTGGTGACGTTTCAACATCCCACTCCGTTCTTCGACGATTCCTACGCGGTCAATTCCGCCAACAATGGTCCCTATGGCGATGCGCTGATCGCCGAGTTGATACCGTATCTTGAGGCGCATTTCCGCATGATCCCGAAACCTTATGCGCGGGTGCTGACGGGCGGATCCACCGGCGGATGGGAATCCCTGGCGCTCCAGCTTTACCACCCGGATTTCTTCGGTGGCACCTGGACTTTCTGGCCGGATCCCATCGACTTTCGTAATTACGGTTTGGTTGACGTCTATAAGGATGACAATGCCTTCATCCAACCCGGCCATCACTGGCTTTTCCCGGAAAGGGAGCTGCAAAGGCAGCCGAATGGCCAGCCGGAAGTAACGGTGCGCCAGTTCAGCCAACTGGAGGTGGTGCTCGGGTCTCATGCGCGCTCCTGCCAGCAACTGAACGCCTGGGAAGCGGTCTATGCGCCGGTGGGGCCGGATGGCTATCCGCAGGAAGTGTGGGACAAGCGCACCGGCAAAATCAATCACCAGGTGGCCGAGTCCATGCGCGATCACGGCTATGACCTGCGGGCCTACGCCGCCAAGAACTGGACAAAAATCGGGCCGGAGCTCGCCGGCAAGATTCACCTCTACGTGGGCGACATGGATAGCTACTATCTGAACCTTGCAGTTTACCGATTCGAAGATTTCATGAAAGCTACTCAGAATCCGCATCACGCTGGATACTTTGAGTATGGCCGGCCCATGAAGCCGCACGGTTGGGTACCGATGACGCAATCCGAGCTGGTGAAGCAAATGGCCCAGCACGTCAAGGAGAATGCTCCGGCAGGAGAAGATACGGAAGGGTGGAGCTACCGCTAGGGGTGACATGATTGCCGCACAGGATGCCGCCCCTAGCGGGGCTTGAAAGTCTGCGCTTTCTTCTTTTCCCACGGCTTGCGCCGTGGGCCATAGGATGAAGCCCGCCAAGTCGGGCTTTGCCGTAGTTCCAGGCCCTTATTTTAACGCCTATGGCGTGAACCCCCCACCCGTCCCGCTACGCGGTCCACCCTCTCCCCCTTTTGGGGGTGAGGGGACGCCGGAAAATAACGGGAGCGCCTTGGAACGGGGCCAGTTGCGTTGGAGGGTCGCACGCTACCTTGGCATGGAGCCTTCGGTCAAGGTGACGTCATCCAGCCAAACTTTACCGGAAATCAGATTGTCGAATTTTTGGCTTGGGTAGCGCCGCAACACCACCGAGATCAGATGAGTCTTGGAACCGGTCCTGAAATCCTGCGAGATCAGGATCCAACCCGGGCTCGAGCCCACCAGGTTTTGGGTGGACACATCGAGGTTACGGGGATCGTAGGAATCTTTAATCTCAATGCGGGGGCCGCTATCCGTGGTAATTCCGCTCGTCTTCATGAAGGCCCGGAATTGATAGGCGGTGTCTGGCTTCACCAACACAAGCTGGTAAACGTTCTGGAAGTCATAATTTCCTTTGCCCTGGAATTGAACGAGCAAGGAGTGGGCGGGGGAGTGGAAGGTGGTTTGATCCAGGCCAATGTAAACGCCGTCAAAACCGGCCATTCGCCAGTCAAAGCCCAGATTCAAAGGCACTTCCTCAAAGTCGCCGTTCTCGACCAGATTTTGCGGAGTCTCCTCGTAGGTGGGGCCAATGATCCCCCTTCCCCTCAAAACCTCCCAGGCGTGGTAAGCGTCCTCGGGCCGTCTATTGCTGATCAAACTTTCCAGATAGCCGCTGGCCACCTGGGGATTAAACTTTGAGGAACCGGATTTGATGCGGTCCCACACGGCATCCGCTTCGGGGTAGCGCTGCGAGCCAATCAGAAAATATAGATAACGGAATTCCGCATAGTCAGTGTCCGGGATGAGCTCCTGAAGAATTTTGTTGGCGTCACCGGAGGCTTTCCACGCGGTATTGAATATAGAGGCATCGTAACCCGGGTCCGACGCCAAGACCATCTTGAGATGCTTGAACGCTTCATCGATGTTTCCGTGAAGGACGTAGAAATTGGCAACGGCCCACTGAAATTGGGGCTGGCGCGGCGCCAAGGTGCTGGCGCGGCGGATGCACTGCTCAGCCTGTCCGGCTTCCCCTTGCAGCTCAAGCGCCGCCGCCAAGTCCAGCCAGGCTTGGGGTTCGTAAGGGTTCAACCTCACCGATTGGGTCAGCTTCTCGAACGCCTGTGCCGGGTCCACATCAGTAACGCTGTACTGGAACAGCCTGCCCTCCATATGCGTGTAGATTGCGTCACCGGGGGAATATTTCTCCGCAAGGGCGAGATTATGAATGGAAGGCTTCTCCGCGATCAGAACCGCCAGGTAATCTCTGGCGACCCAAAGAAAAAGGGTGATCAGAACCGCAAATTCAATCGCCACCAGAACCCATCTCGTAACGGCATTCATGGTAGTCGTTGGCATGAAGATCCTTTTGGGCAAGGTTTAGCGCGCAATCCGCCAAAAGACCAAATCTTAACATACTCGAGCCTTCGCTGGAATCTCGGGACGAATCGGGTGGTGGACCATTTTCGCTGCTGTAGCAGCGGTCTCTGACCGCCGAATTTTATTTTTCCAGAGCTTCCGGCGGTCAGAGACCACCGCACCGGCAAATTGACCCACTACCGCGAATCGAACCATCGAGGCACAGTGTGAAGCGCGAAATTCACGCTGAAATCCACCCTCATCCACTTCTGAATTACGGATTGAGAAATCCTGAATACAAGAATTGAGAAGGGTTGGCCCCAGCGTGAGCTTCACCGGAAGTTCGCGCCAAGCAGATTAACCTCTTGTATATGAATATCTTAATCGGTAACACCCGGCGCCACGAGGCCCCCACCCAGCAATTGGAACCACGCTTGCTTGGTGATGAAGACAGAGCTCGCGTTATGTCCTCCAATGGATGGCATTTGCAGGGCTCATGCTTTAGACCCAACACCCGACGCTGGGAGGGGAAGGACGACTTTCCCTCCTTTTTTTTGGTTGAGCCAGACTGGGGTGGAGTCCATGACGGGGTCGATCCCAGCTTGAAGCGAAATCCTACTTGCTGCTTACTACTTGCTGCTCACTGCCCTCTTGCTGCCTGCTACTTGCGCCTCAAGTTCAGCAAGATCCAGGATAATCACCTTTCTGCGCTCCAGGCGAAGGATTCCACGGTCCACAAATCGCCGCATATTGCGCGAAACCAAGTCCCGGACCGTGCCGATCTCCGCGCCAATTTCCTGGTTTGTTTCTTCAAGGGGGAACTCGATTCCGCTTCGCGTGCGCACGCCGAACTGCAACGCCCGGTCGCGCAAGAAGCGCGCCAACCGGTGGCTGACTTCCTTCAGGGACAGTTCCTCCACCAGACTCGTCATGTAACGGAAGCGCCACGCCAAAGAGCGGATGACGGCAAAGGCCACTTCCGAGTTGTGGCGGCAGAGGTCGAGGAATTCGCGCTTGGGAAGGAAGAGGAGGGTTGATTCTTCGATGGCCGCCGCCGAAGCAGGCAAGTGGCCACCATCGAACAAAGCCAGTTCCCCAACGGTTGAACCCGCCCGCTCAATCACCAGGATCTGCTCCCGTCCCGTGTCCGCCATCTTGAATGTTTTGACGGCGCCGGACTGAACCACATAAAGCCCGCCGCAGGGGTCACCCTCATTGAACAAAGTCTCATCCTGACTGAGGCGGCGGACCACGCAATGAGCGGCCAGTGCCATCAGCTCATCTTCGGGCAGGACGGCGAAGAATGGCACACGGCGCAACGTTTCAAAGGGGTTTAATGCGGTCATCAAATCCTATGGTAAAGCGAACCGCCGGGCTGGCCCGAATCTTCCAGGCTTGCCCATACGTTCTAGTGCATGGTTGCAAGAATTCACTTGATCATTTTCAACTGGAAGGGCGGGGCTTCAGCCTCGCCGTAAGGCCCCCTCACCCGGCCTTCAGCCACCCTCTCCCCCGCACGCGTGGGGGAGAGGGCCGGGGTGAGGGGGTAAAGCGGCAGTGGCGGGATTCAAACCCCGCTTTTCCAGCCTGCCCATGATGAGGCCGACTAATGCAACTAAGCACTGGGAGTATGGCGTGCCAACACCTGCATTTTTGGGCATAAGATTGGCGGCGTAAAGCAGATTCTCTCACCTCGCTGCGGCCATGATTCGCAGATCGTGCCCGGTCATTTCCTTGGGGGGCTGAATGCCCATCACGCCGAGCAGCGTGGGCGCAACGTCTGCCAGCGCCCCGTCTGCCTTCAGCCCGGACAGCGGTTGTTCGGCGATCAGAATAAATGGCACGGGATTGGTGGTATGCGCAGTGTGCGGGCCGCCAGTTACGGGATCCACCATCAGCTCAGCGTTGCCGTGGTCGGCCGTGACGATCATCGCGCCACCCTTGGCTCGCACCGCCTTGTAAACCTCACCCAGACAGGCGTCCACGGTCTCCACGGCTTTGATGGCGGCTTCCAGCTTGCCGCTATGCCCCACCATGTCCGCATTGGCGAAGTTTACCACCAGCACGTCAAAAGTCCCCTCTTGCACGGACTTCACCACATTTTCCGTAATGCCCGCCGCGTTCATCTCCGGTTTCAGATCGTAGGTGGCCACCTTGGGGGACGGAACCAGAATACGTTCTTCGCCGGGATAGGCTTTCTCCACGCCGCCGTTAAAGAAATAGGTAACGTGCGCGTACTTTTCAGTCTCCGCCACGCGCAGATTGCGAAGCTGCAATTCGCCGAGCAGTTCTGCCAGGATGTGCCCGAGTTGTTGGGGTGTGAAAACAAAGGGCAAGGTGAACGTCTTGTCATACCGCGTCATGCAGACATAGAAGAGGTTCTCCGGGAAATTGAGGCGCGGAAAGGTGTCCAGATCGGGTTGGGTGAGGGCGCGAGTGATCTGGCGGGCACGGTCGGCGCGGTAGTTAAAGAACATCACGGCATCGCCGCTGCGGAGGGTGGCCACGGGTTGGCTCGATCCTTCGCTCTCAGTCAACACCACCGGCAACGCGAACTCGTCGGTCACGCCTTGATTGTAGGAGTTCTTCATGGCCGCCACCGGATCAAACGCCTTTTGCCCTTCGCCGTTCACCATTGCATCGTAAGCCTTCTGGATACGGTCCCAGCGGTTGTCCCGGTCCATCGCGTAATAGCGCCCGCTGAGCGTGGCGATGCGGCCCACGCCGTACTCGCGCATTTTTTGCTGTAGGGCGGCCAGGTACTCGGCGCCGCGCGTAGGACTCGTGTCCCGGCCATCCGTGAAGGCGTGCACGAACACTTCCTTCACATGATTCTCCTTGGCCATGCGCAGCAGCGCATAAAGGTGCTCTTGATGGGAATGGACCCCGCCATTGCTCAGAAGCCCCAGCAGGTGCAGGCGGCTCTCGCGCCCGTGTTTCATCAAATCCAGCAAGAGTGGTTCCTTGAAAAAATCACCTCGCACGATGGAAGCGTCAATGCGGGTGATGTCCTGATAAACGATGCGGCCCGCGCCCATGTTCAGGTGGCCGACTTCGGAATTTCCCATCAGGCCGTCCGGCAGCCCGACGCGCTCGCCGGAAGTGTGGACCAGCGTCCACGGATATTGGGAAAGCAGGGCAGAGTAGTTCGGAGTTCGCGCCAGGGCAATGGCGTTGGCGTCGCGCTCGGCGCGATAACCCCAGCCATCGAGAATGATGAGCACGGCGGGTCGGGGTCGGGTCATGGATGGATCATCTCGATTCTCAGAAATTCATTTTGCAGCGCCGGTCTGCGACCGGCATAATTCGCCGCTCATAGCCCCAATACTATTCACTTGTGCAACTGCGCTCCCTGGGGTCCGGTTTTGAAACGTAATGTAGGGGCGGGTCTTGTGCCCGCCCGCGGGCGACCACAAGGGTCGCCCCTACGTTATCTGAAAAGTATTGTTCATAGTCCGGATTATTCACGACCTTCCGATGATCCTCGAGTAAAACATCGTGAATAATCTTGGATAGAGTGGCGCACCAGCAAACGCCGTTTCAGTTTTCACTCAGAACCTGGCGCGGTGGTCGCCGGCGGCGACAGGCCCAGAACCCCGGCATTAGCCTTCATCGCCTCAATGCAGAAAGCAATGTGTTCTTCGAGCGGAATGCCCAATTCTTCTGCGCCCTGCGTGATATCCTCGCGGCTCACCGATCGCGCGAAGGCCTTATCCTTCATTCTTTTCCGCACCGAGCGCGCTTCCAGGGTCAGAATGCGTTCCGGCCGCACCAACGAGCAGGCGGTGATGAAGCCTGCCAGCTCATCGCAGGCAAAGAGTGCTTTCGCCAGCAAGGTATCGCGCGGGACGCCGGTATACGTAGCGTGGCCCAGGATGGCGCGGCGGACCTCTTCCGTGTATCCCCTCTGCTCCAGAATTTCACTTCCCTTCACCGGATGGTCAGGGGCCTGGGGATAAATCTCGTAGTCGAAATCGTGAATTAATCCGGTCACTCCCCACTTCTCTTCGTCCTCGCCGAATTTTCCGGCATAGGCCCGAAGGCAGATTTCAACCGCCATTGCGTGCTTGCGAAGACTCTCGCTCTTGGTGTATTCGCACAGAAGCTGCCAGGCTGCCTCCCGGTCCATCGTCGCCTCCTTATGAGCAAACGGTTATTATAGATGGCCTTCGGTGTCTCAGGCCGGAAAAGTGCGAGGTTTAATTGACTGATTTGCGGACATTCTCTATTAATGCTAATTTTCCGCTTTGTCTTCCGCACGCTGTAGGGGCGTGGCCGGGCGACCGCAAGGGACGCCCCTTCGAGATATCCCTTGATCTGAACGGTATTGGGTTCAAGACTGATCTTGCTCGTGAAGCACTGCCCGGGAGCACCGCTTGCATTCTGACGTAACCCAATTGGCGCAATTGATTCCGGTTCATTGGCTTCCGGCCGCCGTGTTTCTGGTCACCTACTTCTTAATTGCGGTGGAAAACAACGACGCCGGCTACCTGGACCGCACCGCGGCAGCTTTTATCGGAGCGGTGGCCATGGTAATCACGCGCTCACTCACCCTCGATCAGGCGTACCAGTCGATCGATTGGAACACCATCATCTTTCTGCTCGGCATCATGATGCTGGTGGCCCATTTTCGAGTCTCCGGATTCTTCGATTGGATTGCGGTCCACATTGCGCGCCTGGCCCGGACCCGGCTTCAACTGCTGGCGCTATTAATCTTTACGTCCGGCCTGCTTTCCGCCTTTTTCGTGAATGACACGATCTGCCTCATCTTCACTCCCGTCGTCCTGACCGTTGCCGAAAGGCTGGAGCTGCCGCCCGTCCCCTATGTCATCGCCCTGGCCACTTCAGCCAATATCGGCTCCTCGATGTCGGTTACGGGAAATCCGCAGAACGCGCTGATCGGAGTTTCCGGCAAGTTTTCCTTCCTGGGATTCCTCGCCCACCTTGCGCCCGTGGGTCTTCTAGGGCTGGTATTGAACGTGGCGCTGCTGGCGTTTCTGTTTCGTAAGGACCTTGCTGGCCATCCTCTCCACGCAACCGGAAAGCAATTTGACGCGCAAGTCGATCGCGTGCTCCTAGCCAAGTGCGCTTTTTCGGCGGGTTTGGTGGTGGTGCTGTGGGTTATGAATTTTTCGTTTCCGTTGGTCGCCGCGTCGGTGGGCGCGTTGATCCTGGTGATCGGCAGGGTGAAGTCCGAGTTTATCCACCGCAATATCGATTGGACCCTGCTGCTGTTCTTTGCCTCGCTGTTCGTGGTCATCCGCGGCTTTGAGAATTCCGGCGCCATTGCCATCCTGATCCGCCACTTCCAGCCGCAGCTTCAGGGCAATCCCACCTCTCAACTGTGGGCGCTGAGCGGCATCATGCTGGTGCTCTCCAACCTAGTGAGCAATGTTCCGGCTGTGCTGGTCCTGCGCCCCGTCGTCCAAACCCTTCAACACAGTCATCTGGCCTGGCTGGCTTTGGCCAGCGCCAGCACGTTGGCCGGAAACTTCACGCCTTTCAGCTCCGTCGCCAACCTTATTGTCCTCCAACAAGCGAGCAAGAAAGTGACCATTACTTTTTGGGATTTCACCAAGATTGGGATCATCGTCACACTGGTGACCACGCTGGCCGGCATCCTCATTCTGGCCCTCGAGTTCCGGCTCTTTCCGGGGACTTAGTGCAGCGTTTCGTAAGTTCGCTCACGTATTCTTGCATCCCCTCACCCGGCGCTGCGCGCCACCCTCTCCCCGCTTGCGGGGAGAGGGGCTGGGGGTGAGGGGGTGCTCAAGACCATTGCAAGAATACGTTACCGTGATTGCGAATGGTGGGACTTAGCAAAATGCTTTGCCGGATAGCGCCGGCCAATGTCCCAGCCCTTGAAGTCCGGTAGGGGCGGCCCTTGTGTCCGCCCACGGGCGGGCACAACCCGTGCGCCTACGGCCAAGGAATGCAAAGACCCCTATTCCCGAAATTGAGTTCAGATTTTGTCGAATGGAATGACTGTCGAGCGACCGGAGTCCGTGACGAAGGGAGAGCTTGCCGGTTGGAAGGTTAGAATAATATCCCAGCCGGCGGCTGAGGGGTGTGCGCCCCGCGCAACGTAACGCCGCTGGGACGATGCTTTTTCAACTTCAGCTTCGATCGTGGCCAGAGCTTCCAGAATCGGGTAGAGCGTTTCACCGCCATGACCCACCGCAATGTCAGCGCCCTCTGCTGCAAATTCCAGGAATGCCCCTTGCGCCGCAAAGTGCCAGGCGAGGCTGGCGCAGAGGCGGACGCCCCGCTCGAATTTTTCCAGGTTCTCCGTGGAAAGACTGGGCAGGCGATTGTCCAAGACCAGCCGGATGAGCCGGTCATCTTCACGGCTGAATTCACGTACCTTCACGAGCTGGGCACGCGCCGTGGCCTTCCAATCGATGTTTCGAGCCGAATCCGGCAGGCGATAGTCCCGCAATCCGTAGAGATCATGGCCACGATCATCGCGGCTGAAGCTTTGGATCTCCCCGGCGAGGGCGGGCGGAAGGGCGCGGAAGGTTTCGATGGGCGCAATTTCCGGCAGCACCAGCAGTTCCTGCCGCGTTTCAATTTTCCGTCTTTTGCGAATGAAGCCGAAGGGAAATTTGGAACTGATAGCGAAGCCTTCCTGCGTGTAGCGCCCGCGTTCGGAGAAGCAAAGCTCAACATCCTGCTCCAGGGTGGAACCCTTGGGGAGATAGGGAAAATAAACCGGCCGGGCCAGAATTTTCCTGCTCTCTCCCGCGTTCCTCGATTTGCGCCACCATGATGGTGCGGGCGTCCGGGTGGAAGATACCGTCAGTGAATAAGACGGCAAGATCTTCTTGGTGTTTTGGAGCTTCAGGCGGCAGGTGACCGGTTGTCCCGCGAAAATGTGAGGTGGCCGAGACATTTCGAGACCGATCCCACTCAACACCATCCGCGACAGGATCCCGGAGCCCACAATCGCCGCCAGCATAATCGCCAGAATGAGGAACAGAAGGTTGTTGCCGGTATTCAAGGAGGCAACGGCAATCACCAGGATAACCAGCAGATAAGCGATGCCCTCGCGCGTGATCTCATATTCAATATGAAGGTTCAGCCGGCCTCTTGCCACTTGCCGGGCCAGCAATGGAACGGACCTCAAAGCGATATATCCGGCAAGGATGAGCGCCGTACCGGACAGAACGGCGGCGGCCCGGAATTCTCCCTTCTCACCCAAGGCTGTGGCATCGAGCGCCAGAAAGAGGGCCAGGCAAAGCCCCACGGTGGCCCAAAGCGCGCCTTGCCAAGGCACGTCACTGGAATCGCGCCGGCCAGGGCGACCTCTATTCAACTGAGGTCCGTAGTTCTTGGTTGCGCTGGTTGCGTTGAGAGGCATGAAGTTTGGCCGGAGTGGAGACGGCAGGGCAGGGAAATCCGCTCACAGCGGGACCACAACGGAATCGACTATCTCCTGAAGAATTTCCTCCGCAAGATGAATGCCTTTGGCCAGGGAAATCTGCTGCTGGCTTAATACGCAGCGGTGCGCAAAGACCGGAAGAAACAATTGCTTGAAGTCGTCCGGAATGCAATAGCTGCGGTCTTCGAGAATGGCGAGGCCTTGGGCGGCGCGGTAAAGGGCCAGAGTCCCGCGCGGGCTTATACCCAGGGCCAGATGCTGGTTATGGCGCGTTTGATCGACAACGGCCAGGGCGTAGGTCATCAGGGATTCATCCACGGCCACTTTGCGGGCCGCGGCCTGAATCTCCAGCACGTCCTGGGCGGTCAGGACGGACTTAATCTGCGAAATAGGCTCCTGCATGGAAAGTGACCGCAGGATTTCCTTCTCGTGGGCAATATCCGGATAGCCGATCCGAAGCCGCATTAGGAACCGGTCAAGCTGCGATTCCGGCAGCGGGAACGTACCGTGGTGCTCCACCGGATTTTGGGTGGCAATCACCATAAACGGTTGCGGGAGCGGATAGGTGTGATTTTCCACCGTCACCTGGTTCTCATTCATAGCCTCGAGCAGCGCGCTTTGAGTTTTGGGCGTGGTTCGATTGATTTCATCCGCCAAGACAATCTGAGCAAAAATGGGACCTTGCCGGAATTCAAAGAGCTGGGTCTGCTGATTATAAATGTTCACGCCAATGACGTCGGAGGGAAGCATGTCCGAGGTGAACTGGATGCGCTGAAAACTACAATTGAGCGAACGGGCCAGAGCGTGTGCCAGGGTGGTCTTGCCGACGCCGGGAACATCCTCAATCAGCAAATGTCCGCGCCCAAACAGGGCAACCAGCGCCAAGTGGATCACTTCGTCTTTGCCGCGCACCACATTGGCAATGGACTGCTTGAGCCGGGAAAGAAGCCCGGTTGAAACCAGCGGCGGAGACGTGACATTGGATTGCGCCATCGTGTTTAACCCCATCGGTAGTGGGTCAGTTTGCTGTAGCGGCGGTCTCTGACCGCCGGAAGCTCTGGAAAAATAAAATTCGGCGCTCAGAGACCGCCGCTACAGCAGGATAAATGTACCACTACCAACCCCATCCCAGGGCTGGACTTTCCAGCCAGGATTTGGTAAAGGTGGAAGTGGCCCGGGCGATTAACTCAGCGGTAGAGTGCTATCCTCACACGGTAGAAGTCACAGGTTCGAATCCTGTATCGCCCACCATTAACTTTTCAGACAATTCTCCTGAAGTATATCGGCGGTTAGCTGGTTTCACAATACATTATTGTTGGAGGATCCCCGGCTGCATCAGACCTTGATGATTCACATCGTTCGAGCATGACCCGGTACGTTGCCTCTCCCACCGGTTGGAGGAATCGAGCCGCACTGAAGGATCCCATTACGTGCCGTTGAGCCCTCTGTTTCACGCCGCAAGGCATCGGGCGCCAGCGAACCCGTTTAACGCGATTCTTGGCGCTGATGCCGGGATGGGGAGCGAGGGTCGGTTCCGGAATCGCAAACACCGTCCAATTTATTGATTTCTCAAAGGATGGCAGGTTGCAACTCGAAGTAAGTAATGTGCCGTCTGACCTGATAAAGGCGCCATTCGATAAAATTTGGTTAACCCGTGGGTTATATCCGCTTAACATGGCGGTTCTAGGGTCGATGACTTTACCCGGTCAGGGCGTTCTGGAAACCGAACTTCAGACTCGGAGCCAAAAGATGCCCGGGAAGCCCGACGATCCTTGAAAGTGGGCGTGGCGGGAACGTCCACACGAAACCTAGGAAGACGGGCAGACGGTTTGCCGAAAAACGGTTTTTTATCGTCGGGAAACCTTGCGTTCGCACCGGACCCACTCCAGAAGAGTGGCCGGACCATAAACAAACCTAAAATAGAGGTAAAAATCCATGCCAAGAGTTAAAGGTCAGCGTGCCATGAAGTATCTTGACAGCGCCCTGTGCCAGGTGGCGGGTACGGCTTTCAACGTGATTCAGTTCTTCAATAAGTACAAGCCGAATCCAACCTTTACGCCCAAATGGTCGGATAAGCCGCTCCTGAAGTCCTGGGAGAAGTCCAAGCCTCCACTCGGCTGGCCGCGTGAGACGGATTCGCTGTGCCCGGGATGCGTGAAGGAAGCGCGGGACCGCATCATGAGCGGCGAGCAGGATCTGAGCACGTTGATGAACCAAAAAGTGGGGGAGATTAAGGCCAAGATTATTGAGCGCGACGGCCAGGTGTGGATGGTGAAGGATTGTCCGGTTCACGGCCGTTATGAGGACATGATGGCCATGGATGTGAATTTCCTCTCGTGGATTGAAAAGAACTTTCCGGGCCGCGATATTCGCGCCCACAATGACGAGGGCCTTCACAATCACGGCTCCAGCAGCATCAAGCACGGCCGGGGTTCGGTTCTGACCGTGGACCTGACCAACCGCTGCAACATGATGTGCGATCCCTGCTTCATGGATGCCAATCAAGTGGGCTTTGTCCACGAGCTGGCCTGGGAAGATGTCATGGAGATTCTGGACAACGCCATCAAGATCAAGCCGCGACGGCAAATGTCAGTACAATTTTCCGGGGGCGAGCCCACCATGTCGCCCTATTTCCTGGATGCCGTGCGCTATGCCCGTAAGGTCGGATACAACAGCGTGCAGGCGGCCACCAACGGCATCGAGTTTGCCAAGAGCAAGGAGTTCAGCCGCAAGGCGTTCGAAGCCGGCCTGCGCTACGCTTACTTGCAGTTTGACGGCATCGGCAACGACGCCAACAACCACCGCCAAGTGGGCAACCTGTTTGACGTGAAGCTGAAAGCCATCGACAACATGCATGAGGCCGGCATCGAAATCATCCTGGTCACCACCCTGGTGAACGGCGTGAATAATGACCAGGTGGGCCCCATCATCAATTTTGCGCGGGAAAATCCCAAGAAAATCGCCTTCATCGCTTTCCAACCCGTTTCCTTCACCGGGCGCGATGAAGAGATTACCACGGAGCGCCGCCTGAAGCAGCGCTACACGCTCTCCCACATGGCAGCCGACGTCAAGAAGCAGGTCGGCATCACCGAGCCCACTCGCGATTGGTTCCCGCTATCCCTGATGGGGGCTTTTTCTGACTTCGCCGACTTGGTACACGGTCCCCATGAGGAATTCGGCCAGGTTAGCTGCGGTTGCCATCCGAACTGCGGCGTGGGCACGGCATTGATGGTGAACAAGGAAAACAATGAATGGGCTCCGGTGCCACAATTCCTGAATATCCCCGGCTTGGTTCACGATATTCAGCAGATCACGGACGCCGCCCGCAGCAAAGGATTCTCCAACTTCATGATGGGCCTGGCGCTACTCAAGAATTACAAAGCCTTCAAAGCCCCACCCAGCCTGGCGCTGTGGGATATCCTGAAAAAGTTTGACAAGTCCTTCGCGCTGACGGGGAATGCCGACAAAAAATACGGAGCTTCCGGCCCGCACCGCACCATTGAGGACACCATGAAGCGCCGTTCCGATCCCTGGAACTTCCTGTTCATCGCCGGCATGTGGTTCCAGGATTTGTTCAATTATGATTTCCGGCGGACGGAGATGTGCATTATCCCTTACGCCACGCAGCAGGGAGAAATTTCCTTCTGTGCCTACAATACCGGCATCGGCTGGCGCAAAATCATTGAAAACATGTACAAAAACGCGACCGTGGCGGAATGGTACAAGTCTCACGGCAAGCACGAAATTTATGCCCGTGGAAAGAAAGTTGAGCTTGAAAATTTCGAGCATTCGTTGTATGTTAATGCCGAGGACGCGAGCCGGGTCCGCGAGCGGGCGAATGACGATATTCCTATGACTGCGGCGGAAGAAGACAAGCGCCGCCGCAAGGTCGCGTGGGAAGCCCAGCAGGCGCGGCAGCTCTATGAAGAGTTAGTCCTCAAGAAGAAAGCTCCTGAGTTGGTTCAGATCGGCGCAGCGAAGTATGAAGGCGTTGCGGTTTCCGCAGCACCTGCCGAAGTTGAGAAAGTAAACGTTTAACCCGCTAACCAGAACCCTTTGAGGCCGGCTTCTATTTCCCAGAAGCCGGCCTTTTTTGTTGCTTTTTGCGCCTCTCGATCCCGCCCATGACTTTACAAAGGTCCATGCCGGCCGGCTGTCTTAAGGAACACGAGCGGTTCATGCGCGTGGCCCTGCGCCAAGCGCAGTGGGGGTTGCTGGAGGACGAAGTTCCGGTTGGCGCGGTGGTGGTGCGCGACGGGACGGTGCTGGCGCGAGCGCATAACCGCCCTATCCATTTGCAAGATCCAGCCGCCCATGCGGAAATCCTGGCGCTGCGGCGCGCGGCGCGAAAAGCCGCGAACTACCGGCTAACCGGTTGTTGTCTGTATGTTACAATCGAGCCGTGCGCCATGTGTGCGGGCGCCATTATTCAAGCCCGCTTGGAGATGGTGGTGACCGGAGCGAAGGACCCGAAGGCGGGGGCCTGTGGGTCAGTTTTGGAGGTGTTGAACCATCCGCGCCTGAACCACCAGGTGAAGTTGGTGGAGGGCGTTCTGGCTGATGAGTGTGCCAGCCTCTTGCGCCGGTTCTTCCAAGCGCGCCGACCGAAGGCGTAGGGCTTTCCGCCCGCTGGACGTAAGGGCGGGCCTTGTGTTCGGCCGCGAAATGACGTGATCGCCTTTCCCACGCGCGGCCGCCAGGGCGACGCACCTCAAGTTCATGGCCGGGACGCCGCCGGCAAATAAATTCAGCTCTGTTTGGGTTTTCTTCCGTTTGGTCTGTCGGAGAGGTACCGAAGTGGTCATAACGGGGGCGCCTCGAAAGCGTCTTGCCTGCCAAAAGCGGGCACGTGGGTTCGAATCCCACCCTCTCCGCCAAATTTTAACTTC
>DATKST010000194.1:0-5939 GCA_035531475.1 Terriglobia bacterium
GGCGGCGGGGCGGCTCTGCGGTCGCCTACGGCTCCCTTCGAGCCGCCCCGGAGAGAAGAACAAAAGCAAGACCACCCCCCGGAACTCACATTATGATTGGTACAAAGAAGGGGGGCAGGTCACCAGCCGTATCTTTGCGAACCCGCCTCGGCATTTCATCTGTCACATAGCGGTCAATCAAGCCGCCGACTGTTACATTGTGAAACTGCTCTTGTGGATTCTGTGCGTTAATCTTAATGCGGAGGTGTTCAACCGCTCTCTCCGCATCTGCTTGAGTCGGGTATTTCTTAACCGTTCCAATCAACACTGATTTAGGTTTTCCGTCTTCCATCCAGCGGAATTGCCAAACATCCGGGCCTTTCTTCCGCCTTCGAGTTGTCAAATTTCCGTACTGGTATCGAGCCGTCATGGTTTCTCCTTTTCAAAATGAAGTTTCCATGCGGCACGGTTGGCGAGCTGATTGTAGCCTTGAATTGATCCAGGCGTCCAGCGTTGTGGCGCGATACCGCCAGAACTTTCCAACCTTGAGCGCTGGCACTTCGCCGCGCTTCGCCATCCGTTCAAGCACCTTGGGATGAATTTTTAGAACTTGGGATGCTTCCTTGCTGGTAAGGAGTATTTCAATTCCGGGCGTCACCCCACTCATGTGACGGCCTGCGTCCGACGCAGGCAATGACAATGCGGATTCCAGTGCCAACTGAGATCCTTGTGTTTCGGACTGCCTTCCTTCAGACGCGACCAACCTTGCCATACGCACCTTCCCGAGAATCCGCTCAAGCCAAAGCCTGTACCAACAACCAATTGCTCATGGCAATTGACCGTTCGTTCCAGCTTTTCCTCATCGCCTTACGACAATTCGGCACAGACGCATCCCATGGTTGAGGGCGTTGCTGGTACCCCGCTCCCGGCCTGCCACGGCACTGCGCAACCCAGCGCGCCTGCAAAGTCACCTTCCATTTCCACGTCATGTGCCCTCCTCAGCCCTGGCATGTTGAGAACTGCGTCAGAGGCCATCGTCTGGCTGAATAAAATTCCTGTCAAATTTCCAGAAAAGCGGGGTGTGGACGCTCCGACATGGAAGGGTGAAGCCTTCTCTGAGGCGCTTCCGGCTGAAGACAACGGCGGCAAATGGGGCGGGGCGACCCGCTTACGGGCCGAGCAGTATGGGCAGTCAACAAATTCAAAACATGGTAGTTATCAAGAATGTCGAAAGGGCGGAAGGCATGGATATTCAGGCTGAGAGGGCAATTGGCGACGGCCAGACGGCGTGAGCCTGTCACCGCACGACCACCGGGTATTCTTCCCACTCCTGCCAATCATCTTTGCGAATCGCAAGAATATAATCGCCTTCTTTGAGGTGGCTGCAGTCCAGTCGCAGGTGAAGAGCGGTGAGGCCGTTCATGAATTTTGCGGTAGCCAGCCCATGGGCCAGCACTCTGCCGTTTTTACGGACCTCCACCTGGTATTTTCCGGGTAGAGTGCCAACTGGCTGCAGAATGGTCAGGCTCAGGAGCGCCCGCTTCAGAGTCTTTGCCGGCTGCTGGGGCTGTCCAGCGCCTCGAAAGAGCATCCAATGGCTGAGGTCAATGGTAAGATTTTGGGGCTGTGCTGCCCTTCTGGCGGTTTGCACATGGAACCAGACGCCAGCGGCAATCGCAATAACTACCACTGCGGCAGCGGCAGGGGCCAGCTTCGGATAACGCTTCCTTTCGGCGCTTGATTCCTTCAGGGCTCTTGCCTGCAGGTTTTCCATGAACTGGTCTTCAGTCTCACCGGCGCGAGCGCGCCAATCCTGATTTATCTTCCCGCCCAGGTCATGCGAAGCCGCAATCAAAGCGCGCGTCTCATCAAAGCGTTTCTGGCAATCGGGACACGCCGCCAGGTGCGCCTCAAAATCCGCGCGGGCAGGCGGCGCGAGGGCTTCTTCGAGGTACTCCGTAATCAGGCCTTCAAGATTTTTGCAAGTCATGAGATTGAGTGCCACCAGACCGGGCCGGCTGGGTCTCGCCGAAGTACCGCTTCAACTCCACTCTCAGCTTTTGCCGCGCGCGGTGCAGCAAAATCCGCTGGTTTGCCGGGCTGAGGGCGAGAGCGGCTGAAACTTCCTCCGAGGTCCATTCATACGCGTCCCTCATGATCCATACTTCTGCCTGCCGCTTGGGGAGATCTCGGCCCGCCCGCAAAATCTGTTCCAGGCGCTCCTGCGCAAGAATCGCATGCTCCGGGCTTTCGTTTGCCCGCGACTCCGCTCTTCCACCATAATGCTCGTCACGCCCCGCTTCAACAACCCCAATTAATGCTTCGCGCGCCCGGCTGAAAATCGCCCGCCGCTGCTCTTTCTTGATGCAACGCTTCAGGATCTGCACCAGCCAGGTCTTTGCCGAACACCGACCCTCGAACCGCTGAAGGCTCTTCAGAAAGTCAACCCAGGTATCCTGAACCACCTCCTGGGCTCGGTCCCAATCGCGCAGGTAAAAGTGGGCCAGTTCCAGCAACAAGCCCTGGTGAAGACTCCACAACTGCGAAATCCACGCGCGGGCGCCATCGTCGCTGAACAGGGCGCGGATTCCCTGCTCACCGGGCTGCTTGGAGGCAAAAGGCAGCTCAAGCTGAATTTCAGACGGAGGGTCAGGATCGGCAGGGGTGGTCACGGATCTTACTCTCGTTGATTTTGCATAGGGCCAGTCGCCCCGGTCGCCGACTCCCATTCTATCCCGGTAATGAGCGCGGAGCGAATTCTTGCAGAAGGAGTGTAACGTTTGGCGGTTTCGGGGAGCTATTACGGTAGCAGCCAGCGGGTCTGGCGAGGAAGCGTGGAGGGCGCTCCGGGAGTAACCATGATGGGAGAAGATGAGCCGGTCCGTCATTCACCCAAGGATGCCCCGGTGCCTTTGCGGGATCTCCCGCGGATCAACGAGATAGACGAAATTCTCCGCTCGGTTGCGCAAGGGACGCGGCAGGAAGTCCACGCGGCCATTGAAGCGATCCTGAAAGGCTGGCCAGGGCGAAAGCGCAGTGAGATTTGGGATCGCCTTCGATGGGTGCGCAACGGCAACCGCGAAGCTCCGTGGAGGCACACCGTCTGGAACGAGGAAGACATCGAGTTTCTCCGTGCCCAATATGCCCAGGGCCGAGCGGGGGCGCGCCGGGCGGTCAAGGAACTGCTGGCTCGCCATCCAGATTGGAAGCCACGGTCGATTTGGTACAAGGCCGCCCAACTGAGACTCTTGACTCAGTTGGGACCGCCAAGGCTGTGGACGCGCGATGAGGAAGGGAAACTCTTATGGGATGCGGAAATGAAGCAGGCGCGAACCATCGCGCGGAAGCTCAAGAGGAGCGAAGCGGCGGTGCGCCAGAAGTTGTCCAGCAACGGAGTGAAGTCCAAAGTGCGCATCCCCAAAGACTACAGCCTTCATCGCATATCCAAATTGCTAGGCGTGAGCGACAGCATCGTGCGCGCCTGGTTTCAAAAAGGTCTGTTTGGCGAGCCGAACGGCCAAGGGAAACGCAAAGTCGGCGCTCGGTCAGGCGTACGAATCAGTTCGGAAGCAGTCGAGACGTTTTGTGAGGAGCATCCTGAGAAGATCAACGCAGATGAGTGTGATCCGCACGTACTTGATTGGCTCGAGGAAAAGAAGAGGCAGCCGGAGGCCTGGAGAGGGCTTCACCAACATTTAGCTGAACGCAAATCATGTCCGAGCTGCGGGCGCGTGATTCCCGGAAATGGTTATTTTCGCCACGTCAAACATTGCATCGTGGCTCCGGCGCCTGCGGAAGCATCCGCTGATAATCTGAATCGTCGCACCTCTAGCCTTCCTCCGGCTCAAACGTATAAGCGTCGGCAGTAGCCCGCCAGTGCTCAAAAGATAGATACCGGGAGCGGGGATGCTTTCGGCGGTTCGCCTCCCAGTGGTGCCAGTAGTCCACCACTCGCGCATGTCGCGGATGGAGATGCGCTTGATAAATAATCGCGGCGAACCAGCCTTGCTTCTTCGCGCGTGCGAACTCGTGATCCTCGATCCAGCGCATCATCCGATTGAATCGCTGGTGCGGTTCTTCGTTTGAATGCAGGGCATGCGAGGCTGCTTCGGTGTCCAAAAAACCAGGGCACCGTTGCCTCACTTCACGATCAACCGGGGCGGGCAATGGATGGCCGGATTCGAGGGCCGTGCGTGCCCAGTAGGCAAAGACTTGGCAGTCAACGTAGCGGTCAACCGCCTTGCACAGTACTCCGGGGCTGATCCGAAGACTGGCCTTAATAAGTTCCCGTTCCTTCTCGCGCATTTCACATGCGTCGATAACCTGGTCATCGCAGTGCTCCGATGCTTTCCGCCACTCGCGGAACGACGGATAAGCGGATGGCTTCGCGCGCTTCCATTGATGCTCGCAGTATTCCCAATAAGCGTGGTCGCGGAGGCAGGCGAGATCGCGCACGGCATAGTAGCCGACAGCATTCATCCAGCCTTCCCGCCAGCCCTGGCCGAAGATGCGTTCGCTGATCCAGCGCTCCAGGTAATACCAGAAGAAGGGTGGGCTCCGTCGATCATTCAGCCTTTGTTCCGCGACGAATTGCAGGAAGCCAGGACACCGCTTGTCAACGATTTCAGCCAGCCACTCCGGGAAGTCGCCTTCGGTCTCCTCAATGGCTCGGACCCATAGCGCGAAAGCTTGCCATTTTACGTATTGCTCGCGCGCTTGAAGCAAGTACGGCCACGGAATTTGCCCTGCCTCTCTTTCGGCCATCTGGCGCGCTATTTCCCCGACTCGCGTTTGCAACCTGCCCGGTCGCCACCTTCGTTTTTGTTTGGCGCGACTCATTGTGTCAGACCCTTTGAGGTTTGGCAGTAAGGTTGAACCTCAGAGAATTACACAACTCCGTCTATGCTGCAATTGTGAGGGATGCAGTCGTATGCTCTTCCGAGTTTCTCCTTGCTATAATCAACCAATGGGTCGCTTGCTCAGAATCGTATTCGACACAAGCGCGATCAATAAGCTTGAGGATGGCGGCAATTCGTCCGAGCCGCTGATCAAAGGCTTGAAGTGCGGCTTCGAGGTTATCCTCACAGGAATGAGCGCTGGTGAGATCATTTCCACGAAAGATGTTCAGAAGAGAGGGAGTCTGCTCTCGCAGTTGGCACAGTTGCTGGACGCAGCCTCGTGTATTTGGCCGCCCCACGTAATTATCGAGCTACTTATCTCCGCGCACATAAGCAATCCTTCTCATTTTGATTGGACTAAGGTGGACGTGAGGGCGCGAGCGTACGAGGAGGCATTACCACGACGTGACTTTGACGAGGAGTTATGCGCCCAGGAAAGAAAGGAACAGTTCAAGGTGCAGAAACGCTTTAAGAACATGTGGGCGGAACTCAGACCCCGGCTTGATCGGATTCTGGTAAAGGATCCATCGAGGCGCCCGACGAATTATTCGGAAGCTGTTGCGATTGCAACTGCGGACGGGGGCGTGCTGTGGGGCTTGGGCCGCCCACTTTACAAGCACGTCTCAGGACGCGAGCCCACTGAGGCAGACATCAAGGCATTCGTCAACGTATGCCCGCCGTTTCGCGCTATGTGCTATGGGTTGGTCATGGCTTGGTACAAAGGGTCGCTCCGTAACCAGGATCGAATACCTGTAGCTGGGCGCAATGATTTGATGATGGCGGCATACCTTCCGTATTGTGATCGGTTTGTGACGGAGGACTGGCCGCAAAGAGAAGAACTTCGCGAGATCGCCGCAGAAGCCAAGATTGACTGCAGGATTGTCTCCTTGGAGGACTTCGACCGCAGCTTCGCCATAGTGGCTTAGCCTGGATAATTCGTGTTTTTGGAGACAAGAAAAGCCTCCGGTGCTATAAAGATGTTGTCAGTTCAGTCTTTGGAGCACACAGGGAGGCTTTTACTTGTCCGAGAATACCACAACACAGCGTTTTCTGTTCCCCGAT
>DATKST010000195.1:0-26008 GCA_035531475.1 Terriglobia bacterium
TCCTGGCGGCGCTCGGAGTCCATCTCCCCAACATGCAAATGTAGCCAGACACTCGCGTCCCCCAATAACTTGCCAACTGCTTCACCGAGAAATACTTACCACCCAATCCCTCCCCTCCCCAGCGGGGAAGATCCGTCGGGACATCGAGCCGGGAATTTAGGCGAATTCTCCTCCCTCATCTTTCCATTCTTCCGCGCGTAATGTTCCTGGCCCAGTCCTTGCGCCCAAGCGATTCCGCCTGAACCGCAGCAGCACCGTGATGGTAAGGCACTCGATGGAAAGAAACCATCCATCCGGCGGCAATCTTTTCCAGAATTGCATAGGAAGCATGAGGGGCGAATGTTTCCATCCGGTGGGGTACGGGTTCGCCCACTTCGTAGGCAGGAACGCCAACACTTCCCGGGTTCACCACCAACTGTCCGGTTGAAAGTTCAACCAGCCTCGGAAGGTGGCTATGTCCGCATAGGATGACGGGCTGGTGAACGCCCCGCAACTGCTCAACGATGCAAATATCCTCTTTAACCAACGGCTGGCCGGAGGTGGTCGCTTCCAGCAGGTAGACCTCGTCGCTGGAAGGTGACCCGTGGCACAGCAGAATCTCATTTGCATAAATGGCGGTTTTGGGAAGCTGCGCAAGCCAGCGAATGGGTTCTTCTCCCAGGTCCCGGAGGACAAACGAGAGGGTGGGGTTGGTGCGAAGATTATTGGCGGTGGCCCCGGCAATCAGGCGGTCCTGATTGCCGCAGATCGTCAGCGCCACATTCTCAGATCGCAAACGGTCGTAAGTCTGGCGCGGGCGCAGCGGCCCATACAGGATGTCTCCGAGATTCAGGAAGGTCTTTACCTTGCGCTTTTCTGCATCTTCGAACACCGCATCCAGCGCCCAGATATTGGCGTGAATATCCGCGAGGACGGCAATGGGTTCAGTCACGGCATCGCTCCAGTTGGGTTTGATAAAACCTTGACCCACGCATTATGAGTGACGGGAGCACGAAGAGGGCGACCGCTTTTGTTGTAGCGTCGGCCCATCCGGTCGCAGGGCAAATCTCTCAGCTCTGGGCGCTCGCCGCATCGCCAATAAGCTTGAGTATTTCCGTTGGCCTGTGCGCCACGAAGTATTTCCAGGCGCCGTGCGTCCCGTCGGCATTCACTGCTGCCACCCACCTTTCGGCGGCAGCACGCTTCACCTCCTCCAAGGGATCGTAACCCTTGGTTTCAAGGATCAAATGGAGCGGTGGGCTTGCCTTCAGGCGAACGATGAAATCCGGCATGTAATCGTGCATCTGCCCGTTGTGCAGGTAGGGGATAGCGAAACCCAGTCCAGAGTTCTTGACAAACGCATCCGTGAGGCCGTGCGTGTCGATGTAATAAGCCGCTGATTGTTCCCATTTCGCCGTATCCGCAACGCAATAATTCAAATGGCAGTGGACCACTTCGCGCACGTCGCGGCTGGTCCACAAGTCCACGTCTGCGGTCGAGCCAGGCCCACGATTCGATTCATACCGGGGAACCTCCGGCGCTTCACCTTGCGATGTATCTGGTCGAATCGCTTCGAGCAACCGTTCGATCACCCAACCGTAGTAGGGCGCGAGCAGCAGGTCGATCACTTCCGCCGGCGGGTGTACCCGCACCTTCTCGCGAATATAGCGCCGAACGATAGCGGCCAACTGCGGAAACAGCGCGTGGGCGGGAACCGTGCAATGACCCTGAGCGGTAAAGTCGCGGGTCAGCGCGCGTGCCAGATCGAAAACCAATTCCTGCTCGCGGTGTTTGGCGCGGAACTCCGCCAGGCTCACGCCGCTCAGCCGCCCCGGGCCGCTCAAGCTCAATCGCCCTTCATCGTTGACGGTCAGCCCCTTCATTTCCACTTCGGGCGGAATCTTGTCCGGCAACAGCACTAGCGGCGGCACACTCGACCAGGGCTCCGCCGTCACGCGGTTGCGGATCGCTTGCGTGTAACCCTCGATGCGCGGATACCGAATCTCGAATACAGCCTTGCCCGGAATGGCGTGAATGTGATGCCGCTTGGGTGGCGGAGTGGCGGGGCCTTGGGTGTTCGCTTTGAAGGGTATCACTTCAAACGGGACGCCAAAAACCTGCGCCACTTCTTCGGTAAATTTGCCATCATCACCCAATTCATAGCTGGCGCGGCGCAACCCCCGGCCCACCACCTGCTCACACAACAGTTGTGACATGAAGGGCCGCAGCCCGATGATGTGCGTCACCGTGCTGCAGTCCCAGCCCTCAGTCAACATGCCGACGCTCACAATGCAACGCACGTCGCGGCCCGGCGGATGCAGGGGCCTTCCAAGTTTCTCCGACAAGTCCTCAAAGCCTTCCGGATAAATCGGCCGCCCTTGCCGGTCCAGCGGCCAAACCATCTTGCCCACCGTATCGAGCGTCAAGCGCATCCAGCGCGATTCATCACTCTTGGCTTCGCCTGTATTAGTTTCTTGCACCACTTTAAAGTCCACGCGAATCGTATTGATGCGGCCATCGCGGTTGCGAAATCCTTCGATGTTCGCGGGTGGGAGGCTTGCGGGCCCTTTATCTTCCGCGATCCATTGGTAGAGCACTTTGGCGAGTTGGGTCGTCTTGCAAACCAAAATAAAAACCGGAGGCCGCGGATCAACACCTTCTTTCGCCTGCTTCTCATGTTGCGCTTCCCATAGGCCGCCCAACATCGCAATGGGGTGGTTCGCGTATTTCAGAATTGCTTCTACTTTCGGAGGCGCTAACTTGGCGCCACGCTCCGCTCGGGTCATTTGTTTTTCCAGAATCCAACGCCAAATGTTGCGGTAGCCGGGTATTTCCTCGCCGGTTGTGTCTCGCACCGCCAGTTGTGGAATCTTGACGAGGCCGGACTCAATGGCATCAATCAATCCAAAATCACTCACCACCCAGGGGAAAGGCTTGTTGGTCTCCCGGCCCACCCGGCCCAGGAAATAAGGCGTGGCCGATAGATCGATGCAAAAGTTGATGCCGCGAAGTTTGTGGATGCGGTCCAGGCCCTCAACCCACACGGTAGCCTCTTTGTAATAATCTTCGGCCACATCTTTCTCGCCGAAAGCCTCTTCTTCCTCTGGATCTTTTTCTTCGCGCTTGATGCGATAAGCGTGGTGCGCTTCGTCATTCATTACCAGGATGTTTTGCTTCCCGCCCACCTCGCGTCCCAGCACGTCATTCACCAGGGCTGTATCACTCTTGACATATCGCAGCGATTCCACCTGGACGCTTACCAGGTTTCCGCCCGCGTCGCGTTTTTCTGTTCCCGCTTTTGGTGTAATCATGCCCGCCGCCATCTGGCGCTCGAATTCTTCCTGCGTCAAGTAGCGTTTGCCGCGAGCCGTGGTTGTCTTGGGGCCGATTTTGATGGTCTGCGTGGTCGTCACCGCGACGCCGGACTTGTTCACCTTGGCGGACACTCCGCCCACCTGCACCGTCTGCGGCTCAAAAACGTGCCAGTTGGTCACCAGCACTTTGCCTTGGGTGAGTAAGGGCATCAGGTGGTGCGGCACGAGATCGCGAGTTCTATATAGGCTGGCTTCGCCCTCTTCGGGGTCAAGCTCGCGAAGCCGCCGCCGGATGGTCACATTGGGGCACACCACCAGCACCACATCAGAGAAACGCCCGTCGCTTCGGTCATTCACTTTATTCAGAATGCTCCAGGCGGCGAGCATTCCCATGACTGTGGTCTTGCCGGCGCCGGTGGCCATCTTCGCGGCGTAACGCAGGAAACCCTTTGTAGCGCCGCCCTTCAGGGCGGCACCTGCCGGGCTAAAGCCCGGCGCTACAGATTCGGTCGGTTCATCGCGAGGAATCGCGATGCCCTGGCGGAAATCCTGTCGAGCCTCGGTGAGGAAAATGATGGTCTCTGCGGCTTCGAGTTGGGCGAAGAAAAGGCGTTTCTCGCGACCGTCGCGTTGCCACCACTGCAAGAGTTCAAGCGTAGTCCGGGTCACGCCGGGATAGCCCGCCACCTTCCAAGCTTTCACTCGCTCGCGAATCAGATTCACCAGCCCCAGATCGAAGGCCGACGGGTATTCTGGCGAGGGCGTGAGTGTGCCGTCGGACAAATCCCACGGCGTTGTTTGATCGCGCGGCGGACAAATGACGGCGCGGCGCCTGCCGTCCTTCTGCGTCGGCGGCTCGCCCTCCCGGATGTACCAGTAGAACTTAGGTTCTTCGTAAGGCGAATTCAGGATTGGTTCTGATACTTCGTAGCTCATCGGCTCGTTTACGCCTTCGGGTTGGGGCCTGCTCGAATCCCCTCCAGCCCCCTCAGAAATTCCGCCCGGTCACGGGTGGCCTTGTCTGCCCGCCGCGTCCTTTCGCTAACGTAGCGCTGCCCCTTAAGCCCGGAGTCCCGAAGCATTCGAATCCAAGCTCCAAGCTGCCTCGAGATGCTCTCTGTTCTCGATTTCAGATTCAAGATTTCGGATTCAAGGTCAGCAAATAAAGGGATCTTTTGCAGCAATGAAAGCATCGACCGGACTTCTCCCGCCGAGCCTCGGGCGATATAAAGAAACGTGAGCAGTTCCTGATTCGTGCCCCTCTCAAAACCCTCCGCAATGTTGTTGGACACCGAAACGGCTGCCCTCTCGATCTGGTCGCGCAGGCTATGGCGCCGTCGGAAGGCAGGGCGCTCCGACACGGCATAGACCGCAACAGCCATGTCAATGGCCGCCTGCCACACCGGAAGCTGCTCGAAACGCTCGTACTTCACTGGGACTCTTCGTGAGATCTTTTATCTCGAATGCTGAATGTTGAATCTTGAATTAGGTTCAGACGAGCTTCTCCACCACCATCAATTCATTGCCCCGGTCGTCGATCACCTTGACGCCGATCCGGCGATGCTCTCCGGCCTCAAAGGGCGCGCTGGTGGTCCCGGCCAGATGGTCCCAAACGCTTTCTTCATATTCGCCCTTCAGGGCTTTTTTCAAATTGTCCCAGGCGCTGGTGCGCGGGAAGAACGCTTGTGACACGTGGAAGCACAGGCCGTTGTAATCGGCGTCGAGGAACCACGCCGGCACATCGTTCCCGCCCCGGTGCTGTACATCCATTGTGATCGGGTCGAACACGTCCAGGCCCAGCAGTTCCACTTGATACGTTCTCTGTGCCTCTGTGTCTCTGTGGTGAATCTTAATCTCCGGCAGCCCGCACACGCTGAATATCTGGCTGCTCCGCATGTTCTTCAGCAAGTCGCCCATCATCAAGTCCGGCGTGGCCTGAATGTAGGTTGCAGGGATGCCCACCACCGCGTCGCAGTTCTCAATCAACTGGCGGGCGTTGGGCTGGATGGCAAAGCCGATCACGTAAAGATGCGTGTAATTCTTAAGCGAGGCTTCCTTCGCCGCTTCCTGAACCAAACGCTTGCTCACCGCCCCGTTTTCCGGCCCGAATACAAGGGCGACGGGCTTCGCGGACAATGGCAAGGCTTTTCCGTTCTTCTCTTTGGCTTCCTGAAAAGCCTCTTCGAGCGTCGGTGACTGGCCCGGCGCCGTGGCATCCACCAGCGCCTCGGCAGAAAGCGAGAGGGTCTTGGCGGGCGGACGAATGTTCCGAAGCGATAGCGTCTTGTTGCCGTCCAACCGCAGCACGGGCGATTTGCGCAGGATTTCCAACATCCGGTCTACGTGGTCCAGTAGGGGCGGTTCGCGAACCGCCCCTACTGCGGAATCCGTAATCTTCGAATCGGGTATCGCGCCCACGGAGGGCGGGGCAAGCCCCGCCCCTACGTCTACTGGCGTCGGTATCGTCCCTTCCACGCAAAACGGACCCGTGACGCGCGTGATTTTGGCATCGCGCTCCGGGCGGTCAACCAGCACTTCTTCCTTGGGCGTCTCGTTGTTGGCAATGCTTTCCAGTGTCACGTGCGGCACAATGCCACCCACTTCTTCGCCCTTCGTGTTTTGCTTGCGCTTGTAAACGAATCCGCCCGCCGGGCCGCGCGCGTCGTCAGCTTTTGAGAGATGCTCTTGTAGCGTCCCGATGGATCGGGACGGCTTTTCGATGTCTCTTGTAGCGCCGCCCTTCAGGGCGGCATCAGGCTCTGCCGGGCTAAAGCCCGGCGCTACGAGTTTTCTGATTTCGGACAACTGAGAGCTGATAACTGACAACTGCTCCTCGCCCTGCTCGCGCCCCGGATTCTGCCCGTCCCAATCGAGCGCCGGTGAGAGTGACGAATCGTAGCGATAGGTGGCGGGAGGCTTGCGCTTCTTGAACTGCGCCTGCGTGCCCACGTCCGGCCGCATGGGAGATTCGGACTCCGGGTGCTTGTAGCTCTCCGCTTGCTGTGGTCGAGCCGCTCGTTTCCCTTGTGGCATGGCACCCCCATCCGTGGCTTAAGCCTGGAAGTGCAAATTAAATCAGAATTCGACCCGCGAGTCCATGCCCCCGGCCTCTTCCACTGCGAAATTCATACGTAAATAGCGGTCGAACGGTTCAAAGGCGGCACGGAGAGACAGGGCGCTGTGTCTCGAAGCGTGCCGGAACCTGCAGGACGTGATGACAGGCGGAAAGATCGAGCAAGGGCGTGCTGCACAAGAGGTCGCCTATGAATGAGGGCAAGTCCGTCTACCCTTGGGCCGAAGGGGCAGGGCCGGCATGATTGCAAGGCTTCCTTGCAAGTTCTTGGAGGAGGCCGAGCCCCAGTCCGATAGGTCAAAGGCGCTCCCAGAGGCAATTACCGGATGAGCGCCGGGTGCTTCAGAGGCGGATGATCCGGCTTTGGATTCGGCACCGGGTGGTCCGACGCCGAAGAAAGTTGCTCCCCTTGCTGGCGTGGCGTGCCGACAACCGCTGTGTACATGGCCTGATTAAATGTTGAACCCACTTTCGCCTTGGCCACGGCAAAGTAGCTGTGAGTGCCGTAAGGGGTGTAGGTGCTCGAAAAATAGTCGCCCACCATGTATCCGGAGAATGTATTGGGCAACCAGGTAAGCGTCATGGGGCCTGCAAACTGGATGGCCGGGTACCAGGTCTTCCCACCCGAAGTGGACGAAATGAAGCCTACATCCAACTGACAAGTCGAAGTCGTACAGTTGGTTTGGGGATAAAAGTAATAGACAAGGTCCAAATGGATCGTGCTGGCTGGATATTGGGATTCAATTCCCAAGCCCGGAAGAAAGTGATCCACAGTGCTTGAGACAGGATCGATGGGGATGCGGGCGGGCGCAGTCCAAGTAAGGCCGTCATGGGAAGTGCTCAAGACCAGATCGTTTTCCGCGCAGTTCGTGCGGAAACGGCAATCCGGCCAGATCACGTAGATAATGCCGGTGAAGTCTTCACTGGCCGAAGGAAGCGGGCCGCTGCGCAATCCCCCCGCTTCAAAGTGACTGAAGATGGTGGCGACGGTGATCGTGCTGCTCCAACTGATCCCTCCATTCGTCGACTGGAAAGACATGACGGAACCTTCAAAAGCGTTGTCAATCGGAACTATAACGGTTCCGTTCGGCTGCACCAAAGGCTGGCCCCCGATGCCAGAGGCAAAATTGGCGGTGTTCACTCCCGTGGACCAGGTTTGCCCCCCATCGGTCGAAGTGCTCATATAAACCAGGTTGCCTTGCGCCGGATTGTCCCATTCGACGTAGCAGTTGCCGTAGTAAGGGCTGGTCGCCGAGTTATCGCAAGTGATCCAATCCTTGTCCGAGCTGTCCACGTTCGGACCGACGCTCACTGGATTATCCCAATTGATCCCGTCCAGGGACCGGCTGACCACGACCGGTGGAATGGGCACGCCGGAATTAACCAAAGGCAGGGATGAGATCAGCCAGACGCCGTAGGCAGCGTCATAGGCCACGGCAGCATCACTGATGGCGTCGTAAGGATTGCCGGGGTTTTGAGCTTTGGTAATCCCAGGAAGATAGCCGTTCGTCCACGTGGAGCCACTGTTGGTTGAAGTGGCAAAGCCGATGTCCGCCGCGCCCCCGCTGAAGATTCGCCCAACTTGGAACGCCGTGACGATGGTCGTGCCGTAAGAATAGCTGTCCGGCTCAACCTCGGTGGCGTGCTGGCTGGACGGGTTCGTAAAGGTATCATGGCTTAACTGGATCAAGGCGACCTGCCCTTGAGCACGCGAAAAGGAAATCAGCATAAAACCCAGCGCCAACAAAGATAGAACCAAGGTCTTTAGTCTATCTGCAAAATCCGCTAGCCTTACTGAGCTTTCCATGACCCGATTATTTCCCTTCTTTGAAATTTGTGGGTTTAGGAATTCCGCCGTGCCGGAACCCCACCCTCGTGCCGAATGGAATCGATCTTTCAAAACTGCGCACCGAGCATATGCCAATCGCACCTGCTTGTAAAGCGATAGAACGAACCTAAAGCGGGCTAAGGTTGCTTCGCCTTTCGCAGCCTGCTGTCCCTGCGCAGCCGGAGTTGCATGCACCCGGGGCATTCCAGAGGAAAGAAATAAGCCGAATTGTTCGTGAACTTCCGGGTTGCTGAAATTGGTCAGGAAGCAGTGACCTGGAGTATCCTGAACCGGTAATGAGGAAAGCGGCCTTGTTTTTTGTCATCCTCGCTTTGGCCGGCCAAGTTTCGGCAGGCCCGCCGGGGGGAATCGACGATGCTTCGTATGCGCAAACCTTGAAAAAATATGTGAATGAGCGCGGACAGGTCAATTACATCGCTCTCAAAAGGGATCATGCCGGCCTGGACAAGTTCATCCAGGAAATTTCTGTGGTTAGTCCGGCAAACGCCCCTCAAGTTTTTCCCACGCGTGACGAGCAGCTCGCTTATTGGATCAATGCCTATAACGCCAGCATATTGAAAATCGTGATGGAACATTATCCCGTCAAGAGCATCACCAGAATTGGCTTAATTCCATTCAGTGCCTTTTATTTGGAACACGTTGTCCTGGGCGGCACGTCTTTGACGCTGAATGCGTTGGAAACCGGAATTCTGAGGTCCGAATTTCATGATCCCCGCATCCATTTTGCCATTAATTGCGCTTCGCGAAGCTGTCCGCCGCTCTCACGCCATGTCTACCGCGCTGCAACCCTTGACCCACAGCTCAACTCCGCCGCCCGAAATTTCGTGAATGACAACCTTAACGTCACCTTGGATGAAGGCCAACATCGCATTGTGCTTTCCAGGATTTTCAAGTGGTATGCCGGGGATTTCGAGTCCGCCGTTCCGCCTCGAGCTCATCAAGAGCCTACGGTTCTCGACTACCTTCAGCCCTATCTCACCCCGCAGCGGAAGGTCGTTCTTAGCCATCTCAAAGGAGCCGTCGTTTCCTACCACTCCTACGACTGGAGTCTGAACAGCCAGTAGCCATTCCCCTCGATACTTCGAGGTCCTCTTAGAGGATTGGAACTTCCCTAGAGCCGGGCGAAGATGCTTGCCCATTGGCGCAATTTTGAGGGAGTGACGCAGTTTGCCGTGGCGGTGCTCGTTGAGAGCCGAAAACCATTGAAAATTCAAGATCGGCAATGGCCAGCCGGGGCTGGAGCAGGCAAAGAGCGTGGCTTGAGATTCCTAAGAGGAGAGGTTGGATCACGATGGCAAGGTTAGAGTGATAGCAGGCACGAATCCCAGAATGGAAAAGTCGCCGGGCTGAAATAATTCAGCCCGGCTTGGTAGTGGTATTTTCAGGGGCAGAGAACTTTCAGGTTTATAACCTCACATCAGGTTGGCTCTCACTCCCGTGGCGTCTCGTCTGCACTCGTGTCGGCGGACCAAGTGCCGGGGCTGGGACGAAGAAACTTGGGCGCCTGGTGCCGGAGGCTGGAGCGGGACGTGAGGCACGGCAGCAAAATGTCATTGGTTGGCCTCGCAGCCTGCCGTTGCGGCAGGCAAACCGGCAAGAGGCTTACCGCCATGCCCGGGCTTGGACTGGCCCTCAGAGTCATTTCGCCAAGAAAAGAGCAAAGATACAGTGGAATACGGTCCAACCGAATGTTGGAAAAGGAAACCAGCATGAAAATGGCTGGGCCAAAAAAGGCGATGTTCTCTAACCAGGTCTGTTTCACGAGGCTAAGGTGTCCTGCGGTTAGCCTTGTGACGAGGTCGAAGGCCAACATGGCTCCCAAGCCATAGAGCAGGGTACGGTTCACGGGGCAAGAGCGGCGCGCATAAGCAAGACCCAAAACAGCCAGCGCCAGCAGGATACTGGCAATGTCCGCGGCCCGCCACAGGTAGTTGAGGAACCGGTGGTTGCCCAACACCATACCATAAGCGGTAACAAGCTGCATGGTGACCCCTAAACACAGCCACCAGGCAAAGAGCGGATTCTTGCGGTGGAGCTGATAGTGAAGGTAAACGAGCGATAGCAGGAACAAAACACTCGATGAAGCAATCCAAAACGTAATGAGTTTATTCACTGGGGACCTCCTGCCAGGAAGGTCCCCGGTTTCCTTTTAGAAAACTTACTTCTCGGGGGGTATCGGTGGTCTCGGCCACATATGGATTCAGCTCCCTTCCGGCCCAGATTTTCGGGGCCGGAGGAACTATAACCCATCCGGATGATACCTTCCTGGTATATGTTATATATATAGTAAACATCGTTTCATTTGTATCGAACGTCTAATACATTTCATACGACACTAAGGCGGGTCCAGGTGCAGCCTGCGCACCACGTGCTCCACCGGTTGCTGGGAGCTGGTCTGCTCCTCCACGATGTCCAACACCCTCTCGAGGACCATCGCAATCACTTCCGATCGCTTCCGGAAACTAAAATCGCACCAGTCCTGAAGGGTGCGGAATTTGGAAACTGGAAGTCGCGTGCAAATTGTCATTTGAAGTTTTTCATGGCGTCTATTCATTATTGAAAACCCCATTGTGAAATTGGGAGGGCAAGCCGAAGCCGCCGAAGGCGCTAATACAGAGACCGGTGTCCGGCCGGAAAAACCCGGCAGAGACTGGTTGGTGACAATCGGGAAGTGAGAAAATTGAGAAGGCAACAGGTGAGGCTGGTATTAGGGACTGGGTTTGAAGCTTAGGAAGAACCCTGTCCATCTCAACCATCACCAGCTCACGTCCCGAATAGTTACTCATAGGTAAACTTTACCACCCCGAAATGAGACTGTGGAGACGAGTGAGACGAGTGAGACGAATTTTTTCGATGATTGTTTTGTGATGCTTACGGGTTGGAATCCGTTGAAAGACTGCACTCAATGTTAAAAGTGTGACCTTTTGACACATTCGACTGTTGGAGGCTGGGAGAATGAGAGAAAAGGGACCAGGGACAGCAAGTCTTTCCACTGTACCATCCCCGAAGCATCTCTCCTTTGAAATCGTCCTCCGCGTGCTGAACAAACCGATGTTCTTCCGGTTAGCCAGGCTGACGGCAGTTTCCTTGGGACAGGAGGGGGAGATTCCTGACTTCTCCGACTTACCAATCGGGGCCTGTTTTGAGTAGAGAAGAACAACCCGGCGACGCGGGAGGCGGTCAATTCTCAAGCGAGCCCGTTCCGCGTGCCGAAGACGCCGCGTTGGCGGCCGCCGTCCTTGCCAGGGACCGCAAGGCAACGGCAGAGTTCGTCTCACGCTATGCCGACCGGATCTATTCCTACGTTTATTCCCGCCTGATGCCGCGTAATGATTTGGTGGAAGATCTGGTGCAGGAAGTGTTTCTGGCGGCCTGGCAAAGTTTGCCATCATTCCGTGGCCAGTCGCCGCTCCAATCCTGGCTGCTGGGGATCGCACGGCACAAGGTGGAGGACTACTATCGGATGCGCCTACGCGCTCCCAGCCCGCTTGAAGAAAATCAGGCACAGCCGGGAGAAACGGCTGTTGATCCGGAATTGGATCAGAAGCTCGATAAGGAAAGGCTGAGGGAAAGGACTTTGCGCGTGCTGGCTACTCTTCCGGAACAATACCGGGTAGCTTTGCTTTGGAGGTACTGGGAAAAGTGCCCCACACAGGAAATGGCGGTGCGGACTGGAAAGACTGAAAAATCCATTGAGAGGTTGCTGGCCCGCGCGCGCGGCCAATTCAGGAAAGAGTGGCAGAATGTCTGAAAAAAACCAAGAGGAACGTCTTTTCGAGCAATTCGCTGCCGCGCTTGATCCCGGCGTTTCGACGACAATCCGGGCGCCATCGCGGCTTCGATCTCGCATTTACTCGGCTCTGATGCTCCTAGAATCTGCGCAAGGCAGACTGCGAAGCATTCCCGCAACCAAAGCAGAAGGCCATGACCTTTGCGTGTTTGAGGAGCTGGTGCGAATTGCTCCTGTGGGTGATGATTTGAAGTCCTTGAACATCTGCCGGATTTGCCACGCGCGATTGCTGGGAGAGGTCATGGAGAACCCGCCGATATATTGGGGAGGTTGCCCTTACGTAAGTTTCAAAAAACCATGAAGCCCCCGTAGGTCTTGGGGATTTATTCCGGCATGCCAGCCCGCCTCCGGCCGGCAAGTTCGAAACCGCAAGGCCACTCCATCAGGATAAAAGCCCAGCGGAAATCAGAAGTGCTTTACAAACCCGAAGAGGTTCTGAAAATTACTCAAACCTCGTTGGCCGGGAGGAGAAAGCTCGTAACTGATCGGGTTGTGGGAAACCGTCTCGCTGAAGCTGTAGCGAAACGCCCACCCCTTCCCAATCCGGACATCCATACCGACTGCGACGCGTAGTCCGATGTCGGTAGATGAAAACACTTGGGGAGGAAGCTGTGGCGAACCGGTCACATCACTCAAAGGCCCTGCGGAACTCCCCAGATGGACAAACCCCGTCCCGCCTGAAAGATAAGGCCGCACCCTGCTTCCCCGTTTTCGGAAATAGACCAGCACGTCACCAATAAGACTGGTCTGCTGGGACTTTCTGAATTCCTGATAGGCAGCAGTCTCTTTGGGGCTAAAGCTTGTTGAAACTAACGTCAGATCGTTGCGGTTCCAGATGTAGTTTCCCTGCACGCTCACATAATCGGAAAAGTCCCAACCCGCGAAGAGATTCATGGCCGTGCCGTTTTCCGGTTTGTAGAGTGAGACCTGGCCACTCGATGGCGTCAGAATTGACCGGCCATCGGCCGAAAGGGTCGCGATCCCGCCCAGTGCTCCGGCATAGAAGTTTCCCGCTCGCGCCAGAAGTGGCCCCGTCACCATAGTTAAAATCACTGCAAGGAAAAGAGTTGGCCTGGTCATGCTCGCACCTCTCACGATCAACACGAGCACCTATTCTACGTTTTGTTGCAAGACAGGACAAAAATGATTGCTTCCGGGCGCCACCGGTCAATTGGGTGAAAGGGCAGCTTGCTCCCAGCATATGACGGAGCAAGCTCGCCACGATAACCACCCAATTAGCTCAGGCCATTGGGTCCACCCGAAATCAAAAAAATGGCAACCACCGGGGGGATTTTGTTCCGTGGCGCGACTCTTCATAACGAGGCCAGCATGACTGCCGGTTGCCTACCGTTTCTTACTTTTCGGCTGTCCTCCGGACACGAACAACCAGGGCCGCCAGCAAATTCTTTCGAGCGCGAAGGGGATTCCTTCGCAAAGCTCGACTTACCGGGCTGAAAGGAGCTCACAAATGCACATGCAGCAGATTCGATCCAAACTTCTTCGGGTTATGTTTGTCATCGCCACGGTTTCCATCCTGTTTGGCATCGCCCCTCAGGGGGCTCTGGCACAGGGCGGTTGCGGGGCGGTGTACGTGCTCACCAACCAGACCACGGGCAATTCCGTGATGGTTTACCGCCGCGCTCCGGATGGAACTCTTTCCCTCGGGGGCACCTTTTCAACCGGCGGCACGGGCTTCGGCACGGGTGCTGATCCTTTGGCATCTCAAGGATCGCTCGTGCTCGGGCGGGGCCAGCGGCTGCTTTTTGCCGTGAATGCCGGAAGCAATAGTATCTCGGTCCTCGCAGTCGGGGGCCTCAGGCTGCAGTTGCTTGACAAGGCGCCGTCGGGCGGCCAGATGCCTGTGAGTCTCGCCGTTCGCGGGCGACTGGTGTATGTCCTCAACGCCGGCGGCACTCCGAACATCGAGGGCTTCGTCATTGACCCCTTTACGAACCACCTGGTTCCCCTCCCCGGTTCCCTGCGTAATCTCCCAGGCGGCACCGCCGCCGCGCCTGCACAAGTCAGCTTCAGTCCGGACGGCGACGTTCTGATGGTGACCGAGAAAGGGACAAACAAGATTGACACTTGGACGGTAAACGACGATGGCTATGCCGGACACCCCATGACATTTGATTCACACGGAGCCACGCCCTTCGGATTTGCGTTCGCCCGCGGTGAATTTGTTGTGGTTTCGGAAGCGGGGCCAAGCGCCCTCTCCTCTTATCAAGTCGAGAACGATGGAGACGTGGAGGTGATAACTGGCTCGCTCGGGGACACTCAGATAGCAAACTGCTGGGTGGTGGTCACCGCCGACGGACATTTCGCCTATACCACAAACTCGGGGAGCGGAAGCATCTCCAGCTACACCATTTCGAGAGATGGCATGTTGAGCCTGCTCGATGCCACTGCCGGAATGCCGGGCGGCGCTCCCGTTGACGCGGCGCTGAGCACCGCCAGCCGCTTTCTCTATGTTCGTGACGGAGCCAACAACGTGGTGGACGGCTTCCGAGTGGGGAGGGACGGCAGCCTGACATCCGTCGGGTCGGTACCTGGTGTTCCCGCCGGTGCTCAGGGAATCGCCGC
Source organism: Terriglobia bacterium (assembly GCA_035531475.1). GTDB lineage: Bacteria > Acidobacteriota > Terriglobia > UBA7540 > UBA7540 > CALCEB01. The sequence continues at coordinate 14,589 of DATKST010000195.1, forward strand.
GCGGTAAGCGTTTCCCGCCGCTTGCGTCCACGCCCGCTTTTTCCCGGTGACCTCTGTGCCCTCCGTGGTGGAAGGCTCTTAACCACGGAGGCCGGAAAGAAGCGGCCCGCGCACCGCGGGTAGCGCAGAGTTTCGCTTTTCGAAAATCTGCGGCCCTTCGTTGGTTTCGGAAGCAAAAGCCGCAGAGTTTGAAGAGCACAAACTCTGCGCTACCGGCTTTTCCCATACATGTTTCAGAAAGGTAAGTTTTGAAACATTGCCGGAAGGCCCGTCAATGGCGGGTCTTGCATGTTTTATGTATCCGTTTCAAATGAGAGGCTTCATTTCCTACCAGCGCGAGACGCTCCCTTCTGCCCCTGCCCTGAGTTGCCGAAAACTCTCTGCTCAAACGACGTAAGTGCGCGCTCGCTGAACCCAAATAGCATGGGAACACCAAGAAGAATCAGGGTCCTTATACCAGTGCAAGAGGTGGTAGGAGATACCGTGCAGGCGTTTAGCGCATCAGCAAAACTCTGATTCTGAATCGAGATAGGTAAGAGGCCCCATCCAAGCAATGCGCAGCCTATTAAGCTGCCGCCGACGCCGACACCAATTCGGCTCAAAATCCGACGCCGATACGCCTCTAGTTCACCAGAAAGGCTCACATCTAGCATTGGCAATTTTGCCAGGACGCTCACACAACTACCTGCCACACCCGCCGACAATACCCCAACAACAAACGTCAGTCGCCACTGAAAGGCGAGGACGGCCAGCAATGGCAGGATAATAGTCGCCACGAAGAGCAGCACGGTAAAGCGATGCATCGTCTCTTCGTAGTCGTCGGTGTAGCGCCGCCAAGAGTCCTGTTCTTCAAAGATGGTCCGTAGAGCGCTGCGGGCGGCCGCGTCGTCTGTACCGGCCTTCTCCACTTCCTGACCAAACGAACGCCGTAACTTGTCAATCACCGTCCTCGGAACGTTCCATTCTTCCATCAGGTCGATAGCTAGAATGCCTTCGTTCCGTATCTCCGCGCGTGGACAGACATAGGCTCTTAGTTGCCCCTGCTGTTCCGCGTCCCCGATTAAAGAGTCGAGTTCATCGATGTTCGTTTCTTGGTCGGCTTTCTGCTTAATTTCCGCTAGACGTCTAAGAACCTCATCGACAAGTGCAACGTCTGGGCTGGCCCCGGTTATCCGAACGCGTTGCAACATTTGCTCGAAGCCTAACCGCTCCCCACAAATGACCGATAGAGTGTCATTCCGGTGTTTTTCAAGTTTCTTACGCTTGCGTTGATCAAACATTTCTCAAATCCCAATCCGCTCGACTTCATCGAGGCTCACATCATCGTTGCGCCGGTCATAGAGACCCGTGGTTTTGGCGTTCGAGTGCCCGGCCATCCGTTGCGTCACCTCGATACGCCCGCCGTTTCTCAGGTAGTCCGTAATCCCTGCGGCGCGGAAGGTGTGGCAGCCTATCGGGGTTTTAATGCCCACATCAGAAGCACGGCGGCGAATCATGTACCAGACATCCGTGCGCGACATCGCCCCCCGCCGTGTTTTCGATGGCGGCTAGTTGATCTGTCATTTGGGATGCTTTCGGGTCAGGAGTGTGCAAACCGCCGCACACACGGCCACGGCAAATTCTGCCTCTTCATGAGTAGGCTCGGTTCCTTCTTTGCCGTGTCTCGCGCCTTCGTCCGACGCATAACCATAAATCCCATCTAGCCCTTTTTTGAGTGCCGGATGGAACAGGTCCGGGTGCTTGTCCAGATATTTTCCGAGGGTTGTCGCCTTACCGGTGATCTTGCCAAGCACGCACTCGACCGCACTGGTGGCGTGCGCGACTGCGCCGCTTGTGTTAGCCTTTGGTCTGCCCGAAAGAGCACTGATCGCAAACTGTAGATGTCCGGCAGCTGTTGGCTTTGCGTCCTCTTCCAAAACAGCGACGGCAGTCTTTACCGTGCCCTCAAATGCTTCATTACCTCGCGTGACGATTCCCCCGTCGACAAGTTGCCAGCCGATGCCTCTCTCAATAAAAAACGTATTGATCGCATCCGCAAAACGAGGCGCATGTCGCTGCTTGTTCTCCCGGTCGTGTTTACTAAAGCGAGTGTGGAGGGCTTCAATGATGTCGTATACTTTGAACCACTCACATCCGTATATCAAACGTTGTACTTCATCCCAAACGTTCGGAAACTCGCTCCAATTGTTGCTGTCCGGCACCTCCCCAAGCACTCGGCATAGAATTTCCCGAAGGGAAGAAGGTGCCCAATCCAACTCGCGCGCGGCTTCCAGCACAAAGTAGCGGAGATTTTCAGGAGCCTCTTCCCGGGTCGTGATCTCTTTGGGCTGGCCGGTGTATCCTTGGCGCTTCGAGAAAGGTTGACTGGATGGCATGGAGGGACCCTACCATGTTTCGCTAGATGCTACAACATAACGCCCTTGTATGTCCGGCTATCTGCGAATGGCCATTGTACGCTATTGCGCGCTGAGTTTTTTGGGGCGGCGCTTTTCCTACCCCGTTCTCTGGCCGTTTCGAGCCCTGCTTTGGTTCGCTCGCGGGTGGTGGCACTGGCTTGCCAGAAACCGAAGGAACGGGGCTACGCGCAGGAACGGTGGACCACTCGACTGCTGGCCCAACATGTGCGCCAACATTGTGTCGCCGCCGGTCATCCCAGCTTGCAGCGCCTGGCGCGGGGAACGGTCTCGAAAATTCTGCGCGCCCACGAAGTCCAGCCTCACAAAATCCGCCATTATCTGGAGCGGCGGGACCCGGAGTTTGACACCAAAATGAAACAGGTGCTGCACGTCTACCAGCAGGTTGAGATCTGGCACCAAGTGGGCACTGCCTCGGAGGGGATGGCGGTGCTCTCTTACGATGAGAAGCCGGGGATTCAGGCCCTCGAGAATACGGCTCCCGATCTGCCGCCCGTCGCCGGGCAGCAGCGGGCGGTGGGCCGCGATCATGAGTACATCCGCCATGGTACCCTCTCCTTGTTAGCGGGCATCGACCTATTGAGCGGTGAGGTGTTGGGGCTGGTACGGGAGCGCCACCGCAGTGTTGAATTCATCGAATTTCTGCGCCTCACGGACGCCCATTACCCCGCTTCGGCGCGCATTCGCATCGTGCTCGACAATCACTCCGCCCACATTTCCCGGGAGACCCGGGCCTATCTGTCCACGGTGCCGAACCGTTTTGAATTCACCTTCACGTCGACGCACGGCTCCTGGCTTAACCTGATTGAATCCTTCTTTGGGAAGATGGCCAAGACGCTGCTGCGCGGGATACGGGTCGCGTCGAAAGAAGAGCTGAAATCACGCATCGAGATGTACCTGCGCGAGGTCAATGAAGACCCGGTCATCTTCCGCTGGAAGTACAAACTGGAAACACTGTCGGTGGTTTAGGTTATTGTCATGTTATTTAGGAATCACACTACTAGAATGGCATGGGCTCCGGAACGGTTTTAACTTGGCTGAGGAATTTCAAAGCAGCACTGGTAAGGCGAATGCAACCAAAACTTACGGAACGAAGCCTAAATGTGTATGAAGACAAAGGATGGGCGTTTGGAACGAACCCTAAGGAACCCGTTAACGAAGCTATCCACGAAGGTCAAAATTGAATAACCGATTTATTATGGGTAAGTTATCCAGATTCGTGGGGCAAAATACAGCAATTGATTCAGAATCAACGAGTTAGAAACGGAGTGAGGCACAGAATGGATTATTTGTGCAGTTTTCCATAGGAGGGGCGGGCCTTGTGCCCGCCCACGGGCGACGACAAGGGTCGCCCCTACGTCACCGTCATTGCAGCGAAGGCGGGAATCAACATCCTAATTGGTGCGGACCTGCACAGGCGCATCCGCTTGAGCGGGGGCGAATGCGAATTGCGCCACAACCAGAGGCCAGCGAGTTTCTTTTCCGGCCACAGACGGGTGTATAATCGTAAGGGTTTATAACGAGTTGGCGGATTAAGTCACAGGATTGGAGACTGGAATGGTGAACATGCGGCGTTATTGGGCCGCTTTGGTGGTGGCGGCGACTTTAGGGATGGGAATCGTCATTGGTTCACTCGCAACGCATCGAGTGAGGGCGTCCAAGACGATGGCGCCGTTCTCGCCGGGAGCAAAGCCGCTGGCTGACCCATCGCCCGTCGAGCTTTCCAATTCCTTTGCCAGGATCGCGCAGAACGTGAGTCCCGCCGTGGTGAACATCCGCACGGAATCCACGGTGCGCCTGGCGGACCGGCGCTTCCAATCGCCCGGTGGCAGCCCCGGTGACGACTTCTTTAACCGCTTCTTTCATATGAGTCCCGGCGGCCCGCCCTCCGATTTCCAGCAACAGAGCTTGGGCTCCGGCGTGATTTTGGATAAGGGCGGTTACATCCTGACCAATTACCACGTGGTGATGCAAGACGGTGAAGACAAGCCGGTGGATCGGATGCGAGTTCAGTTGGCGAGTGATGAAAATGATTTGACCATGTACCCGGCGAAGTTGGTGGGCTACGACAAGTGGACGGACCTCGCCGTCATAAAAATTAACACCACCAAGCCTCTGCCGGTTGTCGAACTTGGGGATTCTCAATCGATGCGCGTGGGCGATTGGGTGCTGGCTATCGGCAGTCCCTTCGGGCTGCAAGCCACGGTGACCGCCGGCATCATCAGCGCCAAGGGAAGAGACATCGAGGGTGGGCGCAGCGGCGAATTCAAACGCTTTATCCAGACGGACGCGGCCATCAACCCGGGCAACAGCGGAGGACCGCTGGTGAGCATGGCGGCCCAGGTGATCGGCGTCAACACCGCCATCGCTACCACGCGGGGTTCCTACGATGGCGTGGGCTTTGCCATCCCCTCGAACGTCGTTCGCAAGGTCTACAACTCAATCATCACCACGGGCACGGTCCGCCGGGGCGCCATCGGCGTCACCTTCATGAATCTGCGGAATGCTGCGCTGCTGCGCAGCTTCGGCGCGGACCATGGCGTGGTGGTGGAAAGCGTGGAACCAGGCAGCCCCGCAGAAAATGCCGGCCTGCAACGCGGCGACGTCATCACGTCGTTGGACGGCCAGCCGATTTCCGATGGTGACCAGTTACTCTCCATTGTTTCAAACACAGAGCCGGGCAAAAAACTTGCAGTGGAGTATTTGCGCCAGCGCAAGACGGAAAAGAACACGATCGTGGTGGGGGATTGGAACCGCATCGTGGGCGAGACTGATTCGAGCGTTGCCAAGCCGGAAAGCGGCCAGCCGAATCCGCAGCCTGCGGGAATCCTCGGTTTCTCGGTGAAGGATCTGACACCGGACCAGTCCAAAGATCTTGCTACCCAGTTGCGGCTGCCCCATCCGGAAGGTGTCGTCGTGACCGGCGTGAAGCCGGGGGGGTTTGCAGAAGATCTGGGTGTGGAGAAGCTAGATATTATATTATCAATGAATCACAAAGAAGTTACGAGCGCGAACCAGTTTAATCGCTTGCAATCGCAGTTGAAGTCAGGGCAAGATGTCTTGTTTCTGGTTGCCCGCCGGCAAGGGCGGGGTTTCACCACATTGTTTCTTGCGGACCCGCTGCCTTAGATAAATGCTTGGAGGAAAACCGAGATTGCAATTCCCCCGGAAGACGCTTCGAAATTTTATCCTGTTTGGTGCTGCCGTAGCGCTGGCTTGCCACCTTGCTGCGGCAGCAGCGGCGTCCAAGAAAGTTCATCACCCCTTGCAAGCTGCCAAAAGCCGGAAGGGTCGCGCAGGCGCGCGCCCCCCGTCGCGCCGCACTGCAAAGTCCCGGACCCCGGCAAGAACTTCACGCCGGGTTCATTCAGGTAGCTCGCATCGGACTTACGCAAAGTCGCACAAAGCTCGAACCTCCCGCAGGAAAAGCCCGCGAAGCAAAGTACGATTTGCGAACATTCACATGCAGCCTGAAAGAGCACAGCAGATTCAGCAGGCTCTGATCCACGCGGGCGAACTTCACGGGCAGCCGACAGGCCGTTGGGATGTTGAAACCCGCGAAGCCATGAAACGGTACCAGCAGCAAAATGGTTTTCCGGCGACAGGCGTGCCGGACGCAAAATCTCTAATGAAACTCGGACTTGGGCCGCATCCCTTGCCTCCGGATGCGGATCCGGTGGCCCAAGCCAAGTCATTCCCTCCAGCCACGCCCGGCGTGAAGTCCATAGACTCTGGAACTCCGCAGGATCAACCGGATAATTGATCGCAGGTTCTGGGGTTCGGGAAGGTTCGCACCCGCAGAACGGCCAATCCTCGAGTCGCTCTTTTGCGTTTCCCGCCCAAGCCTCTTGACGATTCCAGCGTTGTGGCCGCAATTGCCAAAGTCTCGATGGGCTGTGGGTTCGCAGGTCAAACCGTGCAGCGGGCATTAAGGAGTTTTGCCCGTTCTCCTATAAATGACTTACATATTCACGTAATCTTCATTAAGTAACTATCCCGCCAGAACCGTGTCTCGTTGTGAGCGCGCGAAAACTGTGGGCTTGCGCTACAATTTCCCGGGGCGCTCCTGCTGACGTGATCAAGTACTGCGGCATCTAAAATGACAGGCGGCGGACGGACTCGACCATGACCCGGCGGACAATTGCAATTTCCTTTTGGACTCTGTTGTTCCTCTCGGTGCTTGCCCCAAGTCATCTTGACGCTGCGAGCAAACTTTACTTGAAGGACGGAACCTACCAACTCGTCAAAAGTTATGAAGTGAAGGGAGACCGGGTTCGTTATTACAGTGTGGAGCGTTCCGAATGGGAGGAGATTCCCACTGCGTTGGTCGATTTTGACGCCACGCATCGCGCCGAACAGCAGGAACAGGCGGTGAAGGCCAAGCAGCTTCAGGAAGCGAAGCAAATTGAACAGAAACACATCAGCCAGCAGATGGTTGCAAACGGCTTCCCGGTGGCCCCCGGCGTTCGTCTTCCCCAGGACCAGGGACTTTTTGCCTTTGACGGAACCCTGGTGATTCCGCTCGTCCAGTCCGACGGTGACGAGGTGCAGGACCGGAAACGCATGGCACTGAACCTGGCCGTGCCGGCTCCGCTTCTGAAGCGGCGATTGTGGGTGGTGCTGGCCGGTCCCAAGGCCGCCATCCGATTCCACAACGTGCAGCCCACGTTCTATGCCCAGTTTCCGGACTCGACAGCCGCCAACCTGCAATTGATCCCGGTGAAGTCCACGAAGCAGGACCGCGTGGTTGAAAACGTGGACGTGGGTTTGAAGGGGAAGCCCACCGAATCCCGCGTCTCGATCCCAATCCGCCGCACCCAGGTGGCCCCGGGCGTCTATAAGCTCGAACCTGCGAAGCCGCTGGGTGCCGGGGAGTATGCGTTCGGTGAAATCAAGAATAACAAGATGAACCTGGATGTGTGGGACTTCGGGATTGACCCGGCGCGTTAACCGCAACACTGTTCAGGTGGGGTGATATCTCGTAGGGGCGGGCCTTGTGGTCGCCCACGGGCGGGCACAAGGCCCGCCCCTACAGCGCATGGGAACCAGGCTCCCATGGGATAGTTGGCTAAGTGAACAGCATTGAGGCTAAACTCCGCCCCTTTTCGGTTCGGAGGTTAGGATGCCGCCGCACGAAAAGGCATTTTTGACGGTCTTATCTATTCAGTTGAAGCGTAGGATGAACCGTTCAAGCGAAACATAAGAACGGCTGCGGATCCGCCAGCCGATGGGTGGTTTGGGTCCGGAAGGAAGCTCAGGTATGGGGCACTACATATTGGCTCTCGATCAAGGCACTTCCAGTTCCCGGGCCATTCTCTTTGACAGGCACGGAAATGCTGTTGCTTCCGCAGCTCAGGAATTCAAGCAGCATTACCCGCAACCTGGATGGGTGGAGCACGACGCAGAGGAAATCTGGGAATCGCAGCGGGCGGTTGCCTTGCGGGCATCGGTTGAAGCGGGGGTTCCACCCGAAGACGTTCACGCCATCGGCATCACCAACCAGCGGGAAACAGTGGTGTTGTGGGAGCGCGCGACTTCGCGGCCACTTCATCCGGCGATTGTGTGGCAATGCCGGCGCACGGCTGCGGCCTGTGACCGGATTCGGCGCGAGGGCTTCGACCGGGTTCTGCGCGAGAAGACCGGACTGGTCGTGGACGCTTATTTCTCCGCCACCAAAATTGCCTGGCTGCTCGAAAATGTTCCCGGCGCGCGGGAGCGGGCGGAACGCGGCGAGCTGGCCTGCGGCACCATCGATACGTGGTTATTGTGGAATCTGACGGCAGGGCAGGTTCATGCCACGGACGTTTCCAATGCTTCCCGGACCATGCTTTTCAATATACGGACGCTGGCCTGGGATGATGAAATTCTCCGCTATTTTCGCATCCCGCCTGCCATTTTGCCAGAAGTTAAGTCGTCCAGTGAAGTCCTTGGCGAAACAAACTTGTTGGGCGGAAGCCGGTCGTGTCCGGTGGGGGGTGTGGCGGGCGATCAGCAAGCGTCCCTCTTCGGCCATCGCTGCTTTGCCCGCGGCGATACCAAGAACACTTACGGCACGGGCTGTTTCCTGCTGATGAACACGGGCAGCGAAGTATGCCAATCCCATTCCGGGCTGATCTCGACCGTCGCTTGGCGGCGTAACGGCATCACGGATTTCGCGCTGGAAGGGAGCATCTTCATCGCCGGGGCGGCGGTCCAGTGGCTGCGCGATGAGATGGCAATCCTGCCGGACGCCGGGGCGAGCGAAGCGATGGCGCGAGCGGTGCCTGACAATGGCGGTGTCTATTTTGTCCCGGCTTTTGTGGGGCTGGGCGCGCCGCATTGGGATCCGTACGCCCGGGGAACGATTGTGGGTTTGACGCGGGGCTCCAACCGGAACCATGTGGTGAGGGCCGCGCTGGAGGCCATGGCCTACCAGACGCGGGCTGTGATGGAAGCCATGGCGGCCGATTCCAGCCTACGGGCCCGGGTTCTCTGTGTGGATGGCGGGGCAGCGCGAAACGATTTCCTCTGTCAGTTTCAGGCGGATATCCTGGGGCTTCCCGTGGAGCGGCACGCGACGGTGGAGGCGACGGCGCTGGGGGCGGCATCCCTCGCGGGTCTCGCGACCGGATTCTGGAACAGCGACCGCGACCTGGAAGCCATGGGCAAGAGACCTTTGAATGAAAAAGGACAAGGCGCCCCATCCTGTTTTGAACCAAAAATGCAGCCGGGGCATCGCGAAGAACTCTATCAGGATTGGAGGAAAGCGGTTGAACGGGCCAAGGGTTGGCTGGATGAAGCTCCAGGCAATACCGTCTGATTTGGCAAGACTAACCTGGATTATTCACGATGTTTTAATCGAGGACCGTCAGGGCACGGTTAACACCCTGCCCTGACGGTCCTCGATGGGAAGTTCGTGAAAAACCCGGGTTAAAATCAGCGTCCGACGCGAACGCCGTGTAAAAAACCACCGCCTCTGGAGGGACACTTACTTCAGGCTGTCCGGGGGCAGAGTTACGGTGACGTCTTGATCCAATCGCATTCCGATGAGCGAGCCGGCTTGCAGGGCCGCTTCCTTGCCCTTGGGAATAATCAGCGCCGCCACGGCTCCAGCCGCGCCGGCCGCGATGCCGCCGGCCAATCCGCCCGCCGCCGCCCCGGCCGCGGCGGGCGCAATGAACATGGCGACTTGCTTCTTGTGATCCGCCCCGGCGCCCTTCAAATCGCCTTCAGGGCCCACGTTCGGATCGCCCCCGTTCTCACTGGAGAACACCTCGGTCAGAGAGCCAAGGATGGCCAGTTTTTCGCCATTGGGCATCGTGACCGTGTCGAAGATGATGCTAAGGTATCCGCCCTTGCCGCGCCGTCCCGCCGGCTTCACTTCGCCAATGTGGCCGTCAATCCGCACGCCTTTGGGCAGCACTTGGGTGTCTTCCACGGTGACCGGGTCGAGCATGGTCGTGATCACCCGGTCTCCGGCTTTCGAGGTCTTGGTGTTGATGCTGGTGTGAAGCTGGAGCTTGAATTCAGTGCCCTCGGGGATAGTAATCTGGTTGAGGTCGCTCTGGTCATCTTGCTGGCCCTGCGCATCTTGAGCCCAGAGCGATCGCGAAAAGCTGGCAATCATCAAGGCGGCACAGATGAGAGTTAAAAACCGTTTCATTGACCAACTCCCTAGTTTAGAACTCCAAGATAGCAAATTAGAACGATTCCTCCCGCAAAATCCTACCCATATTTCACCACCAAAGCGCGGGTTCGTCAAAGAGAAAATCGGGTTGGAGGCTTACAAAGTTATTCACCAAGGCGGCAATACACAAGGTCGATGAATTCTGCGGCAGTGCCAATCGGGCAGCCTGGGGCCACGAATTCTTGGATGATTTCCAACTGCGGTACTGCAAAACCTCAGCCGGACGTGCCGCGTTACGAATTGTTATAGGGTTTTGGCGAAGCTCGCGGCAAAAACCTCGTCCCGCGGTTACCTTAGCTTTCGTCAAATCGCGCAACATGGATGATTCTGAGGTTGCGTCCCGAATCCGCAGGGCGCTCACACAAGGGAAAATCTCATGGAAAAGATTCGAGTGCGCTTTGCGCCGTCACCCACCGGCTTTCTGCACGTGGGTGGAGCGCGGACCGCACTTTTCAATTGGCTTTTCGCGCGCCGGCACGGTGGCACCTTCATCCTGCGCATCAAAGATACGGATGTGGACCGCTCGAAACCCGAACTGGTGACGGCCATCATTGGCTGGGGCTGACTGGGACGAAGGGCCATTTTTCCAGTCGGATCGCCTGAACCGGTATCGCGGCGTTTTTACATACATGATTCCGTTACAACCGCCCAAGGAGTTGAGCGGCTTTTCCATCCTTCGTGATGATTTGGCAGCGATTTGCATCAACGACAGAGAGCCCATTGAAGGGGCGAAGATATTTACTCTTTTCCACGAATACTGTCACTTGCTGCTGCGCCAAACTGGTATCAGCGATGAGAACAACAGCAATGAAATAGAACGATTTTGCAACAGCTTCGCCGCCAGCTTCTTGATCCCTCGGAATCCACTCATAGAGGCAATCGGAGGTGTCCAAACACCGTGCGAGTTTTCCGATGCAGACGTTAAACGTCTTTCTGCGCGGTTCCGGGTGAGTAATTCCGCTATGGCCCTGCGGCTCGAAAAAACAGGTCTCGCTCCGACTGGTTTTTATGCAAAGCGTACAGCGCCCTGGGATATTCAGATCGAGCCGAGACCAGTGAAGTCGAAACGCGGGCCATCTCCCATAACAATCCGTATCAAGCGAATCGGACGCCTACATGCAGCTACCGTTCTACGGGAACGTTGCAAGAATACGTCACCGCAATTGCGAATGGCGGTACTGAGCGCGCAACAAAATTACCGACGTTCCGGCCCGCATGTTCGACGTAGGGGCGGGCCTTGTGCCCGCCCGAAGGTGCTCTCAACGAGGGGCGCGTCTGCCAACCGTGCCCCTGGGCAGACGCTACCAGTAGAATTTCAACGCAAACTGAATTTCCCTTTG
>DATKST010000196.1:0-13556 GCA_035531475.1 Terriglobia bacterium
TCCTGGCGGCGCTCGGAGTCCATCTCCCCAACATGCAAATGTAGCCAGACACTCGCGTCCCCCAATAACTTGCCAACTGCTTCACCGAGAAATACTTACCACCCAATCCCTCCCCTCCCCAGCGGGGAAGATCCGTCGGGAATGTGCGATGTTCCAGGTCTGGGCGGCTTTTGCCGGGAGAGTTATAACGATCCACTCGCCCTTTACGGCCACCTGAAGAGACTCGGTATGGACCTGGTGACCGTGACGGATCATGACTCGATTGACGCCGCCGAAGCCCTGCGCGGCAAGCCCGATTTCTTCCTGAGCGAGGAAGTGAGTTGCGTCATGCCGGGCGGAACGCGCCTCCACGTGGGCGTTTATGATCTCGGCGAGCGGCACCATGTTGAGTTGCAGCGGCGCCGGGACGACCTGCCCAGGTTTCTTTCCTACCTTCGTGAGCAAGTTCTTTTCTTCAGCGTCAATCATCCTCTCTCGCGGCTCACGGGCCAGCGGAAGGCGGAGGACTTCGAATGGTTCGAAAGAGAATTCCCCGCCTTCGAAGTTCTTAACGGACACATGCCGGCGGCTTCGAATCGCCGCGCGAGGGCCTTGGCTGCGACCTTCAACAAGATGGGATTGGGAGGAAGCGACGCTCACACCATCCTCTCAGCCGGAACCGCATTTACCGAGGTGGCCGGTGCACGCCCCAAGCAGGAATATCTGCGAGGGCTGCGCTGCGCACAGGGACGAGTTGGTGGAGACTCTGGAAGCACCTGGAAGTTGACGCGCGACGTGTGGATCATCGCCGCCAACATGATGCGGGAAAATCCGTGGGCGGGCTTTCTGGCGCCGCTCGCCGTGGCAGTTCCGCTGGTGACGTTCGCAAACTGCGTCCTGGAAGCCAACTTCGCCCGCCACTGGGCGGAGCGCTGGACGGCACTGCTGGAAGATGGCACGCTTCCGCCCGCTGGTCGAGCCTTCAAGAAGCCAAGGAGCTTGGCGGCGTGATCCATCCTCAGTCCATGTTGAGCCTGATTTCAAACGGTGACCAGCGCTTGATGCGCCGCGTCAACCGCTGGCGGCCGCCGCGCTGGGTCCGCATCTGGATGATCCTTGCCACGCGCGGCGGCGACGGCGGGTTGTGGTACGCCATGGCCATTGCGGTCTTGGTGTGGGGTGGACCGCAGCGTTTCCGGGCCGTCATGGCAACGGGGATTGCGGTTCTGACTGGAATCGCCCTTTTTCGTGTCTTGAAGAGGCTTGCCCACCGTGACCGGCCCTGCACTTCATTTTCCCACTGCTGGGCCACGCTCCTCCCGCCCGACAAGTTTTCCTTCCCATCGGGCCACTCCATCACAGCCTTTGCAGTTGCCATGAGTCTAAGCAGCTTCTATCCGGGCCTGCTGGCTGGACTCATTTTCCTGGCCACGAGTGTGGCTCTATCGCGGGTGATGCTGGGACTTCACTATTTGAGTGACGTGGTGGTGGGTTGCGGGCTGGGCGCATCGCTGGGCTATGCGGCCTTCTTGCTCTTGCGGTGAACCCTCTGCCCAACGAGCTATCGTGGTGACGATCCCAAGGCGTATACAGAAGCACCCCCGGATGCATATCATCACAAGCGTTGTCCACCGGAGTGCCTGGCGGAGGAGCACGGAGAACTTTGTGTTCTTCCGGCATCGGCGAGGCTGGCCTCCCAGGAATGGAGGCGCGTTCTGAGCGAACGCCGCAAGGCAGGCACGGGTGGGCGGGAGAACCGGCATGGACTCGGACATCCTTCACCATTACGAATCAACGAACGAGGCCGACCGTCTCTTGATGGGAACTGGCCAGCTTGTGATGGAGCGAACGGAGGAAATCATCCGGCGGCGTCTTCCCGTCGCACCCGAACGAAGCGATCACGATGAACAGTGATACTCGCGGCGATGGAGTCGCGGATGCTGGAAGCAATCAAATCGCAGTGTGAAGCGCGTCCAGGCAGCGGCAACTGGCGCAAGCGCTGAAAGGCACCGCTGGCGCAAATCCGGTGGACCCAGTAACTGTGCGATTTCAGCCTGCAGGCGAGCCGCAGCTTCGGGAGTAGGGCCCTGTTGCTTCGCCACGCGGAAAAGAGGGTACGCCTTCCCGATCTCCTCAGCCCATCGTGCCGCCTTGGCGCGGAGGTAGGGAGACTCCGAATCGTGGTATCGCTTCCATCCTTGCAACCAGACCTCGACCGATCTCAGTACAGACGGCCCCAGAATACGGAAGTCCGTTTCGAAGCATTCTCGCTGCAGCGCTTCGATTTCGTCCGGTTGCAGGGTCGGATGGCGAACCATAGCCGTGAATCCGTCGCAAGCCCGGTAGTACCGCTCCGGATTCTCCACCAGCTCGCGGTGGAGGCGTCCCTCCTTCATGACGCGCTCGAAGAAGGGTGTCCCGGGCGTCGGGCCGTAAATGAGGAACTGTGCGAGCGTCGGTTTCAACGCCAGCAAATTTGCCAACTCGGCGCGGATGATATCCGGCGTCTGATAGTCGAAACCCAGGATCATGGAAGCGAGAACGGTGATGCCGTGGGACTCCAAGTCAGGGATCAACTCCTCCACGGGCCGGCCCTGCTGCTTGGCAAAACCCGAGCGTTGACCCTCATAACCAACCCAGACGCCATCGATGCCAGTCTCCAGTAGTTCCCGTGGCGTGATTCGGCTTAGCGCCTTCACGGTTGCGAACGCAAAAATGGAGAGTGGCGTCCCTCGCGCCTGAACGAGTTCACGCAGGCGGGTGGCTCGATCCCTTGCAATCAGGAAATCCTCGTCCAGAATCGCAAGTTTCATCTTCGGATTGATCTCCAGGTATCGCTCGATCACTCGAAACAAGTCATCGCCGGTCGGGAGGAGCCTGATGTGACGCCGCTTGAAAAAGTGCGAGGTGCAGCAGAAATCGCATCCGTGAGGACAGCCCAGGCCCGCGAAGATCATCCCGGTGCGGTCCACCGGAATCGAGAAAACCCGCAGCGTGGTCATTACGAGAGGATGATCGTAGGGCATCGGCCGTGCTGGCTCGCCAAGGAGCGCCCGGAAAAAGCCCACTCCCTCTTCCCGGCAGATGAAATCCGCGTAAGGCAAGAGGGTCCGGTCATCCAGGACGGTGCCGTAGCCGCCAAGGACTATCTGGGCCGCAGGGGCGTACTTCCGGACCAGCGCCACCACTTCCTTCATCCGGTGAAAGAGCGCCAACAGGAACGAAATGCCGACGAACGCAGGTCCCTTCTGGAGTTCGCGGATCAGCTCCCGGCGTGAGGGATAGTGCAGGACCACGGTGGGTGCGTCCAGGTTCGCGGCGACGTAATCGAGAGCGAAAGTAAAGTTGGTGGAGCGTGGACTGAAGATGCCCTGCGCCCGTGTGATCTGCCCGTGCAGCACCTCATAACCCACACTCGGCGCATCACCCTGGGCGGGGCCTATCGGCCGGCAAACGCTAGTGAGCAGCACCTTCACGCGACCACCCGACTGGACGCGACGCGCCTCCCGAGGCAACTCAGGATTAGGGACATTCATGGGCGGGGACTGCGTACCTAGCATATTCCCTCTCGATGTTGGGATACTACGCAAGGAAGCGATTGAGTCCTAATACTATATCACCCGATCCCTGTTGGTTCAACGCTCGGTAAAAGTGGGTAGTGGTACATTTTCGCTGCTGTAGCGGCGCTCTATGAGCGCCGAAAATCGCTGGGAATTCAAGGCCGGCGGTCGCAGACCGCCGCTACCGCAAACTGAACCACGACCTAAGAGTGTGTTGCTGCCCCAATGAGTTCCAATATTCCTCATATGTGGTCTGTTAACCCATGCTCCATTGCGAGGGTGACCCGGAGCGTCTGGTGAACCCGGCAGAAATTGCACCACGCTAAATACAGGGCCAAGGCTGCGTTGAGGTTCTCCCATTTCTTTTGAGAAAGCATTCGTCAGCCGAGTGAGCCTTCTGATCTGCATCCGCATGGTGAGGTTCTGCCGCTCGACGTGAGACGTGGAAACTCTCTGAGGGTTCGGCTGGCCGATTCTGGACACTGGTTATGGTGCGCGGAGTCAGAATCTGAATTGCTTGGCCTGAGCCTTTATTTGTTGGCAGTTGCTCGCAAGCAGCCATGAAAGGTGCTGGAAATCCACCTCTCCACGGCTGATCCTTGCGAAACTGCTCACGGGCCCAAGGGCCCGGCTTCAGGCTTCTTGGATGGCAGAAAGCAGCTCTTTAAGGGTAATTCCTGAAGTGCCAAATTGCAGCACAACGCGGCCGCCGGCCAGGTTAGCAAGCACCGCAGTATCGCGAATGGAAGCACCGGAGCAATAGGCGAGCGCAACCACAGCCAGGACCGTATCTCCAGCTCCCGTGACGTCATAAACCGGCCTGGGAATGCTATGGATTTCATGCGTCCGCCCTTGCTTCGACAGAACGGTCATGCCGTGGGCTCCCCGCGTTACCAGCAGGTAATCACAGCCAAATTTGTCGAGCAGGCGGCGGCCACCCGTTTCAATTTCCTCTGAGCTTCGCATCGCCATCCCCGCCATTTTTTCAGCTTCCTGAAGGTTAGGGGTCACCACCGTGGCTTGTTGGCAGATGGCCGCATGATCAGGCTTGGGATCCACAAAAACTGGAAGATTTCGGCTCCGAGCGAGGGCAATCATCTCCCGGCACAAATCCGGCGTCACGGAGCCTTTCGAGTAGTCCGATATCACCAGCGCATCCAAGTGCCGCAGGCGGCGCCTTAGAATCTGAATCAATTGACTGGCGGAGGAGGCAGAAAGCTCCGAATTACTCTCAAAGTCAAGGCGAAGTAATTGGTGCTGTTGGGCCACCACCCGTACTTTTCGGGGCGTCACACGGCCCGGCTCGCAGATCAGAGTTGCAGTATTGATACTCCGGTCGCGAAGCAGGCGGATCAGACGTCTTCCGCTTTCATCCTTTCCGATGACCCCGAGCGGCAAGGGCAAGGCGCCCAGTGCCGCCAGGTTCGCGGCCACGTTTCCCGCCCCGCCGGGATAGCCCCCGGTGCTGGACCCGTCACGGATGAGCACCACCGGGACTGGCGCCTCGGGCGAAATGCGAGTCGCTTCACCGCGAAGAAACTCATCAAGCATAAAGTCGCCTAGCACCGCGATGCGGCGACCCTGAAACCGGCGGACGATTCGCGCCATGCTTCGTTTTTCCACCTTATTCAAGAAGCAACTCCTCTGAAGGTACGGCGCAAGAACGGCCGCACCTGTTAAATCCAAACTCTGAGTCCGGCGCCGGCTGTGAATTCACCGGCGGCGGCCATCGGGGAGGCCCAGTGACCGAGCTTGGGGACCCGCGAGGTTTCAAACGGAGCACCCGGGCGAATCGGCCTCATTGTCCCGCCGGAGTGCATTGACAAGATTAGAGTCACCGACTTGGATATTAAGCGATATTCATTTATCTAAATCGTTACTCAGGATCGATTCGAGCTTCGTCAACCAACATAATTGGGATATCGTCTTTGATGGGATAAACCCGACGGCATTGTGCGCATTTCAAGCCCTGGCCGTCTGAAGTCGGCTGTAAAGGGGCTTTACACATAGGGCAAACAAGTATTTCCAGTAACTCTTTGCTGATGGGCATAATGGAGGTCCTCCTCAAACTAGCAATGCATAATTTAGCAAACCCTCCCCTCGAATTCAACCAGCCAAAGTCCACACCGGAACTGAAAGGCGAGGCAGCCACACCCTCTGAACCACAATTATTTTCAAAAAGTTGTTGACAAAGGGTAAACAACCTCTCTATATTACTAACTGTTTGCCGAAGATAGTTATTGGCATAAAACCGGGTCAGGATTAGATTCAGTTCTGACCTAAAAATTAAGGAGTCGCTAAAATGTCGATGAAACTGCGGGTTATGCTGGTTGTGCTCCTTTTTGGCCTTGTCGGCTCAGTACCGGTTTGGGCCGGCTCAGCGGTTGTGGGTTCGGTGGCTGGCAGCCTGAATGCGAGCGTTGGCGGACAGGCGCTATTGCCCAATGGTGTGATCTTTAGTGGCGACCGTCTGCAGGTGAAGGACGGAGCCGCGGTGGTGGCCCTGGATCACGGCAGCCGCATGGCCTTCGGACAAGACACTCAGGCCGGCTTTGTCCGGGACGCCAACGGAGTAGGCGTCATTCTGGAGTCCGGTAACGTTTCGATTTATCATCCAGCGGCGGGAAATGCGGTTCGGGTGATGGTCGGAAAGGTTGTTGTGAGCCCGGTAAGTGGCTACAAGTCTCTGGGCCAGGTAGCCATGATGAATGGGCTGATCGTCATTACCTCCAAGCAAGGGTCATTAAACGTCAACCAGGCTGGAAAAACCGTGAAGTTGGCGGAAGGCAAGACGTTGACCATCGCTCCGAAGACGGCGAGTGCTCCCCAAACCGGAGCATCTCAGAAGCTTGCCGGCGGAAACACCGCCCTTGAGGCCGGTGCGCTCGGTGCCGCTGGTGCAGCAGCAGTTCTTGCTGGAATTGGCATGAAACGTGCTGGCGATGCCAACACCTCTGCTCAGCAAGCCAATGCGACTGCAGGGCAGGCAGTGACGGATGCCAACGCCGCCACTTCGGCAGCGAACGCTGCGGCCTCTGATGCTCTTGCGGCACAGTCAACTGCCAACTTGGCGGGTTGCGCTATTAATAACCTTGGAGCGGACATGATCCCCCCCGCCTCAGGCGCCAATATCAACGTGCCGAGCCCCTATGTTCCTCCGGCCGGGTTTACGTGCTCGCCCAACCCATCGGGGCTTAACTAGGTTATTAATTTCAAGGACGTTGAAAAAGCCTTGCTCAATAATGGGCAGGGCTTTTTCTGTTTAATCGACGTTAGCGAACGCCGATTATCTCTCCAAGTAGCTAGCCTTCTCTCTTGGTAAAAATCTCGCAGTCCTGCCCGACGAAGTCCCGGTAAAAGGGGGGGAATAAAATTAGCCGCTTCGTCCTCTATGCAAGGCGGGGCCGGTGCTAACAATCTTGTGGTGCGAAAGGGGGGACTCGAACCCCCACCCCTTGCGGGACCAGATCCTAAGTCTGGCGCGTCTGCCAATTCCGCCACTTTCGCGCTGCCTTATTATTATAATAGACGATACGCCATCTCGGAAGCGTGGAAACCACCGGGCCAAATCTGATAAGTTAGCTTTCGAATGCCACCCCGGAAACTAAAAACTTTAGCGGCGATGGGCGTCGCCTTTGTGTGCATCCTCGCATTACACGGGCCGCTGCTTCACCTTCCTTATTATTGGGATGAGGCAGGTTATTATATCCCCGCAGCTTTCGACTTCTACCATCATTTCCTGCTCGTTCCCACCAGCACTGAGGCTATTGGCCACACGCCGCTGCTATCGATCTATCTCGGAACTGCGTGGCATATTCTAGGCTTTTCGACCGCCGTCACTCGCGCCGCGATGGTACTGGTTGCGGCCCTCACCGTGGGGCTTGTTTACGAAATTGGCAGGCGCATTGCTGGAACCGAAGTGGGGATCTGGAGCGGCTTGTTGCTGGCAGTTTCTCCACTTTTCTTTGCTCAAAGCTCGCTCGCGTTTCTCGATTTGCTTGTGGCGCTTTTTACCAATTGGGCCGTGCTGGCGCTTCTGGAAGGCGAGTGGCTGACGTTTGCAGTTGCCGCGTCGCTTGCTGAGATGAGCAAGGAAACCGCCATAATCATGTTGCCTGTGGCGTGGACCTTTGCTTGGCGGCGCCGCCTCGAGCGGAAGCCGAGGGTCTGGGTTGCTCTCGGGGTACCCTTGATTCCGTTGGGTCTTTGGGCGCTCTATTACCATGCAAAGACCGGGTTCTGGACGGGCAACGCCCAGTACCTTGAGTATAATCTCTATGCCACGCTCACGCCCCTGCGGGTCTGCCGGAGTTTCCTGGCGCGATGCGAGGAACTCTTCGTGGGAGGATTTAACGGACTGTTGACGCTCGCCGCTGCCGCAACTCTCTTCTGGTTGCGCCGTGGGAAGCAGCCACTGAGATCAGGAACCGCTGGAACCGTTGCGGCCGCTCCTGACGGGAAATATCCGCTGCCAGATCCAGCCGGGCTTTTTAACAGGAAAACTGTGGACCTTATGTTCCTGGCGGCCGGACTTGCCGTGGTCTATATTATCTTGCTCAGTTTGGTGGGCGGAGCGATCCTGCCGCGTTACATGCTGCCGGCGTTTCCTGGTCTTTTTCTAGTCGCAGTTGCAACCATCCTGAAGTTGCCGAAACGGTTCGGGCGATCTATTCTAGCGGCTGCGGCGATAGCATTCGTCACTTGTTGGTTTTGGAATCCCCCTTACCCCTTTCCGTTTGAGGACAACCTTGCCTACGCCGATTTTATCCATCTTCACCAGCAAGCGGCGCATTTCCTGGAAGCTCAACCCCATGAGCCAAGAATTCTAACGGCCTGGCCTGCCACCAATGAGCTTCAACAACCGTGGTTGGGGTATGTCGCGAAAACGCTCAACGTCAAAGCGATCCACGGGTTTGCGCCAAAAGATTTTGCGGACCCTCCTGCCTTTGATTTGCTTTTCCTTTACTCCCGCAAATGGGAGCCCCCGGACAACTTGATTTTGCGCTCCGCCCGCTGGCGCCATTTCCTTGGCCGGTTTTATGATTACACGCCGCAGGCAAGTGATGCCGGGCTGATCTCGCGGTTTCATCTGAAGCTGATTCGCCAGCTTCAGAGGCGGGGACAATGGGTGAGGATTTACGCGATTGCCAAAAACCCTGCTCGTTGCGGCGGCCTTTAGCCGCAATCCTGTTCAGTCAGGGTCAACCTCATGATGTTTATGACACGGCCTTGGCGTTCCCCTCACCCCAGCCATCTGCCCCCGCAAGGGGATCGGGTGTCCGAAGGACGGGTAAGGGGCCGCGCTCACGGCGGGGCTGAAACCTTCGCCCTTGCATCGCAAGTCCGTAACTTTTTCAGCGCCCGGCTGCACGAGCCACACCGAACACCACAGAACCAGGATATTTTAGCAAGGGATTAGGGTGAGACCGTTGGAAAAGAGCTTTGTACACAATATGTATGGGAAGCAGGTTCAAATTGGAGCCTGCCAGGGTCCTGTCTCACAAATTCGCCCAATCTGGCCTTTCACGCAAAGAGGCAATGCGTCGCAAAGAGCGACGCTTCGCAGATGCCAAGGCCAAGAGCCTTAGAGTTTGAAAAGCATGAACCCTGGGCTGACTGCTTCGGGTGAAACCTGTCAATAATCCGGAATCACTGGTAGTGACTCAATTTGTTCCTTCATCGTCATTCCCGCGAAAGCGGGAATGCCACTCCGAATATCGCAGTGGCATTCCGAACTCGTGCCGATAAAGGGGTTGTCCGGACCATGGATCCCCGCCTTCGCGGGGATGACGGTGGCGAACCATGTCACAAAACTTCAAACTGCGTCACTACCGAATTACTGCCACGTTATATTTTCTCTTTGTATTCATTGAACCCATCAATCAATTGCCGAAATGAATCCGGCTTATATTTCTCAAAGCCTTCCTGGCCCACGTAAACGAAGTCGTATTCCACGTCTGCCTGAACTCGATTGATGTCTTCGCACCATTGCCGCAGCCGTTGCATCTTGAGCGGCAGGTCCAGGTCTTCCCGCCCTTTGGTTTCGACGATGAAAGTCCGCTTGTCGGAAAGCTTGACCAGGAAATCCGGGCGGTAGGTGGAAAGTTCGCTGTCCGCTTTCACGTAGTCCAGCTTGAAAGGCACCGCATCATGATTCTTGGCGTAGGATACCACATCGTCGCAATCGTCCAGAAAGCGGGCGAAAACAAGTTCAAAGGTGCTGTCGCCGATGATGCGATTAAAGACGCTCTTTCTTGGGATGAGATAGCCTTGGTCCTTTACCACAGAAGGGCGTGTCTGCCGCAGCTTAATGGTATCCCGAATCTGGGCGTCGCCTTTGTCCCGCACCGTCAAGGCGTTGATCGCCTTTTTGAAAGTCTCGATCAGGGTTTTGGTGGCCGCCAGCTCGGACAGGTTGCGCAGGGTGTTGGGGCTCTCCAGTTCCACCGGACGGTCATAACAAATCGTTTTGCACAAAGGCTTTCACTTTGCCATACAGCACGTCGTAGCCACGAGGGGTAGATCCCTGACGGTAATCCAAGCGCAGGTCTTTCATAATCGTCTGCGCGAAGTAACCGATCACGCTGCGGTAATCGGCAACCCCCGCCGTGTCGAGTAGGGTGGTATGCGTCACCTCGCCGGTGGTGATGTTCTTAAAGACGATCTCCCGCTGCTCTTCCTCGCTGAACTGCAAGTACAACACACGCTGATGCCCCTGCGCGCCCACGTCCAGATCACTCAGGTTTTTATATTCCCGGTAGAGGCGGGGCGTGAGCACCGGAATTTCAATGTCCAGCGCGTCGATGTCCTTCTTCGGATTCTCCTTGTCAACTTCAACCACCAGCGGAGTCTTGGGAGCCGTGCCTTCGCCCATGGGCTTACGCTCCAGCTCCACGCCTTCCGCCTGAATGGATTCCACGAATTCCATAAAGGCTTTCGTGCCGACCACGCTGACGTATTCAGGAACGTCTTCGCTGGGGTACATCCGGCGCAACCCCCGACCTAGGGTCTGTTCGGGCAGGATATTACTCTGGGCGGAGTAGGCGCGCAGGCCCACAATGGTAGTAACGTTGCGCACGTCCCAACCCTCTTTGAGCACCATTACGGAGATGATGGCTTTCGCCGGGCTGTCCAGCTCGTCAATCGCGTTGGCCTGTCTGCGCAGCTCACGCAATTCTTCTTCGGCCTTACCTGACGTTGATTCGGAAATCTCGCCGTTGTTCTTGGTGTGAATCACCAGCACCGCGTCTTTTTCAGCAAATTCCTGATAGGTGGCTCGCAGGTATTCGGCCACGTCGTCGCAATTGCGGGTGTCATCGGTCATCACGAACAGGATGACCTTCTTGCCCATTTTCTCATGTTCGGCGTAATCCTTGCGCCACTCGATCACGCCCAGGCGAATATAGTCTTCGTATTTTTCAGTGTATTTGGCGCTCTGGCGCTCCTCCAGTTTGGCGCGGCTGGGGGCGTCGGGCAGCACCGGGTGCTTCACCACGTTTTGCGAGATTGCTTCCACCAGCGGGTAATCGGCGACGGTCTGTACGAAGATGGCGCCGCTGTTGCCTCTGGGCGTGGCGGTCACGTCCACTTGCAGGGAAAGCGCAGCGCCTTTTTGCTTCAGGCGGTGGTGAATATCTTCGATGGATTTGAACCAGGCCATGCGCGGGTCGTGAATATGGTGCGCCTCATCGTTCAACACCACCAGCTCATCCACGTCGCGCACGATCATGCCCAAGTCCACTTTGGAGTCAGTGGTCGCGCCGCTGGGCCGCTTGCCCAGGAAATAATCCATTTGGAGTCAGTGGTCGCGCCGCTGGGCCGCTTGCCCAGGAAATAATCCATCGTGTCCTCATCGTCGGGCGAGGGCGGAACGTCATCGCCCGCATAAACGCGGTGGATGTTGGTGAGGAAGATGTTGCCGGTGGGGCGGGTGACGCGCACTTCGTCCTGCCGGTGCAAGGTGAGTTGAAAATCGTCGCGCCAGTTATGCCCGTCGACCCCGTCGTCGGGCAAGACGGGGTCGTCTTTCAAAAAGATGCGCAGGCCGTTAAAATCCTTGTAGATGCGGTCCAGCACGATGATATTGGGGGCGATCACCAGGAAGTTGCGCGCCAGCCCCGACTCCGGCTCATACAGCTTATGGTAAAAGCTCCAGACCAGCACCAGGCTCAGCACCTTGGTCTTGCCCGTGCCGGTCGCCATCTTCACCACAAAACGCCGCCAGGTTTCGTCAAACATTCCGGCGGAAACGAGGCCGGAACCGTCAAAGCGCATCAGGTCAAACTTGTCCTCGACGCCCACCACGTCGTACAGATAGATGATGGTTTCCAGCGCCTCGCGTTGGGCAAAGTAATACTGGAACTCGGCCATGGTGCCGTCGGCTTGGGGGAGCAGGTGTGGCGTGTTGAACCACCAGTTGAGCAGGCTCTTGCTGGTGGCGGTCGCCCCGGCGTAGCCGCTTTCTCGCCACTCTTTCACCTTGCGGCGCAATTCCGGCACCAGGGGCGGCATCAGCTTGTCCATGGTGGTTTCCCGCAGGGATTCATCCGCCGGAAACCAGCGGACGGCCGGGTCGAGGATGGCATAGGGCGATTCGGGGAAGTTGGGATGTAGCGCCATTAGCGCAATTCCTTGATCATTTTCCGCAAGGTCTCAATCAAAACGGGTATATCTCTCTGACAAATATCGAAGACCTGTTCAACATCGATATCGAAGTAACCGTGCGCAATGACGTTTCGCACCCCAATTACACCCTGCCACTCCACCTGCGGGTAGCGCGCGAGCAAGCGGCCTTCCGTTTTCTTATCGACTTGCCTCGGTGCTTCGCCGACGGCGACCAGGATCATGCAGATCGAATCCAGGCGGTCCCGGCCCTCCTCGCTTTGCTCGAAAGCCGCGGCGGAATCTATGCCGGTGAAGCGCCGGGGAATACGCTCCAAGGCGGTTAGCACGTCCTCCAAGCGTTCGAGCAGGGGATCGGTATCAGACATAGTGCGCCTCCCGCAGAATGCGCTGTCTCAAGCGCGGGTTCATCCGCTCCCGTAGCCGCACCACGTCGACGGGCCTCGCCAGCAGACGCTCCAGCTCCGCCCTCATCCTCGCGGTCCGAAACAGGTTCGGCTGGTTCGTTTCGAACACAATGTCCACGTCGCTGTCGCTTCGCGCCTCGCCCCGCGCCAAGGAGCCGAATACGCCGAGTGAAAGAAGGCCATATTCAGACTTTTGGCTTTCCATGAAGGCCTTGAGCAAGGCGAGCACTTCTTCCATTGACTCATTCGTTTCACTCATATCGTCACCTCCACAATGGTCATGGTGTCGTTGCCGAAGATGTCCACCACCTTCACGGCCAGTTTACGACGCCCGGGTGGGCATTCGTGAAAGACGCTGGTAAGTTCCAGCGAACGGTCTTTCTTGGTACGGAAGGATTGCCACTCGTTTTCAAAAATGTAATCTCCCGTCCAGACTTCCTCGTATTCCGGCAGGTCCATCTGTTCGGGCTTCTCCAAACCGGGCATGGCAACCTGTTTCGCCGTGTCGCGCTTTACGCGGACAATTTCGCGCTTGCTCTCAAAGTTGAAGTCCACCGCCCAGTAATCAATCCAGTCTGTCCAGTTCTTGGTCAGCACCTCCCGCTTTACAATCCCTTTTGCGTCTTTGCTCACCTTCACGATTTGCCCACGCTCCACCACGATCTTGCTGGACTTGTCCTTGAGCGTGGCCTCGGCGGCGGCGATGGAGTCCTGCGAATAGAACACGGAAAAGTCGGTCAGCTCAACTGCCACTTTGGGCAGGTCGTGACCTGCCCCTACCTTGACGTGCGGCTTCACCTCGATGGCCGCCACGTCGTGAAAGACCACCTGGTTCTTTTCCACTGCTCGCTTGTCAAACACTTCGGCGGAGATGTACTTGGGCGCGATGTCAATGCCCTTGGCGCGGGCTTCGTCCAGGACGTTGGGAAACAGCCCCATCTCAAACTCAAAGCCCAGAATGTCCACGCGATTGATGTGCTTCTGGCGG
>DATKST010000197.1:0-12986 GCA_035531475.1 Terriglobia bacterium
TTGCATCCTGTCCTGTTCCTGTGTAGGGTTTCTCGCTCAAATTACCCATACAGGAATTGGGATGGGATGCGCTATCTTTTTCTCCGCGAAGGGTCAAAAACTATCCCCGCTCCACCCACAAATTCTGCGGAGGAACCAAAATTCAAGATGTGAAACAAATAATTTATATATAAAAATCCTCTTAACATCGCACCAATTGCAATGTGTAAGTTTCATACTCAGAAATTAATTAGTGCCGACGAGGCTGGGTTTATGGCTCGAATTCACCGCTCTTCAATGAAACGTAATACTAGTCGGGTCAGGATCCTCGCGAAGCTATCTTTCCTATTTGTGTATCTCGGTATGGTCCCAATAACTGGATGGACGCAAGTGGCGACCGCTTCGATCGATGGGATCATCACCGATACCTCACGGGCAATGATCCCCGGGGCTGCTGTGACCTTAACCAATGTGGACACGAACGTCAGGCGGAGGGTGAACACCAATGAGGCGGGAAACTATGTCTTCGTCAATATCCTGCCCGGTCACTACGTCCTCCAGGTGACGAAACAGGGATTTATCACCGCAAAGCAGCCGGAAGTGACTCTCCATGTAAACCAGACCGCAACCTACGACTTCACGCTCAAAGTAGGATCGGCAATACAGGCGGTGACGGTCCATGCGCTCGGTACCAAACTGCAAACCTCATCGGCCACCCTTGGCACGACGATCACCAGAAGCCAAGTGAACGATCTTCCCCTCAATGGACGCAATTTCACTGAGCTGCTCGACCTGACCCCGGGAGTGAGCCCAGTCAGCGTGGGGCAAAATAGCGGGGCGGGTCCGTCACAGTTCAGCCACGCGATAGGAACTTTTTCTTATCCCTCTGTGAATGGCCAGAGCAACCGCAGCAATTTCTTCCTGTTGGATGGCCTAGACGACCAAGGATCGTTCGGCGGCGATTACAATTTTGCGCCCATCGTGGATCAGATTCAGGAGTTCAAAGTGGAGTCTCACAACGACTCGGCCGAGGCCGGCGGAGCGCTTGGCTCGATTATCAGCGTGATTACGAAGCCGGGAACCAATCAATTTCACGGCGACGCTTGGGAATTCCTGCGGAACAACGCGTTTGACGCTCGCAACACATTCTTTCCGAACGTCATTCCCTTCAAGCAAAACATGTTTGGCGGCACAGTCGGCGGGCCGCTGATGCTGCCGGGCTACAACGGGCACGACCGGACGTGGTTTTTTGCCGCCTACGAGGGCTTCCGCAATCACACGAATTCGACGAGTCTCCTGACAACAGCAACCCCTGCCGAACTCAACGGCGACTTCAGTACTTTCTCCCAACCGATTTACAATCCGTTTAGCACTGCGCCGGATCCCTTACACCCTGGTGAGTTTATCCGCCAGCCGTTTCCGAATAATCAGATCCCTCCAAGCTTGTTCAATCCGGGTATGGTCACCTACGCCAAGGCGCTTTTCCCGTCCGCCGTGCAGACGGGCATCCCCGGCATCAACGCCATCAACAGCACCCCTATCATTACGCGCCAAGATTCAGCTTCACTGCGCTTCGATCACCAATTCAACGAGAAAAACACGGCTTGGCTTCGGTACTCGGGATATACGGAACCCGTCAGCAGTTCGGGGGGTATTCCCGGCGTACTCTCAAGGGCTTTTCTCCATGGTTACGAGGCCGGCGTTAACTATACACATACGTTCAGCGGGAACGCCGTGGCCGATTTTGAGTTCGGGCGAAACAGCGGTCAAGCTAACAGCGTGATCGATTACACCAACGCCAGCCCTACTCTCTGGCAGCAAGCCGGATTTTCGCCGAATTTCGCCGGTGGGTTCGCCGGCGGTGGGCCATTCAACCCCGGAGTCAGCATTCCCGGCTACCTAAGTTTCGCGACCGGGAACGAGGTGCAGAACATTCAATTCTCGAACTCCTATCAGTTGCGATCTGACGTATCTCAAATTTATGGCCGCCACACGCTAAGGTATGGGATGGACTTCGAGACTAACAACGGCGCAGGTCCCCGCCTTTCGGTGTCCGACAGCTTCAGCGCTTTCAACACGGCCAATCCCGAGAGTTTTAAGGGCACTGGCAATGCTCTCGCTTCGTACCTGCTGGGTGTTCCCTCCAGCGCCCAGCGGAGGAATGTTGACGAAACCGTGCACGGCGGCTGGGTGGATGGCTTCTACTTCCAGGACACTTGGCAGACTTCGAGCAAGCTAACCGTGAATATCGGCATGCGGTATGACGTCACTCTAATGCCGATTTACGGGAGCCTGGCAGCCAACAACCAATACGTGGGCGACCTCAACCTACAAAACGGAACCTACATTGTGGCGCGCGTTCCCGCTGCCTGCGGCAATGGGGTGGGAGCGCCCTGTATTCCTGGCGGCACGCTACCCGCGCATGTAGTGGCGACGCCGTTCTCAAACCACGCGATCTACCACAACACCTATGACAATTGGCAGCCTCGCCTGGGCATCGCTTACCGTTTGAAACCCAACACCGTCATCCGGGGTTCCTTCGGCCGCTTCTTTGACAACTGGGCCGCGGCTACTCAAACGGCACAGAACTATGAAGGGACTTGGCCCACCATCGGACAACTCCTAGGCCAAAACCTGAACAACCCGGTTCCGGGCTCACCCACTCCAACGGCCACCGCCCAGGATCCGTTCCACCTTGGTACCGCGCCTCCGCTACCCGCAGCGACGCCCTTCAACCAGGTCCAGTGGTTCGCGAATCCCAACATGCAGGATCCGTACTCGGATCAGTGGAATTTTGGCGTCGAGCATCAATTTGGAAACAACACAGTACTCAACGCGAACTATGTGGGTTCGGAAAGCATCCGGACGGACGTTGGCGGGTTTAATAATGTGGCGCTCACGCCCGGTCCGGGCAATCCGCAATCCCGCGCCCCTTACCCGTATATCCGCCCAACTTTCTACGACAACAGCATCGGCCGCGCCAGCTACAACGCTTTTCAGTTCACGCTGAATCACCACACCACCCATGGCTTGACTTACCTGCTCTCTTACACCTGGTCCAAGACTCTCGATTTTGGGGCCGACGGCTGGTATGGTGCAGAAGGAACAGCGATACAAAACCCCTATGACCTGAACGCGGCTCATAGCGTAGCCGGCTATGACTTGCCGAATATGTTCTCTGCCAGTTGGGTGTACGACCTGCCTTTCGGAAGCGGGCAGAAGTTCCGGAGCGCCAGCCATGCGGTCAACGTCCTGATCGCCGGCTGGGAGGTGAATGGCATTGCAACCCTGACTTCGGGAAGCCCCTATAGTGTCTTTGCCCCAGGTGACATAGCGAATACGGGTAATGTGACGGAATTCGTGAACGTGGTCGGGAATCCCAGTTTGTCCCATCCGACGCCTGCCGCATGGTTCAATAAATCCGCCTTTGCCGATCCCCCGCCGTTTACGTTCGGCAATTTGGGACGAAACGCTTTGCGGAGGAACTGGTTTAAGAATTTTGACCTCTCGCTTTTCCGCGACATTCCGATCACCGAGAGTAAGAGCCTGGAGATACGCGCGGAATTTTTCAACGCGTTCAACAATGTTGTGTGGGGCACGCCGGTCAACCAGATCGCCAACCCAACGTTTGGTGAGGTACTCGGGGTAGCTAACACACCAAGGCAGATTCAACTCGCGCTCAAGTTTTATTTCTAATAGCAAAGAAGCTACTGCAAAACGAGGTGCAATCCAATGAATCGTCGTGAATTTTCTCGAATCTCCGCACTGGGCTTTGGAGCGGCTGCCATTCCAGGGCTTGCTGGGGGCGCAGGGCCGGCGTTTGCCAAAGGTCAGGGAGGTGTTTCCGGAGTGCCGGATGGACAGGCCCTGCGAACGGAGAGCCGGGGTTCTTGGTTCAAGCAGGCTCGCTTTGGCATGTTCATTTCTTACAGCGTTTATTCGATCCTGGGACAAGGGTCATGGGCCGTTTATCTCAATCAAATCCCAGTCCATCAATACAAGAAGCTGATGCAGCAGTTTAATCCCACGGAGTTCAGTGCCCGCGACTGGGTGCAGATTGCGAAGGACGCTGGACAGCGCTATATCACACTCATCGCGAAACATCGCGACGGCTTTTCCATGTACGACACCAAGCTCTCCGACTTTTCGATTATGCACACCCCCTTCGGCCGCGATCTTTTCGGGGAAGTCGCCCAAGAGTGCCACCAGCAAGGGGTCACGTTTAATGCTTATTATCAGCTCCGCGACTGGACCAACCCTGCCTACCGTCAAAGCTTCAAACCCGGAACTCCTCTTTCGAAAGAGTATGTTGACTTTGTTCATGGACAAGTCCGCGAACTGTGCAGCAATTACGGTCCGTTGGGAGCTGTATGGTTCGACGGGGGAAGCGACCACACTCCGGAACAATGGCACGCCCACGAGCTCATTGCCATGATCCGGCAGCTCCAGTCGGATGCTCTCGTGGACGACCGGACAGGTCTTCCGGGTGACTTCTCCACTCCCGAGGAAGCCGCCGGCCATTTCCTTCCTCCCAAGCCCGGCAGGCTCTGGGAGCGTTGCATGACCATGAACGATCACTGGGGGTACGACTCCAGTGGCCAACGTTACAAGGACCCGGATCAAATCATTCAGTTGTTAGTCCGAACCGTCGCCGGAGGAGGAAACCTTCTCCTCAACGTCGGGCCTGAGCCGACCGGCAAGATCGATCCCACTTCCACGGCGAACTTGCGCAAGGCAGGCGAGTGGCTGAAACGCAATGGAGAATCGATTTACGGAGCCGAGAGCTTTGCCCCGGTGTATTACGACAACGTATATACCACAAGGAAGGGAGATCGTATCTACCTTCACGTCTTCGACTGGCCGCCGGGAGCCATGTGCGATTTCTGGTTTCATCCCATCGGTCATGTGCGGAGGGCTTATTTCCTCGAAACAGGGAAGCCGGTCAGGCCGACTTATAGTCCGCTCGGTCTCCGACTCCGGGTTCACAATGCTAACGCGGTTCCTTCACCGGACACAGTGATAGCGTTCGAGGGATGCGAACGGTGGAAGCCTCCAAACGTGCTTTCTGTCCCCACATAACGCCAACCGCGGGCAGTGCGCGAACCAACGGAGGCTCTAAGGGCATGACAGTATCACGGCGAGAATTAATTCAAATGACTGTTTTAGGACCTTTATCTGCTATCGCCGGGCCGGGGGTGCTGGGGAATTCCAGCGTCGAAGGAAACAGTAGGAAAGTCGCAGCCGGCCGGGACGATTCGGCCCGGCCGGTGGTGGGTTATATGGTTTACGGCTCTGGTCGGCTGGATGTTGTGGACCAGATCTCCGCAATGCGGGATCGCGGCTTTCTGGGAATTGGATTCCATGCTGAGCCGGTGCTGTCTCCCCTGCGGGCCTTCAATCCTTTTACGGCTTCTCAGCAGGAAGCGAGGCGGCTTCGCAGCGTACTCTCGGGATTTCGAAAAGTGGAAGTCCACGGCCCTTATTCTGACTGGGACGTATCACTCGTCAGCCCTAATCCCGGCATCAGGCGCACATCTCTGGAAGAACTCAAGCGGCATATCGATTTCGCTGCTTTCATCGGCGCTTCGGTTTTCACCACGCACCCGGGAGAAACGTCATCGCCAGTTTCCGTAAGCGTGCGCCTGAAGCTGCTCGAAGATTCCATGCAGAGGCTCGCCCAAATTGCGCAAACAAGAAGGCTCCTGGTATGTGTCGAGACGGCAGATATTTTGCGAGACACATCAAACGTGCGTGTCTTTGACTCTGTAAAATGTGACTTTTTGGGAATGACGATGGACACGGGCCACATCTCGTTTCATCCACCCGGCGCCGAGCCCGGCTACGCTCCCTACGGTTCGATTGAAGGATTCATAAAAGCCTGGGGCAAGCGGATCAGACACGTGCATCTGAACGACTATAACTCAAAGCGAGATCACATTGGCATTGGCCAGGGCGAGCTTCCTCTTCGGGGGGTGCTCGCTGCATTGCACGACGTTGGCTACCGCGGTTTTTTCGATATGGAAGTCGATCCTGCCGTAGTTCCTGCCCAAGAGATGCCGGGTGAGCGTGATCTCGTGCGAAAAGTAATTAACGAGATTTGGGGTGGCCGTGCGTGAGAATGAGAAAAACCGAGGAAGAAATGAAAACGATAAGAACAGTAAGGAAGCCAGCGTTCTTAGTCCTTTTGATGTTGTTCATCCCATTTAACTTGGCATACGGGAAGGGGAAAGCCCCCGTCGCCCGAGGAACTAGACAAGCGTCAAGCTCCCCCGCGCCTTCAGCGCCCGATGGGATTAAAAAGATCAATCACATCATTTGGATTATCCAGGAAAACCGGTCGTTCGACAATTATTTCGGAACGTTTCCAGGTGCCGATGGCATCCCTCCCGACACCTGCCTTCCCAAGATGCCCGGCTCACGAGCCTGCATTGCGCCTTTCCACATGCCCGAAGGCGCTCCGCCCTGCGACCTGGGTCATAGCTGGCAAACAGCCCATGCGGGCTGGGACAATGGCAAGATGGATGGCTTTGTGTGGGCCCACGGAACGACATACACCATGGGATACTATGACCAGCGCGAC
Organism: Terriglobia bacterium; assembly: GCA_035531475.1. GTDB lineage: Bacteria > Acidobacteriota > Terriglobia > UBA7540 > UBA7540 > CALCEB01. Next base: position 6,560 of record DATKST010000197.1, read on the forward strand.
ATCCCCAATTATTGGACCTATGCGCAGCGTTTTACTCTAGACGACCGGTTTTTTTCTTCCCTCAATGGGCCGAGCTTCCCAAACCACGTTTATACTGTCGCAGCCCAGTCGGGCGGAGTCGTGGTGAACGTGTGGACACTCAAACAGTTGGAAGAGGTCGTGGACGATCCGGAGGGATTCAATTTTGCCTCGATGGTAGATTTGTTCGCCAAGTCTGATATAAGCTGGAAATATTACGAGGAGACGCCACCCAGACCTCCCGGTCACATCAATCTGGGGATTCTCCAGGGACTCAACCAGACCTTCCCAAATCCTAAGAAGTTCTCGATATGGAATCCTCTTCCGGGTTTTCCCCAGATCCGTAACAATCCGGCTCTGATGGCGCGACTGGTCAGTCTGAATCAATATTTTACGGACGTAGCCAGCCATGCCCTGCCGCAGGTTTCCTGGATTATCCCTGCATTTCAGGATAGCGAGCACCCACCGGCTCCTCCTGCGCGGGGAATGTGGTACGTAACAGGCGTTCTGAACGCTCTTATGAAGAGCAGTTACTGGAAAGATAGCGTAGTTTTTCTTACCTGGGATGATTACGGCGGATTTTACGACCACGTACCTCCGCCGCAGGTAGACGCGTTTGGCTACGGACCGCGCGTGCCCTTGATCATCATTTCGCCCTATGCAAAGCCCGGGTACATTACCCATCAAGTGGGTGATTTCACCTCAATGCTCAAATTCATCGAGGAGCGGTATAGTCTGCCCCACCTGACTGCGCGGGACCACCATGCCAGCGATCTAAGCGATGCTTTTAACTTCAGCCAGTCTCCGAACCCGCCGCTAGCGATCCCGGTTCCCCAAGTGGCGAAGGCAGAATCGCAGAAATTGGTCCTTCTTCCCTGTAGCTATTCACCATGGGTACCACTCCCTGGGTTTGTGAGTGAGCCCACCCCACATGGCAGTGAGAAGCTTACGGCGAGCCACTAGTACCACGATCAGGGAGGTTAACTATACCCTCGAATAAGGAAAGGAACTTCAAAACCAATGGGCTCAGGTTCTATGTCTGGAAAATTACTCCAGTGATGTCCTAAAGGCAGGGGCAGACACATCAGGTAACCTAAGTCGATTGACGGTTCATGTATCGGCCTCAAGCGCACGCCCAGTATATGGGTTGCGAACAGGGACGATTTACTTGTCAAGTGAAGAGGAGGATTTGACCAAATGCGCAAGCGGGACATATCACGGCGTCGCTTCCTTACTCGGGGCACGCAAGGTGTCGCTTTAGCGGCGGCGGGGCTTATGGCAAGTGGACCTTTAGCCGCTAATGCCTTCGGTTCCATGAACGAGAGGCCAGAGGGACTAGGTTCACGAACCCAGGCAAGTTGCCCAGGAGAAGGTGCACAGCGCCTTAGCCTCACCAAGCTTCATGCCTGGGAGGACATGGGCTATGGAATGTTCATTCACTTCGGTATGGGCACTTATTTCGGCTTGGAATGGGGGAAAGGCGACGCACCTGCTTCCACATACAATCCAGATAAGCTGGATGTCGATCAATGGGTCCAGATTGCCCGAGACGCAGGAATGAAATACATTGTGCTCACCGCCAAGCACGCCTCCGGATTTTGTCTCTGGCCAACTCGGCATACTGACTATAACGTGACGAATAGCGGGAACAAAACAGATGTTGTGAAGGCCTTCATCCTAGCCTGCGGGCGCAGAGGTATCCTGCCTTGTCTCTATTATGGTTCGCGCGATAATCATAACGGTCCGCCGCGAGGTTGCCAGATGCCCAAGCCTCGAGGCGGCGACGAGGGCACTTACACTACGTCGCTTTACCAGGACTTCGTTACAGCACAAATGAATGAACTCTTAACAGAGTATGGGCCTTTGACGGAGTGTTGGGTCGACCGGCCATCGCTCTTGGGTCAGGGCTATCGAACTTATATCTATAATCACATCGCTGGTCTTCAGCCGGATAGCGTCATCATGCTGAACCACGGATGGCCATCGGATTTGATCAGCTTTGAGCGGTCCATGCCGCCGGTGTCGGGTCTAATGAAATGGCGGGAGTTTGATGGCAAGTGTTACTATGTGCCGGGTGAGGTTAATACTCCGATTGGCAAGCACTGGTTCTATGTTGAAGGAGATCACCCGCTATCGGACCAGGAGTTATTGAACCTGTATGTTCAGGCTCGAAGGCGAGGAGCGAATCTTCTGCTCGACGTGCCTCCGAACGAGCACGGCCTGATTTCTGATGAGTATCGGGAGGCGTTGATGCGTTTGCGACGAAACGCCAAATTGTAGCGACGGGTCCTGGTGCAAAACTCCCTTGATGGGAGATAATGGCCAGGATGCCCAAGGACTCGATTTGTTCAAAGGCCGTCACTTTGATCGGGAATTATCGTCATTTGCGTCGGCTGGGAGCCGGCGCAACCAGCGCCTACTTCCGCCAGAATGTGCAGCGTGTGTGGTTTACTTACTGGTTGAAGGGTGAAGGGGCCAAGTGAACGGCATGGGGGCCAACTCTGCCCCTTGCGGCAACAGAGTAAGGTCCAGGTCCGGCCCTGCATCCATCAGCCATCGGTTGGGCAGGCCCAACCGGTCACGCGGGCTCAATGCCATAACGCTCGCCCGGGTCAGTGTCAAAAGTCACAAGTTCCTTTTCGATTCGGGTTGGAACTTGCTGGCCATCCCTTGCCCTTGTCACTCGAACCGCAGCGGAAGCCCACGGTTTCGCCAGGCGGACTGTCTTCCCCTTTTCGCTGAGCAGGGAGACGCTCGAGACCTGCCTGCCATCGTAGGTGGCGCTAACCAGGAAGGCGCCCGCCGCGCGCAAGTTCTGGAAACGCGCCGGACCAAGATTTTGGGTGTTGGGAAACAGCCGGAGGGTTCCTGTATAGCTTTGCAGCATACACTCGTTCAGCACGCCGGGCAGGGAAAGGTTCTCCGTCCAAACGCCCATGCGCATCATGAAATCAAAATTGGTGGAATCGTCATATCGCCCGCCCACTTGGCGGATGCGGTCACTGGCAATGCGGTCAGGAAGCTCGCAATATCGCACTTGCTTCTTGAACCAATCGAGGTCGAGCATTCCCAACCGGGCGCGGATCAGCGGCTGATACACCAAATCATTGCCGCCTTCCAGGCGAACCAACCGGGCGGTGCGCCGCGCGATCTCCCATTGATCTTCGTTCCGCCCAATGCCCACCTGTTCCGCTGGGAATACCGGCGCCAGCGTGATGGGCACGTTGTAGATGTACTCCACCGGCGCATTCTCCACGTCCAGCCACACTTCGCCGTAAGGTCCGTGAGCGGTGGGGTAAGGCGCCATGTTGTCGCGGATTTCCTTCCACCGGGCGCGCTCCGCCTCATCCTCATGGAGCACGGCAGAGCCTTCCATCACCGCATCCAGCAGGAATTGGGTTAGAGCCAGATCCAAAATGCAATCCTTGTTAAGGCGATAATCCACGGTGAAGCCCCAGTTTTCCGAGGAGACAGTTGGAATCACGTGATACTTCCCATCCGCTCCCTTTTTCACATAGGCGGCGATGAATTGCGCGGCGGCGCGCAGGATGGGATACGCCTGGCGCAAGTAATCCTCGTCCTGAGTGTAGAGGTATTGCCACCACAGGCTTTGTACCGTCCAGGGCGTCTCGCTGATCTGGTAGCCCCACGGCGGGACGGGATAGGGCACCATTTGGCTGGGAACCGGATAAGCGGAGTGCGGGAAGTAAGCGCCCGGCAATCCAAATTTTTCTTTCGCATATTTTTCCGACATGGCCATCAGGTTCTGGCAAAGCTCGACGTAGGGTAGGTGTTGCTCCGCGTGATTGCTGGAGAAGACTCCCCAGAACACCTGCTGGCAGTTGTAGTTCATGTGGTAGTCGCTGTGCCAGGCCGTGCCAATGCGGCCCGTAGACCAGTTGCCGAAAAGGCCGGGCGCCATCTTGCGCTCCCGCAGGCAACAGGCCAGAAAATACTGGTTTTGGTACCAGATACGTTCCAAGTCTTTGTCTTCAAACTCCACCGCCGAACGCGACCAGAAGTCCTTCCAACGGGCTTGGGAGTCCTTGTGGATCTCAGGGGCGGGCCGCTCCGCGAGGCGATCTACTACTCCGCGGGCGTATGTCTTGGTGTCCAGCTCTTCCGGGCTGTAGGCGTGATTCTGGCTAATGATGATCCAGGGATGGAGATCGCCGGAGGCAGCCGCCTGGCGCTCGAGTCGATCGAGCAACACATCGCGGGGCGTCGCCACCATCAAGTCGAGGCGAAAATGCTGCAAGCCTTTGCTCGCCAAATAGACGCCGGGAGCCTGCGCATAGTGGGTGAATCCACCCGCCGGTCGGCCCACGTTCTTCAGCCGTTCCTGGCTCTCCGCAAGCCCTTCGAGTGACCATTTTCCGGTGAGGCGGCCATATAGCGAAAAATTCCGGTCCTTATCCGACCGCGGCGGCGAGGGCGTGGACTCCGTAGGCCCCAGGGCGGGGAAGTATTGGAAACAGGAGAAGCCGGCAAAATCTTCATGGGCACTGCCATCGATCTCCGGGCGCGGCAACATGCCCCACGAAGTCTGGGACCCCCCGAAGCCGATGGGCGACGCGTGGACTTCATCCAAGTCTGGGTAATAATCGACCGAAAGCAGGGGCAAAGGGCCATTGGTGGAAACGGAAACCAGCCCTGTGGCCCAATCCACGAAAGTCGAGACCGTGGCGGCGCGCGGAGGCTGGCCGGGCTCATTGAGCGCAAGTTCAAGCGTGAATAAGCCGTGCGAGGGGTCGAGCCGTTGCGCGCCGGCATGGACCCATCGCGGATCCCAATGGATCCAAACCGTGCCGCAGGGCCAGGGGCGCGGCCACGGCTTGATGTAAGACGATTCAACCTTGTGAGTGTAATCGCGGAAGAAAGGAATGTTGGTTTCAAGAGACAGCAGGTCCGGCTTGCCCAGGCGCTTCGCTTCTTCACTGGCGCGCTGCCAGAGCTTCAAGAGGTCCTGGAAGGTGAGAACGTCCTTTTCAATATCTTCGCTCACCCGAATGTCCCAGGAATCGCTCTTGCCGATGTGAAGCCCCAGCCCGTCCGGGCGCACCACCGCGCACACGCCAATGTCTCCATTGCCCAGGAGCATTCCGTCAAAAAAATTGGGCCCGGGAATGTCTCTTGTGATGCTGTGACGGCGGGCGAATTGAAGGGCATCCAACCCGTGGCTTGGCCCCGTAGCCGGCTGCACTGGCGAGGCTGCGGGTGCTGTGGCGGCCGGTGGTTGCGCCGGTGCTGGCGCGCCCTGCAGTGGAAGATTTCCCGCAACCGTGGCCAGGGCTGAGGTCTGTAAGAACTGTCTGCGCGTGGGTTTCATTCCATCGCCTCCTTTAATCATCCCGGTTTTCAATCTTGCGAAATAGTCCTGAATCACACGCAACCGCGCTCCGTGCCTCACCGTTCCGTCCAAGCATGAGCGGCAATGATACCGGCTTTTATCTTCGAGGGCACCAACAAAAGAGAGAATTCCGGTATGGTGTGGGAAGGCAGAAACAGGAATTGGTTTGACCGGGGCTAACACTTGGTACCACCATTCGCAATTACGGTAACGTATTCTTGCAACGGTCTTCGACACCCCCTCAGCCCCTTTCCCCGCAAGCGGCGAGGGAAGGGTGAATGAGAATTTTGCGGCCCTCGCCCCCTTGGAGTAGAGGGTGGCGCGCAGCGCCGGGTGAGGGGGTGCAAGAATACGTGAGCGAACTTACGAAACGCTGCACTCAGCCCGCATTTCTCACTCACAAATTGAAAAAGGCTGTCTTTTCTGGCATCAGCATTTTGTTGAGGAGAACTTGCGCCAGAGAATGGAGACCGTCTTATGAGTACCGAGTGTGGCGGAAAACCTTTTGAATGTCAGCCCCTCACCCACCGCTGCGCGGTCCTCCCTCTCCCCGCAAGCGGGGAGAGGGCTGGGGTGAGGGGGAAATGGCGGTGGCACATTCCCACCCCAACCAAGCGGCACACGCCTTGCCATGCCAGGCAGGGGCCGCCTGTCCCTTGTATACAGTGTATCGCTTCCATACAAAGCACTTTTCCCATCCATGCACCCTGCCCTTGGTTAAAATGGTATGGACTCCATGACGGTTTGGAACCGGCAGAAGGCTTCCCGGAGTGGCGAGCGCAACCGAAATTTACGGAACGAACCCTAAGAGTGTATGAAAACAAAGGATCGAGGTTTGGAACGAACCCTAAGAACCCATTTCTCACTCGGTTTGCTGCCGCAACGGAAAATCTGGTGAGAAATCCAGGCTAGGAGTCTGTCGGACGGATCTTCCCCGCTGGGGAGGGGAGGGATTGGGTGGTAAGTATTTCTCGGTGAAGCAGTTGGCAAGTTATTGGGGGACGCGAGTGTCTGGCTACATTTGCATGTTGGGGAGATGGACTCCGAGCGCCGCCAGGA
>DATKST010000198.1:0-8138 GCA_035531475.1 Terriglobia bacterium
TCCTGGCGGCGCTCGGAGTCCATCTCCCCAACATGCAAATGTAGCCAGACACTCGCGTCCCCCAATAACTTGCCAACTGCTTCACCGAGAAATACTTACCACCCAATCCCTCCCCTCCCCAGCGGGGAAGATCCGTCAGAGAAACACGATCCCGCTGTGCGGGACGCCACCCACCAATGTGCGCATTCTGATCCCATGCCCACGCTGGCTGGCGCATACATTGGCTTTTATGTATGCGCTCCCCGCGATGCCGTTATAGATGGTGTCCGGCAGGCTGGCGCAGACCTTCTCAGGTCTGCGATTCTGATAAGCTGGACGCCAGAGGCCCGCGGATGGATCAACCGGCCATGAAGATACCAGAGCGGAAGTTGCCTGCGGAGCCTTGGCGCTTGATTCGAGAATGTGTCCGGAATGGGCGGGTCCTATGGACGTACCCCGTGAACATGCGCCTCGAAGGCCGGTTCATCCCGCGTGGGTAGTGGCGTAATCAAACCCCGCCACATCTCAGAAACTCGGGGGTTCTTATCCTGTAACCACGATGAGCGGCGGCGTATCAACCATCGGGAGACTCCGATCTACCCCGCTTGTCGCGAACCGGCGCTAACTCCATGCAGATACTTTAGGATTTCCCAGTACGATTGGAGAAAGCCGGCCTCGTGATACGGGACAGAATGGGCGTGGCAGAACCCTCTAATGATTGGTTGGGCCTCTCGCAGTCTGTTGCGAGGCATGCCCGGGAAAAGGTGATGCTCGATCTGATAATTCAGGCCGCCATACAAAAAGTCGAGAACAGGATGGCTTCTGATGTTGCGGGCGGTCAGCACCTGGCAGTGCAAAAAATCCGTTGGATCCTCACCGCTCAGAATGGGCATGCCTTTGTGGTTTGGGGCAAAAGTCGAGCCCATGTACAGTCCAAAAAGCGTCTGATGTACCGCAGCGAATAGCAGCATCCGCGGGAGGCCCAAACAAAAAAATAGCAGGCCGAAATATAAGGTGAAATGGGCCGTCAAAAGTAAAGCCTCGATCAGCGGGTGCTTCGCTTTTTTCTGCAAAAGAAATTGAATGCTGTCCATGCGGATGCCGGCTAGCGTCAGACAGAGGAGCGGAAAGAAGAAGTAGGCCTGGTAATTGACCATGAACCTCTGCAAACTCCGCTTGGTGCGCGCCTGATGCTCGGAAAATGCAAGGATGGAGAAATCAATTGCGGGATCCAAATTAATTCGATTCGGCCATTTGTGATGCTGGTTGTGACTTTTGATCCACCAACCGGAGCTGATTCCCAAAAGCAGGTTGCCATGAATAAAGCACATGATCTCGTTCTTCCAGGCGGCTTTGAAAATTTGCCCGTGGCCAGCATCGTGGCCGATAAACCCGATCTGCCCGAAAACAACGGCCAGAAAAGCGGCGTCCAATATGATCACAAAAAGGTTGCGTGTAAGAAGCAGCAAAATCAGGCCCGACGCCAGCATCATCCACACAACCAGCAACCTGCAGGCGTAGGTGCGCGGCTGCTTGTTGAGTAACCCCTTCTGCGTGATGATCTGCTTTAACTCTGCGTATTCGTTTATGACAGGCAAGGCACAACCTCCGTCGTCAGACATCCCAGATTTGCAAATTGTATCCTACTAATCACCATGTCGCGGGTGGCGCAGACCGTGGTTTTTATGTGTGCATCGCCCGCAGTGAGGAAGCGCAGATGATTCTCGCCATAATAATGTCGCGGGTGTGGCATGGGGGCAGTTTAGCCGGGATTGCGTCGGGGCGCATACATAAAACCACTGTCTGCGCCACCCGCGATTCAAATCCCTGCCAAGGCTTTCGCTGCTTGATTCGTAAAATGAACACATTAAATGCCATCAGGCTCATTTGGAGAGGGTGCGTTGACAGTCCATCCACGCCATGCTAGCCTGAATATTTGTGCCTGAGCTTTATAACCAACATACGGGAGGCAGCCAGTGCTTGAAGGCGGAGAGCGCTATCTTTTCAGTTCCGAGTCGGTAACCGAGGGACACCCGGACAAGATCTGCGACCAAATTTCGGACGCCGTGCTGGACGCGGTGCTTTCCGAGGACCCCACGGGTCGCGTCGCTTGCGAATCCATGGTCAAAGACCGGTCGGTTTACGTTATGGGCGAAATCACTACCCATGCCAAACCGCAGATTGAAGAACTGGTGCGGTCCACCGTGCGCGGCATTGGCTATACGGACCCGGATTGCGGCTTCACCGCTGATGGCTGCCAGATCTCCGTGAACCTCAGCCGCCAAAGCGGTGACATCAACATGGGCGTCGAAACGGGTGGGGCGGGCGACCAGGGCTTGATGTTCGGCTATGCCTGCGACGAAACCCCGGAACTGATGCCTTTGCCCATCATGCTGGCGCACAAGCTTTGTATGCGCCTGGCCGAAGTCCGGCGCAAGAAGATTCTGGATTTCGTCCGGCCTGATGGCAAGTCGCAGGTGACGGTGGAATACGAAGGCAACACTCCCAAGCGCGTGGAAGCCGTCGTGGTTTCAACCCAGCATAGCGACGCCGTCAGCACCGAAACGCTGCGCGAAGGTGTCCTGCAGTGCGTGATTAAGACGGTGATCCCCGCCAACATGCTGGATGCGAATACCAAGTACCACATCAACCCTACCGGGCGCTTTGTGGTGGGTGGGCCGGTGGGTGATTCCGGGCTGACCGGGCGCAAAATCATCGTGGACACTTACGGCGGCAGCGCCCATCACGGCGGTGGCGCATTCTCCGGCAAGGACCCGACCAAGGTGGACCGTTCCGCCACGTACATGGCCCGCTACATTGCCAAGAATATTGTGGCGGCCGGCTTGGCGAAACGGGTTGAGGTGCAACTGGCCTACGCCATCGGCGTGGCGGAGCCGGTTTCGGTGATGGTAGAGACGTTCGGTACTGGCCGTGTGGATAACGCTACGCTGGTCAGCCTGATCCGCAAGAACTTCCAACTGACTCCGGGCGGGATCATAGAATCCTTGAAATTGCTCCGGCCTATCTACAAGAAGACCGCGGCCTACGGACACTTTGGCCGCAGCGAACCGGAATTTACCTGGGAGAGCACCAGCGTTGCTGAAAAACTGCGCGCCGATGCCCCTGGAAAAATGCAAAAGGAGATTGGTGCATAATGGCGACCACGGTACATGAAGCGGCTTTTGACGTAAAGGATTTGAAACTGGCCTCCAAGGGAAAGCTGCGCATCGAGTGGGCGGACCAGTGGATGCCGGTGCTGCAGTTGATTCGCAAGAGATTTAAGGCGGAAAAACCACTGGCGGGGCTGCGCGTTTCAGCTTGCCTGCACGTGACCACGGAGACGGCCAATCTGGCGATTACCTTGAAGGAAGGCGGCGCCCATGTGGTGCTGTGCGCTTCAAATCCGCTCAGCACGCAGGACGACGTGGCGGCCAGCTTGGTGGAGGATTACGGCATCCCCACGTTTGCCATCAAGGGCGAAGATAACGACACCTATTACGGCCACATTCTATCCGTGCTGGCTCACAAGCCGCAGATGACGATGGACGACGGCGCCGACCTGGTGACCACCATCCTCACCAAGCGCCACGAGCTGATCCCGGGAATCGTGGGCGGCACGGAAGAGACCACCACCGGTGTCATTCGCTTGTGCAGCATGGCGAAAGACGGCGTGCTGAAGTTTCCCATCATTGCCGTGAATGACGCCGACACCAAGCACCTGTTTGATAACCGCTATGGCACCGGACAGTCCACTGTGGACGGCATCATTCGCGCCACCAACGTGCTGTTTGCCGGCATGAATGTGGTGGTGGCGGGCTACGGCTGGTGTGGACGCGGCTTCGCCATGCGCTCCCACGGACTTGGCGCGAACATCATCGTGACGGAAGTGAACCCCACGCGCGCCCTGGAAGCGGTGATGGATGGCTATCGCGTGATGACCATGGAAGAGGCTGCGAAAATTGGAGATATCTTCGTGACCCTTACCGGCGACAAGTCCGTTTTGCGCGGGGAGCATTTCCAAGCCATGAAGAGCGGCGCCATCATTTGCAATTCCGGCCACTTCAACGTGGAAATCGACATTCCGGCGTTGGAGGGGATCTCCAAGGGCAAACGGCAGACCCGCGAATTTGTGGATGAATACTCACTCCGCGACGGGCGGAAGATTTACCTGCTGGGTGAGGGCCGCCTGATCAACCTGGCGGCAGCCGAGGGACACCCAGCCGTGGTGATGGATATGAGCTTTGCCAATCAGGCGCTTTCCGCCGAGTATATGGTGAAGAATGGCAAGAACCTGGAAACAAAGGTCTACGGGGTGCCCACGGATATCGACCGGGAAATTGCGCGGTTGAAGCTTGAATCCATGAAAATCTCCATCGATCACCTCACGCCGGAGCAGGAGGAGTACCTGGCTTCGTGGTCGGAAGGAACGTAAATAGGCGCTCATCCCTGAGCGTTCAGCTTCCATCAACTCGTTCATCCTGGCATGGACCATTACGAAAATTTGTTCAGAGACCGTCAGGGGAAGCTCGTGAACAATTCACGTTAAGGACTTCTTTTTTATGCGCGTGGGGGCCGGTTTTATCAGAATGCTCAAAGAGGGCCCGCTGCCTATCGCTTCCATTTGGCTGAATGCAGACCGCTTCTTGGATTGTTCGATTTTACCGTTCTTCTTGTGATCCCATGAAAGAATTTGCACAAAGTGCGCTGGAAACGGCGCGAGTTCGAGGCGCGACTTACGCTGACGTCCGCGTCATGGATATCCGCCAGCGTTTCATCTCCACCAAGAATGGGCAGGCCGCGCAAGTACGCGAGTCGCAATCGGTGGGGATGGGCATCCGGGTGATTGCGGATGGCGCTTGGGGATTTGCGTCCACAGAGGACCTGACCTGCGCCTCGGCGGACGCCGCGGCCGCCAAGGCGGTGGAGATTGCCAAGGCCAGCGCCCTCTGCAAGAAGCATGACGTGAACCTGGCGCCCGAACAGAGGGTGGTTGACCAATGGCAAGGCCCGTGCCGCATTGATCCGTTTTCCGTGCCGGTCTCGACCTGCCTGGACTTGATGCTGAAGGTGGACGCGGAGCTGCGGCGCGTGGCGGGAGTGACGCTGGCCGAATGCGCCATGGACTTCCGCCACATTGACCAGCTTTTCCTCTCCAGCATTGGCTCTGAAATCCGCCAAGTGAAGACGCAGACCGGCGCCGGATACTCGGCCACATCCTTTGCCGGGAACGAAATTCAGCGTCGCTCCTACCCCAATTCCTTTGGCGGGCAATATCAAACCAGGGGCTACGAACTGATTGAGGAATTAGACCTGGTGGGGAACGCCCCGCGCATCGCGGAAGAGGCCGCTGCGCTGCACGCCTGTGACCAGTGCCCGGCGGGAGTGATGGATATTATCCTGAGCGGGTCGCAACTGGGTTTGCAAATTCACGAATCGATTGGCCATCCGATCGAACTGGACCGCGTGCTGGGCGATGAGGCCAATTACGCGGGCATGAGCTTCCTGACGCTCGAAAAGCTCAACCAATTGCAATACGCTGCGCCGATTGTGAACGTGGTGGCGGACGCCACCGTCCAGCATGGGTCGGGCCTTGGGACTTTTGCCTATGACGATGAGGGAGTTCCGGCGCAGTGTACCCCCATCATCAAAGATGGGCGCTTCGTGGGCTATCTGAGCTCGCGCGAATCCGCCGCATCCGTCGGCCAGGCGCGCTCCAGCGGCGCCATGCGGGCCGAAGGTTGGAACCGCATCCCGCTGATCCGCATGACCAACGTCAGCATTCTGCCCGGCACCTGGAGACTGGAAGACCTGATGGCGGATACGAAGGATGCCATCTACATGGAAACCAACCGCAGTTGGTCGATCGACGACCGACGCTACAACTTCCAGTTCGGCACAGAGATCGGGTGGGAGATTAAGAATGGCAAGAAAACGCGGATGCTGAAAAACCCGAGCTACGGCGGCATTACCACGGAGTTCTGGAATTCCTGCGATGCCATTTGCGGGCCGGAAGAATGGACGCTGTGGGGCACACCGAACTGCGGCAAGGGCCAGCCCATGCAGACCATGGGCACGGGTCACGGAGCGGCCCCGGCGCGCTTCCGGAACGTCCAGGTGGGCGTGGCGTACCAACAATAGCGTCTTTACGGAAAACGGTTCTTGTGGTAGGGGCGGGCCTGGTGCCCGCCCGCAGGGGCCACGAGGGCTGCCCCTACAGTCGGGACACCAGATCCATGCTAAATCGCAAGCTCGCCGACGAACTGTTCGAGAAGGTTCTGAAATATTCCACGGCGGATGAAACCGAGGCCTACATCGCTTCCACCTCCTATTCGCTCACCCGCTTCGCCAACAATACGATTCATCAAAACATGGCGGAAGAGGATTTGAACCTCTCGGTGCGGGCGGTGGTGGACCATCGCACGGCGCGCGCCACCTCCAACAAGCTGGACGAGGCTTCCATCCGTGAAATGTGCGAGGCCGCCCAGGCTCTGGCACGCCTGCAGCGGCCGGATCAAGAGCTGCTGCGCATGCCGGGTCCGCAAACTTACCGCGCCGTGGAGCGTTGTGATCCAGAGACGGCGGAGCTGAGTCCAAGAGCCCGCGCCGAAACCGTGAAGCAGGTCATCAGGCGGGCGGAAAAAGATCAGCTCACGGCGGCGGGCGTCTTTTCCAGTGGCAAGGTGGCGCAGGCGCTTTACAACTCGCGCCGCCTGTGCGCCTATCATGAGGAATCGGTTTCCGAATTTTCCGTGACCATGCTGGCGGATACCGGCTCCGGCTGGGCGAAGAAGACGGGACAGCGTTACCAGACACTTGATCCCATGAGCCTCGCCGACAGCGCCGCCGCCAAAGCTCTGCGCAGCCGCGACCCCAAGGAGATTCAGCCCGGCCGTTACACCGTGATCCTCGAACCCTCGGCGGTGATGGATTTGCTGGGCTTCATGCTGCTCGATTTCGGCGGACTCGCGGTGCTCGAGCAGCGAAGCTGCCTCACCGGGCGGGAGAAGCAGAAGGTATTCGGCGGGAACATTCAGATTCGCGATGATGGATTTCACCCTTCGCAGAGCGGCGCGCCCTTCGATGGCGAAGGCATTCCTCGCCATCGCGTGACCCTGGTTGAAAACGGTGTGGTTGAAAACCTGGTCTATGCGCGCCAGACGGCGCACAAGATGGGTAAAGAACCCACCGGTCACGGTTTCCAGTTGCCCAATGAAATGGGCGAAGCGCCGCTGAACATTGTCATGGAAGGCGGCCGCGGCACGGTCGAGGAGATGATCCGGTCCACCGAACGAGGGTTGCTCTTGACCCGGCTTTGGTACATCCGCGAAGTCGATCCTTACCAGAAACTTCTGACGGGTATGACCCGCGATGGGACGTTCTTTATTGAGAATGGTGAGATTCAATACGGCGTGAAAAACCTGCGCTTTAATCAGAGTTTGATTGAGATGCTGAACCACGTGGAGATGATGAGCGCCCCGCAACGCGCCGCCGGCGAGGAATCGATTGAGATGGTGGTGCCGGCGATGAAGGTGGGCGAGTTCAATTTCTCGTCCACCACCAAGTTTTGAAGTGGCGTCAGTTGACCGGTGCTAAGTCCCGGTGCTGGAAAAACTACTAGGCGTGGTATGCACCTGGAGTTTTGGGTTGCAACGGGGGTGAATGATGCGGAAGCGGATCCGAACAATTCCCCTATTGTTCTTTTTGTCTATTTGCTTTGGCAGTTGGGCGATGCACACGCACCACCGCAATCTGGATGGGGTTGCGGTCGCTCTCATATTTCCACTTGGGATCTTCATGTTAGCACAGTCAGCCGTTCGCTGCGCGTTTCGGGAACACGGCTGGCACAAGTTACTTCTGGTGATTTCAGCCCTTGTCTTGGGCACAGGCGCATTTTTGGTTTTGTTTCCTTCGAGTACAGGTAATAGACCGTCAGTTATTCGAGCTTCTGGCCTTTGCCATCATCTTTCCTCTCGCCTTATACTGGCTGGTGCTGGCGGCTGCCCGGCAAGTCATTAAAGATCATCAGAGGGTGAAAGCCGGTTGATTTGGACTGCGGTCACTGAGGGGGGCCTGCATTGCAAACCCTTGCCAGCGCTTGAGCCGCGAGGTCGGACGCAGCGGAAACAGTGAGCCGGAGTAATCTGGGTTAGGGAGTAATG
>DATKST010000199.1:0-24042 GCA_035531475.1 Terriglobia bacterium
GCGCTCTATGAGCGCCGAACTTGGATCCTCAACGGTTTCCGGCGCTCATAGAGCGCCGCTACAGCAGACTGCGACACCACCGAGGCCACCGAGCCCTTGACAGTTCTCCAGTGGGCGGCTATGCTCCATTTCAGGAAGTCCGGATTTCCGGCTTCCGGAAACCGATCACCATGAACATCATCGTTAAAGTACAGCGCAAGGGCCAAGTGACCATTCCCACGCGCCTCCGTGCGCAGGTGGGCCTGGTTGACGGCGACCTGGTGGAAGCCAAAGCAGAACGGGGTAAGATCGTTCTCACCCCCAAGCTTCTTGTTGACCGTACCGCCTGGGGCGAATACACGCCGGCCCAACGCCGAGTTCTCGATGCCCGCCTCACGCAGTCGTTGGAACAGGCGAAAAGAGGCGAGACCTACGGTCCTTTTGAGACCCACGAACAGATGGCCGCGTTCCTCCATAGCCAGGCCAAGAAAGCCCGAACCCGGAAGACCCGATCTGCAAAACCCAGCGCCCCATGAAGCGCCAACTGACGGCCGCCGCTGTAAAGGACTACATCGACGCTCCGCCCGCCGTTCAGAAGGCGTTCGATAAACAGGTCAAACTACGGGTGGAGAACTTCCGGCACCCGTCGCTCCGCGCCAAGAAATACGATGAGTCCCGCAATATCTGGCAGGCCCGCGTGAATCGCGACGGGCGCTTCTATTTCGTCATCACCGGTGACACCTACCTCATTTTGAACATCATCCCCCGCCCCAAATAACGCCCAGCGTAAATCGGAACGACGTAGGGGCGACCCTTGTGGTCGCCCGGCGATCGGCGGGCACGAGGCCCGCCCCTACAGCAAGCCGCCGGAGATTAGACATGGCCAGATGGCGCAAGCGCGATCATCAGCGGGGCGGTCGTTGCGGACGCGGCTCAACGGGCGCTCAAATAGGCCCCAAAAAATATTGTCTCATCTGTCTCGCCTGTCTCCACCGTCTCAGACGTGTCTGATAACCTCCTGGAGTTGGGCTTCATCCTGGCACGCGCCACCCCTTCGCTCCGCTCAGGGCACGGTCTGAAGTGCCCCGTTATGAACGCTCTCAGCCGAGGAAGAAAAGGAGCAAACAAAATTTACGGAACGAACCCTAAATTATGTTAACTAGAATGCCGCCTTGCAAGCGCGTTTCAGCAGGTGGCACAGAGTCAATCCGAATCAGCCGTTGGCCCAGGCCCTTCAAGCCGGAGGACGTAGGGGCGACCCTTGTGGCCGCCCGGCAATCGGCGGGCGCGAGGCCCGCCCCTACAGCAGCACCCTGGCCACCATCCTCGCCATTCGCGCTCTGCTCCTTATTCGTCACCGCCCTCATTCGCCGGGAACACGGTATGCCGGGGCGCGGGCATCGGCTCGTTACCCTTGCGATCGCGCCACAGGATGGCATTCAGCTCATGGGCGTTGGCTTGGTCGGCGTGGGAAAAGTCCATTTGCGCGGACTGGCGGGCGCCGGGCGCGTCCGCCGAGTTGATCTGGTAGATCAGGCCATTATCACGGTTTCGATAATCCGCCTTGAAAGGCGGCTGATTGCCGGGACCAGTGAAAAGCGGCGCCATCAGGTCCGCCTGCGCGTCGTTATTGTTCATGGGCGGCAAGCCCAGCAACCACTCCATGGTGCGGATCATATTGACGGTGGTGTAGAAATGGCTGTCCACAACCGGCAGGGCGCTGGAACTGGGCGAATACTTGCTGATCACGAGCGCGGGACTGCGGTGCGCGTCCACGTGGTCAGGCCCGTCCTGCGCGTCATCCTCCAGAATGAAAATGGCTGTGTCCTCCCAATAAGGGCTGTGGGAGACGGCCTCCACCACGCGTCCCACGGCCAGATCGTTGTCCGCGACGGAGGCGGTGGGTTTGGGCGCGCCGGGACGGGTGCCGGCCGTGTGGTCATTCGGCAAGCGCAGGATCACGAACTGGGGCAGCCCGGTTCCCTGCCCCGACTCGCGCGCCTTCACGAATTGGCCGAACTCGTTCAGGAATTCATCGACGCGCAGTTGATCGGGGAAATAGAGATTGAAATCGGCAGAGTTGGGGTCAAAGTGGCCGCGCAATTCGGGCATGGTGGCCACATCCTTGGCGATCATCGGAATCTGCCACGGGTAAGGACTTTTCGAGCCGTGCGGCTGGCCCAGGTTTGGGGGCAACGGCTCACCCTGCTTGACAAAAGGTTTCGCGCAGCCGGCGGCGAGCGGTTCGGGCGTGCCCGCCTTGGGCGATTGGGTCCGGAACGAGTTATAGCACCATTCGCTGGCCACGAACTCACCATAATTCCGGTGTGTCAAGCCGTGGCGGGCGACGTCCGCCCAAATGTAGCCCGTGCCGGGTTCATCGACGTCGGCAATGCCTTGCAGGAGCGGATAGGTGTTCGAAACCTGACCCTCGTAATCGTAGCGGCGTTCCGAGCTGCGGTAGCCGATCTCCCAGGTTTTTTCCGTGTAATCGCTGTCAATGGCGGCGTTCGACCAGACGTGACCGTTGCCGGAAACTTCGCCGCTCACGTAAAAATTGTCGAGTACCCCGAACTGCCGCGCCAGCTCGTGCTGGTTGGGGGTAATATCCTTGCCATACATCACCAGCGAAGCGTCGCCATTGCCGGGCTTGAGGTCCCCAAAAACCTGATCGTAGCTGCGGTTTTCCTTGATGATGTAAATGACGTGATGAATGGGATTGTGGCCGGAAGCAAAGTGAATGGACGGCGCTTCATGCTCCATGCGATTGCTTTCTTCCACTTCCTTCGTCCAAGCTGCCAGCCGCGAATCGATCCGACCCAAGCCAATGCTGGCGATGGACCCATGAATCAGCGTTGCAATGTAAGGGTGCGGGCCGCGGCGGCCGTTGGCAGGGATCGAAGGGTCGATGGCGGAGTTGGGTCCGGTGCCTTCACCTTTGCCCGTTGCCACCAGCAGGTCTTGGCCTTGGACGGCGACCGCCGTGGGATACCATTCGGCCGGGACAAAGCCCATCGCGGGCCTTGCGGCCGGGAGCGCAGTGGGCGAGGGCTTAGCAAATCCTTGGGAGACGTCAAACATCGCGACGGCATCTTGCGAAGCATCGGCCACAAACAGCCGCTTGCCGTCCTCGCTCTGGGCCAGCGCGTTCGGAACGCTTCCTCCGAACTTCTCACCCGGAAGCTCGGTCGAGAGCAGCGCCACCATGCGCCCCTGCGCCCGGTCCACCACCGCCACGCGGTCGCGGTTGGCAAGCGCCACGTAGAGCCACTTCTGGTCCGGGCTGATGAGCATGGCTGTGGGATGGGAACCGGCGGCAGTGGGCGCTGGCGGAGGCAGGAGCGGAATAAATCGGGTCACCTTGCCGGTTTCCAGATTCAACTCTGCAACCTGCGAGGCATTCCACAAACTGCAATAAGCCGTCTTGCCGTCGCGCGCCACCGCCACTCCATAGGGATAAGCGGATGGAACATTAGGCTTCGAGCTCAGGTCAAAGCGATGGGTCACAGCGCCCTTTTTGGCATCAATCAGCAGGGCATCATCGGAGAGATTGTCAGCTACCAGGATTTCATCTCCACGCTTCGTGGGCACCACGGCAATTCCCGCCGGATAGGGGATGGACTCTCCTGCCTTGGGCAGCGCAAAGGAGAGGCGGTCGGCGCGCTGGCCCGCGCCCAGCGGTTGCAAACCGATTTTTAGAAATCCGTGGGGAGAGATGGCGCCGTGCTTGAAACTGTAGATTGCGATCCCGTTGCCAAGGTCGCCTGGATTTGAGCCGGTCGGATCGCTGAGTGAAGCGATGGACGCATACAACCGTTTTCCATGGGTGGAGAATGCCAGGCCCAGGAAATAGGTTTGGTGGGCCCGCTTGCCGAGACGGCGGTCGGGGAAATCGCGCAATTGCTTGGTGGCCAAGTTCAGGATGGCGATGGATTGGTCGTAATGCGATTCCGCCGTTCCGTAACCATTGTACAGGATTGCGGCATAGCGCCCGTCCGGGCTGATGGCGATGGCCGTGGGCAGACTGTTGGTCCGCTGCGGATGGCCGGGCACGGGTTCACGCAATATCTTGCTGGTGGAGAGATTAACCGAATGGCTTGCGGACTGTCCCCGGCTGCGGCGGATCGAGAGGCCGCCGAACACGGCACCCGCCAGTAACCAGATGATGATGAGCCGGCCTTTGATCATAAGGTTCTCCATGAAGTCAGTGACGAATGAAAAATGCCAAGTGAACAGTTGTAAGTGATGAGTGGCAAGTGATAAGTGGCAAGGGATGAGTGGCAAACTGGGACATACGCCCCGCCAGAACACTTACTGTTTGTCTTTGTCCGTCACTTGCCACTTATCACTTGCCACTTGTCACTTGCCCCTTGTCACTTATCACTTGCCACTTGTCACTGCTTCTTAGCTGCTCCTAACCGCCAACGCCCTGCGCCACGAACCCACCGTCCACCGCAAGAATGTGCCCCGTCACAAAGCTGGCGCTGTCCGATGCCAGGAAAATCGCAGCGCCCTTGAGTTCTTCCACGTTTCCGAATCGCTTCATGGGCGTATGCGAAAGAATGGAGGCCTTGCGAACCGCTTCATGAATCAGGGACCGGTTCATAGCGGTTTCAAACACACCGGGGGCGAGGGCATTCACCGTGATATTGTATTTCACCAACTCTGTGCCCAGATTCAGAGTGAGCATGGCCACACCGCCCTTGCTCGCGCAGTAAGGCGTCGATTCGTAAAGGCTTTGGAAGGCGCCAATCGAGGCGATATTGATGATGCGGCCGTACATTTGCTCCTTCATCACCCGCCCCACGAGCTGGCAAGTGTTCCAGGTGCCCTTCAGATTGATATTCAGGATGCGGTCCCAATCCTCTTCCGGGAATTCAAGGGACGGAGCGCGTTTGGTGGTTCCGGCCGAGTTCACCAGAATGTCGATGCGCTGCATTCCAGCTTTCATGCGATCAATCACCGCTTGGATTTCATCCCGCCGGGTCACGTCACCGGTCAGCTCCAGGGTGTTGCGGCCCAAACCGCGAATCGCAGCGGCGGTCTTCTCCACTTCCTCGCGGCGGCGGCTGACGGCCACTACGTCCGCCCCGGCCTCCGCCAGTCCCAGAGCGATAGCCTGCCCCAACCCTGTGGTGCCGCCAAACACCAGGGCGCGTTTTCCGTTCAGTTCAAGTCCCTTGTAACCCATTCTCCACCTCGCGTCGTCAAAGTCGAAACCGGATATGCTATCACCCTCAAAATTGAACAAGCAAGACCGGATCGCACCATCTTACTATCAACTCGCCGTCTTCTGGCCTCAGCCCCTGTGTCCCCGTGGGACAAACCATGCTTTTCGCGATGCCGTAAGGCACTCACATTTAGGCACTTGCTTCAGCGAGAGGGAATATAGTGTTGACCCCTATTTCAAGAGGGCAGTAGAATTCAGTTTGTTTCAGGAATGTTACACTGGATGGTTCACGAAGTTTTGATTGCACACCGTCATAGCACGGTTTTAGCCACGCCTTGGCCCGAATTATCCGCGTGAAGCCGCGGTGCCGGGCCATATCTTTTGAATGCGGGACGAGTGTATTGGGTAATCTTAAAGTCATCATTCTGGTGGCTGTCGCGTTGACCCTCAGCGCCTGCCAAACGACTCAGAGGGCCAAACCTGGGCCGCAACTTCCGTCCACAGCCTGGGCGCCCGAACCTTTGCCCTTGCCGAAATCCCGCCCCTCGCTCGACGCCATCACCACCGGCCCCACCGATGCGGTGGGCGACCTTATCGACAAAGTGGAAGCAAAGTATGCAGCCGGATTGCGCGCTTACAGCGCGGGCAACCGCGAGGATGCCAAGGTTGATTTCGACCAGGCGCTGGGCATCCTGCTCGCTTCAAACATGGATATCCAGGATCATGAGCGCCTGGATGACGAATTTAACACGCTGGTGGACAACATCAACAGTATTGAGCTCTCCGCCATCCAAAATGGCGACTTCTTGAGTGAGCACCAATACGTTCCCGCGCCCATTGAATCCTTTTCCGGCCTCACTTTTCCGGTTGATCCCAATGTCTCGAAGCGCGTCCAGGAGGAGATCCGTTCCGTCCACTCCGACTTGCCGCTGGTCTCCAATGAATACGTGGACGGAGTGATCGCGTTCTTGCAGAAGCACGGGCGCACTTATATGAATTCGGTCCTCAGACGCGAGGGTGAATACAGGCCCCTCATTGAGTCCGCGCTCCGCAAGGAAGGCGTGCCGGGCGATTTGATCTATCTGGCCGCGGGCGAGAGCGCCTTCAACCCCTTTGCCATTTCAAATAAGGGCGCCAAGGGCATCTGGCAATTCATGTCGGGCACCGCGGCCCTTTATGGGCTGAAGCGGAACCAATGGGTCGATGAGCGCGAAGACCCCGTTAAATCAACGATGGCGGCGGCCCGGCTGTTGAAGGAGTTGCATGAGGAATTCGGAGATTGGTTCCTGGCCATGGCCGCTTATGACAGCAACCCGTTGACCGTGCAGCGGGCCATCGCCAGAACCGGCTATGCGGACTATTGGGAGTTGCGCAAACTTCATGCTCTGCCCACGGAAACCCAAAACTACGTCCCCATTTTTCTGGCCACGGCGTTGATCGCAAAAGACCCGCAAATTTATGGGTTCAGCGTTCCCGTCAACCCGCCACTTGACCCGGACAAAGTGGTCACCCCTTACCCCACGGATTTGCGGCTGGTCGCGGGACTCATCGGCCAACCCGTTCAACAGCTCGTGCGGTTGAATCCAAGCCTTCAGCGCTGGTCGACTCCCGCTAACGACCCGAAATTTGTGTTGAACCTGCCGGCGGGAACAAAGTCTCTTTACGAAACCGGGATCGCCGCCGTGCCGCCCGGCAAGCGCATGTGGTGGCGGGCACAAACGGTGGCAGCCGGTGATACCCTGGCCAACGTCGCCCGCCATTACCATGTCTCGCCTTATACATTGGCGAAGGTCAACTCGCTGAGTCCGGAGGACGCCTTGACGGCGGGGACTCACTTGGTCGTGCCACTTCCGTCTGGAAATCTTTACGCTTTGCAGCGCGTCCATCCCGGCTGGACCAAGCACGTCTACCATTATCACGTCCGCCGGGGCGAAAGCATTGAGCTGGTGGCGGACCACTTTGACGTAACTCCTTACCAGGTTCGCCGCTGGAATCACCTGCGAGGCTCGCGCATCCCGAGCAGCCGGACCCTGGTGATTTACAAGACCGCCGCCCATTCTCCGGCAAGCCATCGCCGCGCTGTCCATCGCAGTTCAAAGCGCCGCCTCGCCCGGAAATCAACCGTTCCCCACCACGCTGTTCGCAAACGCAAGAAGATCCGGGCGGCTTCCAAGAACCCATCACCCCCAGCCCAGGCCCCTCACTTGCAGTAATTGCCCTGACGCTCGAATCCTCCCCTGGGAGTGCAACCCGCCGGGGGTCTTGCCCCGACATGGCTGCCCACCCGTCACTTTCCGGTTTCCGGAGCTGCATTCCGTCCATTCCACACTTCTTTCTCAATAAGGCTTGACATCGGCAGTGGGCTAGTATAAATCTGCCTTCATTGAGACCAGGAACGCCTGATCTCTTCTTTGAGGCTGCTCCGCACGCAAAGGGTGCGAGGAATCACTAAATCCAGGAGGTTTCAATGGAGTTTGAAAAAGAAGACAAGCCGGGCGACGAAACGGAAGACTACAGCGAAGAACTGTCCTCCGATTATCGCGAGGAAGAGGCCGGGGAAGAGACCGACGAGGAAGAAGAGGGGACTGTCGAGGAGGAGGTAGCCTTCGAAATCCATGAGGAGGTGATGACGGCTCAGCCCGAGCCGCCTCCGGCGTCGGCCGGAACCGGAAAGCCCGCTGCCAAGACTCCGGCCACAAGGAAAAAAGCGGCGAGGACACCTGCAAAACCGCCGGCCAAGTCCAAGAAGAAGACTGCTCCGAAAAAGCCCAAGAAAAGGGCGGTCACGGCCAAGTCAATCTCCGCCAAGAAAACGGCTAAAAAGGCGGCAAAGAAAAAACCTGCTGCAAAGAAGGCGGCTCCCAAAAAGAATCCAGCCGCGAAGAAGAAGACCGGGCGGCGGTGACGCAGGAGCCCTCCGGCATTTCGCCTTCAAGACGGGACCGGCCGGGCGAGGCCAGAGCCAGAAGCAAAAATCGGGGGGTTCGCAGAATTTGCAAAACAAACAGGACCATGCCTCCCAACCCTCACTCGGCAGCAGCGCCCAAGACGGCAATGGAAATTGGGCTGCCGGCAAGTCTCATCACAGCAACGGAGAGAGACGTTCCGCTTCTTCGCGCTGTAGAGTTCGTCCGGCCCATGCGCGGCGGATCCCAGCCCTCTCTGCTCCGCTGCCTCAACGGCGACTGTTACGTCGTCAAGTTTCGCGCCAACCCTCAGCATGTCCGGGTTCTGGCCAATGAAATGTTCGCCGCCCGGCTGGCAACCTTAATTGGCCTGCCCGTGGCGGAGCCCGCGTTTATTGAGGTTGCCGAGGCCATCGCGGTTTATGGCCCGGAGCCCGATCCTCGCGCCAAGCCCCGCTCAACAAACGGCCTGGAGTTTGGCTCGCGGTTTCCGGGCGATCCTCATACGATGCTGGTTGTAGACTTCCTGCCGGACCCCTTGTTGCGTCAAGTCCACAACCTTCAACCTGCTTTCCTGGGGGCTCTCGCCTTCGATAAGTGGACCTGCAACTGTGACGGGCGCCAAATGATTTTCCACCGGCGCGCCAACCACAAAGCGCCGGGTTATACCGCCACCATGATCGACCAAGGCTTTTGTTTCAACGATGGCGAATGGCGTTTTTTTGATGTCCCCTTGAGAGGAATTTATCCGCGCCGCTTGGTTTACGAAAAGGTGCAAGGGCTTCAGTCCTTTGAGCCTTTTGTGTCAAGAATTGAGAACCTGACGCTGGAGCAGTTGAAGGCTTGCGCCAGCGGTATCCCCAAGGACTGGTGTGGAGAAGAACCGCAACAGTTGCACGAGGTGATTGAAGCCTTGCACTCCCGGCGGCGGCTGGTGCGGCAGGCGCTGATCGACGCGCGGGATTGCGGGCTGGAGCCGTTCCCCAACTGGCATTAAGAACCTTGATCCTGCGATCCTGACTTTTTGGTTCAAGTTTCTCGCGGCCCCCTCACCCCCAACCCCTCTCCCCCAAATCGGGGGAGAGGGTGGACCGCGAAGCGGGCCGGGTGAGGGGGTCACAGGATTTCCGGAAATCTGATGAATCCGCAAAGGCAGTGCTCCTATTTTCTGGTCCGTTACGTGCCCGATTCGGCGCGCGGCGAGTCCATCAACATCGGCCTGATGCTTTACAGCTCTGCGGAACGCTACCTGGGCTGCATTTTCACCCAGGATTTTGCCCGCGTGAAGCGGTTCCACGCCCAGGCTGACCTGAAACTGCTCCGCGCCCTGCAGGAGCACTTTGATGCGGAGATTGACGGGCATGAAGACCATCTGGACGATTATCTCAAGCTCTTGCAGAATTCCCTTTCCAATCTGATCCAGATCACCGAGCCCCGCCCGTGCATTCTGGAAGACCCCCAAGCCCAGATTGAGGATCTATTCTTCCGCTATGTTGGCTCACCCTCCTCACGGCCGCCTCTCGAAGAAACGCGCCTGCGCATCAAGCAAAAGCTGAGCGCCGCCCTGATGAAGGCGGACGTGTGGGAACGAATCGAAAAACGTATCCCTGCCAGCCGCTGGACCCGCCCCGGCGATCTGTTTACCTTCGATTTTGGCTACAAGCCCAATGGCGTCATCCAATTGATTCACGCGCTCTCCCTACGGCGCGATACTCAACTCGCCAAGAGCTTGGTCTATACGCTCGACCGGGTGAGAAAGAAGGAATCTGCGCACTTGACCGCGGTGGTCGAATCCGAGGGTGGAAAGGGAGATCCGGCGGCAATCGCGACCGAGGGCATTCTGCAGGAAGCCGGTGTTGCCATCCAACCGCTCGCCGGGATTGTGCCTTTCCTGGAAAGAGTCGCGCAAGAGCTGAAAAGCTAGTGGAGCGTCCAGGAATTGGGTGGACAGCGTAGCGCCGGTGTCCTCAACGGCGGGCTTCGGCCCCTGGGAAAACGCGGCCTGCCAGGATTCGCCGAGCGGCGACTACACTTCATCCCTCGCCACGTGTGCGCGGTCAGGCAAATTCGAACAATGGTACCTTCCGCGTCGGCTGGCCCATTGTCTTAAGCAGAGCTTCAATCCTTCGCACCGTTTCGGGCTTCAGCAGAACGTCGCCGCAGACTGTGCAGACTTCCGCCGGAACGTGGTCAATCACGACCACCTCACCCTGGTAACGTACCGTGTGAACAACCGCTTGCTCTTCATACTCTCCTGGGCAGCCTTCCACGGAACAATTCATCGCGGCCTCCTTTGCGTCGCGCTTATCCATTTTGGCAACTTTGGCTCATAAACTGTAATGACAATCAGGAGAGGGCGCGCCGTCGTACACACGATGTGAAGTGGGCGCCCGCTGCGAGCCGAACCCTTCAACAAACAACACGGGCCACGGCGATGCTCGGGATAGCTTTCCAGAATTTCTGCTGTTCGTATCGCTTCCAGGACATCGTCAAGAGGGATTGCCTCCTCGATCATCTCCTGATGAGCGTGTTGGGTGATTCGAACCCGCTCGGAGGCAGCCAGCAATCTGATTTCTTCCAGAATGGGTTCAAGCTCGCTGCCTTCCAATGCTTCACCTGCTCGCCCACCGTGACGCTGGAATCCAACCCACCCTTAGATTACATCTGTGCTTCCGAAAAAAGCAAAAAGGCTTGCAACCCGGCTGCGGCACAGTTTGGCTGCGATACCGGCGGGGGCTGGCGGAATTCGTAGACCCAAAGGCTTTGCGCCAGCCCTGGCCTTCGGCTTGATTATTGGCATCCCGAGAATGCCAGTGTTGGCGCGGTGGCGGTGATGCCAAATTGGCTTGTGACCCGCGAGCGTCGAGGGGTCGGTCGCTTTTCATTCTCCAAACCGTAACGGTTTGGGCGTTGGCCGGAGCGCCAATATGGGAAAAAAGCTACCACTCTTGTTTCATTTAATTCACTAAAATGGAAACGGAATTGCGAGTGTTTAGATGTTGGATATTTCATGAATCAAAAGAGATGTCACTCGAGCATATCATTCGAGCATAGCTTTGTCAGCCCGGTGCGCATAGAATGCTGGCCATTCCCGGCGGATTATGGATGTATGTACGACCCGAAGGCGGCCGTAACAACAATTCGACCACCCTCTCCTGCAAAGTGGTGAATTTGGCAGGCCATGTGCTATGAATACACAACTTGAGATCGTCGTTGACCGGCAAGGGCGTATATAAGACTCATGGCGACGCATCATGAGTTCGATGATAAAGAGTAAGGGCCTTTGAGCCCGGCGCGCCGCACCCCCCTTGAGTTTAGTCAATCTTATGCAGTGAGAGAGCCGAGTACCCTACCTAATCCCTTTACTGGAGGTAGAGCCTAGCTAGGGCCGCGCGATGACCCCGCTGCATCAGTTCATGGTGGACCTCATTCCGGCCGGGGATTCGCTTTCCCCGGTCGTGCCTCCGGACGAGACGCATCTTCGAACCGATCCTCATGGATCCCCCCCACCCGAAAGATGACCGCTGAACCTACCGGGCATCACCCACCCACCGGTTGTGGTGCAATTTGCTGTAGCGGCGTTCTGTGACCCCCGAACTTTATTTCTCAATAGGTTCCGGCGCTCATAGAGCGCCGCTACAGCAAATTGTGCCACCACCTGCCCGCGTTACTTGTGGTATTCAAGTGACGAATTGCAGGATAATATCCAACTCAGACTTCGAGATAGCGGGCGATGGGAAATGCGTGACGGCTGCTTCGCAAGCGCCACATTCCCCTACAGGAGCGGCAAATGAAATACCGGCGATTCGGAAGGACTGGCTGGACGGTGAGCGAGATCGGTTACGGGATGTGGGGGATGGCCGGATGGACAGGATCAGATGATCGCGAATCCCTGGAATCCCTCCAGAAATCGGTGGACCTCGGTTGCAATTTCTTCGATACCGCGTGGGCCTACGGCGACGGCCACAGCGAAGAATTGCTCGGGCAATTGGTGCGCGCCAACCCGGGCAAACGCTTGTATATTGCCACCAAGATTCCCCCCAAAAACCTGAAGTGGCCAAGCCGTCCGGAGTATAGCCTGGACCAGAGCTATCCACCCGATCACATTGAGAAATACGTTCGGCGCAGTCTCGCCAACCTTGGCGTCGAGACCATCGACCTGATCCAATTCCACACTTGGCAGGACGAATGGCTGGAAGATGACCGCTGGCGTCAAAAGCTGGACCAACTGAAAGATGAAGGAGCGATTCGCGCCACCGGCATCAGCGTCAATCGCTGGGAGCCGTGGAACGGCGTGCAAGCCGTGCAGTCCGGGCTCATCGACGCCGTGCAAGTGATCTACAATATTTTCGACCAGAATCCCGAGGACCAACTCTTTCCCGCCTGCCAGCAGCACGATGTCGCCGTGATTGCTCGCGTGCCTTTCGACGAAGGGTCGCTGAGCGGCACGTTGACCCGGGACAGCCAATGGCCGGAAGGCGACTGGCGAAACACCTTTTTCGTGCCAGAGAACTTGAATGCCACTTTGGACCGCGTTGAAGCCCTGAAGCCGCTGGTCCCGGCTGGCATGACGCTCCCCGAAATGGCGCTGCGCTTCATCTTGATGAATCCCACCGTCTCAACTATCATTCCCGGCATGAGGAAGCTGCGCCACGTCGAATCGAATCTTGCCGCGAGCGGCGCGGCTCCTCTTCCGGCGGAACTCCACGATGAACTCCGCAAACACCGCTGGGTCCGGAAGCCCACGCCGTGGTCACAATAGCATGGTGCCAGGTGCGCTAGTCTCCTAGGCTTGCGAAACTTGATGCGATTGAGTCAAGTTTTACATCGTCCCCTCACCCCCAACCCCTCTCCCCCCAAAAGGGGGAGAGGGTGACCGCGTAGCGGGACGGGTGAGGGGGTCAAGCCCTAGGCGTTAAAATAAGGCCCTGGAACTACGGCAAAGCCCGCCTTGGCGGGCGTCATCCTATGGCCCACGGCGCAAGCCGTGGGCAAAGAGGGAAGCGCAGACTTCCAAGCCCCGTCAGGGGCGGCATCCTGTGCGGCAATCATGTCGCCCCTCGCGGGGCTTCGGAGAGGATTTTCGCAACTCTACCCCACGGCTTGCGCCGTGGGCCACATGCTGTCGCCGCTGGCGCGGCTCAAGGGGTCGCAAACGCCTATTTCAACGCCTATGGGGGTCACACACGCTCTAGCGTCCCGCTTCGACGGCAGTTGGAAGGCGATTTTCATACAGCGGAAACCTTCCAGCCAGCGTTTCCACTTCGGCGCGAATGCGGCTGAGAACCCTAGCGTCATCGAGATGGTTCAAAGCCTCCGCGATCCAATTGCCGATCTGCTGCATCTCGGGCTCCTTCATGCCCCGCGTCGTAATAGCCGGGGTGCCCACGCGGATTCCGCTTGCCACCATGGGGGGATTCACGTCAAACGGAATGGCATTTTTGTTGACAGTGATGCCCGCCTGCTCCAGGCTCTCCTGCGCCTGCTTGCCCGTCACCTTGCGGGAAAAAACGTCTACCAGCATCAGGTGCGTGTCGGTTCCTCCCGAGACGATGCGGAAACCAGCCCGGGCCAAAGTTTCCGCCAGCACCCGGGCGTTGGCTAGAATCTGTTTCTGATATTCGCGGAATTCGGGCTGCAACGCCTCCTGGAAGCAGACCGCCTTGGCGGCGATCACGTGCATCAGCGGCCCACCCTGAATGCCGGGGAACATGGTCTTATCGAGGTCTTTGGCGAATTGGCTCTTCGACAGCACCATGCCGCCGCGCGGCCCGCGCAAGGTTTTGTGAGTGGTGGTGGTGACGAAATCGGCGTGGGGTACCGGGCTGGGATGAATGCCCGCCGCCACCAATCCCGCAATGTGCGCCATATCCACCATTAAAATGGCAGCCACTTTTTTGGCGATGGCAGCGAACCGCTCAAAGTCCAACGTCCGCGGATAGGCGCTGGCGCCGGCCAACACCAACCGCGGCCTGTGCTCAACGGCCAGACGCTCCACCTCATCGTAATCAATCGTCTCCGTGTCCTTGCGGACGCCGTAGGAAACGATCTTGTACATCTTGCCCGAAAAGTTGAGCGGATGGCCGTGGGTGAGGTGGCCACCGTGGGCCAGGCTCATGCCCAGCACCGTGTCGCCGGGTTTCAGCACGGCCATATAAACGGCCTGGTTCGCCTGGCTTCCTGAATGGGGCTGAACGTTGGCGTGGTCCGCGTGAAACAACTCCTTGGCCCGCTCAATCGCCAGCCGCTCCGCTATGTCCACAAACTCGCAGCCGCCATAGTAGCGCTTGCCCGGCAACCCTTCCGCGTACTTGTTGGTCATCACGGAGCCCGCGGCCTGGAGGACGGCCTCGCTCACGAAATTCTCCGATGCAATCAGCTCCAGGGTTCTGGCTTGGCGCTCCAGTTCATGGTCAATGGCGTGCGAAATCTCGGGGTCCACATCTTCGAGTGGTCTCAAACGCGGGGGCAACAATGGTGGCATGGTCATTTCCTCCTTGGAGCTTTCCGGTTCCGGGCGGCTGGAACGGTCAGACGACCCGTCTGGCTTCTTGACCTTCCATTCTATCGAAGGCCCATATTGTACACAATGCGGACTGGTGCCAAACCAGTCCTCCATTGATGCCCTTGAGATTCCGACCTTCCCCAGA
This sequence comes from Terriglobia bacterium, assembly GCA_035531475.1. Lineage (GTDB taxonomy): Bacteria > Acidobacteriota > Terriglobia > UBA7540 > UBA7540 > CALCEB01. The sequence continues at coordinate 14,706 of DATKST010000199.1, forward strand.
CCCATCTTGACTTCGGTAAGGAGACCTGCGTTGGTAAGTAAATCAGGATTGTGCCATCAAGTATCGTAATTTCAAACACTTAGAAGTACAGATGTAGGGCATGTCTATATAAAGACTGTATTTTCAATATATTAATGGAAATTGTGCGGACCTTCCATATGGCGTGCAGGCTTCGCGCACGGGGGTACGGCTGGTCTTGCACCGGGCCGCAAGATCAACTTCCGAAAGGAATTCTCCCGGCGGGAGCTTCGCAGTGATCAGCCATTGGCGCAGAGTGCGATACACGCGCTCCACTTCCCCGAGCTTTTCGGCCCGGGTCCGGTTCTTCGTTCCGATTCACAGGCTAGTCAAAAATCACCGTCTTATTTGCATAGAACAAGATTCGATGCTCTAAATGCCACCGGACCGCTCGGGAAAGAACGATGCGCTCGAGGTCACGGCCTTTCTCTACAAGGTCATGAACCTGGTCGCGGTGTGAGACCCTGGTAACATCCTGCTCAATAATCGGCCCTTCGTCAAGCTGATCTGTCACATAGTGGCTCGTAGCGCCAACCAGCTTTACCCCACGCTCGAAGGCGGCATGATAGGGCCGCGCTCCCATGAAAGCGGGCAGAAAAGAGTGATGAACATTGATTATCCGGCGCGGATACCGGGCGACGAATGCCGGTGACAGGATCCGCATGTAGCGTGCCAGCACGATGAGATCGATGCGCTCCTGCTCCAGAAGCTCCATCTGTTTCCTTTCGGATCCTTCTCGGTCCTCAGAGCTGACGGGGACGTGATGGAACGGGATGCCGTAGAATCCCGCCAGTGGAGCCGCCTCCGAATGGTTGGCGACGATGAGCACGATCTTGCCGGGAAGCTCCCCAATCTGATGGCGATACAGCAGATCCATGAGGCAGTGCTGATCACGCGAGACAAATACGGCGACGCGGGGCCGGTCGGAAGAATACTCAATGCGCCACTCCATGGCAAAATCTGAAGCGATCGGGGTGAAATTGCTGAGGACGCCGGGGCGGTCGAGGTCGAATCCTTGGAGCGACCATTCGACGCGCATGAAGAACATCCCTGCCTCATTGTCCTGGTGCTGGTCGGCATGCAGAATGTTTGCGCCATGGGCGTAGAGAAACTGGGCGATAGACGCTACGATTCCACGGCGGTCCGGGCAACTCACCAATAAGATTGCGGTCTCGGGCACCAAGCTCTTGCATCCTTTCCTGGATACTGCTAGTATACCGCAAGAATATTATGTGCGGCATTGTAGGTTACTGGGAAAAGACGGGCGAGGAAACGTGCATACTGGGGCGCACCCTCCTGCGGATGGCCGAGGCGCTGGGATGCCGTGGACCGGACTCTTCCGGAGTCGCACTGTTTGGTCCAGAGCAGCCCGGCCGCCTGGTCGTCCGAGTCAAGCTGGGCGAGGGCAGCGGGAGTTCCGAGCAAGCCGCCGTGATGAGCCGTGCCATTGCTTCCTACGGGGGATGCGATATTCGTCAAGAAGAAGCGTATCTTCGTTTCACGATCGACGAATCTGCCGATCTCGATTCCTTCGTCCAGGCCGTTGAGTCCGCTGCCCCCGCCGTCGAAGTGGTGAGTCTTGGGCGCCGCCTTGAAATCATCAAACAGGTTGGTTCGCCTGCCAATCTTGATCGCACGTTTCAGATCTCCCGCTTTCGGGGCACTCATGGAATCGGGCATACGCGCCTGTCCACAGAATCAGCCGTCGATTTGAGCCATTCCCAGCCATTTTGGGGACACGGCTATCCGGACCTGGCCATTGTCCATAACGGCCACATCACCAACTATCATCAGCTCCGCCGCAAGTTCGAGCAGCGTGGGGTCCGCTTTTACACCGGGAATGATTCGGAAATCGTAGCAATCTTCCTAGCCGGGAAACTGCGGCAGGGCATGGACCTGCGGGGTGGGCTCCTCGCCATGATTGAAGAGCTCGACGGTTCGTTCAGTTGTCTGGTGGCCACAGCCACCGAATTCGGGTTTGTCAAGGACCCATTCTCCTTGAAGCCCCTGGTGTTTGCTGAGACAGAGCAGTTCGTCGCCGTGGCCACCGAGGAGATCGCCATCCGATCGGCCATAGAAGGAAATTTCGAAGTGCGGGAAGCGCAAGCCAAGGAAGTGCGGGTATGGCGGAGATAGACGCGGCCGGACTGGGGACGCGCGAGATCAACCGGGAGATCGGTCGATTGATCGATACCGGATGCGCGGATATTACGGTCCGAAACCCCGGCGCACATCACAATCTCGCGGTGGCGATCCTGCGGCCGGTGAGCATCCGCATTGCTGGAAGTGTTGGCTACTATTGTGGCGGATTGAGCGATGGAGCGTCGATCGAAATCGAAGGTAGCGCAGGCTGGGGATTGGCAGAGTCGATGCTGAACGGTTTGGTGCGGGTGCATGGGAGTGCCGGAAGCGGCGCGGCGGCGGCACTTCGCGGCGGAACGGTCACGGTCCTGGGCGATGCGGCGGCCCGCCTTGGGGTTTCCATGAAAGGCGGCCAGGTGATCGTGGCCGGCGACTGCGGCTATATGGCGGGCTTCATGGCCCAGAAGGGCACTCTCATGGTTTGCGGTAACACGGGAGAGGCTTTCGCCGACTCGATGTATGAGACGATCTGTTACGTGGGCGGACGAATTGCCAGCCTCGGCACGGATGCGGTCGTGAGCCCCGTCGATTCCTCCGACGTGGAGTTTCTCGAAGCCGCGATCGAGAAGCACCTACCTTCGAAGATCCGAACCGGGAGGCCACCGGCCCGGGAATTTAAGAAGGTCGTCTCGGGGCGCAAGCTGTGGAACTTCGATAAGCGCGATTGGCGGATCTGGCAGGAGGCCTTGTAGTTTGTCTACCTTGCAACAGAGTGGGATTTTCGCGGCGCGGGTCATCGACGAGATTCAGGCCAAGGCTGAATCCGGCCTTTACACCATGCGCGGTTTTGGAACATTGCGTGAGCGGCGCTGGGCGACATTCGACGATCTGACCTTCCTGCCATGCTCCCTGACCCGCATCCCTCTGGAGGGCTACCGGGAGAAGTGTTCAACGAAGACGGTGCTGGGTACCCGCTTCGCCACGAAGCCCATCGAGCTCGACATCCCCATCATGATTACCGGCATGAGTTGGGGTGCTCTCTCCCTGAACGCCAAGGTCGCTCTGGCCCAGGGCGCCGCCGCGGCCGGCTCCTCGAACACCACCGGTGACGGCGGGATGTTGATGGAGGAGCGCAAGAACAGCCGGACGCTGATCTATGAGGTGCTGCCGTCGCGCTACGGCATCAATATCCACCACATGCGCATGGCCGATGCCATCGAATTGACCATTGGCCAGGGAGCGAAACCCGGGACCGGAGGGCTTCTGCTCGGCTCCAAAGTGTCGGACAAGATCGCAGAGCAGCGTGACCTCCCCGTGGGCGTGGATCAGCGCAGCCCCGCCCGGCACCCCGATTTTCTGGGCCCCGATGACATGATTATCAAGGTGGAAGAGTTGCGCGAGGCCACCGGATGGCAAGTGCCCATTTTTATCAAAATGGGGGCAAGCCGCGTTTATGATGACGTCAAGCTGGCTGCCAAGGCGGGAGCGGATGTTATTGTTGTGGACGGCATGGAAGGAGGGACGGGTGCTTCCCCAGCCATCTTCCAGGAGCATGCCGGCATCCCCACGCTTGCCGCCGTGTGCGAGGCCCGGGCGGCCCTGGAGGACATGGGGGTCTACGGTGAAGTGCAGTTGATTATTGCCGGAGGCATCCGGGACGGTGCAGATGCCGCCAAGGCGATGGCCCTGGGTGCGGACGCCTGCTATATCGGCACGGCATCACTCATCGCCCTGAACTGCAATAAGCCGATTTATGAAGAGGACTATCGGACGATCGGCGCCGCACCGTATGCCTGCCACCACTGCCATACCGGCCGCTGCCCGGTGGGTATCACGACGCAAGATCCCGAGTTGATGAAGCGCCTGGACGTGGAACAGGGCGCCGATCGGGTGCGCAATCTCCTCCACGCGATGACCCTGGAGATTCAGATGATCGCCCGGTCGTGCGGTAAGTCTGACGTGCACCACCTGGAGCCGGAGGACATGGCCGCACTGACAGGGGAGGCCTCGGTTATCTGCGGTATCCCGCTGGCGGGAACGAGAAAGGTATTCGGTAAGTGATGTCGTTCCTTTTGCGCTGTCCCCATTGCGGCGAACGATCCGTGTATGAATATCGATTTGGCGGCGAGGTGAAGCAGCGGCCGCCGTTGGACGCTCCCGAAGAGGAGTGGGCCAACTATCGTTACTATTGCGCGGATGCAGCCGGCGTGCAGACAGAATGGTGGTTCCATCGTGACGGCTGCAGGCAGTGGCTGCAAGCCGTGCGCAACACGGTTTCCAATGAGGTTGTTGAAACCATTCTTGCGGGCAAAACTGCGGGTGCACGGTGAAGATTTTCTTTGGCAAACGCGAGGTTGAAGCACGGCCGGGCGATACGATCGCTGCTGCACTCTATCGTTCCGGACAACGCATCTTTAGCCGCAGTTTCAAATATCATCGTCCCCGGGGTTTGGTCTGTGCCGCCGGCAAATGCCCGAACTGCATGATGAACGTGGATGGCGTGCCGAACGTCCGCACCTGCATCACGCCGGTTATCGACGGAATGAAGGTGAAAGGCCAAAATGCCTTTCCGTCGCTCGAACACGATGGGTTGTCCGCCACCCAGTATCTCGACCGGCTCATGCCGGTGGGTTGGTATTACAAGATATTTACCAGCCGCACGGCTTGGCATGCAGTTGAGCCTTTCATCCGCAGGATGGCTGGACTTGGCGAGCCCCCGGCTGTCGCGGCAGGTGAATACGAACACGGCTGGCTGCACTGTGATGTCGCAATAGTCGGCGCCGGTTACGCCGGCATGACGGCCGCACTGGAGGCTTCCGAGCGCGGATCGAAAGTAACGCTCATCGACGATCAATCGGAGCCAGGTGGCCAACTCCTCTATCGCAAACGTTCCAGATCTGGAGCTGACGGCCTGATCGAGCGTCTGAAGGCCCGCTCCGAGATTCGAGTTCTGCAAGGCTCCTACTGCTTCGGACTCTACGAAGGTAACCTTCTCGGGGTTGTCCAACCGGCTCAGCGGCCCGGCACTGCCGAGCGATTGCTGCATGTCCGGGCGGGACATGTCGTGGTGGCAACCGGGGCTTACGAGACGCCACTGGTTTTCCCTAACAATGATCTTCCTGGTGTGATGCTGGCTACGGCGGCACAGCGGCTGATGCATTTGTTCGGATTACAACCTGGCAGACGGGCGGTGATTATCGGTGCGGATGAGGACCGGGTAGGGGAACTTCGTGACGATTTCCGTGAAAAGGGCACCGAGGTCGTGGCAGTTGTTTCCATCGAGGATGTAGTGGGCGCAACCGGGGGCAGCGAGGTCACTGGCCTGCGCTGCCGGAACCGTAAGTTCTCCTGCGATCTGATCGTAGTGTGCGGACCGCGCGTCCCGGATGCCGGCCTGATTGCACAGGCGGGCGGAAAACTCGAATGGAACCAACTGCAGGGGGCATTCGTTCCAACCGCATTGCCACACAACGTTTCAGTGGTAGGGGATGCGGCGGGTGAAACGATTTCGGCCGCCTTCCCGCCCCCTGCCGCGGGTAAGCGCTCGTTTGTTTGCTTCTGCTCAGACGTGAGCAGTAAGGATCTCTGCGATGGTGTCGCCGAGGGCTTTGATCACATCGAGACACTGAAGCGCTACACCACGTCCACCATGGGCCCCTGCCAGGGCCGTATGTGCCAGTTGATGACGATCGGCATTTGTGCGCAAGAGACCGGACGGTCCATCGCTGACACCGGAGTCACGACCTCCCGGCCGCCCAACCCTTCCGTGACGCTTGGCGCACTGGCCGGCAATTCGCACCATCCCGTCCGCCGTACACCCCTGCACGACGCCCACGAAGAGTTGGGCGCCGTATGGCTGGACATGGGCGACTGGAAGCGCCCCCGATATTACCGGACGGCGGTGGCAACGCCAGAAAAGGAATCCGTACAGGGCGAATATTGGGCGGTGCGCGAAAGGGCTGGTCTGATCGACGTCAGCACCCTCGGCAAGCTCGACGTGCGAGGCAGCGACGCCGGCAGGTTGCTGGATAAGGTCTACACCCATCACTTCTCGGACCTTCGGCCGGGGCGCGCCCGCTATGCGCTGATGTGCGACGAGGCAGGCGTGATCCTTGACGACGGCACGATTTCCCGTCTGGGCGATGACCGCTACTTTGTCACCACAACCACCGGCAATCTTGATTTTGTATATCAGTGGCTGGAGTGGCATTTGGCGGAGACAAGCTGGGATGTCCGCGTCACCAACGTCACGGGTGGCTTCGGCGCAATGAACATCGCAGGCCCCAAGGCTCGCGATGTCCTTAAGAAGCTCACGGATTGCGATCTGTCCCCAACCGCCTTTCCTTACATGGCTTGTCGCCAAGCCGAAGTCTCCGGCGCCCGATCGCTCTTGCTACGAGTTGGCTTTGTAGGGGAAACGGGCTGGGAGGTCCACTGCCCGGCTGAGGCGGCTGAATTTGTATGGGGGGAGTTGCTGGAAGCCGGACGCGAATTCGGCATCCGCCCGTTCGGGATCGAGGCTCAGAGGCTGCTGCGTCTCGAGAAGCGCCATCTCATCGTCGGCGTCGATACCGACGCTCTGAGCACTCCCTACGAAGCGGATATGGGTTGGGCAGTCAAGCTTGATAAGCAGGACTTTACTGGAAAAGCCGCCCTTGCTAAATTCGCTTCCGCACCGCCCCGGGAGAGGTTGGTGGGGTTTGCTCTTCCAGGAACGAACGTTCCGGAGGACGGTTGCGCAGTGGTGGTTGATGGCAAACTTGCTGGGCGCGTCACAAGCTCGCGATACTCTCCGGTGAAGCAGATGGCAATTGGTCTTGCTTGGGTTCGGCCCGAAAAAGCAAGAGAAGGCGCATCCATCGGCATTCGCCAGAGTGGACGTCTGGTCCCGGCGAGCGTGACGCTACGGCCTTTTTATGATCCGGAAGGGACCCGGCTTCGTACCTAGGACATTTGGGAATGCTCATTCAGCGATCCGCTCTATTCTATTGCCATCAAAGGGCCGGTGCCCACTTTGTCACCCATCATGGCTGGCAGATGCCGGACGTCTTCTCCTCGCTGGATGAGGAGGTCGCGCTGGTGACGAGCGGCGTGGGCATTGCTGACGTAAGCTATCGGATCAAATACGACACGCGCATTCAACCGGCCGGACCTGGGTGGAGTCTGGGATTTGGCCATTTCCTGGTCGTGAGCGAGCCTCCACTCGATCCTCCAGAGGGTGCCACGGACGTTACGAGTGTCTATGCGGACCTCCTCATGGCTGGGCCGTTCAGCCGGGAGGTTCTCGGCAAACTCTCTTCGTTAAACCTGTCGAATGAGTCCTTACCGAACCTTTCCTGTGTTCAAGGGAGCGTAGCCCATGTACACACCATTCTCCGCCGCGAGGACCTCGGGTCCATGCCGGCATTTCACCTTCTGGTGAGCCGCGAGTATGCCGAAAGCGTCTGGCAGATCATCCTTCAATCTGGCCGTGAGTTCCAAGCAAACCCGTTTGGCATGAAGGCGTTGCAGTCGTTACGCGGATAACCTATGCAACTCTTTAGCAAGGAAAGGTTCTGGCAGCGACAAGACCTGCGGCCCAGCTATGACGTCGTGGTCATCGGCGGGGGCGCACACGGGCTCGCCGCGGCGTACTACCTGGGCAAGAACCATGGCATTCGAAGTGTGGCGGTGCTTGAGAAGAACTATATCGGCTCCGGATCGAGTGGACGCAACACCGCCATCCTTCGCTCCAATTACCGGACGCCCGAAGGAATCCACTTTTACGATGCCTCGATCAAGCTCTATGAAGGACTCTCTGAAGAACTGGGCTGGAACGTTCTCTTCACTCAGTGTGGCCACCTGACACTGGCGCACTCGGACTCCTCCGTGACCGGTCTTCGCGTCCGTGCTGAGAACAATCAGATGCTCGGCGTGGACAGCCGCATCATTTATCCAGAAGAGATTCAAAGGCTGCTACCCGGCGTTAACTTAAGCCGTCAAGCCCGCTATCCGATCCTCGCGGGGCTATATCATCCGCCGGGCGGGATTATTCGCCACGATGCCGTCGTCTGGGGCTATGCCCGTGGCTGCGCGCGAATGGGCATCGAAGTCCATCCTCACACGGAAGTGACGGGCTTTGACCTTGAAGGCGGCAAGATCACGGGGGTGCTGACCTCTCGCGGCCGCGTTGCCGCTGGGACGGTTCTGAACGCCACGGCCGGCTGGGCCACGACGATTTCAGAAATGGCCGGCGTGCCGTTGCCAATCGTCACGCACCCGCTGCAGGCTTGCGTGACGGAGCCGCTTAAGCCTTTCCTCAAGGCGGTGGTCGTCTCCGCAACACTGCACGTTTATCTCAGCCAGACCGACAAGGGTGAACTGGTGATAGGCGCGGAGATCGATCCTTACCAGTCCTACAGCATGAAGAGCACTCTCACCACGCTGGAGCAAATGGCCACCTACACGCTGGAGCTCTTCCCCCAATTGCGGGCCGTGCGGGTGTTAAGACAGTGGACCGGAATTTGTGACATGACCCCGGATTTTGCTCCCATCATGGGTGTCGCACGGGAAGTGGGTAACTTTTGTATGGATGTTGGTTGGGGAACCTATGGGTTCAAGGCCTCTCCAATTGCCGGCAAGTGCATGGCGGAGCTGATCGCTACTGGCAGCCTGCCCTCCCTGATCAAGCCGTTCTCTCCGGACCGCTTCCGGACGGGAAAACTGGTCGGCGAGAAGGCGGCGGCCGCTGTTTCACACTGATTTGAGAACGGGAGTCGGAAGCATGATCACTGATGACGTAAAATCCTTCATTAAGGAAAAAGGAATTGACTATATATTTTGCTCCTTTGTCGAGCTGACGGGTGCCCCTAAGGCAAAACTCGTTCCGGCTCGTTACATCGAGGAGGTTGCCCGGGAAGGAGCCGGGTTCGCGGGGTTCGCCTGTGGGGACGTGGGGCAGGGGCCTCACGATCCGGACATCTGCAGCGTGCCGGATTTCCGGTCGCTGACGGTCCTTCCCTGGCGTAAGAATATCGCTTGGGTGGCCGGAGATCTTCACGTGAACGGCGAGCCTTGGCCTTTGTGCCCGCGCACGGTTTTCAAGCGCCGGCTGGAGGAGGCCCGGCAGCAGGGTTATGTTTTCAATGTTGGCGTCGAGCCGGAATTCATGTTGCTGAAGAAAGACAGTGGGGGAGAGTATCGCCCTTGGGACCCGCTCGATACCCTCGGAAAGCCATGTTATGACCTTCTGGCGCTC
>DATKST010000200.1:0-5256 GCA_035531475.1 Terriglobia bacterium
TGAGCCGGGAATACCTCCATCGTTACCTATGGCAATTCGACTTTATGTGGAATCATAGAAAGCTCAACGACGGCGAACGGACGGCGCTGACCGTTCGGGCTGCCGAAGGGAAACGGCTGATGTACAGCTAGCGGAATTCACCAATCTGCTAGAAGGGAGGACAGCATGGGAGTGTCAGCAGTTGCAGAGCCCAAAGAACGACGGATCGAGAGGCCGGTTTCCAGTAAGCGAGAGAAGGAATTTCGGGATGCAATAGAACGTGTCTACCGCAGGTACGGGCGGGATTTGTCGGCATTCTTGCGTGACGTTAAGAAGGAGAGCGAGTTGCTCAAGAAAGGCTAGGGCCAATCCGCTCGTGAGTAAACCACATCCGTACTACCGGCTCAATCCTGCGAGAAGCATCCATCTCGTCGGTTTAATCGACCAGGATTTGGTATCGCGAGTGACGCCCCACATTCTGAAACTCCAAGCACAGAGCCGGGACCCCATTACGGTCTATATCGACAGCAACGGCGGCCAACCGCTCGCCGCCGAAACAATTCTCAATGTGCTCCGCATGACAGATCAGGACGGGGCGGAGCCGTGCCATATCATCACTGCCGTTACAACAAAGGCGCTGAGCGCCGCCGCAGACCTTCTCTCGTCTGGGGATTACGCCGTTGCTTATCCGCACAGTCTGATCCACTACCATGGGTTGCGGACGGCCGAACCCAACCTCTTAACCGCCGAGTACAGTTCGCGGCTTGCGGCATATTTGCGACAGCGAAACGATCAGTACGCTCTTGAGCTTGCGCAGAAAATAGATGATCGATTCTCGTTCAGGTTCGTTTCTCATCTTAGTGAATACGTCACAATTCGCAGTCAGCCCGGGAAGCAGCACCTCTCAGACCTCGATTGCTTTATTGAGTTCATTGGCGGAAAACTGTCGCCAGAAGGGACAGAGATATGGGAGCGGGCGAAGCAGCGGCACAGTAGGTATGCGCAACTATTCTACACCGTGATGCGCAAGGTTCGCAGTTCAAGCGGCCCCCGCGCCAGAGCGAAACTGGAGGCATTTGCTATCAAGGCGATAGCGGATTTTGAGGTCAAAGCCAACAAGGATAACCCGCGATGGAGTTTCCGAGGCGGCGGAATCGAGCGGCTGACAGAAGACTTTTTCCTGTTCAATGAGTACGTGACGAATTTCAGCGGCGACCGGCTCCAGCGGTGGTCGGCTGACTGGGGCAAAATCGCGGTCCCAGCGGATCGAATGGCTGAAATCGACGCGATACAAGATGAGCAGGCGAAGAAAACCGCACTCGAATCGGAAATAAGATCGATTTTGGAGCCGCTCACAGCGTTCTTTGCTGCGCTTTGCCATGCCTTGCAAGAAGGCGAAAATCAACTGACCGCGACAGATGCATACTGGCTTGGGCTGATCGACGAGGTAATCGGGAAAGACGATCTCTTTTGCCAGAGGCACATTGAAGAGTGGGACAATGAAAAAGGAAAGCAAGAAGACCAACCCAAAGAACTCCCCGAAACCACGGGGACCGGAGCCGGACCTTCTCAAGATTGACATCGACTGGCAGGAAGCAGTAAAGAAGTCACTTGAGAAGAAAAAGCCGAAGGACGGCTGGCCAAAGTAATCTATGGGCTAATCCTACGCTCTCCCGTCACTTCCCGCCCTTGCGTAAAGTACATACTTCCGTTTAGTTTTCAGCCGCCTGCGCCGTGAGTTTGGAGCGCGCCAGGAACAACCGCAGATCCTTCGCTGCGCTCAGGATGACGGCGTTATTCGATGGGCCGATTGATCCTGTAGCATCTCCGTGCCCACCCTTTCGCGTTTTTTGGCGAAAGAGGAAGATTGAATTCATGCGGTCAGTGACCTGGCCTGGAGACGCAACTATGAGCCACATACCTATGGCCAAACTGGAAACCGCGGACCGCATCGGTCCACTCAACAAGGGTCTTGGTCCACTGGAGCGCGCGGTGACGCCCGGCGAGGCTGCCGCCCTCGGCTGGAACCTCCTGCGCGAAGACCTCAGCCTGCCCGCCGCCGTCCTCTATCGCGACCGCCTGCTCAACAATCAGGAGTGGATGCGGCGCTTCATCGAGGCCTATGGAGTCAAGCTCGCTCCCCATGGAAAGACCACCATGGCTCCCAAGCTCTTTGCCATGCAACTCCAGGGCGGCGCGTGGGGAATCACCCTGGCCACCGCCCATCAGGCCCGCGTCGCTTATCAACACGGGGTTCGGCGCATTCTCATGGCCAACCAGCTCGTCGGCATGCAGAACATGGCCGCCGTCTCTCAGCTTTTGAGAGATCCGGACGTCGCGTTCTATTGCCTGGTGGATTCGGCGGAGGGCGTCGAAATGCTCGGCCAGTACTTCGCTCCGCTGAATCTCACCGTTCCTGTTCTCATCGAGCTCGGCGTCATGGGCGGACGCGCCGGCGTGCGCGACGATGCCCAGCTTGCCGCTGTTCTTGATGCGCTGGAAAGATGGCGGAATACGGTGCGCCTGTGCGGAGTGGAGGTTTACGAAGGTGTGCTGCCGGATGAGGACTCCATTCGCGCATTTCTGCGCCGCGCCTGCCAGGTGACTGCACGGCTGTTGGCGGAGAAGAAATTCGCTCAGGCTCCGCCCATCCTTACCGGCGCAGGTTCCGCGTGGTTCGACGTGGTTGCCGAGGAGTTCACTTCCGCCAAATTCGGCCAGCCTGTCGAAATTGTGCTGCGGCCAGGATGTTACCTCACCCACGATGTGGGCTCGTACCGCAAAGCGCACCAGCGCATGATGCAATCGAATCCCGTTGCGCGCCAGATCGGTGGAGGGCTCCTGCCGGCGCTGCACATCTGGGCCTGCGTGCAGTCCATTCCGGAGCCGCAACGCGCCATCGTCGGAATGGGCCGGCGCGACGCCGCCTTCGACTCAGGCCTGCCCGCGCCCGCGCTTCATTTCCGCCCCGGCGCCCCCGCGCCCAGCCCCGCCCCCGCGCACTGGGAAACCACCAAACTGATGGATCAGCATGCCTACCTGCGAATCGAACCCGGCGACGACCTGAGGATCGGGGACATGATCGCGTTCGATATCTGCCATCCCTGCCTTACCTTCGACAAGTGGCGCGCAATTCCCGTAGTAGACTCCGCATTTTCGGTCGTCGATATCGTGCAAACGTTCTTTTGACGGGCGCGATTCTGCCTGCCTCGACCGCGGGCGCGCCCCTGCTCATCCCAAAAAGGAAAGAGGCTCCGCCACGGAGCCTCTTTCCAACTCACAGCACGTGCGATGCAGCCTCTATCGTCCCGAGGGCGATCCCGGCTGCGCCTGAGTTCCATTCCCGGGGTTCATGTTGGTCAGCATCTTGATCTCCACCCGCCGATTCTTTTTCCGCCCCTCCGCCGTGTTGTTCGGGGCCACTTCCTGGTCCTTCCCTATCCCGATCAGGTAGAAACGATGCGCCGCTACCCCATACTTCGAGGCCAGGTATTGCACCACCGAGTCAGCGCGCCGGTTGCTCAAATCGTAGTTGTAATCCTTGGAGCCCGTGGAGTCGGTTCCGCCCGTCACCTCGAGAATGTAGCCCTTCTGCTGTCCCAGTTGCGAGGCAAACTGGTCCAGTTGCTGCTTGTCATCCTTGGTCAACATCGCCTTGTCGAAACCGAACGTTACCGTCACGTCCGCAACCGGCTTGTAGTTGTCCAGGTTCTTTACCACTGAGTCCAGCGAATCCGCCCGGTGCACTGCGTCGTTGGCCGCCGTCTCCGCGTCGCCCGCCGCCTTCTGCGCGCCCTGCGCATTCTGGGTCGCCTGGTCCGCCGACCCCTGCGCCTGCTTGACGCCCGCCTGTGCCCGCTGATCCACGTCGCGGATGTTCCGGTTGTTCTCCGCCGTCTTGTCTTCCAGTGTGTTCGTCTTGTTCACCAGCGGAGCCGTCTGGTTGCGCACGTAATTCTTCGACGCGCAACCCGTTACCCCTGCCAAAGTCAACGCGGCAACGCAAAGACCAGTCCAAAACCCAACTCGAGCATTCATGTCTTTCTCTATCCTCCTTCAGCCGGCACACCCGCTGCCGACACTACTGCCCTTTCACCCTGTGAGATGCACCTCGCGAACCAAACGCAATTCCGATTGCAACCACCACAAAAACCAGCGCTTAACGCAACACGATTTCAGCCGCCCCGGTCCCGCTCCGTGTAATCTTTACCCTCTTTTGGTAACGGTTGCCGCCCGTCCCTAATCCCTGGTCCCTGGTTCCTAGTCCTAATCCTTAGTCCCTAATCCCTAGTCCCTAGTCCCTAATCCCTAGCAGCCTGTGGTGCAAGTCGAATTGCGAGGGAAACCGTCACTCAGGGGCTGAAGCCCAGTTGATTTTGCGGCACTTGCGGCACCCTTCGCTACGCTCAAGGGCAGGCTATTGAAGTCGTGCCCTTTCAAAACCTCACTTTCACCACGGGCTGTTAGGGAAAAGATGCCGGGTCTTCCGCATGGGCGACGATGCTTCCACGACATCGAACTTGGCACCCACGTCCCCGTAATGCACTGTCATCCTGAGCGAAGTGAAGGATTCTGCGGTTGCCCTTGAGGCTCTCAAACGGACATAACTTCCGAATTGGCGACTATTCGCCCCTTGAAGCCTTGACCGAGAGCGTTAAGATGCATGCATGATTCGCTCAACGATCATGCTGGGTTGCAGCCTCGCGCTTTCAGTGTCCACCGTCATCCTCCACGCGCAATCCAATGCCGTGGCATCGACTCAAGTTCTGCCCTACGTCTTAAACATGGGGGTTCCGTTCTATCCGCCGATAGCACGAGCGGCTCGCATTGAGGGCGTAGTTCACATAAGCGTGACAACCGATGGAGACAGAGTAGTCGCGACTCGCGTAGAAGATGGACCACGGCTACTGGCGGAAGGCGCAGAGAAGAACGCCAAGACGTGGGAATTTGCCAAGCATTCCGGCACAACATTCACTGTGACGTACCGATTTAGGCTAACCAAGAACTCTAATAGCGGTTTCATCAGAGAGAAGTTGATCCTTCAGCTTCCCACCGAAATTGAAGTGCTCTCGCCGCCGAATCCGCCACTTGATTCGTCGAGAGAAAAGTCAAATTGAGTTCAATTGCGCCTGAATGACCGGCAACCAGTCAATTACCGGTGCAACACGAGCCTCGGCCATTTCGGAGGGAGCAGGGGCCTTCAGGCCCCTTGAAAGCAGCATTCCCCCAAAGAGGCCTTCAGGCCCGGGCCTCACTTCGCCTCAAGATGCAGAGGCA
>DATKST010000201.1:0-16726 GCA_035531475.1 Terriglobia bacterium
CCACCGTCAACCAGATGTGCGTCACCATGCCCGGACCGGTAAGATCCGCCATCACCAGCGTCTCGCCCGGCATGATGCGCTTGCTGTCATCGTTGCTGCCCACAAAGCGGTTCTCGCTGGAAGCCCGGTAAGCAGAAAACGCATTCAGGCGAGGAAGGTCGAACAGACTGAAAGGTCCTGTCTCCGGAACCTGTGCAACTCCGCAAGTAGTGACAATGATGGTCAAGAACAAAACCCGAATTAGCTGCATCATCAGTTTCATTGCTACCCTCCTCTGGCTTCGGAGCTTCGCCGACCTGCGTCACCCGTTCTCCTTGCTGACCTGCGAAGCGGAACATCCTCCCTTGCGGGATGGGCATCTCGCCCCTCACTACCACCTCAGCATGGAGAGCGCCGAGAAGTCGGGGGTGGATCGCATAATCACCTGATTCTATATGGTTAGCTGAGATGTCTCTGGAGGGGTCAAAGACACGGGAAATCAGGCGAATCGGAGTGTGGGGGCGATCGGGGTCGAACGCCGATCGCGATGAACTTCACGCCCCTGACCTCCGGCTTCTTGATGCTCTCCTCTTACCCTGGTGGGACTCATTCCTCCTGAATACGCCAGCCTTCGCTGGACACACCGACATGCCGGTGCACCCCCGGTTTCGCCCACTCGCGCCGTGTGAGCACCTCGTGGCTTCTCCACTTTTGGAGACACCGACACTTATGGGGAGAAGCATGATTGAATTTGTCACTCGGGTTGCGTGCTCCTTTCTCCAGGAATGGCCCGTCGGCCGAAGGCCCGGGCGGGGTTACAGATCATGATATCTTCGATCACTTCCTGGGTGATGCCCTCCTCGCGCAGCCGCGGGAGAAAGCGGCTAAGGATGTAATCAAGTCCGGGACCCCCTCCGTACGCTCGCAGGTAGCTGGCGCGCGCCATGTCACTGCCTAATAAAATCTGCTTGCCATATCCGGCGCTCAACATCCCCTTGATCAGTTCGACCACCTGGCTGTCGGGCCCATACTTGGCACGGGAAGGACCGTCGTAGATGACATATGAGCCAGTGCCTCCGACCTCTTTGTGATAAGCAAGGTCCGGCAGGCGGTCGAGGTGGCCGACCAACACCGCACTGGCGGGAACGCCCGCAGCGGAAAGCCATCGGATCTGTTCCAGAGCCAGGGTGCCATTTTCCGTATGCGTGCTGACCGGAAAGCCCGTTTCGACATGGGCAATTCCCAGTGCTTCAATCAGCTTGCGCTGCGTCTTTGTTGCGTAGTTATACTCGGTCGCCACTTTCATGACGCCCGCCTTGGCAGTAAGTCTTTCCACCATCGGGCCGTTGTAGCTCCTGTGATCCATTCCTTCCATTAGCTCCAGGCTCACCCAATGGGCAAGTTGTTCGGCGCTATAGGTGTGAATCCAGTGCTCGTCGTCGTAATACATCTCTTTATGAAAGCCCGTGGCCGCGATCACGTGGACACCAGCCTTCTGGCTGATGGCAACCAGGTCGATAGGTTGTCGGCAGGTGTCCAACGGCATCATGTCTACCAGGGCCTTCCCACCCGCTCTTTTGAAATCCTCCAACTCCAGGAGCATTTTTTCAACGCTGGGAAGCTTGAATCCCGGTTCACGAACCAGCCCGAGGCCTCCGCGAATTATCAGATGCTCGTGAGAGTAAGTGGCGCCGAGCGCCTCCGGCGCCACGGGCCCCAGAACGGTCTGGATGTGTCCCCTGGGTATCAAATGCCTTGCGGTCACGTATCGTTCCTTCGTTTCCGTCATGTTCCAGCCGACCATCCCGCATCAACCGGGAGAACAATCCCTGTGATCATTGACGCTTCGTTAGAGGCGAGGAATAGGATCGCCGAAGCAACTTCTTCGGGCGTGCCCAGACCGCCTCTCAGCGGCTGGTGCTGCTTCACATAGCGAAGGGCGGAAGTCTTGCCCAGAACCCGCATCGCCATCGGAGTATCAATCAACCCCGGAGAAACGCAATTGACGCGCACCCGGTTGCATGCGTACCAGGCTGCCATCGCGCGGGTCAGGCTTATGATGCCTCCCTTGCTGGCTGCGTAAGCGTGAGATTTGAAGTGCCTGGCAGATCCTACGAGGCCGAGCACTGAAGAGACATTGATGACTGCGCCGCCGCCCCTCTTGATCATTTCAGGAATGGCGTAACGACAACAGAGGAACACGCTTTTAAGGTTGATCCGCAGTACTTTGTCCCAGGCGTCTTCCTTGGATTCAGTCACAGGCCCGTCTCCCACGCTGCTGCCAGCGATGCCGGCGTTATTGACCAGAATATCGAGCCGTCCGAACCGCTCAATGGCTGTCGTGACCGCGCGGCGGGCGACACGCGAAGAGGATATATCCCCGCTCACCAAGGCAACCTGCCCATCCAAAGCCCGGATTCGTTCTACTGCCCGCCTGCCGGTCCTCGGATTGACTTCGTTCAGCACCAGTCTTGCGCCCTCGCGCGCAAAGCATTCTGCCACGCTGAGCCCTATTCCTTGTCCGGCGCCGGTGATGACCGCGACTTTGTCCTTGAGTCGCATAGAGCTTATGTCTATAGCCTCCGGGTGCGGCGGCGAAACTCTGCATAATACGCTTGCAGGTTCCGTTCCGATTCCTCCGCCTTTGCCACAAAGTGAGGACTTCCGAGGATCAGGGGTTTGTGACCCAGTTCAACTAGCTTCTCTGCGACCAGGGCGTTCAGCGTCTGCACAATGGTGATGACGGCCACACTCGACGTGGCCGAAGTGGGATAGTCACAACCTCTAACGTGGATGCTGGCGTCACCGGGCGGAGTGCAGTTGTCAATGACGATTTCTGCGATGTCCGCAAGCTTCTTGCCCGAGGGGTGGCGGGAAGCCGTGGTGGACTGATGTCCCACCGATGTGATCGCAACCACCGGCATCCCCCGCTGCTTGGCGCCGAGCGCCATTTCAATGGCGACATTGTTGATGCCGGTCGAAGAAATCACTTCGAAGCAGTCCTGCGGCCCGAACTCATAGTTCAGGAGAATCGCCTCGGCGTAACCACTGAGACGCTCGAGAAAAAATGACTGGCGCAAGCCGCAAGTGCCGACCACATTCGTGTAATACGTCAGCGGCAGCTCGGCAATCGGATGAAAGCCGATGATGCTGCCGATGCGGGGGAACGTTTCTTGCACTCCCATCGCGGAGTGGCCGCCGCCCCACAGGTGAACCAGGCCGTCCTGAGCAATGCAGCGGGCATAGAGGTCCGCTGCATTGCGGAGGTTGTCCTTTTGAGTTGTCCCGATCTTTTCAATGATCTCGTGCGCCACGGCGATGAAACGCAATTCCGTCATTTGCAGTGCTCCATGGGAAATCACAAAAACCGAAGCAGCCTCAGCCAGGCTACGATATCACTTCTGGCGCCGGGCCTATTGCCGGGCCGCAGCAACGGGCACCTGGGGCGTTTTCAGAGTGGCCCCGATGCCGCGCAATTCCTGCTGGAGAACTGAAATGGGCAGTTCTCTTGGCATCTGCTTGCGGGCAATGCACAGCGCCGCCGCGCATCCTGCCGCCTGACCCATGGCCATGCACTGCGCCATGCTTCGAACTGCCGCATGAGCGTCGTGAGTGGCGGAGAAACAGCGTCCTGCCACCAGCAGTCCCTCCATTTTCTGGGGAACCAGTGTCCGGTACGGGATGTCCACCGTTTCTCCCTCAGGAAGGTAGACCCATTTCGTGTCCGCACGCCAATGGTGGTTTTCAATGGGGGCTCCGCACAACCCAATGACATCTTCGAACTTGCGCGCAGAAATCACATCATCGCGGGTCAGCCGGTATTCTCCTTGTATGCGCCGTGATTCGCGCACCCCAATCTGCGTGCTGAAGGCGACAATGCGGGATGATTCATAGCCGGGAATCTGTTCCCGCAGGAAACGTTCATACTCCAGTGCCTGGTGCCTTCCTTCAACCTCCGCACGGGTAAGCTCCCCAGGTTGAGTAGGATCAACAAATTGCACGCGCGTCATAATCGTCGCCATCACACCTTCGACGGGCGTGATGTGCACGCTTCCTTCCCGCCGGGGAAGGTCGTATTGTCCCGAATCCGCTGCCGCGGCCATGCGGGCAAGAAATTCTGAACGCGGAAAATTCTTCGTTCGCGCGACATCCACATTGGCCAGGCGGAATGTGGTGGTTAGCGTCTGGGCTGGGGCAAGTTCACCAGCCATCTCAAAGGGAACACCGGCTCGTGCCGCCACGTCGGCCTCGCCGGTCGCATCGATCAGAACCTTTGCAGTGATCAGACCCAACCCAGCTTTGCTGGCCACGATCACGCCGGAAATCTGCTGATCCTGCGTCACCGCATCCACAACAAAAGTGTGCAACAACAGTTTGGCTCCGGCTTGCTGCGCCAGGCGCTCCCAGACGACCTTCAGGATCTCCGGATTGTAAGTGATTCCCGTTCCGGCGCCAAAGGTGTTGGGACGCTCCACCACGCGGTCAATTTTCTTCAACTCCGCAACGATATCATCCGGAACCCCGCTCACCACTTTTTTGGCAAGCGCGCCAGGAGTATAAAAGCCGTAGAACGTGTCCAAAACTCCGGTGCTGATGCCACCGAGGAAGCCATAGCGCTCCACCAGCATTACCTGTGAATGTGACGACACCTTTTGTAGGACTCGAGCGGCAGTAATCGCAGCCGTTGAGCCCGCCGAGCCCGAGCCCAAAATCAAGATGTCAGGGTTTGCGATGGTTGGAATCTGCTTTTTGTAAGTGAACATTCGCTAACACTCCGCAACCTTATTCGATTGAGAACTTCCAGAAAGACGCGGGAAAAGATCTTGGAGGCGCGGATAGAGGTCCATATAAATCGCAAGCAACTGTTGATGGCGTTCGTAATGATCCTCATTCGGAGCGAAGCGATCGCCGGTGACTGCATGGGCTTGTTGCATCTTCTCCGGCGAATCGATGAGTCTTGCTCCCAGGGCCGCCAAGATGGCATCACCCAACGCCGCGCCACCCCGTTCCTCCATCACCTGAACCGGGAGTCCCGTCACATCGGCGATAATTTGGCACCACAGACTGTTGCGGGTGGGTCCCCCCACGGCGATGAGGTTTTCCACTTTAGCGCCTAGCTCACGCGTGATCATCAGGTTGTGCGCAATGGCGTAAGCCGTCCCCTCCATAACTGCGCGAACAAGATGAGCCCGGGTCTTGAAAAGATTCAATCCGAAGAAAACGCCTCTCGCAAAGCCGTCGTTAATTGGCTGAAGTTCACCCGAAAGATAGGGGAGGAAGATGAGTCCTTCACTCCCGGCAGGAATTGTTCTCCCCTCCTCGGTGAGTTTGTGGTATTCATCGGAAGTGGCTGCGTCTTTCGCGCCACCCAGGACTTTCACTGCCCACTCCATCGCAATCCCACCGCCCACCATCGACCCTCCAACCAGTGTCAATCCTTCAATAACGTGTGGAAAGGCCAGGAGCCGGGGATCGAGGGTTACACGAGTTAGTGGAACGTAGAGGGTGCTCGCGGAGCCCATGGAAAGCTGGGCGCACTCTGGGGACGTCACTCCCATCGCCAGACCCGCGCAACTGGTGTCTTCCCCGCCGCCCACAACCGGAGTACCGGGGCGAAGCCCCGTCATTCTTGCAGCCTCCGGGGTGACGGAGCCTACCACTTGATCACAAGGAACCAGCTCGCAGTAGATGGAAGCCGGTAATTCCATCCGATCCAGGAGTTCCTGGGACCAGGCACGCCGCGCCAGGTCATACGCCAGCAAGATTCCGCCGTCGGAATAGTTCACGACGGCCTGACCCGTAAGCCGGAAAGTGATATATGCGGCCGTGGTCATTACCTTCCAGGTGGAGTCCCAGATTTCAGGCTCGTTTCGCTTTACCCAGAGTAGTTTGGGCTCCACGTTATAGGGCGCCGGGCTTTTGCCGCTCACGGATGCAATGCGGCCGCCGTAGCGTCGTTGCAGTTCCATCGCTTCGGGAGTGGAACGCGAATCGAGCCAAAGAATGGCAGGGCGCAGCGGCTTCCCTTGACGATCCACAAGCACCGCAGCCACTCCCTGACCGCTGATGCCCACGGCCGCAATGTGATCGGGCGCTTCAGACTGCTCTTCAAAAAGGGCCTGAATTACACGGCAGACCGCCTCCCACCAGTCTTCGGGGCGCTGCTCAACCCAGTTCGGGCGCGGCTTTGAAAACTCATAAGACGCGGCCGCACTCCGCAGCACTTTGCCATGAGGGTCGGCAAGAACGGCCTTCGTCGTGCTCGTTCCAACGTCGATGCCCAGGGTCAGAGGATCCATGCCAAAGCACCACCCGATGTTCTATAACATAAGTTTGTTAGTAATTTGTCTGGCATGGCTTCAACTCTGCTGGAAAGCGGTTTGCCAACCCTCTTGCTTTCCGTGTAAGCTGCTAACATTTTCCGTTCAATCCGGCTCCAGGTTTCCGGCGCCCGGACCATGCCCGCTTTCATGCTTTCCCGCGCGCCCGGCCGTGGAGTTCGACGCGGTACTGATAGCGGTCTCCCCGAGAAATCGCAACCGCGACTTCGAGAGGCCGCTCATCGCTCAAGTAGCTCAGCCGGGTCACACAGAGCACCGGGTCCCAGCGCTCAATTTTCAGTCGTTTCGCCTCTTCGTCAGTAGCGGCGCGAGTCTCGACCGTATCCACAGCACGCGCGGGGATAAGTCCGTATTCTGCTTCGAGCGTCTCGTAAAGGGATTCCCGGAGCGAGAACTTCTCATTCAAACCAGCCGCCAATCGCACCGGGAGATAATTCACCATCAGCGTGACCGGCTCTTCGAAAGCCATCCGGACGCGCCTGACCACGAACACTTGGTCGCCAGCATTCAAGCCCAAATCGTGGGCGACACGCTTTGGGGCTTCGATCGCCTCAATCTCCAGGTGGGAAGTCCCGGCCGTGTATCCCAGGGCAGCAAGCTGCTCCGTCCAGCTCGTAATCATGTTCAGCTCGTGCGTCAGCTTCACTTCTTGCACAAACGTGCCACGCCCTTGGTGACGAACCAAAAGGCCCTCGACCGCGAGATCGTTGACGGCATTTCGAACCGTCATCCGGCTTACGCCAAAACGAACTTCGAGCTCATGCTCCGTTGGGATCGCTTCGCCAGGCTTCATCTGGGAGAGATCTTCGCGGAGCTTTTCCCGAAGTTGCATGTAGAGCGGGACCCCGTTGGTTTTTGTCAATGTCATCGGCTCGTTTCCCTCCTGGCGCGGAGAGTCAAGGGCGTCACGCCGAACACGTCCTTGCTCATATACCTTCAAAATTAAAGCTCCATTACCAAAGTATCATAAGAACCTTATATCAAATTGAAGCGGCATGACACAATAGAAATTCTAATGGGTTTGCGTCAAACATAATAGTCTTCAGCCATGCCACCGAGCACCAACAGATTATGCTGCAACGACCGGGACAAAGACTGCCCATGGCAATAAAATTAACGCGATTGTAGTGGAAGCCGTCCCACCCGCGCATTGAACGCAAAGGCCTTGTTCGTCCAACTGCAAAGACTATGGCACCTCTAAAGATTTCTCTTGACAATAAGAATAGTATGATATATCAATATTCCGTTTATCCAGTTATCAGCACGATGGTCATCTGGCAAGACGGGGCTTGTCTGTGCCCAACGTGAGCAGGGTAAAGGGATCATTTCACGTGACTTAAACATGCGGGAGGATCGCCATGGCTAATCTAGAGAGAAAGGTTGCACTTCTAGCGTTGACGATGGTAGTTCTATGGCCCATTGTCGTCCTGCGGGCGCAGAACTCCAACGCTACCATCACAGGTACTGTGACTGATCAAAGCGGTGCGTTGATCCCTGGCGCCACCGTTGCGCTGACTTACGTGTCGACGGGAACGGTCTTAAAAGTGTCGACGGGGCCGGACGGCTTCTACTCCTTTCCTAACCTCCTTGTTGGGAAATATGAGATGCAGTGTTCGGCAAAGGGGTTTGAGACCTATGTTCAAAAGGGGATTGTCCTCAACCTCAACGCAACGGTGCAAGTTCCGATTCAGCTTCATCTCGGAGCATCCACCCAGACAGTAGAAGTCAACGCGAACGCCTCGCCCCTCAATTTCCAGACCGCAGTCGTGAAACAAGGGATTGCCAAGCAACAGATCGAGCAACTTCCGTTGATGGTGGCAGGGGGCCAGCGCTCAGCGGCACAATTCATAACGATCATGCCCGGGGTAAACGGAGGCAGCACTGCGTCCGCTGCGTACTCGAGCTTCAATGGAAATGAACAGGATGCCGACGAAGCGGTCCTCGATGGGGTCAGCATGGTGGAGGGTCTCCTGAGCCAGAGCGGGACGGTGGCGATTGCGGCCGATTTCCCCATCTCCCCCGAGGCTGTGGGAGAAATCAGCGTTCTTACGTCGAATTTCGCTTTACAATATGGCGCCACCAACTCGGCCGTCATCGTGGCAAGCACGAAAGCCGGGACGGACCAATTTCATGGCGGGGGCTACGAATACAACCGTGACACCGCGTACAATGCCCGGCAATTCGGCGTGGCCGAGCGCCCAAAAGATATTGAAAACGACGCAGGTGGATATATCGGCGGTCCCTTCAAGGCGCCACTCTTCTGGTCTGGCCGCAAAAAGACCTACTTCTTTGTTAACTTTGAAGCCTACCGCTCGCGCGGGGCAACCGAGAAGCCCATCCTCACGGTCCCGACGGCCCTGATGCGGCAAGGCAATTTCAGCGAATGGCCATTGCCCATTTTCGACCCGAATACCACGACGCCCAACCCGAACTTCAATGCCAGCCAGCCCGTTGGGTCAGCAAACGAGCCTTACCTGCGCCAACAGTTCATGGGGTGCGGAGGCACAACCCCCAATGTGATCTGTCCTACAGATCCCCGCCTCTCAAGTTCGCTCGCGCCGGGCTGGCTGAAGTATGTTCCCATGCCAAACCGCCCGGGACTTATTTCGAACTACGAATCTCCCTTCGCACTGGCGAGCGCCCTGAATGCTGAGACGGACCAGTGGGACGTGCGGGGGGACCAGTTTATAGGCGACAAGGATCACGTGTCTGTCACTTGGCACTACCGCGGAACCCTTCCATTTACACAGTTCGCGTTTCCGGCGGTGATTGATACGAACAACACACGCATTCCCAATTACAGCCAAGTTGTGCGGCTCAATTACGACCACACCTTCAGTGGCACAGTGCTGAACCATTTTGCCGCCGGCTATCTGGACCTGCTCACCGGTCTTTATAATGCGTCGGATTGCTGCGTGAACCAAGTCCCCCACATACCGGGGGTTTATGATTACAAGCATGAATCGAGCCTCAATTTCTCAGAATATTCTGGGTACGGCGGGAACGGGGATTTTGTGACTACTCGCCCGACATGGATCTTCAATGACATGGTTAGCTGGGTGCGAGGCTCGCACACCATCGAGTTCGGAGGTGAGTATCGGCGGATTGCCTATCCAACTCAAACCCTCCAGAACGGTTCTGGGACCTTCAACTTTAACGACTTGAACACCGGTCTCCTCGGCTTACCGAGCGGCAACTCTATGGCAAGCTTCCTGCTTGGGGGCGTCGCCTCGGCCAATGCTACATTTTATTCGCTCAGTGCCTGGCGCCCACAGGCACAATCGATCGGCTTCTTTGCTGGCGACACGTGGAAAGCGACCCCAAAGTTAAGCCTCGATTACGGTCTCCGCTGGGATTTGTACACGCCCTCGAGCGAGGCCAAGAATCAGACATCGTTCTTTGATCCGAATGCCCCTAACCCTGGGGCCGGGAATCGTCTCGGCACCCTCGCGTTTGCGGGTACCAAGTACGGCAGCGCGAGCTTTGGGAAGGCCTACCCGGAGAAGTTGTTTTACGGCGGTTTTGGCCCCCGCGTCGGTTTTGCTTACGCATTGACCAACAACACCGTGATACGCGCCGGTTACGGAATCTTCTTCATGCAGGACTTCTACCCTGGATGGAATGGAGGGATCGCTACGGACGGGTTCAACGCTACTCCCGCTTTCAGTAGCAGTCTCGGTGGCCTTCAACCTGCATTCCTGCTGCAGAATGGTTTGCCGCAAGATTTCCAGCATCCTCCCACTATCAGCTCGACCTTCTTGAACGGCCAATACGCTCCGAATTACCGGCCGTTCGATGCTAACCAGTTGCCACGTTCTCAGCAGTGGAACTTGTCGGTGGACCACCAGTTCACTCAAAACTTCCACACAAGCGTCGCTTATGTTGGCAACCACGGCTCACGCCTGCTGTCACAGATTGCTCCTTTGAACGCTATAAACCCTTCTCTTCTGTCCATGGGCGCGAAGCTGTTTGACCAATTCCAGCCCGGTCAGGCCTCGCTCGACGGCGTGCCCGCCCCCTACCCTGGCTGGGCCGCGCAGATGACCGCCTGTCCGCCCTACGTTGCCCAGGCCCTGCAGCCTTACCCTCAGTACTGCGGCGGCATTTACGGCCAGAACGAGAATCAAGGCTGGTCTAGTTACAACGCCTTACAGCTATCGGCGGAGCAGCGGTTCTCGAACGGTCTCTGGCTGCTCGCCGATTACACGTGGTCGAAGACGCTCACCACGAGCAATTTTGTCCAAAGTATTACTCAGGTCAGCCCCATCTCACCTTACCAACGCAACCGGAACTACGCGCTTGCTAATTACGATATTCCACAAATTTTTAACCTTTCCCTGGTCTACGACCTGCCCGCAGGGAAGGGAGAGCGATTCCTAAATCACGGAGGCGTTCTCAATCGAATTGTCGGCGGCTGGCAGGTGAGTACCATTTTTCGCTTGCAGTCCGGCGTGCCATTCGGGTTCACCTCAAGCTACTGCAATGTCCCCTCGCAGTTCGACGCTGGGTGTATCCCCGCATTTTTGCCAGGAGCTAATCCTTTCGCACAGAACAGGAGCAACTTCAATCCAAGCGCGCCGCTCTTTAACGTGGGCGCGCTCCAGCCGGCAAGCACCTTCAACTTTAATTTCGGAACGGGTGCCCCGGTTTCAAACATCCACGGGTTCGGCTATCACAACCAAGATATAGCCATGACAAAGAGCCTGCAGCCTACCGAGCGTCTCAAGATGGAGTTTCGGGGAGAATTTTTCAACGCGTGGAACTGGCACACCTTCTCGGGAAATCCCTTCGTCACGGATGTGGCGAGCCCTACCTTCGGCATGTGGAACGGAGGTGTGACGGCTCCCCGAAACATTCAACTGGGTCTCAGGTTCATTTTCTGACGGGGAAGAAAACTTGTTCATGCCGGTTGGCGGCACCGACGAAGGAAGAAATATGCAGTACGGGCGCACCGGCGCGGTACTCCCGTGCCTAGTGTTTGCTTCATATCAGCAAGAGGCCCATCTCCCGCCGCGCGGAATCAACAAGACTAAAACGATTCTTCATCACCCCGAAAGAAGGAGGTTCCATGATCAGGTTCGATCGTCGGCAGTTTCTGCAGATTTCAGCGGCCGCGCTCCTAGCCGCCGCGGATGAGGGTGCGGTGGCTGAGTCACGTCCGGCCAGAATTGCAGACGAGAACGGGACGTTGCGCGTGACCGGCATGAATTACACGTGGGAGTGGACCCGGTCAAGTGACCAGTTTGATGTGCTCGATTCGAAGGGCTTGCGGATTGCCGCATCCAGGTTACAGCCTGCCGTCGTCATCTCGCCTCCGTGCGATACGAGGACCCGTCACACAGCCCAGGGGAAACTTGCCTCCTACGAGGCCCATGAGGGGCTGGTGACGTTCCATTACGAAGGTGTCAACGGACAAGCCCGGCTCAGTACGGCCTGGCGGTTCGAAGACCATGCTATACGGGTCGAGCCTCTCGTTTACGAAACCCCGGTCGCCGAAGATGTGGTGAGCGTTCATTATTTCGCTGAGGCGCGGGAAAATAATGTTGCTCCCGCGCTGGAGGCCTCCTATCTGATCGACCCCGGCATCAGCGAGGGGTCTTCAATCAGCCCCATCGTTCGTGCCGACGTCGGACTCAATACGGTGAGTTGGCTTGGACGCGGCACATCCGGCCCTGGCCTGTCCCAGCAATGGGGGCTCCCGGTCCACTACTTCTGCGGTTTCAACATTAACTACTCGAGGGGAAAGAGCCTGGACGCTTACACCCGAGGCCGTTCGGACGCATTCTGCTGCGGGCTGGCAGACCTGCCGAACGGCGATCTGTTTCTCGAAATGAAGTCTGGCAAAGGCAGCCTCAAGATGAACTACCGCAGTGATCTCTGGGGTCACGTCCGCGGCCCGGGCCGCATGTCGCTGGGCGCGGGTTTATTCTGGGCTTTCGGGCCGAACTATTACGAGGCGATACGTCAGTATTATCTCGGCCTGATCAGGGCCGGCGTCATCCATGGAAAGAACAATTCCACGCGAAAGACCGCGGTGGCGCTGACGCCTCAATTCTGTACCTGGGGAGCTCAGGTTGCCCGGGGAAAGGGGGGAGACCGCCTCGACGAAGCGTTCCTGAACGAGATTTACAACGAGCTCAAGACTTCCGGGATGCGCGCAGGAATGTTTTCGATCGATGACAAGTGGGAAGGCCGCTATGGCAGGCTCGAACATTCCTCCGAGCGGTTGCCGCACTTCGTCGAGTTCTTAAACCGAGTCCGGGCCGACGGCCGCCGCGTCGGTCTGTGGGCAGCGTTCATGCGCTGTGAGGATCCGCGCGATATCGGCCTTACAACCGAGAATATGCTCAGAAAGCCCGACGGCAAGCCGCTTGCGGCGGGCGGCGGCAGGTACTACATCCTGGACTTTACCCAGCCTAAAGTCGAGAAGGTGGTGAGCGACCTCGCTCGCAACTTCATCCGGCGCTACAATCCGGACCTTGTCAAGTTTGACTTCGGCTATGAGTTGCCTAGCGTTGATACGGCCGCCCCACAGGACAAACGATGGTGCGGCGAGCGGCTCATGCAGAAAGGGCTGGATGTGGTCGTTCGGGCCATGCGTGAGGTCAATCCCGACGTGGTCGTGATGTACTATCAGTTATCGCCGCTTTTCCTCGACTATCTTGACCTGCATAGCCCCGACGATTTGTTCCTCGCTGCCGGGGAATACGACCTGGAAGCCAACCGTCGCTTCTTCTTCAGCAGCTTGTGCGGAACACTTGGCGTGCCCACCTACGGATCGTCGGGATATGACTGGCAGAGCGCACCGAATATCTGGTTTGACTCCGCCGCGGTGGGAACGTTGGGTTCGCTGAATGACTTCCAGGGTGATGAGCGCGGCGAGCGCTCGACTCCGGATCGAATCGCCAAGTACAATGGCCTCACCCAGGTCTTACGCCACTCAAATGTCTTTCGCGTGCTGCCCCTCGAAGTCGAATACGAAGCATCAACCCGGGGCGCGCGCAGCCGCTCGTGGGCACGCTTTGAAGAGGGCGAATTGGTGCTGCTGGCTGTCCGTCCGCCTTGCGAAACAAATGGCGCTTTCGACGAATCTCCCGCCGAGGAGTCTAGCGTGCGAGATATCGTCCACACCACCGTCCCCGTCGTCGTCGCTTCCCGCACCCACGAAGGGATAGAGCGTGCGAGCGCGCTTGCCGTCGTGCCGTATGGTGAAGGCGAAGTCAGCATCCGGCATGCTCAAGGCCGCGAGGCGGAAGTAACTGAACATTGGTTCGGGGGCGCATCTACAATCGTGCGGGCGCCGGTTCGGGATGGTTTCTGTCGCCTGACGGTGCGAGTGAAAAGTGAGAATGGTGTTCCCATCGAGTGGCTCGATGTGAGCATTGTGACCTAACTCGACCTCGTTCAGCCATCCCCAGGGAGTATCGATGACCCCTGTTCGATTCCCCCAAGAGGCTGATAAGTGGGAGCGTCTAAGAATGCGTGTCGCACCCGCGATGCCGGGGTGTCCTGGGATAGCTTTGCCCGGCTCAGGCTGCAAGTCGAGGGTATCATCGGCCTAGTTCAAGAACGGTAAAAGTCTGACCCATGTCAACGTGAGTATTGCAGCGTACCCGTCCGGAACATATCGCTTCAGTTCGGTGACTAATGGCGAAATGATAGACATTTTTCCTCATCGCAATTGCGCCTTACCGCCGCACTTCCATTTCCCAGGAAGTGCAAAGTTCAAATCCTGGAAATTCGCAAAGCGTAGGACAAGTGCATTACTGGCGGAAGAGTGGGATCGGTTTCTTGAAAGTCCGCGACTTCACTCCCCGCGATTCTCCGGCCCTGGTGAGAAGAGATGATGAGTGAGCACTTTTCGCTCGGCATGGGCGTGATTTTCCTCAGCGGTATATTTAATGGCGCCTTTCCTCTTCCGATGAAATCAACTCGGGGCTGGAAGTGGGAAAATACGTGGCTCGCCTTTTCGACGGCCGCAGTCCTGGCACTGCCGGTGCTTTTCGCTGCGCTGTTTGTGCCTCATCTGGCTCAGGTTTACAGGACAGCTTCGCTTCGCGGTATGAAGTATCCCGCACTCTTTGGGTTTCTTTGGGGCATTGCTCAAGTCACCTTTGGTCTTGGGATCGAGGCCGTCGGGATGGCCATCGCAGTGGCGGTAGTTGCCGGACTTGGTTCACTTTCGGGCGCGCTAATCCCGTTGCTGGTTTTGAGTCCACAGTCCTTATTTCAGCCGCGGGGCATTTTTCTTCTCGTGGCTTTACCAATCCTCTTAGTGGGCTTGTTCCTTTATGGTAAAGCTGGCCGCCTTCGAGAAAAAGACCTGCTAGCATCGGGATCGTTGGTTTCGGAAACCTCATTGGACTTTGCTAGCGGACTCGCAATTTGTATCTTCACAGGTTTATTCGCTTCCAATTTTAACTTAGGCTTTGCATTCAGCGATGGTCTGAGGAAGGCGGCCCTGGGCTTTGGGGCGACTCCCGCCAGCGCGACCTATGCAATATGGGCGATCGTTTTCGTTGCCGGGTTCTTCCCCAATCTAGTTTACTGTGCACATTTACTCTCACGGAATCATTCTTGGTCGCTGTTCTGGGGGGAGGGTTCCATAAGAAATATCGGGCTTTCGCTGGCGATGGCAGCACTATGGGGAGCCGGAGTTTTTGGTTATGGGATCGGTGCGAGCCTGGCCGGGGGTTACGGCACCTCGGTCGGATTCACGCTGTTCATGGCATCCAGTATCCTGTCTTCAAATACGCTGGGAATCTGTAGCGGAGAGTGGAAGGCCACCGCGGTATTGACGCGCCGCACGCTCATAGCCGGTTTGATCGTGATCCTGATCTCGGTAGTCGTGCTGAACCTGCCTGGCTCCTTCTAAGCCAAACACCGTTCACCCATTGGCAACTGCAAAAGGCGGAGACCGCTAAAAAGCCGGTGGTCGCAGACCGTAGCGGCAGTGTTGCTCAACCCTATAATTGGTAAGCTTCCATAGAACGATGCACGCCGATCACGGAACCACCCGAATCGTCCGCAGGAACAGTTTGGCCCGTTGTTCGCGCCCGTTCTTCACCTCCGCAAAGCGGCGGGCTTGAGCTGCAGCGCGCGGGTCCTTGGTTCTCTGGTAAAGCACCATCAGGTTCAGGTTGGCAAGATAATTGTGCGATTCGATGCGCAACGCATGAAGCAGCGCCTTTTCCGCTTCGCCATAATTCTTTAGGTTCAAATAAACGCTGCCGAGCCCGGCATAGGCGTCCGCATATCCAGGAGAATGACGGATCGCCAACCCGAGATATTGCATAGCATCAGACCATTTTCCCTCATCATTAGCAATCCGTCCGAGGTAGTAGTCTGCTCCGGCGGCCGTGATCTTGTTGTCTGTCACCTTTTGCAGTTCGTCGCGAGCGGACTTCAAATCGTGGCTGTAATAGTAGGCGGCTCCAAGAGCCAACCTGCCGCGGGGGTCCTCTGGTTTTATCTCGCAGTATTTTTCAAAGTACGGGATCGCCTCACGAGAGTTTTCTCTCTGGGTGCAGACGGCGCCCAGGGCATAGTTGTAATAGGGATTGTTGGGGACGAGTAAGACTGCCTTCTTGAGCGACTCGTAGGCCTCCTGATGGAGGTCCATTTCCACGCAAACCATGCCAAAAAAGAAATGGATGGCGGCGTTGTTGGGCTGCAGCGCACGGGCGTGCGCGAGGTATCCCAAAGCACCACGATCGTCCTGTTGTTGGTTGGCCACGCGCGCCAGTTCAACAAGCGGGGCGGCTGAGTTCGGTTCTTCGGTCGCCTCCTTCTCGAGGGCCTGCCTCGCCTGATCCAGGTGGCCCGCTTTCTCTTGGAGAAGGGCGAGTTGGTTCAAGGTGGCAGGTGAAGCCAAATCCCGTTTTTCGATCCCTTCCAGGAGCTCGATGGCCAGGGCCGGTTGTTTGTCTTTCTCGAGAGATTCAAGTACCGGAAGAGCATCCGCTGCCTTAAGTTCTGGCGAGACCAATAGCTTTTGCAGATCGATCCGCGCCAGAGCAATTTTCCCAAGACCCGCATCGTCGGCAAAAAGCAAGGCCAAAACCATCGGCCTTGGCCGCGCAGCCGCGGGCAGCCGCGCGAGCGATCGGAGCGACCGTTGGAATTCACGCTCCTCCATCAGAAGAACTGCGCTCTGATAGTTGGCCTCGGCGTTTTGCGGATCGAGGTGAAGCAGCCTGGAATAAGTTTCGAGTGCTTTTCTCCGTAAGGCGGGCCTTCTCCGGGCGTAGTCCTGGTACAAGTGACCAAGATTCAGATAAGCGCTGGCGTAACCAGGATTTTCTTCAATCACCGCCTCGAAACTCGCTTCTGCCGCAAGGAAATTGCGCTGCTGTGCCTCAACAACTCCAAGAAAATTTCGTAGGCCAGAATCGCGCGGAAAAGAC
>DATKST010000202.1:0-15454 GCA_035531475.1 Terriglobia bacterium
GCACATCATAGACAATGAAAAGGCCAATGTCAAGTACTTACATGGGTACAACATAGCGCCCCTACCTGAACCTTCCAGCATGAAAATAAATCGCTTACCTCAGATTCCAAGGGTCAAGGGAGGGGGAAAATCCGTCGGAGAGGCGCGCCAAATACATCCCGGGCGATTGGTTTGAGTTTGTGGTTACTTGGCCAGCTATTTGCGAGTTAGACGGGGTTCCAACCTGCAGATTTTCAATGCGGACAAAATCGTCGCTGACGGAGACGGAGGGAAACAGCGCAACTGCCGCTACGAATACGGCGAGGCCACGGCGGCAGCGGGCGGCTAGCGTTGTCCCGCGTCGGCGCCGCTCACAAGCGACGAATACCGCTAGAGCTGCAATCGCGGAAGATGCCCAGACGAGATTGAGGCCATTTTCGAGGGTCATAATCCGCAATCAGTTTAACAGACGCCAGCCTGCCAGTTCAAGGCGCACTCCCTCTCGCTCTGCCCCAGCTTGATCGGCAATAAAATTTGCTGTAATTTGTTCATCGCAGAACACCTTGTTGGTGTCGTGTTTGGGACTTCCCAAATCCTTATTGCACTTCCACCAACAAGGTGTTCTGCTATTCTCCATTCCTTCAATCGCGACGGTTGGGCTGAACAACCCCGGACACGGGTGATGCTACGTTTTCGCGGCTGTAGCAGCGCTCTCTGAGCGCCGGACCTGGGTCCTCAGCGCTCTCCGGCGGTCAGAGGGCACCGCCACAGCAAACTGACCCACGACCCGGACACGGCGGATTTTCACCGCACCGGCGGCAGTTCGCGAGGGGCATGCTGAGGGCACTGTGCCGCAGGCGGGGAACCGGCGGGCCATTTGCTGCGTATGTGTAGTCAGATGAGATGACTCTGGGAGGTTGTTATGTACTGCATGAATTGTGGAGCGAGTTGGCAAGCAGGGCAGGCGTTTTGCAGCGCCTGTGGAAAGCCGGTTCAAGCCGCAGCTCAGCCGGTTCCGCAGGCAGCGCCGCCACCGATGACGCAACCCGTGACCCCATCAGCGTATCAGCCTCCGCCTTATGTTCAGCCTGCCGCGCGTGGCCGGATCGCCGCCCACCTGCGCACCCTGGCCATCCTGTGGCTGGTAGTCTCCGGGCTTCACCTGGTTTCCGGACTGCGGCTTTTCACCCTTGGGCATCTCGGCATTCCGTTCATGCCGTTCTCGTTTGCTTCGTTCTCGTTTGCCCCGTTCTTCACTCCACTATTGAGTGCTTTGGGAGCTCTTGCCATGGTCAGCGCCGTGGTAGGGCTGGTGGTGGGATGGGCTTTACTTCAACGCGAACCTTGGGGGCGAGTTTTTGCGATCATCATGGCCATTATTATCCTGCCGCGAATCCCCTTCGGCACGGCGCTCGGGATTTACACGCTCTGGGTCCTGGTTCCCGCAGATTCCGAAGCCGAATACCGGCAGATTACACGGCCTGCGTAGGGGCGGGTCTTGTGCCCACCCGACCATCGCGGGCGACCACAAGGGTCGCCCCTACTCGCGGCTGGCGTATACTTTGGTTTTTATGGATGCGCCCCGGCGGCACGCTGACCAATTTGGTGTTTTCGATGAGGTACGAACCCGCTTGTTCGACTTGCCGGTCCTGCCAACCCTCCGCAATGCAAGAGCGTGAATTCAAGAGTTCAGGAACCCGTCGCCTTTTGGTGGCGGCGAAGAGTGAGGGTAAGACAGTTGCCCTTCACCCGGCAACTATCTGCCGCCCCGGTCGAGACGCCGGCTCGAGAATGGCGATGAAGTCTTACTTGGCGAGGCCAGCCCGGCCACTACGGACCGCTTCCAGGAATTGCCGGGCGCGGGCCGTGATGACTTCCAGTTTACCTTCGCGCAGGGCTTTCAAGTCCATCAGTTCGCTGCCCACGGCCACGGCGGAGGCGCCGGCCTTGATGAATTCCGGCGTCGTCTCCAGATTCACGCCGCCGGTGGGGATGAATTCGATCTGTGGGAACGGGCCTTTGAGGGCTTTGATGTATTGAGGTCCGCCCACCGGGCCGCACGGGAAAATCTTCACCATGTCGGCGCCCGCTTGCCAGGCCGTGACCACTTCGGTGGGCGTCAGCGCGCCGGGAAAGCAGGGCTTTGAATAGCGGCGGGCCATTTCAATCACATGAAGATTGAGCGAAGGCGTGACAATGAACTGCGCTCCGGCCAGCAGGGCGGCGCGGCAACTTTCCGCATCGAGAATCGTGCCGGCGCCCAGCAGCACGCGGTCGCCATAGCGCTCCGTCACCTGTTCCATCACCTGGATGGCGTTGGGAACGGTCATGGTGATCTCCGCAATGCCAATGTTACCGGCGATGATGGCTTCGGCGGCGCGCAGAGCGTCTTCCGGGAAAGCCGTTCGCACGATGGGCACCAAGCCCACATCACGGATGGTGTTCAAGCTCTTTTCGCGGTTCCAAGCCATGGTGAATTTTCCTTTAATGTCGAAAATTGGAGTTTCGATCTCTGCCCATCTTATCAGTTCTTCGATCCCGTTTCCGGAGGGGCCACCGCGGCGCTTTGGCCCACCGCCAGGGCGTCAATAACTTCAACGATGGATACATCGAGTGGAGCTTTCCCATCAAGGTGCGGTATCCAAAAAAGATCGAGCGCGCTTGCGTACCTTGTCCAGCCGGAACGGGGGTAAAGGCTGTTTTTGATGGCGTAGGGCTGATAATGCGCGACGCCCACGCTGGCCAAGTCGCGGCGCGCGAATTCTCCAGCCGTGAAGAAGATCATCACATGAACCAGATCCTGGGGCACGGGAATTCCATCCGACTTGCACTCGCGAGCGATTTGGTCAGCGATGTGGCCGGATTTCTCCGAAACCATCCCATGACTGGCCTCATGGAACAACATCTCCAAAGCGGCGAAGTCCTGATAGGACGGGTCAACGCTGGAAATGATGGTGTGGACGTGATCCGAGGTGTAGGTGTAAGCGCCCGCCCAATTTGCGTATACGGCAACATCGACGCGAATGGGTTGCGCGAGCCACGGAACATGGTAGGCAGTGGAGAGTTGCTTCGCCAGAGCCGGTCCAAGCGCGAGAACCATGGGAGTTACGGTCCGAATCCAGAAGCGGTTGGCTCGATCGTGTCCGCTCCACCAGTGAGCGAGGTAGATGGGCGCGGCTTCTTCCAAAACCTTGACGAGATCATCCTTAAGTCCCGAGGAATCGAGTGATGCAGAGCCTTCCGCATGACCCAAAACCGTGTCGATGGCGTTCATACCGGGATCGGACAACAAATCATGTTCAATCATGGACTGCCGGTAAAATGCCACGGCCTGGCCCCACTGCGATTGCTCCGCGGCGGACAACTGGGGGGCATTCATTAAGGCATTCGGGACCGGAGGCCCCTCTGCATTTTGAAGTGCCTGTTGATAAAGGAAGTGATGCAGGTTGATCCAGAAGCCGCTGTGGAACTCAAAGGGACCTACCGTGGCGGCGCCACTCTGCTCCACTTGGACTTCGCCAGCAGCAGTTTGTGGCATCAAACCGCCCGCTGCGCCAAGTATCATGGCGGCAAGAAATGAAAGATTTTGCAAGCGGCTGTTCATCATCCGGTTCAACGCGCCACGCGCAGGCTGGCGCCTTTCAGCAGACTCTCAACCTCGGAAAGGGTGGCCCAATTGAAGTCACCGGGCTGGCTATGCTTGAGCGCGCTGAAGGCGTTGCCGTAGCGGACGGCGGCGGCATAGGTCTGCTTATTCAGGTATCCGTAAATAAATCCGGCGCTGAAGGAGTCACCACCGCCCACGCGGTCTACGATCTCAAGATCGTACTTCACGTCTTCGTAAAACTTTCCATCCGCATAGGCGATGGCTGTCCAGGTGTTGCGCCACACCAGCGGATTCTCCCGCAGCGTGATGGCAACCGCTTTGAAATTGAATTTCTCCTGCAATCGCCGCGCCGCTTCCTTGTAAGGCTCGGCGGAGACCTTCTGAAAATCCTTTTCCCCGGTCTTGGCGTCGCCCGCGATCTTGAAGACCACGCTGGTGTCCTCTTCGGTGGTAATCAGCACATCCACGTATTCCATGAGGGGCTCTTGAACCGCTTGCGCCTTGGTCGGCGTCCAGAGCTTGGCGCGGTAATTCAAGTCGTAGCTCACGGTGACGCCGGCCTCACGAGCCGCTTGCAGGGCTTCGCGTGTGACGGCCGCTGCCGAGTCGCTGAGAGCCGGGGTGATGCCGCTCAGGTGGAACCATTTGGCGCCGGCGAACACCGCTTCCCAATGAACCTCGCCCGGCCGGATGGCGCTGATCGCGGAATTTGACCGGTCATAGAGCACCGAGCTCGGCCGCGGCGCCGCGCCGAACTCCACAAAGTAAATACCCACGCGGCCGTCATCAGTCCAGATGATTTCCGAAGTATCCACGCCAGCTTGCTGAACGCGGCCTGCCAGCAGCCGCCCCAACGGATTCCGCGGCAGGCGGGAAACCCACGCGCTGGTCAGCCCCAGGCGCGATACGCCAACGGCGACGTTCAGCTCTCCACCGCCAATTTGCACGTCCAGCGACGCGGTCTGCTCGAGGCGTTGAAAATGGGGCGGGGAAAGGCGAATCATCGCTTCGCCAAATGTCACCACATCAGCCATTTCGGAACCTCCAGGTTTCTTTCTCTCGAAGATCGTTCACCGTGCCATGAGCCAAAAGTGACAAGTGAAGTTTGCAAAGTGATGAGTAAAAATGGGCGCGCTGCCTGAATCTTGTCACCTGCCCCTCGTCACCCCTGCTACGCCTGCGGCTTCGGCGTGGCGGGCGGCGGAGCCGGGGGCAGCGCGAATGCCTTCACTTCAGATTGGAACGCGCACTGTTTGTGGCTGCCATCGCAAAAGGGCTTGTTCTGCGAATGGCCGCAGCGGCAAAGAGCGATCACCGTCCGACCGGCCAGGTCAAATGGGTTGCCGTCCTGGTCCACAACTATGAATTCCCCTTCAATGCGAAGCGAGCCGTTATTCCTGACAGTGATTTTGGTTTCAGCCAAGCGGAGTTCTCCTTAACTTGAAATGTTCTCCGGAGGTTGATGAATAACCCGGCAGCCTGCAAAAGTGACGATGCGACGCCTTCTGGTGGGCCGCGCCCGCCGGAGAAGAGAGAATATAACACGGAAAGATTGCCGAGGTACGGGAGTCGTGGCGGCGTGACCCATACGATTGTAGGCGGAAGCATCCGCAGATTGCTATTGAGATGGCGCCAAGGTGGCGTTAGAGTTCAGGGTCAGGCTGGAGTCTGATTCAAGAGAAAGCTGGAGCGAACACTTTGGAGAAGGATAATGAAGAGCTGCCCAAAGACTTTGCGTGAACATGTGACATATTTGCTCGAAGGTGGTGGCGCTCATCTGACCTTTGAGATGGCGATTAGCGGGCTCCCGGCAAAGTTGCGCGGCAAACGGCCGCGCGGCGCGCCGCACTCACCGTGGGAGATTGTGGAGCACCTGCGCATCGCGCAGTGGGACATCCTGGAGTTCAGCGTCAATCCCGGTCATGTCTCGCCCGCGTGGCCAGTGGGTTATTGGCCGGACAGCCCTGCTCCCGCCAGCGCCCGGGCCTGGCAAACGGCAGTGCGGGATTTCAGCCGCGACCTGGAGGCCATGCAAAAACTGGTGGCCGATCCAACCACGGACCTCTTTGCTCCGATCCCGCACGGCAGCGGCCAGACCATCCTGCGGGAGGCGCTGCTGGTGGCGGACCACAACGCTTACCATCTGGGGGAATTGGTTCTGGTGCGGAGGCTGCTGGTGGCGTGGCCGGAGAAATGAATTCGACGCGGCGGATGTGGCGATTGCTCGGACGATTTGCCTTCGAGCCGCCCAGTTTTCATTGCATAGGCGCACGGCTCTAACCCGGATTATTCACGAAGTTTCAATAGGGGACCGTCAGGGCACGGTTTTAACCGTGCCCTGACGGTCCTCGAGTAAAATATCGCGAATAATCCGGGCTAACGCCGGCCGCAGCGGCAAACCGTGAAGTTAGCCAAAGACGAAATTCTTTGCTCAATTGACTGCGCCGGAGGTCTCACCCACGCGCACCAGGCTGATCTGTGTCTTTCCGTTCTCTTCACGCAAGGAGACAAACTTCTGGAGTTTGTTCTGCTTGACCTCAAACACCATGTTGCCGTGTTCGTCTCTCTCCGTGAATCGAGTCACCTGGCCGCTTAACCGCTCATGATAAAAATCGCAGACTTTGTCCAAGGGGTCCGAAGTCTCATAATGGCTCACAACCAGTCCAACATGTTCGTGGCCAGGCACTCCAATGCTGACATTGGCAGAGTCGTCGCTGGCCACGGATGTCGCGCCGGGATAAATCGGCAAGCCGAGGCTCGCTTCAGTAATGCCCGCCCTTTTGCGAACTTCCACATTTCCGGCGGGCGTTTGGATGGAGACTTGTTTTTTCCCATTCCAGCCCTCGGAGACGTTGACGTGAACGTTGTGCGAAATGAGGCGCAATCCCGTCCAAACAGCAAAAATTGCTCCCACGACGATGATCCCGAGGATCAGAACCACGATCAGGACAATGTTTGCCCCTGATTTGGGCGGGGCAGGCGGCGCGGGAGGCCGGGGCGGTTGAGGCGGCATTGACATGGCACGCTCCTTCGAAATATGTCCCCTTCCCAGGTTGCGGGCAATGTAAAGGCAGCGCCGCAATGGAAAGGGGTACAGCTTGGCAAACGGGCGGGCCTTGTGCCCGTCCGCAGGCGACCACGAGGGTCACCCCTGCGCCAAAATGTACCACTATCCGGAAAGGGACTGGGCGAGGTTCCGTAATTCACCCCGGCCCTCACTAGAACTTACGATTCCGTGCCCAGTATTGTTCCTCAAACCGGGACCACAGCCTACATCAGCCGCACGGTGGCGTCGGGGCTGCGGGAAAGGTAAATGGAATCGATAAACCGGACGGAGCGGGTGCTATTGGTCATTACCAGGGATTGGGTGCGCGCGCCATCACCGAAAAAGCGCACGCCTCGCAGCAGGCTCCCATCGGTCACGCCGGTCGCGGCGAAGATGATTTCCTTGCCGGGGGCCAGTTCGCTGGTCGTATAGATCTTCTTTAAGTCCTTTACGCCCATGGACTTAAGCCGCTCGGCTTGCTGCTCGTCCTTCACCACCAGCCGCGCCAGGATTTCCCCGTTCAGGCAACGCAGGGCGGCCGCGGTCAGCACGCCTTCCGGCGCGCCGCCAATCCCCATCACCGCGTGCACGCCGGTCCCGACTACTGCCGCAGCGATCCCGGCGGAAAGGTCGCCATCCGGGATCAGGCGGATGCGCGCGCCCGCTTCCCGAATCTCGGAGATCAGCTTCTCATGGCGGGGCCGGTCGAGCACGACGACCACCAAATCCTGGATGTCGCGGTCCAGGCGACGGGCGATAGCCCGCAGGTTCTCCTTCACCGGCGCATCAAGCTCCACAGCGCCTCGCGCCGCCGGTTCCACCACCAGCTTTTCCATGTAGCAATCCGGAGCGTGCAGCAAACCTCCGCTTTCCGAGGCGGCCAGCACCGTGATCGCTCCCGCCGCGCCTTGCGCGCAAAGATTCGTCCCTTCCAGCGGATCCACGGCAATATCGACGCCGGGCAGCGTCTCGTTATATTCCTTTTGCAGGCCCACGCGCTCACCGATATAGAGCATGGGCGCTTCGTCCCGCTCGCCCTCGCCAATCACCACTGTTCCGGCCAGCGGCACGGTATCCAGGATGCGCCGCATCGCCTCCACCGCGGCCTGGTCCGAAAGCTTCCAGTCGCCGCGGCCCATGGTGCGCGCCGCCGCCATCGCTGCTTCCTCCACCACCCGCACGAATTCCAAAGCCAGTTCTGCTTCCATGTTGCCCCCTTGCTGCAATTGCGTCCGTGATTAAGTCAGAGAATGTGCTTGGTATTCTAACCCATTCTTCGCGGCGTCCCAAACGCTTGTCCGGTTTGGATCAGCCCGGATTTCTTACTGCGGAAAACGGAAGGTCGGGGTTTGAACCCATAAGCGTTCACTTAAGGATTCCTTCTTGAAGGCCTATTTTGGATATGCAATGGTTCCATGGGCCAAGCTGTAGCGGTGGTCGCTTTTCCAGCAATGGCTTCCAGACTGCTGATTCCACTCTATGGGAAACATTTCTTCGATAATCAGCTTTCGGCTAAACCTTGGGGTCTGGCACGTCATCGTGGGGGGCTTGCCATGACCTTTTTACACCACTACGGTAAGTTTTGCTGAAAATGCAGCCGATTCCCCGAAGTGACTCTTGGCTTGGCCGTTCTATTACAATGGTTTACATAGTAGTTATACTTTGGCATGTTTCGTGCTGTTTCACAATGTGGAGCGCCGGTCTTGTTGGAAAAGGCCCCCGCTCGGAGGATAAACGACTATGGCTATCGATGACCCCACCCAATATGATCGAACCTCGGGCCCCAAACCTGCCTCAACCAACAGCAGCAAAGGGGTATTTGTTGCAGTCTTTGTAATACTAGCGTTATTGGCGATTGGCGAAATTCATTCCTATAGCTCCATGAACGCTTTGCGCACTGGATTGCAGGCCCAACAGACGAACCTGCAGAACCAGATCGAAGCCCAAGTGGAAGCCAAAGAAGCCGCCATTCAAAATTCTGACGCTCAAACCATGGATCAGCTTCGCGCCCAGCTTGACGACATGTCGAGCAAGATGAATTCCTCACAACGCAAAACCCTGGCACGGTCCCGCTTTCTTTTGACCAAGCTGCAAAAGGAGCAAGCCCAGAATGCCGCCCAAATTCAGCAAGAACTTTCGCAGAAGGCTGATGCCTCTCAGGTAGGATCTCTCAGCCAGAGCTTCGACGCCACCAAAACTGATCTGGACACAACCAAGGCGACGGTAGGAACTCTAGCTTCAGACCTGGGAATGGCGCGCAGCAGTATGGGCACGCTGATTGCAACCAACCATCAGCAGATTGTGGAGTTGCGCAGGCTGGGGCAGCGGGACTACTTCGAATTCACGCTGACCCGCAACCAGGAAAAGACTCTTGCTGGGGTTGGGCTGGTCCTGAAGAAGGCCAACGTCAAACACCACATGTTCACTCTGAACCTGATTGCAGATGACATGACCATTCCCAAGAAGAACCGGACGATTGACGAGCCTCTCTTTTTCGCGACCCGCGGCTCCAGAACTTTTTACGAATTGGTGGTAAATCAGGTGCAATCTGGACAGGTGACTGGATATATCAGCACCCCGAAGGGCGCGGTTGAACTGGCAGCCAAGGGCAGTTCGATGACCGCGGACTCCAAGGCCACGGCCACAGCCTCGCGCTAGAGGGAGCGCAAAGCTGATGGATGCTTGCCGGGACTGGTCCCGATGCGGGCAGTCCCGGAGCAGGTTTTTTCGAAGCGTGTTAGTTCTTCCTGCATCTTAATATTCTGCTGGACAAGCGCCAGGGTCCGGCCATGACTTGATTCGAGGTGTCGAATGATCATGGTCCAGCGAGGTTCCCTGGTCGCGCTCCTCTTTGTTTCCGTTTTCACTCTGCCGCCGGGCGCTCTGGCGGCAGAGGTCCCTCTCCCGCTGCTCTCTCATCCACCATTGCAACAACAGCCGGACTCACATTTTCACCTGTGATGAGTTGAACTGCCTGCTGACGGCTTTAATGGATTGCGCAACCGGCAGCCGGTCTTCTTGCTTCAGTGACGCCTCGGAGTTTATTGGCCGGAGCGTGAGCGCAGAATCTACGGAATCACCAAGACCGGCGGTCGTAGACCGGGGCTTGTGTCGTGATTTCCTTCTGCCATATTTCTCAATGGTTTCCGGCGATCCCAGTCAGTGCAAGCTACGAACGCCGCTACAGCAGAGAAAAAGTACCACTACCCCCTACCAACGATTGATGCGGATTGCCGGAGTATCGTAAAATCCAAGTACGAGGATTTTGTGCACGCGCATACCCACAAGCATTCACGGTCAATCACCCTGTCCATCAAAGTCGCCCTGGTGATCAGCCTGTGCTTGGTGGTGGTGGAGTTTACGGCCGGAACGATCTCTCACAGCCTGGCCCTGATCAGTGACGGCTGGCACAACCTTTCCGATCTGCCGACGCTCAGCCTGGCCTGGATCGCGCTCTATTTTGAGCGCAAGCCTCCGAACCTGGAGAAGACCTTCGGGTATCAGCGCGCCGGCGTGCTCGCCGCGTTTGTGAACGCGCTGCTGCTCGCCATCGTGGCCGCCTCCATTTGCGTCGACGGCTACCACCGCTTGCTTCACCCGGAGACCGTTTCCGAGACCATCATGATCCGCGTGGGCATCCTGGCGCTGGTCATCAACACTTTCATCACCCTGGCGCTTTCGCGCGACCGTCACGACCTGAACCTGCGCGCCCTCTTCTTGCACAACCTGGGCGATGCCCTCTCCAACGTTGCCATCATCGCCGGAGCGTGGCTGATCCGCGTCACCGGCGAGCCGCTGATTGACCCGGTGATCGCCTTCCTCATCGCCGGCATGATCCTTTGGACGGCCAAAGGCATTCTGGCGGATTCCACCAATATCCTGCTGGAGAGTCTTCCCAAGGGAATGACGCTGGAGAACGTGGCGCGCGCTATGCTCACGGTGGAAGGCGTGCGCGAGGTCCACGACGTTCACATCTGGAGCCTGGGATCGCAAAGC
This sequence comes from Terriglobia bacterium, assembly GCA_035531475.1. Lineage (GTDB taxonomy): Bacteria > Acidobacteriota > Terriglobia > UBA7540 > UBA7540 > CALCEB01. The sequence continues at coordinate 10,629 of DATKST010000202.1, forward strand.
CATGCCCTTTCCTGCCATGTGCAGATTCTGGATATGCCCACGTCGGAGTCTGAGGTCATTGCCGACAAAGTGCGGGAGGTCCTGGCCCACGAATTTGAGATCACCCACTCCACCATTCAGTTTGAGCACACCCACCCGCCCGGCGATTTTCACCGTTACATGCCCGCCGCAGCGCCAACGGGCCCTAAGTGAACAGCCTTGGCGTTAACTGCGGTACGACGCGTTGATCGTGATGTAACCGTGGGTTAGGTCACACGTCCAGATGGTGGCAGAAGATTTGCCGGCATGGAAGTCAATGGTAACGATCAATTCAGCGCCATCCAATTCACGGCGAGCAGTGGTTTCGTCAAAACCAGTGTCGAGTCCGCGACGGCAGAGATAAAGACCGTTGACCCGAATATCGGTTTTGGCGGGATCGAACTGCGCGCCGGAATAACCCGCCGCAGCCAGGATTCTGCCCCAGTTGGGATCGCTCCCGGCCAGGGCGGTTTTCACCAGCGGTGAGTTGGCAATGGCGCGGGCTGCGCGGTCCGCATCGTCTGCCGTCCTGGCGCCGCGCACTTCGACGGTCACCAGTTTCTTCGCTCCCTCGCCGTCCCGCACGATCATCCGGGCAAGCTCGGTCGAAATCTGCATAAGACCTTCAAGGAAGATATGGGCAGCGCGGCTGCCGCTGGTCACGCGAGCCTTTGAAAGTCCGGATGCCAGCACAAAGACCGTGTCGTTGGTTGAGGTGTCGCCATCCACCGTAATGCGGTTGAACGATGCATCTGCGGCGCGACGTAAAAATCGTTGAAGATCGCGCGGGGCAACCGCAGCATCGGTGGTGATGAGTGCCAGCATGGTTGCCATGTGCGGATGGATCATGCCAGCGCCCTTGGCAACGCCCGCAATGTGAACAGTTTTCCCTCCGATTTTGCCGCGAAGCACAGACGACTTGGGAAACGTGTCCGTGGTCATGATGGCGCGGGCAACGACCTCGCCATTTTCGGCGGAGAGGCTGGCGCAGAGCGGGGGCAGAGCATTCTGAATGCGGCGGGCGCCAAGAGGAACGCCGATGACTCCCGTCGAGGCTACCAGGACTTGATGGGCCGGGATCTTCAGCAGCCACGCCGCATCTTTGGCCGTGGCAAGCGCGGCCCGGTAGCCGGCTTTGCCCGTGGCGGCGTTGGCGTTCCCGGCATTCGCCAAGATCGCCCGTGCCCAACCGCGGCTTGACTTCAGATGGGCCCGCGATAACAACACGGGCGCAGCGGCCACCAGGTTGGTAGTGAATACGGCGGCAGCGGAGGTTTTTTCAGCTTCGCAAAAGACCAGCGCCAAGTCCAGCTCGCCCGCCTTCTTCTTGATGCCGGTGGCAGTGGCTGCGGAGCGAAAGCCCGCCGGAGTTGTCAGGTGCCCGTCAATCTTCTCCCATGTTTTTGTCATTGATTGGTCTCTTGCAGTCATCGAAAGTAGCACCGGTCTGTGAGCGGTGTATTGAGTAGCTCCCGCCCCAGAAGCGTTAAAATAAGGCCCTGGAACTACGGCAAAGCCCGCCTTGGCGGGCGGCATCCTATGGCCCACGGCGCAAGCCGTGGGAAAAGAGGAAAACGCAGACTTCCAAGCCCCGTCAGGGGCGGCATCCTGTGCGGCGATACTGTCGCCTCTAGCGGGGCTTCAGACAGGATTTTCGCAACTCTACCCCACGGCTTCTTGCGCCGTGGGCCACATGCTATCGCCGCTAGCGCGGCTCAGGGGGCTGCAAACACCTATTTTAACGCCTATCGCTATTCTTAACTCGACCCAGGGCTTACTCGGTTTGCGCTTTCACCAGGCCCTGCTCTTCCAGCACCTTGCGCAAGCGGGAGCGGTTCTCAACCTTCATGGGGACCAGCGGCAGCCGGTAGACTTCTTCTATCAACCCCATCATGGCCAGCGCGGCTTTCACGGGAATCGGGCTGGTCTCGATAAAATTCGCCTGCATCAACGCCAATAGGCGTGCATTCAGCTTGCGGGCTTCTTCGTATTTTTCTTGCAGCAAAAGAGCGGCGAGCCGTGACATGGCACCGGGAATTTCATTGGAGGCGACGGAGATCACCCCCACGCCGCCCAGCGCCATCAACGGAAACGTGAAAGAGTCATCGCCGGAAAGCACCGCGAAGCTGGCATCGACGGCGTTCAACACCTCCATCTGTTGCGTGATGCTGCCCGAGGCTTCTTTGATGCCGACGATCGTTGGAATCTTCGAGAGGCGCGCCACGGTGGCAGGCTCAATGTTTGAAGAAGTGCGGCCAGGAACGTTGTAAAGAATCACAGGAACACTTGAGGATTCGGCGATGGCCTTGAAGTGCTGGTAGAGGCCTTCTTGTGTTGGCTTATTGTAATACGGCGCCACCGAAAGGATGGCTTGAACACCCAGTCGGCTAACCTCCTGGGCAAGCGCGGCCACTTTGCGCGTGTTATTTCCGCCCACCCCTGCAACCACTGGGACGCGGCCGCGCGCTTCTTCCACAACGATCTGGATGACCCGCAGATACTCCTCGTGCTCGAGCGTGGGTGTTTCGCCGGTGGTGCCGCAAGGAACCAGAAAATCGATCCCTTCGTTCACCTGGAATTGAACGAAGCGCCGAAGCGCCTCCTCATCCACTGAGAGGTCGGGTTTGAACGGCGTCACCAGAGCGGTGCCGCATCCTCGAATTTCCAGCGCCATGATTCCTCCCACTGTTGCTCAGACTGCCGGGGGTTCGTCAAAAATCTCGGCGAAGGCAAAGAAGCCCTTGCGGGAAACGATCCAACGCGCCGCGTAGAGAGCGCCTTCGGCAAATCCGCGCCGGCTTCGCGCCGTGTGCCGCAGCACAATTGTATCAGCTTCGGAATCGAAGCCCAGCTCGTGAGTGCCCGGGATGTAACCGGCGCGAACACTGGCCACCGGGATTTCTCGCGCCCCGAATGCCGGCTGCGCCTGGCGCTTGAGTTCGATGGCCGTCCCGGAAGGAGCGTCCTTCTTGAAGCGATGGTGCGATTCGGTGATAAAAGGCTCGTACATGGGAAAACGCGCGGCGATATCCGCTGCGGCGCGAGCCATGCGATAGAACAATTGCACCCCTATTGAGAAATTTGCTCCGTAGACCAAGCCCGAGGCAGACTGCTGAATCAGGGTGCGTACTTCCTCCAGGCGATCCTGCCAGCCCGTGGTTCCCACCACCAGCGGACATCCCAGCGCCGCCACCCGGCGGATGTTATCGAGCACGCAGGATGGAGCGGTGAAGTCCAGGCAGGCATCGATGCCCCGGAAATTCTCTGGGGTGATGCCTTCACCCGCGCCATTCGTGTACTCATCCAGGATGAGCTTTACCTGGAAGCCGCGTTCGGCGGCAATTTCCATAATGGCCTTGCCCATTTTGCCGTAGCCAAGCAGCGCGAGATTGAGGATGGCAGGTTCGTTCAATGGAGTTTCTCCGCCAGCACAGTTGGATGTCATTCTGAGTCCTTCGCCTGTCATCCTGAGCATTGACAGCACTGGGCGCCGGTCAGTCCAGGTATCCTTCAGATTTCATCAGCTCAGCGTTGAGCAGCGCCGCGCCCGCCGCACCGCGAATGGTGTTGTGGGAGAGCGCCGTGTACTTGAAATCCAGCACCGCGCAAGGGCGCACGCGGCCAACCACCGTGGCCATGCCCCGCTCCGCGTTCACGTCAAACTTGGGCTGCGGACGGTCCGGAGCGTCCAGCACGATGACCGGGTGCGCCGGCGCCGAGGGCAGGTTGCGCTCCTGGGGCAGGGCGCGGAACTTGCGCCACGTCTCAATAAGGTCATGGAGAGAGGTTTTGGCCTTGAGCTGGACGGAGATGGATTCCATGTGGCCGTCCTCCACCATGACGCGATTGCAATGGGCGCTCACCGCCATTTTCGCCGCGTGCACGCGGCCATCCACCAATTTGCCGAGCAGCTTCTGAGTCTCGCGCTCCACCTTCTCCTCTTCACCGGGAATGTAGGGCACCACGTTGCCCAGAATATCGAGCGTGGGAACGCCGGGATAGCCCGCGCCGGAAACGGCCTGCATACTGGTCACCAAGACCTTTTCCAGGCCAAAAGCGGCTTCCAGAGGCGCCAGTGACATCACCAAGCCAACGGTGGTGCAGTTCGGATTGGTTACAATCATGCCTTGCCAATTGCGCTGCTTGCGTTGGGCGCGGATCAGCTCCAGATGGCCGGGATTGACTTCGGGAATCAACAGCGGCACGTCCGGGTCCATGCGGTGGTTCGAGGAATTGGAGATGACGGCGTGGCCGGCGTGGGCGAATTCCCTCTCCACTTCACCCGCCACCTTTGAATCGAGCGAGGAGAAGAGCAATTGCGGCGCGCCTCCGGGCCTGCATTCATGGACGGTGAAGTCGCGGGCGCTCTTCGGCATGGGCTCGCGCAAGCGCCAGGTGCAGGCCTCCGCGTAGGACTTGCCGGCCGAGCGGTCTGAGGCGGCAAGCCATTTCAATTCGAACCAGGGATGATTTTCAAGCAGGCTTATAAATCGCTGCCCCACCATGCCCGTCGCGCCCAAGATGCCAACTTCAACTTTCTTCATGGTGGGTTCTCTCCTACCAGAATACCGTGAAAATGATGGCGTAGGGGCGACCCTCGTGGTCGCCCGATAAGCAGTCACGAAGCATCACGTCCCACGTGAAAATGATGGCGTAGGGGCGGGCACAAGGCCCGCCCCTACAAGGTTGTTCACATGGGTTGGAGAGCCAGATTCTTCGCTCCGCTCAGAATAACCATACAAAACACCCTTTCAACAACCTAAACCTACTCCAAGCGCCGTGAGGTCCCCGATGAATCAGCCGATGCG
>DATKST010000203.1:0-5183 GCA_035531475.1 Terriglobia bacterium
TCGATCGACCCTTTGTTTTTAATCAGCCTGATTGATCTTCTTAGCGGCTGTCAGATAATAACTGTTCCATTTTGGACCGAATACATCCCCTCACCCCTGCCCTCTCCCCGCCAGCGGGGAGAGGGTGCCGCGGGGAAGCAGTGCTTCCCGTCGCGGCGGGTGAGGGACGCCGGTTGGAAGATGGAATAGTTATTTCTGAACGGGACCTAAGGGGAGAATCCATGATAGATAACGCAATTTCGCGACGAGCCTTTTTGGGACGGGCGGGCGGGGCGGTCACGCTTTCCGCGGCCGGCACGGCGCTGGTCCATTCCAGCCAGGCCGTGAGCAAAACGGCCCGGCAGCATAAGACTTTGCGGTTGGGTGGACCGGTGTTTGTGGAATCGGACGATCCTGCTGTGTTGGCGGAGGCGCATCGCGATTTGGGTTACCGCGCCGCCTATGCGCCGCAGGTGAAGCTAACGGATAAACACCGTATCCAATCGATCGTGAAAGAATTTGCGGCGCGGGATGTGATGATTGCCGAAGTGGGTGTTTGGGTGAACATGATGGATCCGGATGACGCAAAGCGCCGCAAGAACATGGCCACCGTCCAGGAAAGGTTGGCGCTTGCCGACGAACTGGGGGCGCGTTGCTGCGTTGACATTGCCGGCTCCTACGACCCCAAGGTGTGGTTCGGCCCTAACCCGAAGAATATGAGTGCGGAGTTTATCGGCGCCACGGTGGAACATTGCCGGGCGTTGATTGACGCCGTGAAACCAACCCGCACCAAGTTTTCCATCGAGATGATGCCCTTTAACTTTCCCTCCGGGCCGGACGATTACGTGAACCTGGTGAAAGCCGTTAACCGCAAGGCCTTCGGCGTTCACCTGGATGTTTGCAACGTGATGAATAGCCCCCGCCGGATGTACCACAACAGCGCGGTCATCCGCGAATGCTTCAGCAAGTTGGGACGCTGGATTCTCTCCTGCCACGCCAAGGACCTGAAGTGGGAAGAGTATGTGCAGGTATGCTTGCGCGAGGTGATCCCCGGACAAGGTTCGATTGATTACCGAGCTTATCTCGAATGCCTCGCGCAGCTCCCGCAGGATGCGCCGCTGATGCTGGAACACTTGAAGACGGCCGGGGAGTACACGGAGGGGCGGAAGTATATTCAGACCGTGGCGAAGTCCATCGGGTTGTCATTCGACGCGGAGAAGGGCTGAATTTCCTTTCTGAAAAACGTGGCGGTGCTTGAACCGCTGAAGCCCCGGGCATCGAAGGCGAAGTTGAAGCGTTGCGGGCGGAGGGGGTATATTGCAGGCCGCGCCACTGAACTTGGACCGCTTCCGCTTGGACGCTACGGGAGCATTCGGCGGCGGGAGCGGCGGGTGAGGGGCGGCCGCGACAGCAAACTGATCCACGACCAATCCTTGACAATGATGTACTTATAAATCAATATATGTTTAGTATATATCTCTCGAAAGATTTCACATGACCGCTGAATCCACATTGAGAAATATGACCCAATAGCCCTCCAGGAACATAGCCACCGCGAGGGCACGAAAAACCCAGTAAAAATGCGGGTGCGAGCCAAAAGAGCAGAAAAAAACAATCCTTTCTTGCTTGTGGGAAAGTCTGTAAGCCACTGAAACCATGGATAATCAAGAAGCAAGAAAGCCGAAACAAAGCCATTACGAAACATTGGAATACGGCTAACCCATAGATGATACGCGAGTTACGCGACTTCCGAAACAAATCCTCGCAAACCACAGAAAATAAAAGGCTAACGATAGAGTCTTGGCTTTACCTCCGCAGTTTTTGGGTTTGCTCGCCGAGCAAACCCAAAAAATCTGCATTCGAGCGCTTGGCCCGGCAGCGCTCCCAGTGCAAGGCTAGGCTTGGCAGGAATATTTCTGCTACTTTGTTGTTGCACGGCTAGGCGCGATTAAGCCAAATTCCAGGCCGGACCCATAGGCGCGGTAGCGCAGCGCGCCGAAGCCGCAACCAAAACACGCTGAGGAGACACCACCTGCTCGGCAGATGACTGACCCTTCGAAACCCAGTGTTTATGCGCCTTGCAAAGGGCGAACCGAAAAATGTTTGTTAGAACAACAAAAATTTACGGGCTTGCAGTGCAGAGTTTCGCATTCCAAAAACCCTGTGGCTTGTTGAATAAAGGAAGAAAAGCGGAGTTCAAAGAGCATGAACCCCGCGCTATCTGCTCCAATGCTGTCGCCGGGGGCAGTCAGGAATTGGATGTTTCTTTCAGTTGGCGGGCGCGCTCGGCGGCGCGAACCACAGCCTTGATCAGCGTCACGCGCAATCCACCTTCTTCGAGTTCCAGCAATCCATCGATGGTGCAGCCCGCCGGGGTGGTGACCACATCCTTAAGTTTTGCCGGGTGCTCGCCCGTCTGAAGCACCATGGCACTCGCGCCCAGCAGCGTCTGCGCGGAAAGTTCGGTGGAAAGCTCGCGAGGCAAGCCCAGCTTCACGCCGGCTTCGGCCAGCGATTCGATGATCAAGTAAACGTAGGCAGGTCCCGAGGCGGAAAGTCCGGTGATGGCGTCCATGTGCTTTTCATCCACCACCACGGTGCGTCCCATGGAACTGAAGATGCGGGAAGCGATCTGGACGTCCTCCTCCGTGGCGTGGTGTCCGCGGGCCAGTGCCGTCATGCCGTGGCGGATCAGGCAGGGCGTGTTGGGCATGGAGCGGATGACGCGCGCCGGCCGGCCCAGTTCGTTTTCAATCAAGGCGGTGGTCACGGAGGCCGCTGCCGAAATCAGCAGCACGTCTTTCTTCAAGGATTTCCGCGTCTCATTGATGAAGCCCTTCACCTGCTGCGGCTTCAGGCAGATCAGGACCAGGTCGGCCCCTTCGACGGCGGCGCAGTTATCCGTCCCCGCCTTGATGCCGTAGCGTTCCGCCAGGTAGTCGGCGCGGGGCTGATGGGCCACGGTGGCGCTGACGCTGCCGACGGCGACCAATTGCGAGCCCAACATGCCGGAGAGCAGTCCTTCGCCCAGTTTCCCGGCGCCCACCACAACCAGCTTTTGAATGTTGGCGAGAGGCCCGACTGCGGCTTGTGCAACAGCGCGAACAGAAGAAGTTTTAGTTTTCATAGGAGGTTTCATTCTACCGCAGAAACTTGAATCTTTCCGGCCTGAAATAAATTGCCGTCGTTAAGCCGGACACGGCGCCTGGAATATCGCCACAAGGATTGGTTGACCTATCGTAGGGGCGGCCCGCCCGCGGGCGACCACAAGGGTCGCCCCTACAGGATTTCCAGGCACGGAGAGCAGGAGTTATGCCCGGGGTGGCGCCGACATCGATTTTCATGTCGGCGCCCTTGAACAAGCCGGGCTCTTCCTTGCCGCCAACATCTGTGTTCTGGGAGAAAGGCGAAGCCCGTAACCGGGGCGCAGACATGGATGGCAATGTCTGAGCCACCCGCGAACGCACGATGATATACTGAGCCCATGAAGAGGACCATTCGCAAGGGGAAGCCCCGGCAGTTCACGGTGGTCATCGAGCAGGACGAAGACGGATACTACGTCGCGAGCGTGCCTTCGCTGCCAAGCTGCTATACCCAAGCCCGGACTCTCGAAGAGCTGACGCCGCGCATCCGGGAGGTCATCGCGCTTTGCCTGGCTGAGCAGGAGGCACCGCGAATGAAATTCGTAGCCTTACAACAGGTTGAGGTCAGCGGTTGAGCCGGTTGCATCCGGTCCAGGCGCGAGAGGTTATCCGTTTTCTGGTGTCGGTCGGCTTCATCCAGGCGCGGCAAAAAGGCAGCCACAAGTTCTTTCGCCACCCGGACGGACGAACTGCCACCGTTCCAGACCACCGCGGAGAGGATTGGGGACGCGGCATTCTTGCCAAGATACTTCGTGACGCTGGCGTCGGTCCTCGCGAATTCCTGGATTGGCTCTCCTCGTAACACCAAATCTTTTGAGAGGATCGTAATAGGCTGGCTGGCGAACAGCTTTAGCTCTGCGCGCCGGTAGCGTAGAGTTTGAGCCCTTCAAACTCTGCGGTTCGTGAATTGGCGAAGATGAAAAAGCCGCCGAGTTTCCGGGATGCGAAACTCGGCCCTACCCGCTGTAGCTGCCTTCTCTCCGTAGTGCTATGCTAAGCGACGTTGATGCTTCAGGGTCTCGATATGAATTTGCTTTTGGACAATCCACCCGTCACCGCTGAGATTCTTGAGGAGGCCGTGCGCCGCATCCTGGCGGCTGGCTCGCCACTCAAAATCGTGCTGTTCGGATCGCGAGCTCGCGGCGAGGCAGGACCGGGAAGTGATCTTGACCTCTTGATCGTCGAGGAGTCGCACCTGCCACGTTACAAACGGGCGGCGCGTTACTTGCGGGCGTTGGTAGGCGTTTTCCCGGCAAAGGACGTGGTGGTATGGACACCCGAGGAGATTGAGGCTTGGTCTCGAGTGCCGAATGCCTTCGTGACAACGGCACTGCGCGAAGGGAAAACGCTCTATGCCCGGTGAACTGGAGCTGGCACGGGGCTGGTTTCTCAAAGCCGAAAGCGATCTCAACACGGCCAAGCGCATGGCAGAAAGTGACGGGCCGTACGACACGGCTTGCTTCCACGCCCAGCAAGCTGCCGAGAAGTACTTGAAGGGCTTGCTGGCGTTCCGGGGCCAGCCTTTTCATCGCACGCACAATCTGGAGGAGTTGCAACATCTGGGAGAATCGCTTCCCGCGTGGCCGCTCGCCGGGCTGGATCTGGCGGAACTCAGCTCCTACGCGGTCGAGGTGCGCTACGACTTTGAGTTCTGGCCAGACCGCCGGACCACGCAGGAGGCTGTACGGTTGGCTTCGGAAGTGCGCAGACTTGTGCTGGAAGCGGTTCCTCAAAATACCCGTCCTTGAGAACAAGACCCACGACGAGGTAAGGCGCTCGTCGTGGCCCGCTACCACCTTACCAACCCGCCTTGGAGAGCGAGAAAATAGCATCTCGCCAACACGCCCCGCTGAGCCGTAGACACAGCACAGCACCCCGACATGGTGCATGTTACAATAAGCTATCGTGATGTGAGGTGGAAGGGGAGGGAACGTGAGCCAAGTTTACCACGTACAAGCAAGATGGGACCCAGAGGCCGAGGTTTGGGTAGCAGAAAGCGAAGACGTGCCCGGTTTGGTGGCGGAAGCCGAATCCCCGAATGCGCTGGCCCGGAAGCTTCGC
>DATKST010000204.1:0-25238 GCA_035531475.1 Terriglobia bacterium
GATCCTCTGGGTCCGATTCCCCTCGTTTAAGGTAGAATAGCGTTGGCTTTGCGTCAACTTGCGCCAAAGTTTCGCGATGCTCAAGGCACATTGATACATGCGGCAGCAGGCGGCGTTCGCGCGGCCCGAGGCGCGAAAGACGCCGGCATCAAACCTTTCAAAATTTCTCTCCTCGCCCGGTTCACGGCGCCGCAAAGCCGGAAGGGATGTGCCGAACTTCTATCGGAAGGCAGCATGGCCGATGAGAAAAATGCAGACTCAACTGACTAAGATTCTCCGCAAGTTCAGCGGCAAGACGATCGGCGTCCTGGGCGATTTCATGCTGGACGAGCTTCTGCGCGGCAACGCCACCCGCATTTCACCGGAAGCCCCCGTCCCCATCGTCCTGATGGACGGCCATCCACGGCGCGAATTCTTCCCCGGCGGCGCTGGCAATGTGGCCGCCAATATTCAAGCTCTGGGCGGCCGCGCGATCCCGTTCGGCGCGATTGGCATGGATGAAAGCGGCAAGCAACTCTGCGATGAATTACAGGCGCGCGGCATCCCTTACGGCACACTAGTCCGGGAACAAGGCCGCATCACGCCGCGCAAGCTTCGGATTGCCGCCCATCAGCATCAGCTCTTGAGGCTCGACTTTGAAAGGCCTGCTCCGATTTCTCCCAAGACTTCTGCCTTGCTGGCGCGAAGTTTTGCGCGCTGGGCTCCCAAGCTGAAGGCGTTGATCATCTCCGACTACCAGAAAGGTTCGGTTCAAAACGAGCTTTGCAACCAAGTTTCCGCAATTGCGCGGCAGCGGCGGATTCCCGTGTTTGTGGATCCCAAACCCGAACATCCGGAAATCTGCCGTCACGCCACCGCCGTAACTTCCAACCTGTCTGAGGCGGAGCTGATGACAGGACGCCCCATGCGCGACCGTACGAGCTTGGAGGCCGCCGGACGCCAGTTGCTCGCCGTGCTAGATTGCTCTTATCTCCTGATCACCCGGGGCGCGGAAGGCATGACGCTGTTCGAGAAAGGCGGGACCATTCATGAAATTTCGGCCGCTCCACGGCCCGTCTACGATGCTACCGGAGTCCGAGATACGGTGCTCGCTGTCCTGGCCCTGGCCTTCTGCTCGGGTGCGGAAATGAGCGAGGCGGCCGAACTTGCCAATCTGGCCGCCGGACAAGCGGCTTTGAAGTTTGGAACCTCGGAAGTGGAGGGAAAAGAACTATTGAAGGCTATCACCGGAAGTCACTAGGACGTCTGAAGAGAAACCTCCTCAGCGTTTGATAGCTCCAGGAGCAGTTCCTTCGCTCAGATAACGATGAGAGTTTCCAAACGTTCTTCGCCAAACCATACTGCCGCTTGATCGAAGCGTATTTGCAAGAATGGCGCAGAACTTAACGCACAAATCGATTGACACGCGTCTGCTTCAGAAATACTTTAAAAAACTGAGCAGTTGAAGGGGAACCCTAACCGCAACACGGATCGAGATTTAATGGTGCGGGCCGGCAACGCGCAGGCGGTCTCGGTCCGAAAGCAGGTCACCAGGACGATGGTCAAGGGAATTCGTCGCCATTTGCCCTTCCACAGCGCTATTTTCCCTTCGAGGTTGAACGCCTTTCCAGGAAGCCGTGCCGGCGAATCATCCGTGGCGGATGGCTTCGATCCCAGGGGCTGTCGCCCGCAGAGCGTGAAAGGCCATCGAGCGATTTCCCGCTGCGTTCTGGAGGAGCTTGCTCGAAGGGTCGAATCAGAATCTCGGAATGCATCGGGGTCGTTCCATGACTGGCAATGGAAATACAGTTACAAGAATGCTGAAAATCTTTACGATTTTGTGTTTTTTACACATTTCCATTCAAGCCGGCGCAGCGTCTACCCCCAGCGGCGAGCAGGTGTTTCAACAAAATTGTGAGGTTTGTCACAGAATGGGGACTGGAACGCGCGCTCCGTTACCCAGCGTCTTACGTCAACTCAAGCGCGAAAGCATTCTGCGCGCTCTCGAATCAGGGGTAATGCGGGCGCAGGGAAGCCAGTTGACAGAAGCCGAGCGGCGCGCCGTCGCGGACTTTCTCGGACAGCCGGACACTGGCTCCTACAAGCCAGGGGCGGGTGCCTGCGCGCACCCTGCCCCGTTGTCCAGGAATGCGCCTTCTTGGAATGGGTGGGGCGTGAACCCCGCAAACACGAACCGCCGGCACCAGCCGGCGCGGGCCGCCGGGTTCAGCCGGGACTCGATACCCCGCTTAAGGGTGAAATGGGCGTTCGGCTTTCCGGGGGCCTCTTACATTTATTCGCAGCCGACCATCTTCGGGGGCAGGGTCTTTGTCGGGAGCGAAAGCGGCAGCGTCTATTCATTGGATCAACAGACGGGTTGTGTGGCTTGGACCTATGCGGCGAGCAGCACAGTCCGGACTTCTGTCGTCATCGATCCGAAAACGTCCATCGCCGTTTTTGGGGACGTGGCCGGCAATGTGTACGCCGTAAACGCCGCCACAGGGAAATTCCGCTGGAAGGCGCAAGCCGCTCCCGATCATTCCTCGGCAAAGATTACCGGGTCACCCGTCATCGCCGGTGGCCGTGTGTACGTGCCGGTCTCTTCCGGCGAAGAAGGCTTGGCGGTGAATCCGCGCTACGCCTGCTGCACGTTTCGCGGGAGCATCTTGGCTTTAGATGTCAGGACGGGCCGGGAGATTTGGAAAGCTTACACCATTCCTGAGAAGCCACGCCAAACCGGCTACACGCTGTTGCGAGTCCCGACTTATGGCCCTTCCGGGGCCGCCGTGTGGTCGACCCCGACGGTGGACTTGAAAAGGCACTTGATCTATGTGGGCACGGGCAACAACTATACGGATCCCCCGACTCCTTATTCTGATGCGGTTCTGGCTTTCGCAATGGATTCCGGGAAGATGGTCTGGCACCGGCAGTTGACCCCCAATGACCGCTTTAACCTTTCCTGCATCAAGCAAGACAAGTCGAATTGCCCGCCGCACCCTGGCGACGACTACGATTTCGGTTCGTCACCGATCCTGTGCAATTTGCCGGACGGCCGATCTCTGCTGGTGATTGGCCAGAAGTCCGGAGTCGTTCACGCCCTGGACGCCAATGCTCGGGGGAGGGTTGTGTGGCAGCGGCGAATCAGCAATGGGGGGCCTTTGGGCGGCATTGAATGGGGTGGCGCTGCCGTAGGCGGCTCCGTTTTCTTCCCTGTGTCGGATTGGAAAGATTCCAACCCCGAGGCCGGAGGCGGGCTGTTTGCTCTGGCGGCAGCGACGGGCAAACGCTTGTGGCACGTTCCTCCCGTAAAACCAGCTTGCCTCGAATTGCCCGGCTGCAGCGCCGCACAAGATGCGCCGGCTTCGGTGATTGCGGGGGCGGTGTTCACCGGCTCCATGGACGGCCACTTACGCGCTTACGATGCGCGCAGTGGTTCGCTGATCTGGGACTATGATACCCGGCGGCAATACAAGACCGTGAACGGCGTGCCGGCGAAGGGCGGTGCACTGAACGATTTCGGCGCCACGGCCGCCGGCGGCATGTTATTCCTGAACGCTGGATTTGGCCCCATCGCTGGAAACGTCTTGTTGGCTTTCTCGGTGGACGGAAAGTAGCCGGCGATACCGAAGTAGTTGTACTGCCCAGCCGGCCGTTATTCTCCAAAGAACTCATGAACCCCTACCGCGCTCGCGATGCGCGTTATGCGCATTCACGGAATCGCATTCGGAATACAGAATATAAAGTCAGGCTTCAATCTATGACCGGCAGTTGAAGCGGTGGCCGACCAATGTTTCAGGACGATTGTCGCCAGCAGAACTGATCCCAAAACAGCTACTGATGTAAAGCGTCTTGATAGCGGGCCGGCTGGAGGCAGTACACCAGTCGACCCCTCTATTGGCGTTTCTGTTGACCGTGGAAAGCGCCTTGCGATATCTTCAAACCGCGTCGCTCGGAATGAAAAGGATGAAAGAAATGACTCCAACGGAGGGGGGTGGGCGCAGAATGAATCCCGGCCAGGATGACAAAACGGAAATCTTGGGAGAGATGAATCGCCGCTCCTTCTTCTCCTTCCTGAGTAAAGCGGCAGCCGTTACTTTCACACCATCGCTTTGGGGGGCTGCGCCGCTGCCTCCCTCGGCGAAAAATCGGGGACGCCGGCAAGCTCAGATCACAAACGGCTCCAGCTCGTTGCAGTTTGTGAAAGGCCCGTCGGGCCTGGGATTGGAGCTTTCCATCCGGAATGGCCGCGGGTGGCGCCGGGTAGCATCTGTGCAAAGCCCCGTGCGCGTCTTCTACGATCGGAGGGGCAATGGCTCCGAAGTGGATGCCGCATTCACCTCGGCGCGCTCGGTAGACGGAGGCCTGGCCGCGTCCACGATATTGACTGACTCGCGGAACAACCGCTGGTCGGTGAAGCTGCATGTGGACCGGTGGAAGGACGAAGGCTTCCGGTGTGACTTCAACTATGAGCTGCTGCAGGGTGACGCTCGGAACGTCTTCTTCGAGCACGGCATGGTTCCTGCGCTTGCCGCCTCACCCAACGAGACGTACGTTTTGATGCCGGGCCTGCTCTATGATGGCAACCGGCTGGCGCGCCCCAACGGAGAAATTCCCCGGCTGAACGCAAACGACCACTTCCAGTTGGATACACCCGCGTTAAGCCTTTCAACCACCGCCACTTTGCTGTATGAAAAGGCAACCGGAGCGACGTTGGTCACGAAGACGGAGGTGGAATCCGGGCTCGGCCCCTCGGGATTCAGCTATGAGATGCGGCCGCAGCAGCACAAACTTGCAGTGATGGCGCCACTCTATCGTGAGAAGCACTACCGCGGACATCCGCGTTTTTACTACCAGGACGTGATTCCAGCGGGAGCCAATGTCGCTCAGGGCCGGCATTTTGACGTTACCGTTTTCTACTTGCCTGCCCGCTATGCTTCGCTCGCAGAGTTCTTCTCGGCTTTTCACGCCATCCGGGAGCCGGCCCCCTTTGTGCGGAGGCCGCAGCTTCCCATGTCCAAGGCGGCGGAACTTGTTGAAACAAACTTCAACACCATCGACTGGTGCAAGGATCACTTCTATATCAACGCCTCGAACCCCGACTACACCCCCCAGCAAGGCTGTGAAACCCTTGATCCCGGCTGGCAGCTCATTGTCGGATGGTGCGCCGGGGTGATCACCGGCTATGCCCTGTTGAAGGCCGGCAATGAGGAGAGCCGGCAGCGCTCCCGTGCCATGCTCGATTTAATTGCCCAGGGCGGACTCTCGCCTTCCGGTCTCTTCTGGTCGAATTACTCCAACGGAAAATGGGATAAGGGCAATACCAAGATTGCAATGCACCAGCACATGCGCATGCCAGGGGATGGTACTTTCTTCTTCTTGAAATCCATTGCACTGGAACGTAGCCGCGGAAGGGAACATCCGGAATGGACCCGCGCCGCGGCCAGCAACCTTGACGCCTTTGTGAAGCTTTGGCGCAAGAATCGGGACTTCGGCCACTTTGTGAACCGCGTGACGCTGGAAATCGAGGAAACGGGAAGCGCCGCGGGGGCTCTCTGCATTGGATGTCTGGCATTGGCGGCGAGTTTAGGTTTCCCCAATGGGAAAGATTATCTCGCTGTCGCGAAGGAAGGGGCGGACGCTTACTACCAACGTTACGTGGAAACCGGTTGGCTTGCCGGAGGTCCGCTGGACATTGGCATCGCCGCCGATTCGGAATCGACCTTAGCGATTTTGGAAAGCTTCGTTACTCTGTATGAGACCGCAAGAGATCCCAAGTACCTGCGATATGCGCAGATGGCCGCGGACATCCTGGCAAGCTGGGTGATTTCATATAATGCTCCCTTTCCTCCGGGAACGGACTGCGCCCGGGTGGGGATTCAGACCGTGGGAGGCGTGCTGGCCAACTCACGGAATCATCATATCGGGCCCACCGTGGCTACCTCCTCGGGCGACGCGTTCTTCCGCCTTTACCGCTATACGGGACAGGCGGTCTATCTGAAAGTCCTGCAAGACATCGTGAGCGGACTGCCGCAGTATCTCTGCTACAAACCGGGGCAATACCGGGAAATCAAATCGGGCATGATGAGCGAACAATACAACATGTCGGACGAACTCGGCAGCCGCGGGTACATTTGGCAGGTCAACGCGAGCTGGCCGATCACCGGGCTGCTGCTCAGCTATGGCGCATTGCCCTCGATCTACGTGGATCGGCCGCGGCGCAACCTGGCGGTCTTCGATCAACTGGACGTCAAAGCCGATTTCGATGCGCAGAATCTCAGCATCAGGAATGCGACACCCTATGAGGCTCACATCTCTGTTGGCTCGGAGACAGAGCATCGCACCAAGATCACTTTGGCTCCGGACCAAATGAGAACCCTTTCGCTGAAGACCCTCGACGCCTAGTTTCTAGGATTGCTCGGTCATGTAGAATCGCATGAGACCCGATCAAACTTCGTTCCGCAGCCAATGCCATAGCCCGCCAGTGCCCTGAAAAAAAGCCGTCGGTCAGTTCTGAATTCCCTTCAAGAGTTTGGGCGCTTGGGGGGATGCGAAGTTCGTTCAGGCGTAAACCTGATCGGTGGATGTCCGGTTGAGATCTGTGACTCGATTTGGCTATTTTACAGGCCGCCCTCAAGCTAGGAGTGCGTCGGAGATAAGCATTATGGAATTTCCCTTTTTACGTCCTGAGCTGTCGGCGAGCTGGGTTTTGAGCATCTGAGTTTGGCCAGGCGGCTTGCGAAGGGGGCTTTCCAGGCTGGGCCGCCGCCCTCAGGCGCTCTGCGGACTCCAACCGGAGCGGAAAGGCTTCAGCAGGTTGTGGGTGGCGCAGATCAGGCGCCACTCCGCCTCGAGGGGCCTCAACCCGCGCAGCAGAAACCTCCGGAACCCTCGCTATCTGTCCAAACACCGGTTCAACCACCGCCTTGCGCATCTTATAAACCGCCCGTCCTTCCGGCGTGCGCAGCTTGTACCGCATCCGCTCGGCCACGCTCGATGACTCGGGAGGCGGCGGCCCCGTGGCCACGGCCACTTCCTCGCGGTGCTTCTGCTTGTCCGGCGCTATGAATAAATCGCTTCCCTCCAAGCTGCGGTCCGTTACGCTCCCCTCGCTGAAATATCCGGCGTCCGCCGTCGCTCGCTGCGGCTTGCTCCCCACGAGCACTTTCACCTGCTCCAGCATCGGGACTAATTGCCGCTGATCGTTGGCTTCCTGCGTCACTTCTGCGGCTACGATCACCTGCGCCTGGCGGTCCACCACCGCCTGCGCGTTCTAAGCCTGCACGAATTCTTTGGTCGCTCCGTCCTTCATGATCCGCGAATCCGGGTCGGTAAAGTTCCGTTGCGCTTTGGGCTCCGGCTTGGCCTGCTCCGGGTCCGGCGCCTCCGGCGGCCGCCCGCCGAATTTCCGCCCCCGCTCTTGCTCCTGCCGGGCCCGCTCCCGGAGTTGCGCTTCGACCTCCGCTTCCAGCTGCTTCTCCGCCTCCCCCATCCCTTCGGAGCTCATCGCCTGGTGCTTCGAGGCGTTCGCCTTCACCTTCGTCCCCTCCAGTGCCACGTGCCCCAGCTTTACCAGCCCCGCCCGCTGGCACAGCCGCAACACCTCGACGAACAGTTGCGACAGATTCCCCAAGTGCTCCTGCCGAAACGCCGCGATCGGGTCGTGATCCGGGTGCTGGCCGGCAGCCAGATACCGGAACGCCACGTCCTCGTACGTCGCCCGCTCGATCCGCCGTGAACTCGCCACCCCACGGCTGTACCCGTAAATCAGCACCCGCACCATCATCCTTGGATCGTACGCCGCCATCCCCCGGCCATCACCCTCGTCGTACCCCGCGTAGATCGCCGACAAATCCAGCGTCTCCACCACCTCTGCCACAAACCGCGCCAGGTGCCCTTCCGGCAGCCAATCCTCCAGCGACGGCGGCAACTACAACCTCTGATTCAAATCGCAATTCCGAAATCGTTTGCTCATGCCGCTATCCTACTGATCCTTACTGCCCCGTCAACAACAATCTCTGCCTCCCCGGCGGAAAATCTTGTGCTCTTTTGCATTCGACGCCGAAATCTATCTCCGACACGCTCCTAGGGGAGCAGGTCACAACCCACAATGGGGGTGGCCCAGCGCTCATACAATCGCAGGAAAGGTTTACCCGCCATGCGGCAGGGAACCTTGTATTGGGCCATCAGATTGCCAGCGGGCATGAACGCCGCATTACGAAGCTTCTGCTTTTTGGGCAGTTCCACGTTGAAGACTCCAACCCGGTAGGCGCGCTCGGCCACGCGCCGGCCACCTTCCGCGACAAACAGCTTGCCGCTGTACATCCCCGGAGGAGTTCCGACAGGGGCAAATAACGTAACCCGGACAGGCTGTGTTTCACCCGCCGCGACATCAAAGGGGCAATTGGGCAGCAGAGGATCGGGCCACCAGCCGATTTTAGTAGCTTTGCCCCACGGCCGGCGATCATCCGGACGGGTCAAGACATATCCCACCAGACTGATATTTACCTGACCGCTTGCGGCTTCCTTCGAGGGCTTCCGGGAGAGAAGGTGACTCGCATTCACGGTTACATCGCGCAGACTTTCGCCCCCTGCCTTCACCAACAGTTGAAAGTTCTCGTATTCATCCCGCGCCATGCAGACTTTCTCCGTGGCGCGTGTTCCCGGACTTCGCTCGTCCTGGAAAACTTTGACTGCGGAACTTTGGAAAGAGAGATTCAGTTTGCCTGAAGCGGCCCTGCCAGGGGGCCCGATTAGAAGAAGACAAGAAACCAGAATGAAAAGATTTCTCCCTTTCATCCTCCCTTTCAAACGCCGCCTGTTTGTAACTCACTTCGAAGTATGTAATCGGGCGGTTAACTGTTCCAGCTCGCGACGCACCACATCATACATTGCAGGCGTGGGTGCGGCGTCAGCCCCCTCGATGTCGTTCGCTAAACCACTCAACGTGCCGTTCAGTCCGGCAAATTGCTGGGCGCCGTCGCCGTCGCCATGCTGTTTCGCCGCCTGGTAGGCCTGGTAGCTTTCGCGCATTCCAGCCATGATTTTCTGCTCCAGCGACAATTGGGCGGCGAAATCAGACGCGGGCGTAGTCTCGCGCGGGTCGCGATGTACAGTCAAGGGCTGGGTATAGGTCTGGCCAGCCACGGTTAGCTTGACGACGTACTTTCCAGGGACGACGAGCGGTCCCTCCGGACCGGCTGGAGTATCGTGCGGGATTGCGGACATGGGATAGGAGTGCTTTACCGACGGCGGCGGCGAATAGCGAAGATCCCAGACAAAGCGGTTCATCCCGACATGAGTGGGCAAGGGTTTCGGATTCGCCATCCAGTAGTCTGCAACGGTCGGCCACTTCACCGGCCGTCTCACGCTTTCCGGTATGGGAGCGCTGCTGTACTGGCGCACCAATTTACCGTGGGCATCATAAATGGCCAACTTGATCATCTGGGACGGCACTTGCCGCAAAGTGTAGTCCAGAATCGCGCCTGCGGGCGGATTGGTTCCGGCGGGCTCTTCGGGCGGCAATGGAGTATCGGAGTTGGTGTCCCTACGTACTCGGAACGCATCCGCCGGCCGGAAGAGGTGAGCAGGGGCGGCGGCCACCTGGGCGGTGAGTTGGCGCAGCGGGCTCAAGTCGTCCAGAACCCAGAAAGCCCGGCCAAACGTCGCGGCCACCAGGTCGCCATCCCGGATGGCCAAATCGCGCACAGAAGCGGTTGGCAGATTGAGTTGCAGCGACTGCCACTCCTTGCCGTCATTGAAAGACACGAAGGCGCCATTTTCAGTGCCGGCATAAAGCAGTCCCTGCCGTTTGGGGTCCGCCCGAACCACCCGTACAAAGCTGCCGTCCGGAAGGCCGGATGTGATCGCGGTCCAGGAGCGCCCGTAGTCGTCAGTTCGGTAGATGTAAGGACGAAAATCACCCCAGTCGTGCCGGTCCATCACCACGTAAGCCTCACCGGGGTTGAAAGGCGAAGCTTCGATCATGCTGATGGTATCCAGCGGCTTCAATGCCGGGATCGTCGCTCGCTGCCAATTCCTGCCACCGTCGCGCGTAATCTGCACCAGCCCGTCGTCGGTGCCTGCCCAGAGCAGGCCGGCATTCAGGGGTGAGGGAGCAAGCGCCGAGATTGCAGCCCAATCGCGGCTGGTTTTGCCGTGCGGGAGAGGGCGCATCGGCAGATTGGCTCGAAGCGTAAGGTCGGGACTGATGCGCCGCCAATGGAGGCCGTCGTCGGAGGTTTCGAGGACGAATTGCGTGCCCTCATATAAAATATTGCCGTTTTCGGGCGAGAACACGAACGGGGGCTCTACCGCACCCCACCACGGGCCGGACGCGTAACGGTACGGCCCTCCGTCGCCGATGTAAGGCGTTACCTCGAGGGTTTGCCAGGTGCCTCGAACCCTGCGGTTAATACCAGGGCCACATTGGCTCGAGAATATCCACTGCGGATGCGCCGGGTCCGGTTCAACGCGCCCGTATTCGCAGGCGCCCATCGAGGGCCGCCAGTCCATGAAGTTAATGTCACCGAAAGCTCCCCGGCTGCTCACCTCCACCGAGCCGTTGTCCTGCTGTGGGCCATAAATCCAGAAGGGAAATCGGTTATCGGTTGAGAGATGGTACATCTGCCCGGTCGGCTGGTTGTACCAGGTACTCCAGGTCTTGCCTGCATCCAGGCTTACGCTCGCGCCTTGGTCAGCGCCCAATATCATTTCGCTGCTGCGACAGCCCTTGCCGCCGCCCAGAGGCAGACACGGGCTTTTGGGGTTGATCCAGAGGTTGTGATAGTCATCGCCGCCCGGCGAACTTTTTATAACCTTGAACGTCTTTCCGCCATCAATCGAGCGATAAAATGCGGTGTGAACCACGTAGACAACATTGCGATTTTGGGGATCCATCCAAACGGCGTTAAAATAGCCGGAGCGCCCGCCGGGAGTCAACCGTGGATCTTTCGTGATGCGCCGCCAGCTTGCTCCGCCATCGTCGGAGCGGAACAACCCGCCTTGAAGGTGGTCAATGTGCCCCTGGGCCCTTGCAATATTTGCGAAGACGCGCCCGCCATCGGCCGCCAGCCCAATGCGCCCCATAGGCCAGGTTGGAAGTCCGTGGCCGGATATGTCTAGCCAGGTCCGTCCTCCGTCGGTGGATTTGTAGATGGCGCCCCCGGCTTGATCATTATCGGGCGGCGCGGGCGGCAGAGCGGCTTGATGGTGCCAGAGCGACGCATACACCACCCCAGGGTGCGCGGCATCGTACGCCAGTGAAATGGCCCCCGTCGTATCATTCTTATAAAGAGTCTTGGTCCAGGTTCGGCCGCCGTCTGTGGTCAAATAGACGCCACGATGAGGATCGGGCGCATAGGCGTTTCCGAGCGCAGCTACCAGCACCACATTGGGGTTGTTCGGGTCCACCAGTATCGCCCCGATGTGCGCGGAATCGGTAAGGCCAATATGGCGCCAGGTGCGCCCGCCGTCATCCGAGCGCCAGACTCCGTCTCCCAGGTTTGCCGCTCCCCAGGAGGTGCTGGCGATGCCAAAATCGCCGGTACCGACATAAACGATTCTGCCATTCGATGGCGCGACCGCGAGCGCACCGATCGAGGCAACATGCGCCTGGTCGAAGATCGGGCGCCAGACGAGCCCGGCGTCCGTGGTTTTCCAAACGCCACCACCGGGACTCGCAATGTAGTAGACACCCGGCTGCCCGATCACCCCGGCCACCGCTGAAACGCGGCCCGCGCGAAATGGACCTACCAGCCGCCATTGCATGCCTGCGTACAAAGCGGGGTCCAACTGCCGCGCTTTTAGCGGGGCGACGGCAACCAGGGCGGTGATGAAAACAATGATTAAGGTTTTAGCAAAGTTGGGTTTGATTTCGAACATGTTTTCCCCTGTCATCTGCTGAGTCCGACTCGGACGTCAGAAAGTAGTAAAAGCTTCGTCGAGGTGCCCGAGTCTCGATACCACCTGAATTGAGGCAGTTTACATCACAACCGGAGGACGTGACGGGCCATCACGAAGAGATCAAGTCAGGGGGAGCGGCACGCCTTTCCTGGAAGCCCATTCCTTCATGTAGTCCGTGTAGAGATATTGAATACCTGCGTTTTCGAGAATGGTCGGCAGGATGGAGTGAAGCATCCGGTATTGCTTCTCGACCCGCTCGCAGTTCTCCCGTACGAATTGCCGGAGAAGCCTGGCGGCCGCGGCTTCCTTGCGAGACTTGATCTCCCCCAGGGCTTCCGCCTCCACTCGCGCTTGCCGACCCATTTCCCAGCCTTCCGTCGGGTCGAAAGCGGCGCGCACAGCCGGTGCTAGGGCGTTGCCGTTCAGGTCGCAGAGCAGCTTGACGCGGTTGGCCCACCACCAGGGCGAATCGTCTGAAAAGCTGCTGGTTCCCACGGCGTAAGAGGCGGGAACGGTCGGCCCGCTCAGGTAAAACGGCTTGAAGACATTGCAGCAAGGGCTGGAGAAGCTCGCCCAGTAGACCTGGCGAAGCAGCGGAGGCATCTCCGCGCGCAGGTGGGCGACCACGGACGCTGCCGACATGTAAGGCGAATGCGAGTTGTCGTGCATGCAGGGCGTCGGCCAAAAGGTCTCGGCGGCGGACCAGCGCGGTTCCGCCACCGTTCCCTCCAGATGGCTGCGGTGAATCCGCATCATGCTGGCCGGGGTAATGCGGGAGAAATCTTTCGTCAGGCAGGACATGGTCATGTTGCGCCGAATCTGCATGTCTCCCGCACGGTGCGCTTCCGCGGTCCAGTAATTGCCATAGTCGCGGGCCATATTGAAATCTTTGGCGGACTTGGTCCACCCCATATCAATGGCGTGCTCGACAAGCTTTGGATGCGCCTCGTCCCAGCCCATCTCAATGGAATAGATGTTGGAGATCGAATAGACGCCGTTCCTGATCCTCTTCGCCGCCCAGTATCGCCCGGCTGTCTCAAGGACCCAGGCTTCTTCGGGGTCGGCAAGAATGTAGCTGTTGTGATAGTTCGCCTTGCCCCACTCGCCTGGATGCTCGCAGTCGCCGCACTGGCCGTATTTTTCCAGCAAGGCAAGCATCACGTGCATGGCCTCGTATGCCGTCCGGCCGCGCTCCAGGCCCAGCCGCAGCAGGTCCATCCCGAGCAGGCCATCACCCCACTGCAATGGCTCTTTGGAAAACACGGCCGTGTTGCCGACCGCCACGCCGTGCTCGTTCATGCCCTGTTCGCAGCCGAACGACCACCAGATTTTGGAACCGATATATTCGTAGGTTTCCGCCACCTGCGGGACCTCAATATAGGTGCACTTGACCTTCTCGCCTGGGGCGTGCGTCTGGCGCGGAACCTGGATGAGCGGCTGGGCTTCCATGGGCGGACGGTCGCTGTTCTTGCACAAAATGACCGAATGGTCCGCCGTGGCGTCCCGCATCGCCACCCACACGTCGCAGCATTGAGGTGCCATTGCCTTGGACTGCGCCGGGGCGGCCACTCCAGCGCCGGGGCGGGCAGGCTTGGCCACAGCGCTGCCGAACATGCCCGCGGCAGGAACCGCCAGAGCGCTCTTGATGATCTCACGCCGCGAAATCTTTCCCATCATTCCTCCCCATAACGAAAGCCAAATGCCCTCCGGTGGGCAAGATGACATGCACGAGGGAGGATGTCAACCTGGCGTGATAACATGCAGCCGTTTCGGGAGTATTGGTGGGAGGACGGTGCGCGAAGCTGTTCAGGAAACCTGTCGGGTGGGGGTGCGGGTGGGCGTGACGATCAGGGCCTAATTTCCAGGCATGGATTTTGGCGGGCGGCGACACGGGCGCGGCGCTGGCGGAAGACGGAGACCTGTCCATCAAAGCAGGCCAGGCAGGATGGCAATACCCCTCAACTGGAATTGGCGAAAGCGGGCGCGGAAAGAGTGAGGAGCAGGATGCGGAGCAGAGCGATGGCGCTGAGCGACGGGTGCGTGCCGCGATGCAGATAGCGCAGCCGGTAGAGTCTCTCCAAGGTCAGGGCGAGGCAGGTGAGCAGCTAGATGATGAGCATCCTGCGGGGGTGGTGATCGCAGATGTGCTCCAGCCCGTAGCGGTTCTTGGCGTCGTTGAAGCCCCGGTTCTCGATCAGCCAGCGGCTCTTGGCCATCGCATAGAGCGAGCGGCGGCTGACCTGCCGACGGGGAAGGTTGGTGAGCCAGGAGGCCTCGACGATTTCGCCGCCCGGCTTATGCTGCCAATGGCGGATCACCCGCACCGTACTGGTTTTTGCCTGCCAAGGCAAGTACCTGGTGGATCTCGGGGAAAAACGCGGCCCAGCCAGTCATACTACGCTCGCAGCTGAGCACCGATTCCTGTCGTTCACTCGCGTCAGAACGACTTCATCACCTGAAGCGATGCGCGACCATTCGGACGCGCTAGAGAACCCTGAACAGATATTTCTTGAAACCGCTCTGGCGATCATTGTAAGTTAAGAGCCAGTGGAAAATGTCCGAACTCAGGCGATTATTCATCAAGCTTGCCATCCTTGGCCGTCGAGCGAAGTCGCGCAGGTTCCTTTCATATCTGGCGGCCACGTTCCTTGTTACGGCGGTGCTGGCGCGAACCGCTATTGGCAGTAACCCTTTGGCAGATCAATACTTTAAGCAGGGATATAAAGCCTTCCAAAAGGGAGACCTGGCTGAGGCGGAGCGAGATTTCCGGGCCGCGCTCAAGCTTGACCCGGACATGGTCGGGGCCCGGCAAAACCTAGCAAACACGCTTGCCAGCGCTGGAAGGCTCGACGAAGCAGCCGAAGAGTTTCGTAAGGTTCTCACCGAACAGCCGGACGCTCCGGTTGCTTATATGGGTCTGGCGATGGTACTTCGCAGAAACGGAGATATTCCGGGCGCACTCGCGGCTTTGCGAGAGGCTGTCCGCCTAGCTCCCGATGATGCTGACATCCACTTTGAACTTGGAGTGACATTGAGTCGCACAGATCACCCAGCGGAGGCTGTTCCCGAACTGCGCCGCGCCATAGCACTCAAGCCTGATAACGATCAGGCCTATTACGTTTTGGGCCGAGTGTTATCGAGTTTGGGACGAAAGCAGGAGGCTCAGGCGGCATTAGCGGAAACCGCCCGGTTGGACCAGGCCAAGGCCGGCCATTATCAGGCTATTATGCAATTCAACCTGGGTAACAAAGCCTACGCAAGCGGCAATCCGGATGAGGCAGAACTGGATTATCGAAATGCACTCAACCTCCAGCCTGACATGGCCGATGCTCGTCAGAATTTGGCCATCGTCCTGGCACAGAAAGGCCAACTGGATGAGGCGGCTGAGGAAATTCGGAAAGTTGTGGCCGCCCAACCGAACTCCGCGGAAGCCCATTACAACCTTGGGCGGGTTCTCTTCCAAATGAAGAATGACGATGCGGCGCTCAAGCAATTTCGCCAAGCCGTGGAATTGAAGCCGGACTATCCAGAAGCGATGAATAATATCGCTCTGCTCCTGGAGCATGCCGGAGACAATAAGGCTGCACTCGCGGAGTTCCGCTCTGTAGTCAGCCTCAGTCCCCAATTTGCCGAGGCGCGAAATAACCTTGGCCGATTGCTGACCACTGAGAATGATCTTGAGGCGGCAATTGAAGAACTTCGGTCGGCAATCAGCCTGCGCCCAAATTTCTCCCAGGCGCATGAAAATCTGGGGCTGGCACTCTTGAAGAAAAAGGATACGAAAGGCGCTGAGGCGGAATTTCGAAAAGCTGCCGCTCTTGGAAGCGCTGATGCATACCTTAGTCTGGGTGTCCTGCTGGGCGAAGACGGCAACCTTGGAGGGGCAATTGACGCACACCGGAAGGCTGTCCAGCTTATGCCGGATAGTCCCATGGCGCATTTTCTCCTCGGCGGGGGACTGCAACAGCAAGGTGATCTTGATGGCGCGATCTCGGAATACCACGAGGCATTAAAACTCGATCCTAGACTTTCTTCAGCCGAATTGCATCTGGCGATAGCACTGCGCGAAAAAGGGGATCTCAAAGGTGCCACATCAGCTTTGGAGGGGGCCGTTCAAACCTCGCCTGACGATCCGGAGGCACATTACCAACTTGGCGTTACTTTGAGCCGGAGTGGCGATCTGGCTGGAGCGCTGGTTGAACTTCGCAGCGCTATTTCCCTGAAGCCTGCTTACTCGCAGGCTTTTTATGGTCTCGGACAGACACTGCGGCGCATGGGTAAAATCAAAGATGCGGAAACTGCTTTCAGAGAAGTGGAACACCTGCATCAGGCTGATGCCGAATTCGCGCAAGCGAATACCCAATACAACCTTGGTCTGGGCGCGCTGGCAAGGGGTGACCTCAATGCGGCCCAGAAAGCATTCCAGGCTGCCCTATCCATTAAACCTGACTTTGCTGAGGCCCACACAAATCTGGGGGCGATCCTGCTCAGTCGTGGCGAAACTCAAAATGCGGTCGGACAGTTCCGGGCCGCAATTGATGCCAAGCCGGACGACGCAAGGGCGTACTATAACCTCGGACTCGCGCTCGAAAAGGAGGGAGATCCCGCGACTGCCCATGATGCCTTCCAGCATGCGTTGAAGCTGGACAAGTCAGTAAAGAAACCTGTGCAGGGACTGCAGAAATAGTTGCATTTGCCCATCGACCGTCTTATCGGATCCAGCCAGCATGCTGGCTATGGCCTTATCCCGGCGTTGTGACTCGAAACGGCGATGCCGGATTGCACATTAGTTTCAAAGCTCAAAGCCGATACCGCGTAGCTAATCCGCCGCAGTTGTCCATCTAAGAAAAAAATCAAGCACCTTACAAGAGCTCGATTACAGAGGCGGCATGTTGTTCGTGAGCTGTAGAGTACCTTTCGGACTCATCCTGCAAGAGATCATTTTGGGTTGCTCCGAACCATTTCGGAGGTAAACGAAAGCGGAATAAAGAAAAGTATTGACAATGACCTTTCAATTCACTATAACTGCGGAGGTATTTTGAAGTCACTCAAAACTCTAACTGAATCGTTCTTGGATTAGACGTGGTTGCTTTACGAACCTCTGTTGCTGGGGCTTTGTAACTTTTCACATTGTATCAGTAAAGTGCGCCCGATACGGGCGAATTTTCCTGCGCGCCTTTGTAGGCTCTGGGTTCAAGGGAAAGTGCCTTGATTGGCACTGATTCGAATGGCAGGCGATTGCAGCGTTATAGAGACAGCTGGGACTTGCGGGATTTCGAAGTGATTAACAGGGTGTTTCAGAAAGCCTTTCGACTCAGCGCAGTTTTTTGCGTGGTTTTACTGATTGTATTTCTTGTTCCTGGCGCGTCTGCCTCAGCCCACGCAAGAAATGATTCCACGCAAGTGTCGCACAGGGAACCCGGAATTCAGAAGCCTGGCCGGGTCTATGTCGTTCTCTGGTTTGACACGGGGGATTACGTGCTGCCGCAGACGGTTCAGCTTGCGCCAGCGCACAAGGATGCTGAGAAATACGTAGCATAAGATTTCACTAAGGTGTGGGGCTGGCCGATTTTTCGTCCACGGTTTAGCGGAAAACACCTTCTTGATCTTTCCAGGCTTCAGACTTGGACCCTCAAGTCTGCGCAACTCCAAACGGCAGAACAACTGGCCGCGACCACCGGGTTGCGGGGGAAATGAAAATGGAATTTACTGCCAGTCTGTCAAGGGCTGGCTACCAGGGCTGAATTGAATATGCAAAAGCGTCGGGTGACAAAAAGGATAGGGAGGAAACAATGGTAAGAAGAATTTCTACCAGGGTTACTTTCTGGGTTGGAATGCTTTCGGTTTTCTTGTTGATGGGTCTGCCGATGGGCCTCCGGGCTCAGGTGACAGGCTCGATCAGCGGATACGTTAAGGACCCGACGGGAGCTGCCGTGCCCGGGGCCAATGTTACGGCAACTCTAGTCAGCCAGAATGCTTCCATGAATGCGACTTCGAATTCCGAAGGCTTCTATCAATTCACGGCTGTTCAGCCTGGCCAGTATACCGTTTCGGTGGAAAAAACGGGCTTTCAGAAGCTGACGCACACCAACGTTAGCGTTGCGGTCAGCCAGCCCGTCCGGTTGGACCTGACCCTTGCCCTGGGGCATGTGAGTCAGGCAGTCGAGGTTACTTCTGCTCCGCCCCTGGTCAATACCACATCTTCCACAACATCGGGTCTGATCGAAGACCGCCGCATCGTGGACCTTCCTTTAAATGGCCGCAATGTTATCGCCCTTGCGGTAACGGTCCCTGGCGTGCTAAATGTGAAAGCGCCCCAGCAGATGTCGAGCGCCCGCGGCGGCCCTGAAATGGACGTGGGCGGCGGCCGGCCCAACATGAACCTCTTCACCCTGAACGGTGCATACTTCAACAATCCTTCGCGCAATACAGGAATGAACTATCCACCTCCGGATGCCATTCAGGAATTCCGTATTCAGACGTCGAACTTTGATGCTCAATACGGGCACAACCCGGGTGCCCAAGTGACCGTGGTCACGAAGTCGGGAAGCAACCAATATCACGGCGACGCGTGGGAGTTCCTGCGCAATGACAAGCTGAACGCACGCAATTTCTTCAGCGGAACGCGGCCAACCATCCGGGAAAACCAGTTTGGTGCCGCGGCTGGAGGGCCGATTTCGAAAAGCCACAATCTCTTTTTCTTCGGTTCTTACCAGGGGTTGCGTGTCCGGCCGCAAGCGTCCCCTGAGGTCGCTTTTGTTCCTTCAACCGCAGAACGGAACGGTGATTTTACCGGTAGCGGTTCGACCATCAGCGATCCCATCAATCCGCTAACACAGCAAGGGTACACGGATTCCTCCGGTGCATCTTGTGTGGCAAACAACATGATCAATCCAAACTGCATCAGCCCGGTGGCCCAAAAGCTGCTTGCTTTTGTGCCAACTTCTGCGTCCGGTCAGGTGGTGTCGCTCGGTTCCCAACCCAGCAACAACAATATGGGGCTGGCGCGAATTGACTGGAACAAGAGCAGCAAAAACTCGCTGTTTGGAACCTTCTTTTTTGACCGCAACTCCCAGTCGGGTCCATTTGCCGGAGGGGGCAATCTGGCGGGGTACGTCGGAAACGTGCAAGGAGAGCAGACCGGCGAATGGTCCATCAATGATACCTATACGCTGAGCCCGACGTTGCTGAACCAGTTCGTAGGGTCTTACCTGCGCTCAACCTCTTCGTATAACGATACCCAGACTTACGCCCCTTCCGATTTTGGAATCCAGGGGATGCCGCAGTACTACCCCTCCGGAGGAATTGGGGTCAACGTTGCCGGCAACTTCAACCTGGGCACGGGTGGCATCAACTTGTTCAAGAGCAACAACTATCAGGTGCGGGACGTCGTGACCAAGATTAGCGGCAACCACACCCTCATGTTTGGTGGCGAAGTCATGTGGCTTCATTTCCTGCAGCGGTTTATCGGCTCTCCGGGCTTTAGCTTCGATGGCCTGCGTTCCGGCAATCCCGTGGCGGACTTTTTGCTGGGGGCCTACGGAAGTATGAACGGGGATTTTGGCGTCCGCGATAATGATGACCAGACAACTCTGCCAAGTTTCTTTTTCCAGGACCAATGGAAGGTTAAGCCTCGCTTGACTCTGACTCTGGGAATCCGCTATGAGCCCTATAAGTGGTGGATCGATCGCCACAACAGGATTGACACCGTCGTGCCCGGAGCGCAGTCAACAGTTGTTCCCGACGCACCGCCGGGGGTTCTGTTTCCGGGTGACAGCGGCCTCGCGCGGTCCCTCACCAAATCCTCATGGGATGCCAACAATATCGCTCCGCGTATTGGCTTTGCATGGGATGTCTTCGGCAACGGGAAGACAAGCGTGAGAGGAGCCTACGGCGTCTTCTATGAATCTATTAACGCAGACTCTCTTGCCCAGGAGAACCCCCCCTTCGCGGGGTTTTTCGGCGGGTTCGATGGCAATATCGGTGATCCCTTTGGTTCCGTTGGGCAGACCCCGCCTCCTCCTAATCCCACCGGCAAGTTTGGTTGTGTAGCGATTTCGTCGCCGCCGGGGGTCAATTGCCCCCTGTTCCCGCTGCCGGTAGGCGGGGTCTTCAATAACACTTCACTCGCTACTCCTTATGATCAGGAGTGGAACCTCACGATCGAGCGCCAATTGACTCCGAGTATCATGTTCCAGACGGGTTACGTTGGTAAAATAGGGACTAAAATTGAGGCGTTGGTCAATTACAACCCCGCTCAATTTGTTCCTGGAACATCCTACAACTCATCGACTGGTTATGAGAATACGCTTTCCACTCCGGCCAACATCAATGACCGTGTGATCTACGAACCCGGAATTCTGAGCCCGCAGGGATTCCTGCTCGGCAATGATTTTCGCAGTTGGTATCACGCGTGGCAGACTCAGGTTACCAAGCGCATGAGTCACGGGCTGGAAGTGGTTGCTTCCTACACACTGTCGAAGTCGATTGACATGAGTTCCACTGATAACCTGGGTTGCACCGTTTCGGATCCGTTCCATCTGAACACAGAACGTGGACGGTCAGATTGGGATCGCCGGAACGCTTTCGTGGCGTCTTATGTCTGGTCTCCGATGCCTCACTTTGCCCAGCCGTGGAAAAACAGGGTGTTCGGAGAGTGGACCTTTACAGGGATCACTTCTCTCCAGAGCGGGACACCTCTGACGTTTGTCAGTGGAACGGACGTTGCTGTGGATGGTACGTTTGACAACCAGCATGCGTTCCTGACGGGGGCTTCTCTTCCTTCAAGCCACAGCAGCCGTGCTGCTATGGTTCAGCAGTTTTTCAATCCGGCGGGATTTGTCAATCCTGGCTGCACGTACGATGCCACGGCTGCACTGAACCAGCCGCAGTACATCGAGCAGTCGAACTGCACTCCCTTCGGAGTGCAGTACTCTATGCTGGGACAATACGGGAATGCCGGCCGCGGAATTATGAGCGGTCCTGCATACGCCAACACAGACTTCTCCATCATGAAGAACATTCCGATCACCGAGAGATACAGATTGCAGTTCCGGTCGGAATTCTTCAATGTCTTTAACCAGGTCAACTTCAATAATCCTGACACGGCCGTGCTTGATAGCTCTTTTGGACGAATTCGAAGTGCGCAACCCGGTCGCGTCATCCAGTTTGCTCTCAAGGTATTCTTCTGATGAGACGCAAATTTCTCAAGGCAGGTCCGGAAATCCTCCGGCCCTGCCTTTTTCCTGTGAGGGCTGAAGACATTATTTCCCGTCCTGGGGTTTTCTTCCGCCGAGATCGGGCCGCGAGGCTACGACGTTCCCATACCTGTTGCAGAGACCAAGTTCAAGGTGGCAATATTTCTTAATGCACCGACGAAAATTCCTAACCTTGGCGGCAGGGAGCTTACTCTTAAAAACCTGGCAGGCAAGGGCTGACCACCATGTTGTATCCGTTGACCCATGGTTCGTCGAGTTTGACCTGAAATCTCTGACGGGCCGGGACACCTCCGTCGCGGATTTTTATATTCGCAACCATTTTGCTGAACCGCGGGTTTCGGGAGAAAAGAGGCTGCGGATTGAGGGCGAGGTTAAAAATGCCCAGGACGTAACAGAATCTGGTTTGCGCCAGTTGTCCGAACACCCACTGGGAGCCGTTCTGGAATGTGCCGGGAATTTGGTCGAGACTGACGCGCTGGTAAGCAACGGAATATGGGAAGGGTGGCGGCTTAGGGACATTCTGGCGCTGGCAGGTCCAACGGCGAAGGGTTTGCACGTGCACCTGTACGGAGAGGACGGCTATGCGCGGAGCGTTCCGGTGGATCGTGTGCTGGACGGTGGGATGCTGGTAACGCGTTTGAACGGCCAGCCTCTTACGCTGGTCCATGGCGCTCCGTGGCGGGCATTTTTCCCTGGTTGGTACGGGATGGATTCCATCAAATGGCTTAACCGCCTCGTGCTTTCCGCCAGTCCTTTGCCGGACAACATGAAAGACTATATTGAGGTTTTGAAGCGGACGTCAGGGCAAACGATACGTCGTCCTCTTCCGCCGGTTCAAGTGAAGTCGTTGATCACGTCGCCGGCTGGCGGAAGTGTGCTGCCGCGAGGCCCGGCAAGGATACATGGTCTGGCGTGGTCCGGTGGCGCGAAGATAACGGGCGTTGAAGTGAATGACAGCATCACAAACCGGTGGATTCCTGCAAGTTTAAGCTTGGGCGGCCGATATGAATGGGCGCTGTGGGGGGCTACACTGGATCTGACGCGCCCCGGTGCGGTGGAACTGGCCTGCCGGGCGCGGGACGCCAGCGGGTCCACCCAACCGGAGCGGCGTGACCCCCGGCGGGTGGATTATTATGCCGCGAATTGGTATCACCGCATCCAGTGTATCGTCACTTGACAAAACTCCTGGCCGGTGAATATGAAGAAGAAGAGTCTGCGCGTTGGATTGCTTCTGGGCTTTTTGTTCGTTTTTTTCTCCGGGTTGGCCCTTGGTGGCACTTCGCCGCGTTCCTACGTTGTTCATTATGATGGCACGGACTGGCACCTAAACGGTGATGGCGTTGTATGCTGTCCGTGCGCGTGTCCGTGCCCGTGCAGGCAGAACGATCCGCCGACCTACGGACACTGTGAGGCGCTGCTCTATCTGAATGTTACGGGTGGCCACTACGACTCCGTGGATATGAAAGGCGTGCGGCTTGCCTACCTGAGCGGTTCCTGTGCCATGTCCTATCAGGGCATGACGGACCTCTATTTTGATAACTCTGTCACGGCTGATCAGCAATCAGCCTTCATGAAGATAGTTTCAAGTTTTTTTGACGGCAAACCGGCTTCGTTCCCTTACGTGCGGTCGGTCCCGATTGAGGTGCATATTACCGGTGGCCATCTTTATTCGGTGGTGATCCCGAAGATCATGGATGTTCTGGTAGACCGCAACTGGGGCCAGCCCACGCCGCCGCTGCCTTGGGTGGCGGCCACCGACCACTTCGCAAATGCCTTGCAGTATATCGAAAACATCCGGTACCGGCTGCATGACCCGGACGCCAAAGTTGATTTTGACTACAGCCACCGGCAGGCCAATTACCGGATAGTGGACCTTGGGGCTGAGCAGTACCGGTCCAAATCAATGTTGATCCAGGTCGGGCAGGGAAACGGCCAGTTCAGCAATGAGCAGTTGGCAATCATCAAAGCGCAGCGCCTCCAAGTGCCGAATTTGGAAGCTCTGAGGGCCAAAGCCATTCGCTTGAAACAGGAGGAGAGGGGGAGGGCCCATTGAAGAGGAGCCTGATGCTTTTGGGCGCGTTTGCGGCGGCATTCTTACTGCTACCGGGTTCCGCGGCTGGAGTACAATCGGCCAGCGGCCTTGTGCAGCGCGGCCTTCAGGCTTTTAATCAAGGTGACTACTCCCAGGCCAGAAGACTCTTTTCTGAAGCCGTAAAGCTGGATCCTTCAGCCGCCAATTTCAATTACCTGGCCAAGGCGGAAGCCCTTACCGGAGATATGGCCCCCGCGATCGTTCATTTCCAACACTCGCTCCGGCTAGGAAACGATTCCGCCGACCTTCGTTACAATCTCGGTATCGCCTTCGTAAAGCAAAACCAGATCGCAAAAGCAGTGCCCGAATTCAGCGCTGCCTTATTGAAGCGGCCGCAATGGGCGCAGGCGAAATTTTCATTGGCGAGGGCCCTGCTGGATTCAGGCAGGGCTCAAGAGTCACTCCCGTATTTTGAACAGTTGCGGAAGGCATCACCCAATAGCCCTGAAATCTGGGCCAACCTGGTTCGGGCACAGTTTGAGGTGGGGGATTCGGCACAAGCGCTAAAGAACATTGATAATGCTACTAGTGCATTGCCCGACGATTCCTCTCTTGCCCTGATCATGGCTCAACTCGCATACGGGCACGAACAGTACCAGAAGGCACGTTACCTGCTTGAGAATGTCATGGAATTGCGTCCAAACGATAACTCGCCGAAGCTGCTGTTGGCTGAGGTCAGCATGGCGTCGGGACAGAACGTAGAGGCACTGGCTGTCTTGAAGAATGTCCCGAACACTGCAGGCTCTCCCGGGCAAGTGGATTACATCAAAGGTAGGGTCTTGCTCCTTTCGGGAAAAACGGCGGAGGCGAGTCCATTTCTTTCAGCAGCCGTTGCGGCAGCCCCTTCGAACGTGGACTATCTGCTTGCCAAATCTGAAATGGAATTGGCTGAGGGTTCGGATCAGGGTGCGCTTGCAACCCTGAGCAAAGCGCACAAGATTCGTCCCAGGTCCGCTCATGTCCTTTACCAACTGGCGTTGACGTATGTCTACATGCAGCGGTACGAGGAAGCTAAAACAGCCTGCAAGCAGGTGGTTCTGCTGAAGCCGAAGGTCGCCATGGTCCATGGTCTGATGGGGATCATTGATTTGAATCAGAAGGACTTTGCTGCTGCGGAGGCGACCTTCCGCCAAGCAATTGCTTTGGAGCAGAGTTCAGCCACTTCCCACGTTGGCTTGTCGGTGGCGTTGTTCAAGGACGGCAAGGCGGCAGAGGCCCGAGAAGAGTTGGATCGGGCAATTGCGCTTGACCCGCGTATGGCTCTGGCGTACTTCTGGCGGGGGCGGGTGCTGTCTTCACAGGGGCAGAACAAGGCTGCGATATCAGACCTGGAAACTTTCACAGCCCTCGATCCTGACTTTGCCGGTGCTTATCAGTTGCTCCAGCAAGCATATCGGGCGGAGGGGGACGCGCAGAAGGCTTCGTCGGCTCAGAGCAAGTATGCTGCCTTGAAGGCAAGAAAAACTGTTTCGGCAGCTTCGCTGGAACAGATTCTTCTCGATCAGTAGGCCGTTCCTTTTCACTCGTCAACACTGTCTGTCGAGAAAGGTTTGACTCTCCGCGGCAGCGATGACTCGATGGAATTGGCCTTTGGTCACGTGGCCGCGGACACTGTGCAGTTTCAAGCTGTGAGGACAAATGTGCACGTTGTCCGGCGGGTCGTCATTTGTTAGTTCATCTCTTGCGGAGGTCTTGACATGCGAGGTTCGCTGAACCATCAGCGGCTTTTCCCCTATCTTGTGTTCGTGATGATTCTGGGCTGGGTGCCACTGAACGGCGCAACTCAGTCGCCGCTTTTTGACCGTGGTTACAACGTCATCCCCATTCCGCAGAAGGTGGAGCTTCAGGGCGGGGACTTGGAATTCGGCAGCGGGTGGCGGCTGGAGACTGGCCAGGGTGTAAAGCCAGACGACGTAGCGGTGACGAGCTTGAAGGAAGGCCTGGAGACGCGCGACGGGATCACGCTGGAGACTCGCGGGCGGGGCAAAGCGATCGAACTTGCCATCCAGCCGGGATCGGTCGAGATTGGCCAGGCGGCGGACAAGGAC
>DATKST010000205.1:0-22759 GCA_035531475.1 Terriglobia bacterium
TATGAGCGCCGAAAACCGTTGACGATTTCGGGTCGGCGCTCATAGAGCGCCGCTACAGCAACCAAGCTTCGCCACCACCCGGCGTTCTGGCAACTTGGAGCATTGGTCCGCGAAGGCGGGAATCCACCACCATAACGAGCCAATGAACCGCCGTTAATTGCCCATGAACACAGCCATATCTCTGACTCCCGTAACCCTTGAGGGAAGCACCGTCCGGCTGGAGCCGCTCTCCATGAGCCATCATGCCGGACTGTCGTCCATTGGCCTGGACGAAGATCTTTGGCGTTGGATTCCGTTTCCAGTTCGCACTTCCCATGAATTGAGCCAATACATCAACGATGCGCTGGAAGCCCAAGCTAAGGGCACTGCCTTGCCTTTCGTGACCATCTTGAAAGCCAGCGGCCAGCCCGTGGGCTCGACGCGCTACCTCAATATTGATCTCGGAAACCGTCGCGTGGAAATCGGCGCGACTTGGATTGGCCGCGCTTGGCAGCGCACCGCCGTCAACACTGAGGCCAAATACCTGATGCTCCGGCACGCTTTTGAAACGCTGGGTTGCCTTCGCGCCGAGTTGAAGACGGACTCGCTGAACGAGCGTTCGCGCAACGCCATTCTGCGCGTCGGCGCGAAGCAAGAGGGCATCTTCCGCAATCATATGGTGACCGCCAGCGGGCGCACGCGCCACACCGTCTACTTCAGCATCATCAACAGCGAATGGCCGGAAGTGAAGGCGCGGCTGGAGGAAAAGCTCCGTACCCCGCAACCAACTCCGTAGTCTGGTGTCCACGCAATAGCTGGGCGATGCGGCGCTCGCGGCAAAACTCCGAGATCTTCTCAGGCGGAACTGCCCTACCGGCGGCCTATTGGGGTAGTGGTACATTTTCGCTGCTGTAGCGGCGGTCTCTGACCGCCGAATTGTTTTGATCGGCACCTTCCGGCGGTCAGAGACCGCCGCTACAGCGAACTACACCACTACCCCCTTTTGAAACCTTTCGACGCTGTGGAGCGGTTTTGCTAAGATCGAATGGATGCTCGACACCATAGCCACCGTAGTGGAAAACAAACCCCTGAGCGGCGGACATTACCTGATCAGCCTTGATGCTTCCGAACAGGCGCAAGCCGCGCGCCCGGGCCAATTTGTGATGGTACGGATGCTGGGCCGCTCGGACGTGATTCTGCGCCGCCCGATGAGTATTTGTGACGTGAAGCCCGCGTCCCTTTCGACCCACGATGGCAGCGCGGCGCCGGGCAACAGTGAGCAAGGCCGGAGCACGCCTGGGATCATCCAGCTTTTGTATAAGGAGGTGGGCCGCGGAACGCGAATGATGGGAGCGTTGCGTCCTGGAGACCGAGTGGGACTGCTCGGCCCGCTGGGGCATGGATTTTTTAGCGAAGAATATTTGGACGAGGCTCGGCAAGCCGATGAAGTCATCCATGTGGCGGGTGGGATCGGCATCGCCACGCTGCTGCTGCCGGCGCGAGAATTGGCAAGTGCGGGCATCCGGCAGAAGCTTTTCTTCGGCGGCCGGACGCAGCATGACTTGGTGGGCCTTGAGGACTTGGCCGCCCACACATCGAACCCGGTGCTCGCCACGGAAGACGGCTCGCGCGGATATCAGGGCTATGTGACGGCGCCGCTTGAGGCCTACCTGGAGCAATCGAAGTCTCGCAAGGTGCTGATGATGGTGTGCGGGCCGTGGGGCATGTTGCGAGCTGCCGTCCTGCTTGCAGATCGCTTCGGCCATCGCTGCCTGGTTTCCATGGAAAACCGCATGGGTTGCGGGCTGGGCGTTTGCCTGGGCTGCTCAATCCATGTCAAAGGCGAAGGTCACGGAACCTATCAGCGGGTTTGCACCGAAGGCCCCGTATTCTGGTCGGACCAAGTGGTGTGGGAAGCGGAAGCAATTCCGAAGACGTGAGGGTCTTATGCTGCCGCCATCTTGACAGACACTTGGCCTGCCGCCAAGATGGCGGCGCTACGCTCTGGTCCTTGGTGGCTAGGCGTGAGGCTATTCTTCAAAGAAGGCATTCTCTCACCAAGGCGCGAAATAAGTCCAAAACGATAATCAATGGCAATGTCCTCTCAACCCACAATCAAGCCACGCAGTAATCCATCCCTTGAAGGGACTAACCTATTTGAGCCCAATCTTGAAACCACCATTGCGGGAGTTCGCTTCCAAAATCCCGTCCTGACGGCGAGCGGCACCTTTGGCTACGGCAAGGAATTTGACCAGCTCATCGACCTCAATCAATTGGGCGGCATCGTGGTGAAGGGCATCTCCGCGGACCCCATGCCGGGCAATCCTCCGCCGCGCATTTACGAGACCGATTCCGGGATGCTGAACGCCATCGGTTTGCAGAATGTGGGCGCGCACAAGTTCCTTGAGGAAAAACTTCCCTTCCTGCGTGAGTTGAAGACGCGGTGCGTAGTGAACGTTTTCGGTTATTCGACGGAGGATTACGTCCGCTGCATCGAAATCCTCAATGCGGGCGAGGGGATAGCCGCCTACGAGTTGAACATCTCCTGCCCCAATACGCGCCAGGGGGGAATTGTTTACGGCAGCGACCCCAAACTCACCGAAGAAGTGGTGAGAGCTTCCAAGCAAGCCGCGCGTTATCCGCTGATGGTGAAGCTTTCCCCCAACGTCTCGGACATTGGCCTGTTGGCGCGGGCCGCTGAAGCCGGTGGCGCCGATGCGCTGTCCTTGGTGAACACTTTTGTGGGCATGGCGATTGACTCGGAAACGCGGATGCCGCGTGTTTCCAACATCACGGCAGGACTTTCCGGACCGGCCATCAAGCCGATTGCGTTGAGAATGGTCTATCAAGCCGTTCGTGCCGTCAAGATTCCCGTGATCGGCATGGGCGGGATTGTATCAGCGGAGGATGCGCTGGAATTCCTGATTGCCGGCGCCAAGGCCGTGCAGATTGGGACGGCCAACTTCTTCGCTCCCGATACGGCTCTGAGAATTGTGGAGGGCATCCGCCAGTATTGCCAGCGTCACCAGCAGCACCTTTCCGAGGTCATCGGCAGCCTGAAGCTGCCGGGAAATCGGGCAGCGCCGGAAGGGGAGTATTAGCCCGGACTACTTACGCCTTTTCCCCTGGGGCCTTCAAGTAAGGCTTTGAGAATAATTCGGGTTAAAGGACCGCTTTCGGACCGGCGGCAACTAAGCTGAAGGGCGGAAGCGAGGATTACAAATCGCAAGAGTGTATATCGTTCAGCGAGACGCCACTGGAAAAGCTCTACTGCTTGGTGCAAGTGATTCCTAAGCGGCAATTCAGGCTTTCTTGTTACGGACTAGATGAGGTCTACTCGTCAGACGCTTTACCCTTGCGGTACTGAGACGGGCCACCGCCAATTGGTGGCCCGTCTCAGTCTCAAGGCAGCATACGAGGCACAATGCCGGCGCGTTGCGCTGAGCGCGCGCGGCGCCAACCGGCCTTGGATACTTCCCGCGCTGCTTGCTTTAACCGGCTGTTTGGTTTTAGTATATAATTCTGTATGATATTATTGAATGCTAGAACTTTGAGAAAACATGGCTCTGAGCATAAAGAACACGGAAACCGAACGTCTGGCTCGGCAGATCGCCAGGGAGACGGGAGAATCCCTGACCGAAGCGGTTCAGCGGGCCCTCAAAGAACGCTTGCACCGGCTTCCTCAGCAGCGTCGTGGGCGCATTATGACCGAAAAGCTTGAGGACATATTGCGGCGAGTAGACGCTCTTCCGACGCTGGACACTCGACCGGAGGATGAGATTTTGGGATACGACAGCCAGGGGATTCCGCGCTGATGGTGATCGACACCTCCGCGTTACTCGCGGTCTTTTTGGGAGAGCCAGAGCGCCGGCAATTCTTGGAGTCGATAACCCAGGCTGAGACACGATGCATCTCTGCGGCAAGCGTCCTCGAGACGGGTATCGTCCTGGAAGCCCGGCGTGGCGAGGCTGCCGGCCGGGAGTTTGACCTGTTCTTAAACCAAGCCAAGGTCGATATCGTCGCCGTGGACGCTGAGCAAGTTGAAATTGCACGGGTGGCGTGGCGTAAGTATGGCAAAGGTCGGCACCCAGCGGCCCTCAATTTCGGAGACTGCTTCGCGTATGCCCTCGCGAAGATGTTGGACGAACCGTTACTCGCCAAGGGAAGTGACTTCACCCGCACCGGCATCAAGATGTCCTAACCCGCGTGCTGTGAGTTTACATCCCGGCGGACCCTTTTGAAGCGCTCAAGAACAGCCCCTCCTCGATGTACCCATCGGCGCGTGCCGCCAGAATAATCTGAGCGGTCCTCCCAGCCCTCGCATCTCATAGAAAGTATGGATTTTCTGAATAAAAAGATAGAACGAAGCACATAATTACTATAGAAAGGGCAGGTTGCGCTGGTTTGACACTCATGGATTGCTCTGTTAAGTTTGAAAGAAGGGAGAGAGTGGGTAGGGAACGACTGCGGACGATCGGGCTAATTGTGTTCGGGGCCGTTTGGGGCGCCGCAGTTCTCGGCATGGCCGGCTGCGCGGTTTCACGGACTTCCCACGTCGCACCTTCTCAGGTTCCTCTGCCCCCCATGAATGCCTCCGCCGGAGAGTTGATCGCGGACGTTAACTCCCAAAGCAAAGCGGTTCAGACGATCAGTGCCACGGTCGATCTTGTGCCTACTGCCGGGTCAGTATTTTCGGGGGTTATCAGGCAATACCATGACGTCCGGGGATTCATCCTGGCGAAGCGGCCAGGATTGATCCGGATACAAGGCCAGGCCCCTGTCGTCCGCACCGATATTTTTGATATGGCTTCGGATGGACAGAAATTCCAACTCTATATCCCCTCCAAGCAGAAGTTCATTGTGGGGAGCACCGCCGTCAGCCTGTCACCAAAGAACAGCTTGGAGAATCTTCGCCCGCAGCACATTGTGGAAGCCTTGTTGTTGCAACCGGTGGATGCGCCGGGGGACCAATATTTTATTGAAGATGCGGAAGAAGGCTCGCAGCAGTTTTATGTGCTGGGCATCCTGGGCGCCTGCACCGGTGGCCAGCTTTATTTGAAGCGGAAGATCTGGTTTGACCGCTCCAACTTATCGATTGCCCGGGTGCAACTTTATGGGGCTGATGGACTTTATCAGGAAGATGTCCACTATTTGATCTACGAAGATTTTGGCGGAGTCCATTTTCCCCGCCGGGTGGAGATTAACCGCCCCGTGGAGGATTACTCGCTTTCTATGACGATTGAGAGCGCCACCTTTAATCAGGACCTTGCAGCCTCCAAATTCGTGCTCCAGCAACCCCCAACGGCGCAGCTTGTGTTGATGAAACCTCCGCCCGCGCCACAAGGAGGCACGTGTGGCCGGTAAAATGATCGTGGCCAACATCCTGCACCGGCCCATCCGGACCATCGTCAGCATTTTGGCGGTGGCCATCGAGGTGGGAATGGTGCTGCTGGTGGTGGGGATGACCAACGGCATGCTCCACGAAGGGGCCAAGCGCGTGGAGGGCGTCGGCGCGGACGTGATGGTGCAGCCGCCGGGGGCATCGTTTTTCCTCGGCCTCACCGTTGCCCCCATGCCCCTCAAGCTGGCAGATCGGTTGAAGGAAGTTGGACACGTCCAGG
Source organism: Terriglobia bacterium (assembly GCA_035531475.1). GTDB lineage: Bacteria > Acidobacteriota > Terriglobia > UBA7540 > UBA7540 > CALCEB01. The sequence goes on from DATKST010000205.1 coordinate 5,601, forward strand.
CCGTGGCTCCCGTCCTGCTGCACTTCAACACCACCAACGGGCTCAACCTGATGTATGGCATTGATATGGCCAGCTTCGACTCCGTCAGCGGAGGCTTCGTTTATTATGAAGGTGGGCCTTTGCAACATCCAGATGACATCCTGGTGGACGACTGGTACGCCAAGGCCAATAAGGTGGAACTGGGGCAGACGCTGAACCTGATCAATCATGACTTTCATGTGGCCGGCATCGTGGAACACGGCAAAGGCGCCCGAATCTTTATCCTGCTTCAAACCATGGAGGACTTGATGGGGGCGCACGATAAAGCTTCCATCTTCTTTGTGAAGTGTACGGACCCCGGCTATACGGATGATGTGGTGGACTCCTTCCAATCGCTCCTTCCGAAGTATCAGATCATGCCGGTGCGGCAATATATGTCCATGATGACGTCGAATAGCCTTCCGGCACTGACCGATTTCGTCAGAGCCATGATTGGCGTGGCAGTGGCCATCGGATTTCTGGTGATTTTCCTGGGGATGTACACCACCATCACGGAGAGGACGCGCGAGATCGGAATCCTGAAATCTTTGGGAGCCTCGAAAACGTATATCATCCAGGCCATCCTGGAGGAAGCGGCGTTGCTCGGAGCCGCCGGAATCGTTGCCGGATGCATTGGAACCATCGTGGCCCGGCGGCTGGTGATGATTTATTTTCCAACCATTTCGGTGGATCCTTTGGATGGAGTTTGGGTATTGCGGGCCACGTTGCTGGCCATTGCGGGAACGTTGGTAGGGGCGTTCTATCCCGCCTTGAGAGCGGCCCAGCTTGACCCGGTGGATGCGCTGGCTTACGAGTAGGGGCCATCAGCTATCCGCCGTCAGCACTCAGTAAAGAACCCGGGCCGGCGCCTGCTGAAAGCTGTTTGCTGACGGCGAATCGATAAACCGGATTTTAGCTCCACCCCGGCTTACAACCGGTCGAACGAGATTGTAGCGTTTTATGGAACCGATCATCGTCACCGAAGATCTTAAGAAGACATATCGTATCGGCAAAGTCATGGTGCAGGCCCTGCGCGGGGTGAACCTGATTGTCCAGGAGGGGGAGTTTGTGGCAATCATCGGCCCTTCCGGATGCGGCAAATCCACCCTGCTCCATCTGCTCGGCGGTTTGACGACGCCCACCAGCGGCAAGCTTTTTGTGGATGGCAACGACTTCGGCTCCATGAGTGATGGTGAACGCACGCGTTTCCGGCGTCACAAAATTGGGTTTGTATTCCAGCGGTTCAACCTTCTGCCCACGCTCACCGCCCGGCAAAACATCCGCATGGCCCAGTACATCCAGGGAAACGGTTTTAATCCACATCGTTTCCAAGCCATCGTTGAAATGCTGGGACTTCCCGATAAACTGGAACAGCGGCCCTACGCCCTTTCGGGCGGGGAACAGCAAAGGGTGGCGTTTGCGCGGGCGGTGATTTGCGAGCCGAAAATCCTGCTGGCGGACGAGCCCACGGGCAATCTGGACAGCGAGAATTCGCAGATAGTCCTGGACATGATGAGAACCATCAATCGTTCCTTCCGGCAAACCATCCTCATGATTACCCACAACCCGGAGGCCGCAGCCATTGCTGACCGTACCGTGCGTATGAGAGATGGGCACATTATTTCGGATTGAATGTTTACCGGTTTGTGAGTATTTTTTTGAGACGGGATTATGGCCCACAGCGCCCCATATCGTGAGCGGCTCTTGAACCCCCTGGCCGCCGAACCTGGAAGCGCAGCCGCCCACCCCGGCCTTTGGGACAAGGTCAAGCTGGTTGCCACTCGCGCCGTCTTCTGGCCTTATGAACGCGGTTCCTGGCAATATGACATTATCTGCGGGGTGATTTTGGCCTTCATTTTTCTGACCCCCGCCGCCTGGTTCCATGACCGTCCGCAGCTTGGCCTGACTAACCTCCGCCACAACCAGGGCGTGGTTGAAGTGGGACGGACCCGGGAGGGATGGCATTACTTGATTGACGCCCGTCTGGTCAATTCTATGGGAAATCTGAAGACTAAAGATGCGGTTCGCGCCATCTTGCAAAGACGGATTCACAAGCCCTTCACGATCAAGTCCGTGGAAGTGGTGGAGAATCCGCAAGACGTCGTCCTGGGTTATGCGGTGATCGTCCAACGTTGACCGGTTAGAATGGATTATTCATGAGCTTCCTGCCGTCGAATCAAGCCTTGTGAATAATCGGTAGTGGTACGTTTTCACGGCTGTAGCGGCGGTCTCTGACCGCCGAATCTTATTTATCAGCACCTTCCGGAGGTCAGAGACCGCCGCTACAGCAAACTGAACCACTACCGAATAATCACGGTCAGGGTAATTTCCGGAGCCCTGGGTTCTGAACTTGGAGAATTGAGTCAATCGATTGGGAAACATTGGCAAAGAGCACGTCTCTCTCAGCAGCGCGGAGATGGCGAGGAACCCATTTCGGAAAACCATTCCCAAGTGGCAGCGGGGCTCCTTCCCGCCTTCCTCTTTCGTTAATTTGGCCGCGCTCCTGGGCGCTTTGCTCGCTTCCTCTGCGATCCTCTTGGGCGCAGGCCGCGTCCACCTGCACCGGCGCCCCACGGACTTCAAAGTAATCCTGTCGCGCATGAATGATGCCGCCCACCGGTTCAAGACGCTCTCAGCAAGCCTGGATTACACCACCGTCACCGTCCTGGTCAATGACCATTCCACCGAATACGGGCAGATTTTCTTCCGCAAAGGCAAGCGCCCGGAAGTGCTGATCAAATTTGTGAAGCCCGATCCCAAGGTGATTCTGCTTAAGAGGAACCGCGCCGCAGTTTACCTGCCCAAGATCAACACCATTCAGGAATATGACGTCGGAAAGAAGGCGGGTTTGCTGCAGCAGTTCCTGTTGCTTGGATTCGGCACCGATGTCGCAGAATTGCAAAAGGCTTATACCCTCAAATATGCCGGCGAGCAACAGCTCGGGAATGAAACGACGGCGGTCCTTGAACTTGTCCCGTTAAACTCCCAAGTTGCAGCCCAATTGGTCAAAGTGCAGTTGTGGGTGAGTGAGGATTCCTGGCTTCCGGCGCAGCAGAAGTTCTTCGAGCCCAGCGGCGATTATCTGGTTGCGCGCTATCGAGGCATCGAGCTCAACCGGGGGCTTTCCAGTTCGGTGTTTCAGATCAAAGCCCCGGGCAATGTGAAGCGCGTTACAATGAATTAATAACGTCCTTTGTTTTCTTCTACTTGAGCCGTAGATTAGCCGTTCAAGCCGGGTTTTTCCCTGTTCAAGGGGTTGGAATTGCCGGATCGTCTCCCTGCGCATTAGCCTTGTGCATGGATAAGCCCTTTCACAAAGGGCGGTGGAATCGGGTAATATTTCTAAATTTACGAAGCCCCGGACGGTTGCTTATCTCTGTAAATTTATGGCTCAGTTTAGAATTCGACGGAAAATTCGATTTGCTCACCGCCGCCTTCGCGAATTGCGGATGATCGCGGGGGGACTGGCCTCAACGGATCACCCCATCCTTGCCCATTTGATTCCCATTCGCCGGTGTAACCTTTCCTGCACCTATTGCAATGAGTTTGATGACTATTCAAAGCCGGTGGCGATTCCGGTTCTCGCCCACCGTGTGGACCTGCTGGCCAAGCTTGGCACCGCCGTCATCACCATCAGTGGCGGTGAGCCGCTGCTCCACCCGGAGCTTGAGGACCTGATCCGCCACATTCGGTGGCGCGGCCTGATGGCCGGAATGATAACCAACGGTTATCTGCTTACGCCCGCCCGGATCAAAAAACTGAACGAAGCCGGCTTGGATCACTTGCAGATTTCGATCGACAACGTGATGCCGGACGAAACCTCCAAGAAGAGCCTGAAAGTGCTGGACCAGAAACTGGTGATGCTGGCCCAATATGCCGATTTCGGCATTAACATCAACTCCGTTCTAGGAAGTCCGGTCCGTAACCCGGAGGACGCTTTGACGGTGGCCAGGCGCGCCAAAGCACTGGGCTTCACCAGCACCGTTGGGATTCTCCACGACCATTCCGGCCAACTCCTGCCGCTTGGTGAAAACCAGCAGCGCATCTACCTGGAAGTCCTGGCCCTTGAGAAGCGGTCCTATTCCCGCTTTTTCAGCCATTTTCAGCAGCAAATCGCGCGCGGCCAAACGCGGCAGTGGCGTTGCCGCGCTGGAAGCCGCTATCTTTACATCTGCGAGAATGGTTTGGTCCATTACTGCTCGCAACAGCGTGGCTTCCCTGGAGTGCCTCTCGAAAACTACTCGACGGAGCAATTGCGGCATGAATATCTCACCCAGAAATCCTGCGCTCCAGGCTGCACCGTTTCATGCGTGCAGGTGATCGGCCTCTTCGACAACTGGCGGGATCCGCAAACGCGGCAGGCTGTCACCGGTTCACAGGAAAATCTTGCCCATGCCGTTGCCACATCCAACGAGCGGAATTAGGCTCAATACTGTTCAGATAAGGGGCTATCGCGTAGGGGTGACCCTTGTGGTCGCCCACGGGCGGGCACAAGGCCCGCCCCTACAGCGCGTGGGAATCAGGGTTCAAAGGGATATTTGGCTAAGTGAACAGCATTGGAATTAAACTGTGTCACACACCGGCTTTACTGCCGCAAAGTAGAGTGCGCGGTTTCAACCGTGCCCTTCCATCCTGAATAGTGAAAAATGCAGGTTATGGGAGATTTACTGTAGGGTAGAATTGAGGTCCGCATCGAGGCGGGAGCTGGTTTGCAACCGGTGCATGAACTGCGGTGCCCAGTAAGTCCCATCGGGAAGCGGGAGAAAGCCAATGAAAACGACGCCTGTGGTTGTCTCCATCCAAATCGCACCGGCAGCGACGGAGGCGATGGTTGTGGTCGAGGAGATCCGCGCCGTCCCCGGCCGCGGGCTCGAGGGTGACCGCTACTTTACTGCCACAGGAACCTTCTCCAAGGGTCAAGGAACGGGCCGGCAAGTGACCCTGATCGAAGCGGAAGCGCTTGAAGCCCTAAACCGCGATTACCAGGTTGAGCTTGACCCCAAGGATAGCCGCCGTAACATCGTGACCCGCAACGTGGCCCTGAACCACTTGGTGGGACGCGAATTCCGCGTTGGCGCTGCGACCTTGCGCGGCATGCGCCTGTGCGAGCCTTGCTCACACCTCGAGCGCCTGGTGGGGAAAAAGACCTCGCCCGGCCTCGTCCATCGAGGTGGGTTGCGAGCTGATATTTTGACCGAAGGCGCCATCCGCATCGGTGATCCCATTTTGGCCTAACAGAGCCCCCGCGCGTCGAAATCAGGAAAAATCAGGCTTGGACTTTCTGCCGGAGACCGCAGTGCCTGCCCGGCAGCGACAGAGGCCCCCGACCCTCGGCTTGCATTCCCTCGTTGTTATCCCAACCACTGCGGATTGTGATATGTTCCGTCAAACTGGTGGGTGTTCTTGAATGGCTCATACTTCCCGGAGGCGCCGGCCACGGCCGTTTTCTGAAGTAACATCGCGACCTGCTCGTGAGTGAGCGGCTTGAAAGTGCGCGCGGCCTCCAGTGCCTGGTGAACGCGGTCCAGGCTCTCCATCCCGTTGATCACCACTGAAGTCGGCAGGTTCATGGCGTAGTGCAGGCATTCGATGGGTGTCACCGTCTTGCTATCCAGAATAATGCCGTTGGCCATCGGCTTCATTCCCAGCACGCCGATTCCATGTTCCACCAGCACCGGCACAACCTTCTTCTGGAAGCTGTGGTAGTGGGCATCCATGATGTTGAGCGGCATTTGAACGGCGTCGAATGTAAAGTTGTGGGCGAAGGCGGTGTGGAGCATCTTGAGATGAATATCCGGGTCCTTGTGTCCGGTGAAGCCGATGTAGCGGATCTTTCCCGCCTTTTTGGCTTCTATCGCCGCATGAATCGAGCCATCAGGGCTAAAAATGCGCTCCGGGTCCGTGGGCCGGATGACCTCGTGGAATTGCAGCAGGTCGATGTGATCGGTCTGTAATCGGCGCAAGGAATCGTCAATCTGCTTCGCCGCAACTTCCTTCACTTGGCCGTCAATCTTGGTCATCAGGAAGACTTTCTGGCGATACCCGTCGCGCAGCCCTTTGCCCATGCGAATTTCACTCTCGCCGCCGTTATAATCCCAGCAGTTGTCCATGAAGATGATGCCGTTATCGATGGCGGTGCGAATAATCTGAATGCTCTCGCTCACTTCCTTCTGAACTCCGATGTGATAACCGCCAAGCCCAATGGCGGAAACCCTTTCCCCTGTCCGGCCCAAGGTGCGGAGGGGCACGGCGCCGCTGGACGCCGCGGCCAACTTCTGCCCGCCTTCAAACAGCTTACCCGCCGCGCCTGCGCCTGCCACGCTCAGCGCTACTTTTTCCAGGAATTTCCGCCGGTTTTGTTTTTCGCTGCTCATGGGAAGCCTCCTTCAAATTATGCTTGGGGTTAAGGAATTGAAATCCGCGGCGCCCGCCGCCGCGAATTCAAATTACATCTTACTTCATTCGCAACCTGGCTGCATCATTGCTACAATCGCCGGTAGTGGGTCAGTTGGCTGTAGCGGCGGTCTCTGACCGCCGACTTTTATTTTTCAACAGTTTCCGGCGGTCAGAGACCGCCGCTACAGCAAGCAAATGGCGCCGATATCCTATCGTCCATCTGCCGGCGAGGACGAGTGAGCGCGCCGCAAGGCAGACTGCACCATCATGAATTCCCCAACTTTGTTCAGGTCGAGCATTCCCACCAGGTGCCCGTCATGCTCGACGGGGACGGACCGGGAACGCGATTTGTGAAGAAGCCCGAGGGCATGTTCGAGCATGTCGTGCGAGTCTGCAATGTTGAAATCGCGGCGCATCACATCGCGGACAAGGACGGAGGACCCCCGCTGCGCCAGTGTCCGCATCATGTCCTCGCGGGTGAGGATACCCAGTACATGGTCACCGAAAACCACGGGGAAATCCTGCTGCCAGCCGGCCAGAATGTGGTCGACGGCTTGGGCCAAGGTATCCTCCGGCTTGAGAGTCTGGAAATCCTTCAGCATGACCCGTTGCACGGGAATGCCTCCGAGCGAAGTCTTGATGAGAGCCGTCGAGGCTTCAGCGTCCGCGCCCATCCACACAAAGAGGGCGATGAAAAGCAGGAAAGGATCGCTGAACAATCCAATGAAGCCAAAAACCAGGGCCATGGCTTGGCCGACGTGAGCGGCCCATTGCGTGGCGCGCGTATATTCCATGCGGGTGGCGAGCAAGGCGCGCAGCACGCGGCCGCCGTCCATGGGAAAAGCGGGAAGCAGGTTGAAACCGGCCAGCCACAGGTTCACGGCCATGAGCTTTTCCACAAAATCGCCGCCCATCAACCGGACGTTCTCAAACCCGGCATGGATGCCGAGCGCGGTGAGGATCGCAAAAAGTCCTCCGGCGATGACCACATTCACCGCCGGACCAGCCAGCGCCACCACCAGTTCCTGCCGGGGATCTTCCGGCATGCGCTCGAGGCGCGCCACGCCGCCGATGGGCAGCAGAATAATGTCCCGCGTCTTGATGCCATACCGCCGCGCCGTCAGCGCATGGCCCAGCTCGTGCAGAACGACACAGGCAAAAATCACGAGGATAAAGAAAACGCCGCTCGCTGCCGCTGCCAGACTGTGACCTTCATAAAGGTCAGAGAAGAGGATGAACAGAATCAGCAGCAGGAAGGTGGCGTGCATGTAAACCGTGATGCCCGCAAGTCTGCCGATTTTCCATGCCCAACGCATCCCATCACCTCCGCAAGGCTTTCCACCCCCCACGCCGGATCGAGGCCCGATCCATCGAACTCAGTTTGCCCCGCTTGCGCCAGGTCCGCAACCGTTTCCCGCGCGCGCCTCACCACAATCCCCATCAAGCCTCCGAAAAGTGGCATTCCTCAATGTCGTTCGAGAACCAGTTCTGTTAGCCTGAAGCATTCATGAACTTCCCTGGGAAGAACGGAAGGTCACGGTTTCGATCGTACCCTGGACTTATTACATTTGGGCGGCCAGCCGGTCATTCTGAGCCCTTCGCCGGTCATTCTGAGCATTGACAGCCTTTTGGCTGCCCATCATTGGCAGAAACTCGACGCGTCGCCAGAGGAGAGAGAATGCTGAATCTAAATGACTTACGCATCGAGTTTCTGCAGAGTGAAGCGAAGAATCAGGGCATTTTGCTCAGGGCAAACTCCGCGAACCTTCGCCAGTTCGTTTGCTGCCGGGGAAAAGGTCAAATGCAGTGATTCTTCCCTCCGCAAGGACATTCCGGCTTTGCATCCAACCCTCCCCGCTCCTTCCGGTTTGATTCCAGTCCAACCCACCTGCCCGGATGCTTGAATTCCGTAGGAGAAGGCTACGACTGCGAAATGAGACAAGGGAGACGCATGAGACGGGTGAGACAAAATGTTTTGAACCCGTGAAATCTAGCCGGTTTTACCAATCCGGCAGACCAGAGCCCGGAGATCGAAGGAAGATACAACACCGTCAGCTTCGTCTTCTCAATTATTTCGGCGCTGAGACAACAAACCTTGTGCATTGGCTATTATTTCGGCGGTGAGGACACCGCCGCACCCGTGCCATGGGGTTGGGCTCCGCTTGCCGCGTAAAGCGGCGAGAGTCGGCGCAGATGGCCGACCACCTCGTGAATCACCTCGAGCGCGCCGTCAATATCTTCCTGAGAGTTGAACCGCCCCAGGCTGAATCGGACCGTGGACCGGGCTTGTTCCGGCCTCTGGCCAATGGCGGTCAGAACGTGGGAGGGTTCGACCGATCCCGAAGAACATGCCGAGCCGGTGGAGCAAGCAAGCCCACGCAGGTCCGCGGCAATCACAAATCCCTCGCCTTCTACAAAATCGAAAGTCACACTGGAGGTATTGGGGACGCGGCGCTTCAGGTCGCCATTGGTTCGAACTGAAGGAATGGATTGCAGAATTCCCGCCTCCAACCGGTCTCGCAAACCGGCCAGCCTTTCCGGCTCCTCATTCAAAGTTCTCATTGCCAGACCCGCAGCCGCTCCAAAACCTACAATGCCCGCCACGTTCTCGGTGCCCGCGCGGCGGTCGCGCTCGTGCCCGCCGCCAAAAAGAAGCGGCCGGAGCGGCGTTCCTTTGCGAACATAGAGAGCGCCGACGCCTTTGGGGCCATACAGCTTATGGGCGGAGAGCGAAAGCAGGCTCACACTCAGCTTATCAACGTCCACCGGAATCTTCCCGGCTGACTGCACGGCGTCTGTGTGCAGCGGGATTCCACGTTGGCGGGCGATCCGGCCGATCTCTTCGATGGGTTGAACCGTGCCCAGCTCGTTGTTGGCGTGCATCACGGAGATCAGCACCGTGTCCGCCGTGATCGCGGCGCGAATATCCTCAGGGTTCACGATGCCAGACGCACCCACGGGAACAAAAGTCACGCGCACGCCGCGCTTTTCGAGCGCCTTCGCCGCATGGAGCACGGCATGGTGCTCCATGGCCGTGGTCACGACGTGCTTGGAGCCGCTCGACGTCTCAGCCGCATCCACCACTCCAAAGAGTGCTGTGTTATCCGCCTCCGTCCCGCCGCTGGTGAAGACAATTTCCGCCGGCGCGCAGTGAAGGAGCGCAGCAACCGCTTCCCGCGCGGCTTCCACCGCTGCGGCGGCCTGCTGGCCGAACCAATGGATGGATGAGGCGTTGCCAAACCCTTCGGTGAGCCACGGCGTCATCGCCTCGAACACCTCGGGGGCGAGTGGGGTGGTCGCGTTGTTGTCCAGATAGACTCTGTGCATGGCCAATCCTGTGGAATTCAGTGGGGATCAGGAACACTTTCCGGAGGGCTCTCCAAATCCTTCCTGATTAAAAGATTAACGGAGACACTTTTGGATGTCAAACCGCGCCAATACCTCCCTATCCTATCGCTCTGTTGATTCGCGGGCAAAGGTAGGGACGGGCCTGGTTATTTCTCTACCGGCCTCCGGGCGCGCTCGCAGATAACGGCGTGGCAACCCGCGAAATGTCCTTCCGTTTTGTGGCTGCCGGTTGCTTCTTGGCCAAGGTATTGCCAGAAGGGGCGTATTGGGTGGGGAACTTGGCCAGTTCTTCTTCCGCCACCTGACGGGTGTGTGCATCTGTGGAGGTCATGTGATCCATCACCGCCAGCAGCAAGTCCCGGTCATGGGCGTCTCTGGCCACGGCGGCGGCTTCCAGAGCTTTTGCGGCGATTTGCGGGTCGGTGGAGCTTATGAGCGGCAAAATGGCACGGGCCACAGTCTCCGCGGATTGACGATCGTAAAATGTGATTGAGTCATAATCGTTGCCGATGCCGCCGCGTAGGAAGTAATAATCCAGGGCGGTGAGCACCGTCTGTTGCGAGGTCGCATCTGGAGAGCGCAGCGCCGCGGCCAATTCGGCCGAAAGGGGGCGCTCGACCTCCGCGATGCGCGCGGCTTCCGCTTGTTTACGATCTTTTTCCAAGGCCATGGAGCGCAACCAGTTGCGCTGGAACTGCACGGTATTTTCGTCCAGGATGTTGTAAAGGGCTTGCGCTACATTCAGCCGAACCAGCGGATTTTCCCGTTCGAGGGCGGCGCGCTCCAGAAAAGCCTGCTCAATCTGCCGGCGCAGAGTGAAGTCCGGCGTGCGATACCACCACCTCCACAGAGCTTTCAGGCTTTCAATTCGCACCAGCATGTCCGGATCGTTTACACGCTGAATGAGAATCCGGGCCACGTCCTCGCGCGGGATCATGTGGTACCAGTATTGGTAAAAGATGCGTGCTGCGCCGCGGCGGGTGTAATCGTCCGGGCTGTTAAGAGCAACCTTGATGGCATCGATGCCGACACCATCATTACCAAGCTGCCGCAATGACCATGCTGCGGCGCGGCTCACCATTTTGGTAGGGTCGTCCAACAACTGCACCAGGGGCTCCGCCGCCACCCGAAACGGCGCAGGGTCAGGCGCATCCACCGCCATGCGGCCAATGGCTGAGGCCGCGGCTTCACGCAGGAGCGGCTCAGGACTGTTCAGAAGAGGTAGCACCCGCTTAAGCGCCTGCGGATCACGCTGGTACCATAACTGGTCCAGCCATTGAAGGGCCGGAACCAGCAGGGGATTCTTCGTATCTTGAATGCTGGCCGGCGGTGGGGATGCTGGAGCAAGAGGTGGATTGGATTCCGGATAAATTGTGGAGAGCGCCATCAACGTCCAGCAGGTTTCCAAATGCGGCTGGAGGAAAAGCTCGCCTTTGTTATCCAGCCATCCGCCAAACGGCTTTTGCAAGCCGAGCAACCAGTGGATGGCCTTTTGAACGCGGGGGTCCTGCATGTTGTAACCGGCGATCTTGAGGGTGTAGAGCACTTCACCGGTCATGAATTGCAGGCTGGGATCAGTTTTCTTTTCAAACGGGGCGCGGGCGGCTGCGTCAAAGAACTGCTGGTTGGACATATACTCGGCCGTCACCCAGCCGCCGTCGGTATGCTGCTTCGCCAGGATCTTCTGGATATTGGCGGCGATGATGGGTTTGAAGCGCGCATCGCCCATCGCCACCATGCCCTTGGTCTGTTCCACGATGTCTTCGAGATCGTTGGTGGGCGCGGTAGTCATGAGGGCTTTCAAGTGGGCGGCGCTTTGCGCATCATCCGAACTGGGGCCGCGCCGCGCGAGATCATTCAGGACAAACCATGAGTCCGACGCGACGCGGAAGTCGCTGATGGGCCGGTTTCCGTCGAATTCATAGTTGCGGCTCTTCACCGGCTGAAACTCCGCGACCGAGTGGACCGTGTCCGCCCTCGGCAGCAAGTTGCGGGCATCGTAGACCAGCCGGATGTAGTTGGCGCTCTCGCCGGGTGTTTCGGTGGGGCGATGGCTCACCGAATCTTCATACATCAGGAGCATTCTGCCCAGGCGACTGATGCCGTTGGTGGGCGCCAGCTCAAAGCGCAGCCAATCAGTGTTGGCAAAACCGTAGAACGGCGCGGGCGCGTTATAAAGCTTATCCATCATGAACTTATATTCCGGCTGGTTGACCACGGAATAGCCATGGCGCTGCGCCGTGAGCGTTGAGAGCATGGTGAAATGGGCGGGATGGCAGGTGATGCAGCGCTCCGTCTCATCGGTGACGTTTTCGGCGCGGGTGAGCACGGCGCCCTTGCGGGGGGTATTCGAGAAGAAGGAATCTCCAACGTCCACCATGTAGCGCATCGCCACCTTGGCCGCCTCACGCGGGTTCTGGTAGGGCGGCACGTTATAGAAGGCCGTGCGCAGGCTCCAGTGCGGATGGTTCGATTTGACGCTCAAATAATAGCGCCCGGGGGTCAGCACGCGCGTAATCATCTTGAAATCCACCAACGCGTCGGTCTGGTCATCATGCCGGATTTCGGTAGGGTCCTTGCCTTGCGTGTATTCCACCAGATGCGCGCCCTGCGGACTGTTCTCCAGCCGGAAAATTTTCAACGTGCACGGTACGTCGCGGTCGAGCAAGTCCAATTCAAAGAAGACAAGCTTGGGCTTGGGCAGATTGTAATCGAACGTCAGCCATTGCCACCCGACTTTGCCTTCGTCCGTGTTGTAAAGGTACTCGATGTCATCGGAGGTGCCGAAAACGGTCTTGCCCAGAACCATGGGCGAGGCGTGCTGCCAGTCGCGCGCCGTGTTTGGAGCAATTTGAAGCTGATCTTCAGCACTCACCTTCAGCGGCCGGACGGCCGCCTTGAAACCGATGGGCGCGGGATCCACGCTGGACGGGGCACTCAGCGTGAGCCGGGCTGGCCCGTCCTTGGCGGCGCGGACAATGAAATAGGTTCCCGGATCGCCGGAATGCAGCTTCTTGCTGATCGCAGGGTTGCCTTCCGAGTCAAAACTCGCGACAACCCGCGCCACCACCGGGATAATGTCCTTCTTTACCACGTTGAAAGTGATGGGCGAAGCGATTCGGCGAGGCACGAGCTCATCGGGGGTGGTGAGGCTGGCCGGGTGATCCAGACTGATGTCCACTGAGTAGAGCGCCCCCGCTTTGAGCGGTGCCGTTGCCCAAACCAGTGTCTGCCCAGGATGGATCGAACCTTTGACCCTGCGGTCAAAACGAAGAGATTTGGACTTGAGGCCAGAAGAACTCCGCGGAGAAGCGGCGGCGGGGGATTGCCGCCATCCCGAAAGAGCAACCATTGCTGATGCTGCAATAAGTGGGACCAACGTGTGCCGAAGCGCGCGGCGAGGGGAAAAGCCCATGACAGTCGTTCTCCTTGTTTATCAACGCGATTGCTAGATACGCCGGTAAGTATAAGTCCGTCCAAAACCGGAGTCAACCTGCGGCGGCTCGGAAAATATTCGGTGTCCCCAAAATCGGTAATTTTATGCTACCAAACCGGAAATTCTTATCCCGCACTAAGGTTTCATTCTGGTCACTGGCCACTGGTCACTCGTCACTCTCCACTTGCAGGTTCGCCACTGGATCAGCCGGCGGGCACAGGTCGATCAAGGTTGACCTTTCACAATTTTTGATTGCCATGAAATCATAAAGCGCCTGATAATAACGGCCTGAAGAGATAACCCGCTGGCGGATTCTGGCTATGCTGTACAGAAATTGGCTTGTGTTAGTGATCCTCTCCGGCCTCATTGCAACCTCACAACTCCACTCAGCAGGACAACAGAACGCCTCCGCCAACCAGGACGCATGGGTGCAGCTTTTTCGCACTGCCCAACAAGAAATGCGGGCGGGCGATTTTAACCGCGCCATCCAAAACTTCAATCAAGTATTACGCCTCCGTCCCGGTTTGGTAGAAGCCCAGGTCAATCTGGGTTTAGCGTATCACGCCGTCGGCGATTATAGGCTCGCCGTGACTGACTTGAGTCAGGCCGCCCGCGAGCGTCCGGACCTGTTACCCGCCAGTCTGTTTCTGGGGCTAAGCTACCTGAAGCTGGGGGCTCCTGAGAAGGCGATTCCGGCGCTCAACCAGGCGTTGAGCATTGATCCCACCAACCGCCAAGCAAGGCGCGCGCTGGCCACGGCAGAATTGTCGGAAGATCGGTACGGTCAGGCTGCCACCCTATTTCGAAGGCTTGCCGCCACTCAGTCCCGCAAAGCGGACGCATGGTTCACGCTGGGCCAGGATTATCTTGAGATGGCCAAGCGCCTGACCGGACAACTGTCAACGCAGTTTCCGGATTCCGCCTGGTCGCTGCGACTGGCCGGAGACGTTTTGCAAGAGCGCCACCTTTGGAACAACGCGGCTTTGGCTTACCGTAAAGCCCTCACCGTGAATCCGGCGCAGCCCGGTCTGCACTCGGCATTGGCTCGAGTGCTCGCTCGCGACGGGAAGCTTGATGAATCCGAGACTGAGTTCAAGGCTGAGCTTGCCCGCCGCCCGTTTGAAGAGCCTGCCTTGTTGGGATGGGCTGAAGTGCAACTCTTCAAAGGTGACCCACAGCCGGCGATTGATGCGATCGCCAAGATATGGCAATTGGCGCCGGAATTCCTTACTCAGAATGCGCCGACATTTCCCGGGCTTGCCGTGCCCGCCAGCGGGGCACGCCGCATGATCTCCGAACTTCAGACCACTCCGGCGAACCCGCCCCGCCAGTTCATCCTTTCGGCACTGTACGGGATTGCCGGTGACAGCAGCCGCGCCCGCCAGGAGCAACTGAGTTTTGAAAGTTCCGCAAAGGCGGCGGCCCATTCGGGATCAAGTTCACCTTCGCGGTTGGCTTGCGAGCGGCACCGGGAACGCCTTTGTGTCGAGTTCATGGAATCACAGAGACGCCTGGCGGTCAGCGATCTGCTGTGCCTGGGCCGGGCGTTGTTGATCCTTGGCCAGGACGAGCCGGCTTCTGATGCCTTCGCCGCTGTCTATGGCCGGAACAAAGGGAATGACGAGGCGATCTACTGGCTGAGCCGGAGTTATCTCCGGCTGGCAGATACCTGTTTCAACCAGTTGTCGGCTTCTTACCCGGGTTCGGAACAAGCGCACATGCTCAAGGGCGAGGCGTTGCACCTGCGCCAAGCGGACAAGAGCGCGATCCAGGAATATCGAGCTGCGGAACGCCTGAATCCCAATGATTTCGGCGTTCACCAAGCTTTGGGGGAACTGCTGCTTGGTGAAAATGAAATCGCAGAGGGAAAATCGGAATTGGAGATGGCGTTGCGGCTGAATCCTGCAGACGCGCGCAGCCTCTACCTCTTGGGCCAGCTCTATGTAGTCGAACGGCAGCCGCAAAAGGGTATTCCTTACCTTGAGGCGGCGCTGCGATACGATCCGGGCTTGATTGAAGCGCGCCCGGCGCTCGGCAAGGCGTACCTGAAAATGGGTAAACCTGCGCAGGCAGTGGCACAGCTTCAGGCGTCCGCCAGCATCGACCGTTATGGAGATCTGCATTACCTGCTTTTCGAGGCGTATCGCGATGAGGGTAAGCCTGGGCTGGCAAGCCAGGCCCTGGCGCGATCCCAGGAACTCAGACGCAAATCCGCAGCGGACGATCAGGCCAAGATTCATCCTTCGGATCAGGAATAGGGCAAGCCATTGTCATCTTCCCCTTGTCTGGCATTCACCCATGGAAAGCACCAAGGTACGGGATTCCTGCCGCGAGCTATGAAGCGTTTTCCCAAAATCCAGCCGATAGCGAGCAGCTTACTGCTGGCCGCGTTCATCGCCGCATCCCTGACTGTTAAGGCGTGGGCCTGGATAGAGAGTCAAGCCGCCGCGCCGAACCTCCCCGCCGCGACCCTGGAGGAACACTTGGCGCGAGGGCACCAGGATTTGAACAACCACCGTTACACACAGGCTGAACGCGAATTCCGCGCCGCGCTCGCCCTCGATCCGCATTTGACGGTCCGGGCGCGGTTTCCTCTCGCCGTCACCCTCTTCGCGCTCCAGGAACACGCGGAAGCTCGCAAGCAATTCGAAGCCGTACTCAAAGAAACCGGGAATGACCCGAACGTCAACTATTACCTAGGACGCCTGGATTTGGCCGATAACAACGTCGATTCGGCGATCCACAATTTGACGATTGCAGCATCCAAGCCACCCTTCCCCGATACCGATTACTACCTCGGGTTTGCCTACTTCAAGAAGAAAGATTTCAATTCGGCGGAGAGGTGGCTAAAAAAGGCAGCAGCTCTGGCGCCGCGCGATTCCAGGGTCCAGGAACGTCTCGGCATCCTCTATCACGCCATCGGGCGCGAGCAAGATGCCACCAGGGCCCTTGCGCTTGCGTCCAAACTTCATCAACAGGACATCGTAGCTAACCAGCAGGCGCTTGATTGCGGCCGGAGTTTGGACCAGCAACCGTTGGAGGCGGCTCGGAAGATATGTCAGAGCCTTCTGGATCCGGAAGATCTGGGAAAGCTGGTGAGCCTCGGCACCCTTTATGGGCAGCACGGCGATTACGCCGACGCGCTTGAGCCTTTCCGCCTTGCGGTGCAGCTCGACCCTGATTCCTACGAGATGCAATACAACTTAGGGTTGACCTACTTCCGCCTGAAACGCTATGCCGAGGCGCGTGATCCGCTCCAAAAAGCAGTGGCCTTGCGCCCCGACATCTTCGCAGTCAACGCTCCGCTGGGCGCCACGCTCTATGCGCTCGGCGACGACCTTGCGGCCTATTCCGTTCTCGATCACGCCAACCAGCTCAATCCCGAAAACCATGATATTGCCAGCCTGCTCTGCAAAGCCGCTTTAGACTTGGCCCGGAAAAGCCTGGAGGAGAACCACACCGGCCGCGCCCGCCAGTATCTGCTGCGGGCGGTTCGAGCCCTGCCCGATGATCCCCAACCCCACCGCTTGCTGGCCCAAGTCTATGAGTCATTGGGCCAGCGCACGGAGGCTCAGCGCGAACGAGAGCAGGCGGACCGGTTGAGCTCACATTAACCCCAATGCCGTTCACTTAAGGTCTGTTCGAGAATAACTGCACATCGTTGAGTCCGAGCTCCTCACCCACCGCTGCGCGGTCCCCCCCTCTCCCCGCTTACGGGGAGAGGGCTGGGGTGAGGGGGAAGGCGACGACCCAGCCATAAGCATCTCCACGATTTTAACCGTGCCTTGACCGTCCTCGAGTAAAACTTCGTGGATAATCCAGGTGAAGGGTCAGAGCAGAGAGACGGGACGCGCCCAGGAAAAGCAGGGAACGACGGGAGAGAAGCGGAAGAGGGAACCACAGCTCCCTCTTCCGTCGAAGAAAGCGTCAGTCCGTCCGGCCCTCAGAACGTGAACCGATG
>DATKST010000206.1:0-7788 GCA_035531475.1 Terriglobia bacterium
ATGCATATAATATATAAGACGGGCTGGCTTGTCAAGCCCCAAATACGAATGCGAATTTGCTCTGAAACGAAGGGGGGAAACAAGGCCTAGCGCGGCAAGGAGTTAAGCCCGTTCAAGAATCGTGGATGCGGAATCGCTGAGTAAGTTCCGTGTCGAAATAATATCCTTGACACTTATCTTCGGGCTGGTTAGTATGGGGCCTTGACAATTGAATATTAGGTTCAGTTACCCTGAATCTCATCCAGAGTGGCCGAGGGACGGGCCCTATGACGCCACGGCAACCGCTCCGATTTCAATCGGAGGTCAGGTGCCAACTCCTACCCGGAATTGGGGAAGATGAGAGGGACCTTTAATTTACGGTTCTTACAACGCCTCTCCGATGGATCGGGAGAGGCTTTTTAGTTTGCAGCCTCCTCCGAAATTCTACCCGCCTGATCCGGCCCGCCTGTGATGAGTACCCGAGGAGGCGTCTTGAGTTACGTCCTGAAGCTAAAGTGCCGTGAATGCAGCCGCGAATATCCGCTGGAGCCAATCGCCGCATGCGAGGAGTGTTGGGCTCCGCTCGAAGTGGTTTACGATTACGGACGCTTATGGTCCGATATCCGCCGGGAGGACATCGTCTCCCGCCCGGCGACGATGTGGCGTTATCGTGAGCTGCTGCCTTTGCTCGGCGAGCCGCACGTGGGCCGCGACACCGGATTCACGCCGCTCATTCGCGCCCGGCGGCTTGAGCAAGCTCTTGGCGCGCACGAGGTTTACATCAAGAATGACGCCGTGAACCACCCCACGCTTTCCTTCAAGGATCGCGTGGTGGCCGTCGCGCTCAGCAAGGCTCACGAGTTCGGATTCAAAACTGTGGGCTGCTCATCCACGGGCAACCTGGCCAATGCGGTTGCGGCCCAGGCCGCGGCCGGGGGCTTTTCAGCCTTTATTTTTGTCCCTGCCGATATTGAGCCTGAAAAGATTGTGGCCACGGAAGTTTATGGCGCCAAGGTGGTCCGCATCAACGGCAACTACGACCAGGTGAACCGCCTCTGTTCGGAGATCGCGCAGAAATATCCGTGGGGTATCGTCAACGTCAACCTGCGCTCTTATTATTCTGAAGGCTCGAAGACCGTGGGTTATGAAATTGCCGAGCAACTCGGCTGGCGGCTGCCGCAGAACATGGTGGTGCCGATGGCGGGCGGAGCGCTGATTAACAAAATCAATAAAGCCTTCTGGGAGCTTGGGCAGCTTGGTTGGGTTGAAAGCACCCCCGTCAAGTTTTTTGGGGCGCAGGCCAGCGGATGCTCGCCCATCACCACTGCCGCCAAGCATGGAACCACCGAAATCACGCCTCAGAAGCCCAACACCATTGCCAAATCGCTCGCTATCGGCAACCCCGCGGACGGCACCTTTGCCGCCAAGCTCATCCTGTCGAGTGGCGGCGCTGGGGAAGACGTGAGCGATGACGAGATTGTTGACGGCATGTTGCTGTTGGCGGAGACCGAGGGCATCTTCACGGAAACGGCGGGCGGCGTCACCGTAGCGGTGGCGCGAAAGTTGATTCATGAAGGACGGCTGAATCCCAATGAATCGATGGTCCTGGCGATCACCGGCAACGGGCTAAAAACCCCTGGCGTGCTTCGAGGCCGCACGGCGTCGAACGCCGCGATCCGGCCGAAGATCGAAGAATTCGAGGAAGCTTTTGTGCCACAGGTTGAGTTAGAATCAACGATTCGAGCCTAATCCTGCTTGGGCAGGCTGAATCGGGCGACTGAACCAGCAATCAAATCTCTTATCTTCTCCCAAATCTGACTTGAGCGGATCTGCCATCATCCGGGTTCCTGCAACCAGCGCCAATCTGGGTTGCCTTTTTGACTGCGCAGCGCTTGCCCTGGGCCTTTACCTGGATGTTCAGGTCACGCCCTGCGCCGATTGCCGGATCGAAGTCAAATACACTGGCGTGACCCCGGACCGCGTCCCTTGTGATGCGACCAACCTCATCGCGCGAACCATTGACCAAACCCTGGCAAGTTGGAACAAGAGGCAGGGATTCAAGGTCGAAATCCAAAATCAAATTCCCATTGGTGTGGGGCTGGGATCGAGCGCCGCAGCGATTGTGGCAGCCTTAGCCGCCGCCTATTTCCTGAAGGATCACTTCCCTACGGACGACCAGATCCTCTCTGTCGCCACCGAACTCGAAGGCCACCCGGACAACGCCGCGGCGGCCTGGCTGGGCGGCTTCACCCTGGCAGTCGAACAAGACGGACGCATCTTTGCATCTTCCTGCCCGGTGGCGGAAAACCTTCGCATGGTCGTCACCGTGCCGGATTATGCGCTCCCCACGGAAAGAGCGCGCGCGGCCCTTCCCGGCTCTTACTCCTGCGCCGATGCCGTCCACAATCTGCAACGGGCTGCGGTGCTGGCGGCAAGCATCTTTTCCGGGAAGATGGACCTCCATCCAATGCTCTTCGATGACCGCTGGCACCAACCCTACCGCACCCCTCTGGTGCCCGGCCTAACGGACTTGCTCGAACTCCGCCATCCCGATCTGGCTGGCCTTTGCTTGAGCGGCGCGGGACCTTCGGTGTTGGCTTTCGCCCGGCAAAACGGGGAAGCTCTGGGGGAAATGATCCGCCAGGTCCTTGCGGATCACGGCGTCAAATCCCAATCCTATCTTCTTCCCGTTGATAATCGCGGCGCCAAAGGGTGGTGCCGGCCAGCCTGAAGCCTCTCCCCCCTATCGGAAGGTCGTGAATAATCCGGGTTAGACGCTTGACCCCGCCACCCGGTTTGAGTCAACCTACAAGCCTGCGTTCGCCCCGGGTTTGGCGGTCGCCTTTCAGATTTCTCCCAAAAATTCTCATGGTAAAGTCTCCACCGTCTGCCCGCAGATTAAGATTCCGGCCAACCCCGCAGATCTCCGTCTGGACGCTATGCGCTGCCATCTCGATCATCCCCTGGGTATTGTCGCCCACTGGCGGGTTCGGGAAAGCACCCTCCACTGGTTGGACTATCCGGGGGGTCGTCACGGATCCTTCGGGGCAAGCTGTTCAGGGAGCGTCGGTGACATTTGAAAGCGGAAGATTCAAAGCATCGGCGCTCACGGATGGACATGGCGGTTTTGAGCTTGCCCCCATACCACAAGATTCGGGCACGCTGTTCGTGACCGCAGCCGGGTTCGCTCCGGTCACGCAAAAATGGCAGGCCGGGAATGTACGAATTTCCCGGCTTGCCATCACCCTGCAACTCGCTTCCGTGACCCAGCAGATGAATGTGACGGCGGCGCGCGTCCCACTCAGCGTGGCGGAAACGCCCGCCAGTGTGACGGTGCTTTCGCAGCCGGTTTTGCAATCCACTTCGGCTCTGACCTTGGACGGAATTCTGGAGCAAATTCCCAGCTTCAGCTTGTATCGCCGCCTGGGCAGCCGCTTTGCCAACCCCACCACGCAAGGTGTCTCGTTGCGAGGCGTCGGCGCGAGCGGCGCCAGCCGTGCCCTGGTCCTGGCCGATGGCATTCCGTTGAACGATCCGTTCGGCGGTTGGGTTTACTGGGATCGCCTCCCGCGCGTTTCGGTGGAACGTATCGAAATTGCCGAAGGCGGCGCTTCCGATCTTTATGGCAGTGACGCGCTGGGCGGGGTGATTGATTTTGTCTCGCGCCATCCCCAAAGCAACATGATGGACGTAGACGCTTCCTACGGCAACGAAAACACCCCGGATGTCTCCCTGTGGGCAAACGGAGTGCTCGGCCGTTGGTCAGCGCAACTGGCGGCAGAGGCATTTTCCACGGATGGCTACGTTCTGGAGCCGCTCAATCAGCGCGGACCCGTTGATACGCCGGCGGGATCGGCCCACAACGTCGCCACCTTGACCCTCGATCGACAAGTCTCCAACCATGCGCGCGCCTTCCTGAGCGGCTCCATTTTTACCGAGACGCGGCAGAACGGAACGCCGTTGCAAACGAATCGCACGCATTTGAGGCAGCTTGCCGCCGGTTGGGACTGGCAGTCGGCACAGGCCGGTAATTTTTCCGCCCGCGCTTTCGGTGGACCGCAGTTTTACGATCAGAGTTTCTCGGCGATCGCGGCGAACATGGCCAGCGAAACGTTGACCAACGTCCAGCGCGTTCCCGCCCAGCAGGTGGGCAGCTCATTCGAGTGGAACCGCGCGGCGGGCACTTACCAAACGCTGGTGGCGGGCGTGGATGCGCTCCAGGTTCGGGGATCGAGCAATGAGCAGCATTACTTTAAGGGTGCTCCTTCGCAGGCGACGGGTTCCGGCGGCCGCCAAAACACGGAAGGCGTCTACGGCGAAGACCTGATTCGCCCCACCTCCAAGTGGATGGTCACGGCGGGCGGGCGCGTGGACCACTGGCGGAATTTTGACGGACTCATCACCACGCTTCCGCTCTCAAAACCCGGCCCGGCCACCGTCACCCGCTTTGCCAACCGCGCTGAGACGGCCTTCAGCCCCCGGCTTTCCGTCCTCCGGCAAGTTAACTCCACCACCTCGCTCTACGTCTCCGGCTACCGTGCTTTCCGCGCCCCGACGTTGAATGAACTCTATCGCGCTTTCCGGGTTGGCAATGTTGTGACCGATGCCAATTCCGCTCTCGACGCCGAACACTTGACCGGCGGCGAGGCCGGAGCGGAATGGTCGCCGGGCAACGGCCGGTTGAATGCGCGAGCCTCACTCTTCTGGAGCGATATCTCCGATCCCATCGCCAACGTGACCCTCACCACCACGCCCCGCCTCATCACCCGCCAGCGCCAGAACCTGGGCAGCACGCGCTCACGCGGCCTGGAGCTGGAGGCGTTTGCCCGTCTTTCCGGCCGTTGGACGCTTTCCGGTGGCTACCAATTTGCGCAAGCAACGGTCACCAGTTTTCCAGTGGAGCCGGCGCTGGTGGGCTTGTGGATTCCCGAGATTCCCCGCAACACGGCAACACTCCAAGCGGCATATTCCCATCCCTCCGGCTGGACTTTTTCTCTGCAGAGCCGCTACACGGGCCTGCAATACGATGACGATCTGAACCTGTTCCCCCTTCCGCCCGCCTTCACCTTGGACGCGCTCCTTTCCCGCCGAATCGGCCACCGGCTGGAAATTTACGCCGCCGCCGAGAATCTTACGGCGGACCGCTATGCCGTGGCGCGTGTCCCCTTCACGGAGATGGGACCTCCGGTGCTGGTGCGGGGCGGCATCCGGGTGCATTTGGGCGAGAGGTGATTCAGGGTTTTCCGGAGATGCCTCCGCCTGAGCGGGAATGATATGGATGGGGGTGTCGGCTCGCCCTGTGGCGTTCGAGCAACCTGGTCATTCCCGCGAAGTCTTGTCCCCGCGTAGGACGGGACGGGAATTCACTTCTTGCCGGTACGGAACGACATGGGCCTCGCCTGCGCGGGTGCGACGGCGAAAGGAGGAAGGCGGCTCTCGCATATTGGCGATCGTGAGGCGGCCGGGAGCAGCCTACTAAAAAGCCGGAATATCCAGAAAATGATAGACAGCTTAGCCGCGGGTTAATATCCTTATCTCGTCCTGGTTCATAAGAGCTCAATGAGGTCACGCCCTGTCTGGCGGATTGCAGATGGAATTTTCAGCATGAAGGTGGGGCCATGAGGTTCTCAATTCGGAATCAGGGTCTTTTCTACACGGTCGCATTCTGCGTCTGCTTTTGGCTTATCCTGAGCGGGTCTCGCATGGCTTCGAATCCCGCTTCCGCCGATTCCCCATCTTCGGCCGCAAGCCCGATGGATCCAGTCGTAGTTTCCAGCTTGGAACGGCTGTTGCGCAGCCCGCAGGCGGACGTGCGGGCTTCCGCGCTCCAGTGGATTGCCACTGACCCGCGCGCTCAGTCGCCCCAATTTGTGGCCCCAATCTTTGCGGCGCTCAAGGGCAGCGACGCCAGCGTGCGCGACAAAGCACTTGCCAACATGGGGTGGATTCTGAATCGCGATCGCGGTGCGGCCAACGGGAACGCGGCGCTAACCGCAATTCAAAACGCTTTGAAACAGACCGCGGACCGGGCGGCGCAGCTCGTGGCGCTGGACTTGATCGGCGGGTCCGGCGAAGGCGGCGTTTATTACAACGCAGAAGCCAGCCACGGCAACCCTTATCTCATCTCCAATTCGTCCATTCGTGGCATGTTGATCTCCATGCTCTCTGATCCTCAAAGTTCGCTTCGCCCCCAATTGTTGCGTTTGGTGGATGGCTCGCGGGCGCTGTGGTCAGACCCGGTGATGGCCAGCGCCGTAGCCGCCGCGCTCCAGGATGATGATTTGAGCGTGCGCAACGCCGCCATTCGCTTGCTCGTGAAGATTTACCAGCAGGGTCCGGCCGGCTTGCGCTCCAAGACGAAGCCGGTGCTGGAAAGCGCGCTTGAAACCGGCGATCCGAACGTACAGATGCAAGCCTCGCGCGCGCTCGGCGTCCCGATTCCTCCATCCCGGCCCCAGGCGCAGATGGTTTCGCTGACCGGCCAGAAGGTTTCCTTGCGGGATGTACCCTTCGATTTCAATTACTTTACGGCTTTCGTTCAGCCCTTGTTTGTGAAGAAGTACGGCAGCGCCTCTTGTATTGAGTGTCACACGCCGGAGTCCAATTCCTCCGGCAAGTTCCGCGTCCTGGCGCCCACCGCGGGCGGACGATATACCCTCCAGCAATCGCGCGTCAACTTTATCTCCGTCCTCGCGGTGATCGACCGCAAGGATCCCGTGAAAAGCAAGTTGCTGCTCAAGCCGCTCGATCCCACCACGCGTGAAGGTTCGATTCGCGGCATGGGCCACGACGGTGGTGTCTTCTGGCACAACCAATACGACACGGATTTTGAGATGGTCGCGGACTGGCTGAAGGGAGCGAAGCTGGAGGACTCTCCCGCCAAGCAACTGAATTTTGCATACTTCATGAAGCACGTTGAGCCGATTTTCTCCACTCCCGGACCGGATGGATTCGCTTGCATCAATTGCCATTCCACTCACGCAATTCTGCACCTCGAATCGCCCGAGAGCCGCAGCGGCAAGTTCTCAATCGAGCAGATTGTCAACAACTACCAGTCCGCGCTGCGCGTGGTGGATGAAGCCGCGCCCTCGGACAGCTACATCGTGCGCAAGCCTACCAGCCCGCGCGAAGGAGTTCCCGGAGGGCTTTCCCACGCTGGCGGCATTCGCTGGCCGGACTTGAAACATTCGTGGCAATACCAGGCTCTCATCAGTTGGATGGGCGTCCCCAATCTGAAAAGAGGTCCAGGCAAATCCGCCGAGGTCCACGCCACCGCCGGCGCCTCCGAATACTAACGGCTGAGAACCGGGGAGCGTCTCAAGGATCGCTGGGGATGGGCCGGAGAGGATGCTCTCCGGTGCCGATGGATTCCAAATTTTTTCGCTTATTGTGACCGGCGTCAATTTGGCGGAATTATGCACTTTACAAAGCACATTAAAGATGTCATACTTGGAGCATGAAAAACACAGGACTACTTGCTCACCAGTACCAGAATGAAGATGCGGCGCGAGAGCGCCTCGAAAGGACCCGCTGGCCGAATGGCCCGATATGCCCGCACTGCGGCGTGGTAAACAAGGCTACGAAATTAGAGCCACGTGAAGGCTCGAAAAACGGAGTTCGCAAGGGCGTGTGGAACTGCAACGGATGCCGGAAGCAATTTTCCGTCACCGTTGGCACGATCTTTGAGGACTCCCATATACCGCTGCATAAATGGCTCTTGGCCGTTCACCTCATGTGTTCGTCAAAGAAGGGAATATCTGCGCACCAGTTGATGCGAAATCTTGACATTGGAAGCTATCGAACCGCATG
>DATKST010000207.1:0-14291 GCA_035531475.1 Terriglobia bacterium
ATGCATATAATATATAAGACGGGCTGGCTTGTCAAGCCCCAAATACGAATGCGAATTTGCTCTGAAACGAAGGGGGGAAACAAGGCCTAGCGCGGCAAGGAGTTAAGCCCGTTCAAGAATCGTGGATGCGGAATCGCTGAGCAGGCGCAAGACCTGATTGACCGACGCCGAATCGCCGAACACTCTGGCCACATCGGGCTCGAGAAATACGGCGTTTGTGCCAGCACGGTAAGCCGCGTAATGCTTGCCGCGAACGCCGTGGGAGAAGTCGCGCTCAGGCCGCATCTCGTCCTTATTTACGTGGTGAACCTGTCGATTCATATTGTTTCCGCTCTCTGGGAGTTACCTCGCGGACGCTGATGATC
The DNA here is from genome assembly GCA_035531475.1 of Terriglobia bacterium. Classification (GTDB taxonomy): domain Bacteria; phylum Acidobacteriota; class Terriglobia; order UBA7540; family UBA7540; genus CALCEB01. Next base: position 366 of record DATKST010000207.1, read on the forward strand.
CGAGTCCGCCCTTGGCCACCGCCGTACCCTGAAGGCTCTGGAAAGGTGCGCCTAAACTCTACATACGAGCCGCAGCCTGTTAGAAGAGCTGCCGGACAACACACCTGGCGCCCAAGCTCTGAAGCCGGACAGTGGCGTCATTTGCTTGCTGTAGCGGCAGTCTCTGACCGCCGACTTTTATTTTTCAACAGCTTCCGGCGGTCAGAGACCGCCGCTACAGCAAACTGACCCACTACCCAGAGCCGGGCCCTGCGTTACAAGACGAAGCCCCCGTTTCATTCCGCCTGGCCGGATTCCTCATACTGGCGCTTAAGCATACTGATCACGTTGGGATCGGCAAGGGTGGTGGTGTCACCCAGGATGCGTCCTTCGGCAATATCGCGGAGCAGGCGCCGCATGATTTTGGCGCTGCGGGTTTTGGGAAGCTCGGCGGAGAAGAAAATGTCATCGGGACGGGCGAGCGCTCCAATCTTGCGGGCCACGTGCTCGCGCAATTCCTGCTTCAGTGCGTCGCTCGGCTTAATGCCTTCCTTCAAGGTAACAAATCCGGCGATGGCCTGGCCTTTAACCTCGTGAGATTTCCCAATCACCGCCGCTTCCGCCACGGCGGGATGATCCACCAGCGCGCTTTCCACCTCGTAAGTGGAGACGCGATGGCCGGAGACATTCATCACATCATCGACGCGACCCAGCAGCCAAAAATATCCTTCTTCATCGATCTTCGCGCCGTCACCGGTGAAATACCTTCCCGGGAAGCGTGACCAATATTGGCGCTCGTAGCGTTCGGGATCGCCGTAGATGGTGCGGAACATGGCCGGCCAGGGTTTGTTGAGCACCAGGTAGCCGCCGGCTCCGGGGCCAACCTTGTTCCCCTTTTCATCGACGGTCGCCGCCTCAATGCCGGGAAACGGCAGAGTGGCGGAGCCCGGCTTGGTGGAGGTGAGGCCGGGAAGGGGGCTGATCATAATCATGCCGGTTTCGGTTTGCCACCACGTATCGACGATGGGGCAGCGTTCGCGGCCAATGTTCTGGTTGTACCAGATCCAGGCCTCGGGATTGATGGGCTCCCCCACCGTACCGAGGACGCGCAGCGAAGACAGATCGAATTTGGCGGGCCATTCCGTTCCCCAGCGCATGAAGGTGCGGATGGCTGTGGGCGCGGTATAGAGAATGTTGACACCGTATTTCTCAATAATTTCCCAGAAGCGGCCGCGATCAGGAAAGTCGGGGCTGCCCTCATACATCAGACTGGTGGCGCCATTGGCCAGCGGACCATAAACAATATAAGAGTGGCCGGTGACCCAGCCGATGTCCGCCGTGCACCAGTAGACGTCGTGCTCCTTGAGGTCAAAGACAGTGTGGTGAGTGGTGGCGGTGCCCACCAGGTAACCCCCGGTGGTGTGAACAACACCTTTGGGTTTGCCGGTGGTGCCGCTGGTGTAGAGGATATAGAGCATGTCCTCGGCGTCCATGGGCTCCGCATCGCAACGGTCAGAAGCTTTGGCCATGGCCTCCTGCCAGCCCACATCGCGGCCCGGTTGCATGGCGGCGTGGGCTGCGGCGCCAATTCGCTCCAACACCACCACTTTTTCAATGGAGGGAGTGCCTTTGAGCGATTCATCGGCGTTCGCCTTCAGCTTCACCACGTTGCCGCGCCGCCAGGCGCCGTCTGCCGTAATCAGCACTTTGGCTTGAGCGTCATTGATGCGCTCGCGCAGGGATTCCGCCGAAAAACCACCGAAGACGACGCTGTGTGGAGCGCCAATCTTGGCGCAGGCGAGCAAGGCAATGGGCAGCTCAGGAGTCATACCCATGTAGACGGCGACGCGGTCTCCCTTTTCGACGCCCAGCGACTTCAGCACATTGGCGAATTTGTTCACTTCGCGCTGCAACATGCCGAAGGTCAGCACTCGCGAGTCGCCCGGCTCACCTTCCCAGATGATGGCCGCTTTGTTGCGCCGCGCCGAGTTGGCATGACGGTCCACGCAGTTGTGCGTCACGTTCAGCTTGCCGCCCACAAACCACTTCGCCCAAGGCGCGTTCCATTCCAGGACCTTATCCCACTTCTTGAACCAATCCAGGCGCTCCGCCTGGCGCGCCCAGAAAGCTTCAGGGTCCTTGCGGGCTTGCTCAAAGATGGCAGGATCGTTCCAGTTGGCCTGGCGGCGGAAATCGCCGTTGGGAACAAATTTGCGGCGTTCATCGAGCAAGACCTCCAGCCGCTCTTCGCCTGCTGATGGTTCAATCATGTTCCGATTCCCTCCCGAGTTCTCCAAATAAGTGCGGCCGCGCGCGGCCGCGCGCCATCACAAGGGGCACCCCTCACCCGCCGCTTCGCGGCACCCTCTCCCCGCTTGCGGGGAGAGGGCTGGGGTGAGGGGTCCGGCGACGCCTCTGACATCAAGACCATGAGCCTCGAATGAGGCCACGGGCGGGCACAAGGCCCGCCCCTACGAGCCTGCGCCCCCATAGGCTTGATCGAGAAGCTCAACCACGTGCATCACTTTTCGGGCAGGGTTGGCGCTGCGCGCAATCCCGGCGCGAAGTTGCAACATGCAGCCCGGGTTTGCGGTGACGATGGTGTCCGCCCCCGTCTCATCGACCCGCTGCATTTTGGAGGCCAGCAGCCGCTCCGCCATTTCGTTCTGAACGATGTTATAGATGCCAGCGCTGCCGCAGCAAACTTCGGATTCTTTCAGTTCCACCAATTCCAGACCGGGAATGGAATTGAGCAGCAAGCGCGGGGCTTTGCAGATGCGTTGCGCGTGGCCCAGATGGCACGGGTCTTGATAAGTAACTCTTAATGGAGTGGCTTTCATTTCGCGGTTCAGCTCGATGGCAGCCAGAAATTCACTCACATCCTGCATCCGGTTGCTGAATGTCCGCGCTGGCTCCAGAAACTCCGTCTGCTCATCTTCGAAGAGCTGGGGATATTCCTTCAGCACGGATCCACAACCGGCGGCGTTGGTGATGACGGCGTCAAAGTCCGGGCCATTAAAAACGTGAATGTTCTGACGCGCGAGTTTCCGCGCTATGTCGCGGAACCCGGCGTGGACCTGGAGCGCGCCACAACATCCCTGCGCTTTGGGGATCACCACCTCGCATCCATTCTTCGCAAGAACCCGGAGCGTCGCCTCATTCAAGCTGGCAAAGGACAGATTGGCAATGCAGCCCGCAAAAAAAGCAACGCGGTATTTGCGCGGGCCGACGGCGGGCACGATGGTCCCAAGACGGTGATAAAAGAAAGGCTTCTCCATGCGAGGCGCGAGCTGGGCCACGTTCGCCAAGCGGCCCGGCGCCCATCGAAGCAGGCCGGAGGCTTGAACCAGATGCTCCAGCCCGGATCGCTGGTAAAGGCGAAGGATGTTTCCGATCAATTCCAGTCGAAAGCGGTTCGGCACGACCTGACAAAGAAAAAAACGGCGGAGAAAGCTTTCCAAAACCGGCCGTTGATAATAAGTTTGGATCTGTCCGCGCGCCGCTTCGACGAGCCTGCCGTATTCCACTCCGGAAGGGCAGGCCGTTTCGCAGGCGCGGCAATCCAGGCACAAATCGATGTGCTGGACGAAGCTTTCGTTCACCGGCACGCGGCCCTTGGCAACCTGGACCATTTGATAGATCCGTCCGCGCGGCGAATCCATTTCCACACCCAATTCGCGGTAGGTGGGACAACTATTCAGGCAAAGGCCGCAGTGGGTACACTTGGAATAGACTTCCCACTTCGGAGCTTCGCCTGGGCCATAGCCGCTGGCAGGCCGAACATCAGGAGTTTGAGAGAAAACTACCGCCATGCATTATCCTCTAATCAAGAAGCTGCCTGCAATTTGAATGACGTCTTCACGCCAAGTCGCGAAGAAAGCGCCAGGCTTCCAACATCGTGTAGCTGCGCGCCGAAGCATTTGGCGGCGAGACGCCGGCGGTACGGCACATGTCACAAGCCGCCTACAAACCTGCCCGGTGAAAGTATTCCATTGGGGTCGAGCGTCTGCTTCAATTTGCGCATCGACACGATGTCGGTTGCAGGCGGACCCCAGGAATCGACATGTTGCTTCAAGGAAGTTGGGCCCTCCAGGACGGTCAGCGCGCCTTGAAGACGACTGGCGATAGTCCGGAGCCGGGAGACGAACGTCGCCACCTTGGCATCGCCTTTTGCTGCCAAAATAGAAAGTAAAACTGTGCCCGTACCCGTTTGCGCAAAGGAGGCCACGCGCCAGCGCTCCTGTTCTGTTTCCTGATACACCGCTTCCAGAAACTTCTCACTGGATGCGATGGGCAAGGTGGCTTTGAGGACCCAAAGGTCCCGTTCCGGCTGAGACGCCCACGTCGTGTAATCGGCAATCCGGTCCCAACACTCACGCGCAACGCCCTCATCCAGCTTGCGTGGTTCGCATCCGGCGCGTGCGCCGAACGCGCCGAGGATTTGCGAAGCGCGACAGAGGACGGCGGCAGACCCTCCAACCTCAACCCAGAACTCATGGCTTGAGCCCCGCTCATCATCCGGCGATAGCCCCGTGGCGAGGGCCTGCGCCGGAGGATTCAGAAGGACCATCCTCAAGGGAGTGAGTGGCGAAGCAAGGATGGCACGCCGAAGCTCGCGAAAAATTTCAAGGCCAGTCGCCGGAAAGACAAACGTCTGGCGATGGAGGGGAAGCGGGAAGAGCTTGAAGTTGACCTCCAAAATCACTCCCAGTGTCCCAAAAGATCCGATCATGAGTTTGGAGAGGTCGTAACCTGCAACATTTTTCACCACGCGACCGCCCGTCTTAATGATCTTGCCATCCGCGGTGGCAAATTTCATTCCGAGGACCATATCTCGTGGACCGCCGTAGCGGATGCGAAGCGGCCCGGAAGCATTCGCCGCAAGGATTCCACCCACGCTGGCGCGCGGTCCGCCGGGAGGGTCCAGCGGCAACCAGAGCCCTCGACGGCTGAGGTAACGCTGAAGATCACCGAACTTCATCCCGGCTTCGACGCCGATCGTGAGGTCATCCGGTTCATACTGCCAGACCTGATTCAGATCTTTCAGGCACAGCGCGATATCGTAACGCAAAGGCACGTTGCCCATTCCAACTTTTGTTCCATTGCGGAGCGGGATGACGGCAAGTCCCCAGGAGGAAGCGATCGAGAGAATGGCGGCGACATCCTCCGCCGCTCGCGGATAGATCACCGCGCTTGGAGTTACGCCCGTCACACTGAAGGCGGCACACGCGGCGGGATCGGTTACAACCCGGCGGGCGCCCACGAGCCCACCGAAGGTGTAGGCCCAGGATTGGGCATCTGCCGGGGTTACGCCCACGGCTTTACGGGCTTCGTTAATGCTTTCCGAGGATTGAAGATTCATGGCAATCGGTCAAACCTGGGGCGCGCCTTCAGAAATCTGGACTCGTAACTCGCCACACATTTTTCCAGTCGGAAACATCTTGCCGGGATTGAAGGAATCCGCCGGATTAAATATAGATTTAATCTGCTTCATCATTTCGATGTCTTGCTCGGAAAAGATGAGCGGCATCAGTTCACTCTTCTCGATGCCCACGCCGTGCTCGCCCGTGATGGAGCCACCCATTTCCGCGCACTTCATCATGATCTCGCCGGCGGCCTTCAGCACGCGCCCGGACTGGTCCGCATCGCGCGCGTCAAACATGATCAGAGGATGCAGGTTGCCGTCACCGGCGTGAAAAATATTGCCGATGCGGAGATTATACCGGATGGCTTCCTCACCAATGAAGTCGAGCATCTCAGGAAGGCGGGTGCGGGGAATCACGCCATCCTGGACGTAATAGTTTGGGCTAATGCGTCCCATCGCGCCGAAGGCATTTTTCCGGCCCTGCCAAAGCTTGTCGCGTTCCTCGGCGTTCTGGGCCACGCGGATGTGGCGCGCGCCCTGGGCGCTGCACACCGCTTCCACCTGGGCGCTTTCCTCTTCCACGGCCTCGCGCAGTCCTTCCAATTCAATCAATAGGACGGCGGCGGAGTCCAGTGGATAACCGGCGTGGGTTGCTTCTTCAATGGCACGGAGCGTGAAGCCATCGAGCATTTCGAGCGCGGCGGGAGTGATCCCTTCGGCAGTGATGGACGCCACCGTCGAAGTGGCGTCGTGAACCCGGTCATAAATTGCCAGCAGGGTTCTAACCGCCTCCGGCTTGCGCATGAGGCGGACGGTGATTTCCGTAACAATGCCGAGCGTCCCTTCCGATCCCACAAAAAGGCCGGTGAGGTCGTAACCGGGCGGGTCAAGGTATGGGGCGCCGGTGTGAATGACTTCACCATCGGGTAGAACCACTTCCAAACCCAGTACGTGATTGGTGGTGACCCCGTAAGCAAGTGTATGTGGGCCGCCCGAATTCTCCGCCACATTGCCTCCCAGGGTGCATGCCTTCTGGCTGGATGGATCGGGCGCATAGTAATAGCCGGAATCTGAAGCCGCGAGCGAAAGATCCAAGTTCACAACGCCGGGCTGTACTCTCGCCCGTTGATTTTCGACGTCAATTTCCAGAATCTTTTTCATTCGCGCAAATCCAAGGACGATGCCTCCGGAGGCTACGACGGCGCCTCCGCTCAATCCGGTCCCGGCTCCCCGGGCGATCACCGGAAGATTATTTCGGTTCGCCAGTTTCACGATTTCAGAAACGTGATGGGTGGTGGATGGAAACACCACCAAGTCCGGTTTCCCCATGGTTGAAAGGCCGTCGTATTCATAGAGCATCAAATCTTCAGCCCGCCACAGGACAGCGTCGTGGCCGGCAATGCGCGCCGCTTGATCGGCGATCGTCTTCCGCCAAGCCTCGGATTTGTTTTCGGACATCGGCTATCCCAGTTTTACCCAATAGGACTTAATTGAAGGCATTTTCGTCCGATCCATCATCTTCTGGACATTACGATTCACGCTTGAAGTATATCGGCGCAGGGCGGGCGGGTCAACGAGGGCGTATTCATGGAACGCGAAGGGGCGGACGAGACCCAGCGGATTTCTGGAAAATTCAAGGCGGCGTCCGGAAGCGAAAACCAAAATCCCAAAAGTGGACAGTGCGGACATCTCAAGTGAAGAAGCAGTTCAGATAAGACTCATTTTACTTGGACGAATACTGCGAAAAGATGGCACGCCAGTTGCATTGGTGATGAAGGATGAATGTTTGTGAAACTTATTGCTCCTGGCTTGCGTAATGATATGAGGGAACAAGGCGAGCATGCGGATTTTTTTATAAATTCTAACGGGCTGAGCTAACTCAACACCAATTTTTAGCGTCAAAGAAAGTGAAAGATAATCGTGGCCGCTGTTGGTCCGGACAGGAATGATCGCCGGGGGTGGCTGCCCGAAGCGATAAACCGGTCAGGGCATTAGGGTTAGATGCTTTGAGCGCCTGGGCAAATGGAGGGAAAGAGCGCAAAGCTATTTGAGACAAAACGCGGCTGTTTGCCAGCAGCATCCCCAAGTTTCCCGCATGCCTCCTTCATGGTAAGGCGGGACCGGCAAGGGGGGACCTCCTCCGGTGTCCCCCTTGCCACCACAAGCATGCCTCGACCCGCAGTATAAACCCACCTTCAGTTTTGAAATTTTAAAAACTTGCAAGTGACCAGACTGCCCATCGAGCGAAGGGCGATTTGCCCTGAGCTATATCGTAACCCCTTCTGGGGTTAAAATACTTCCTCCATGATTCCCATTCCCATCAATGACAATGTCCGGCGCAGAACATTCTGGACCATTACCCTTCTCTTGATTGCAGCAAACACCTGGGCGTTCCTGTACGAACTTTCGCTCGGACACCTGCTCAACCGCTTTATCTTTGTTTTTGGCGTGGTTCCCGGGCGCTACATGACGGCGCAGGGACTTGCAATCCCGGGTTTCCTCGCCTTGTTTGTGCCACTCTTTGTGTCCATGTTTCTGCACGGCGGGTGGCTTCATCTGATTGGCAATATGCTCTTCCTGTTCGTCTTTGGGCGGAGCTTGGAGGACCGTTTCGGGCACGGCAAGTTTTTGATCTTGTATTTCTTGAGCGGCCTTGGAGCCGCCTTTCTGCACATTTATTTGAATGCCGGTTCGCCAGTTCCTTCGATTGGCGCGAGCGGCGCCATCGCCGGAGTGTTGGGCGCTTACTTTGTCTGCTTCCCCCGTGCCCGGATTACCACAGTCATTTTCCTGATCTTTTTCTTTTGGACGGTCCAACTTCCCGCGCTCCTGGTCCTCGGCTATTGGTTCCTGGTCCAGTTCGTTGCCGGATACCAAATGCTGGCGATTCAGTCCGCCACGGGCGGCGGCGTGGCCTGGTGGGCTCACGTCGGCGGGTTCCTAACCGGTCTGATTCTAGCCCTGGTATTTCAGCCCCGGCGGGCTAAGGTTGAAATGATCCGCCCGTATTGAAGGCCGGTTCCGCGCCCAATTCCGGCGGCTTAGGATCAATACTGTTCAGTTAAGGTGAGTCTCACGACGTTGATGTCAGAAGCGTCGCCTGACCCCTCACCCCGGCCCTCTCCCCGCAAGCGGGGAGAGGGCCGGGGTGAGGGGCGCGGGTTCAAGTATGTACATTCATTCCCGAACGGTTAGGTGAACCGCATTGGGCTTAGGATGGCTTATTGGAGACGTGCGATGATCCAATCTGCCACTTCGCGGGTGCCAAGCGAGCCGCCAATATCCTGGGTGGTCATGCCTTGACGAATTGCTTCAACCACAACATTCTCGATACAGGCCTTTTCGGCGGGGTAGCCTAAATGATCGAGCATCATTCCAGCCGTAAGAATCGCGGCCATGGGATTGGCAATGTTCTTTCCTGCAATCTGCGGAGCCGAACCGTGCACGGTTTCAAACATGGAGGTTCGGCCAGGGTGGATGTTAGCCGAAGGAGCCAGTCCCATGCCGCCTTGGAGTTGCGCCCCAAGATCACTGATGATGTCTCCAAATAGGTTGGAAGTAACAATCACCTGGAACTGCGAGGGATCGCGAACCACTTCCATGGCCAGAGCGTCAATAAACAAGTGGCGGGATTCAATCTCCGGGTAGCGTACCCGGACTTCCGCAAAGGTCCGCTGCCAGAGTCCATGCGCATGAGGCATGGCGTTCGATTTATCGCTCATACAGACCTTTTGCAGCCCGTGCTTCCTTGCATATTCGAAGGCGTAAACGATGATGCGTTCAACGCCTTTACGGGTGTTGAGGTCTTCCTGGATGGCCACCTCGTCCGCAGTCCCGCGCTTGAAGTTGCCGCCCATGCCAACATATATCCCCTCCGTGTTTTCACGGAACACCACGAAGTTGACATCTTTTTCCTCACGATTCTTCAGTGGGCACAGCCTTGAATCCAGGAGTTTCACGGGCCGCTGATTGGCATAGAGATCAAGGCCGAATCGAATTCCCAGCAGGATATCCGCAGCGTGTTGATTGGAGGGAACGCGGGGGTCGCCCAAAGCGCCAATAAAGATCGCTTGAAACTCGGTTGCCAGCATTTCCAGAGCGCCCGCCGGAAGCGCGATGCCCTCGCGTAAGTATTTCTCTGCGCCCCAGTCGAAGACCGCCCATTCCAAATGCAGGTTCCGGGCCTTGCGGAAGGCGTCCAGCGCGCGAATCGCCTCCTTTGTAACTTCGATTCCGATTCCATCCCCAGGAATGAAAGCAATGCGCTGAGTCATGTTTGCAAGCGGTTCCTACTTGAATGAATAAATGATCTGGGCATGATCTGGGCCAAGAATCCAACCCCAAACCCTCTGTTCACGCCACCTCGTGGATCAACTTCAGGAGGCCCTGCAAGGATTCGCGCGTGCTTTCCAGTGCATTCCCGTCCGGCCGCCGGTAATGAGTCTCAAGCGACATGGTTCCCTCATAATGGTCTTGGATGAGCGCCTTCAATTGGCCGCGCCAGTCAATGAAGCCTCCGCCCACGGGAGCCCACGTCAACTTTCCGGTGGCGGGGTCTTTTTTCACGTCCTTCACATGCATGTGAGCAAAGAGGCCGCGGACCTGTTCGTAGCCATATGGATAAGGAACCTCGTGCAGCATGGCATCATTGCCGGGGTCCCAGTTGCCGCGCAGGTGGGGTGAATTGATATCCCGCAAGATGTGGCCCAATTCAGCGCCCGTTCCCACGTTGCACTCATGCTCGTTCTCAAGAACCAGCATGATCTCGTGCTTGCCGGCAAGTTCTGCGGCTTTCGCCATACGGTCCCGGATGTAGGGATAGGCTTTCGCGGGCTGTTCTACGCGCCAGTAGCTGAAGACCCGCACTTTCCGCGTGCCGAAGAAATGGGCGAGTTCAAATGACTTCATGAGCAAGGTGTCGCTGTCCTGTTCGGCAAAATCGGCTCGAAAGGTATCCCGCCGCTCCTTCCTGGCCGGCATTTGAGGCAGGTTATACTTGAAAATGGGCGAGCCGATGTCACTGACTTTCAAACCATGAGCCTGGATCAGGGTCTTGGCCCGCACCGCGTCGGCGTGCGAAAGGTTCATGATGTTCTTGCGCCATAGTTCCCGGAGCTCGACGTAGTGCAGCGAATAACTGGAGATGAAATCCACTGCCTTCTCAAAATCTTGCGTGATCTCGTCACAAATGATCCCAAGACGGAAGGGCATGACCGTTGATGACTTTTCAGCACTCTTTCCGAATGCACTCAGCGCGGGCCAAGCCAAGGCTGACATTTTCAGAATTGCTCTTCTTGTCGGTTTGTTCTGCATGGAATGATCCCTTCAGGTTTTGATTTACGGCCGGCGCCGGTCACGAGTGCCGCGCCGCCGGCCGCGCAAACTGTGCACGTAACATCCTATGTCCTCGCCCCAGCCTTCGCAACCCGTGAGTTTCAAGAAAGCTTCACCCGGCGCCGGAAACTTATAATTTACTAGGGTCATTCCTGAACTTCTTGAGGTAAACTGGCGTGTTTGAATTGACCTATCAAAGCACGGCATTCTGATTCGGGGGCACAACCTATGGGAAAAGCGCCAAATGACATGACACGGAGAGATTTTCTTAAGACCACGGCCATCAGCGGCGCGGGCTTGGCCGCAGCGGGTGGAATCGGTTTGGTGAGCCAGGCAGGCCAGGTGCTGGGCGCGAATGACAGAGTTCGAGTGGCCATTTGCGGCCTGCGAGGCCGCGGTTTTGATCACGTCAAAGCGTTCTCCACAATTCCTGGCGTGGAGATCGCGGCCGTGGTGGAGGTGGATGACACCGTCCTGCGCCGGCGCCTTGAGGACATGAATCAAATGGGACTTCCCAAACCCACGCCCTTCATCGATGTCCGCAAGCTGATGGACGACAAAACCATTGACGCCGTCTCCATTGCCACCCCGAACCACTGGCATTCGCTGATGGGGATTTGGGCGTGCCAGGCTGGCAAGGACGTCTACGTGGAAAAGCCCTGCTCGCATGATTGGTGGGAAGGCTTGCAATTGGTGCGCGCCACCAAGAAATACAACCGCATCGTGCAGCACGGCACGCAAAGCCGGTCGAGCCAAGCCGTGAAAGATGCGATTCAGAAGATGCGGACCGGCCTGATTGGGGACGTCTATCTTTCTCGCGGCCTCTGTTACAAGTGGCGGGATACCATCGGCCACACTCCCGTTGATCCCGTGCCGCCCGGGGTGCATTACGATTTGTGGACGGGTCCCGCGCCGCTTCATCCCTTTACGAAAAATCATTTCCACTACAACTGGCACTGGTTTTGGGACTACGGAAATGGCGATCTGGGAAATCAAGGAATTCACGAGCTGGATGTGGCGCGCTGGGGTTTAGGCGTAAAATTTCCCAACAAAATCTCGGCCATCGGCGGACATTTTCTTTTCAAGGACGACCAGCAAACGCCCAATGTGCTGAATTGCGCCTATGAGTTCGACATGCCGGACGGCTCCCGCCGCATGCTGGAATTTGAAGTGCGTGGATGGATGACGAATCACGAGGCGCAAATCGGCACCGGCGCATTCCATAGCAAAGGCGTGCCAGCCGCCGGCCTTCACCACACCGCACTGAAGCATAAGCCCGCTCAGAAGGAGTTGGGCCCACCCACTGGTGCGCCCAGCACCATTGGCAATATCTTCTACGGCTCCAAAGGCTACCTGGCGATGGACGGCTATGACTCTTATAAAACCTGGATGGGTGAGGACCAGGAACCCGGACCCCACGGCGTAGGCGGCGGGAATCACTTCGCCAACTTCATTGATTGCGTCCGCAGCCGGAACAGCGAAGACCTGAACGCGCCGATTGAGGAAGGCTACATCTCATCGACGCTCATTCATCTGGCCAATATTTCCTACCGCCTGGGGCGCACCTTGCAGTACGATCCCGATCACCAGCAAGTGCTGGGAGATGACGAAGCGAATCACATGCTCCACGGCGCCTTCCGCGCGCCTTTCGTGGTGCCTGAACAGGTTTGAGGGAACGGCCGGTAATGGGACATTTCCGCCGCTGTAACGCCGGTCTCTGACCGCCGAATTTTATTTGTACACATGGTCGTAAGTCGGCGACGACCGGTTGCTGTAGCGGCGGTCTGTGACCGGCGGATTTCGCCGCTCATAGACCGCCGCTACAGCAACCCAACCTACTACCGAAAGGACCGGTTCATTCCCCTCAGCCGGCGGCAACCACCGGGTTGGTTAACGTTCCGAGACGTTCCACAATGGCGCTGACGGTGTCACCGGCTTTCAAAAATATGGGTGGCTTGCGGAACACTCCCACACCTGGCGGCGTGCCGGTGGAGATGATGTCCCCCACTTCCCAAGTCAAGGACTGGGAGAGATAGCTGACTAGGAAGGGCACTTTGAAAATCAAGTTGGAGGTACTTGAATCCTGCATGATTTCGCCATTCAGCTCCAACTTGATCGAGAGCTGATGGGGATCGGGAATTTCGTCTTTGGTTACGATCCACGGACCGGCGGGGGCAAAAGTATCGCAGCTCTTGCCGCGAAACCACTGCTTGTCCCCGTGCTGCATGTCCCGCGCCGTGACATCATTCATCACCATGTATCCGGCAACATAGTCGTAGGCTTTTTCCTCGGGAATCTGCTTCCCTCTTTTTCCGATCACCACGGCGAATTCGGCTTCGTAATCGATGTCGGACGAATTTGGAGGCATGACGATGGGATCACCCGGTCCGGAAACCGTGTTGCCCGACTTCAGGAAAAAAATGGGGAGCTTTGGAGGTTCAATGCCTTGCTCCAGGGCGTGGTCGGCATAATTCAAGCCAACACAAGTAATTTTGCCCGGCTTCTGAATTGGATGCCGCAACCGCACGGATGAAAGTGGAAGAATTAATCCTGGAGGTTGCTTCTCCGCCTTGCCCTTGCTCGCTGGCCGTCCTGTAAATTCACGGGCCAGCGCGCTGGTGACGCGGCCGAGGGCCTTGAGCCACTTCTCACCGCGGCCCAAGAGTTCGATCATGTCGAGCGGCGCTTTTCCGGCGTCTTTAACTTGCTCGGCGGATTTCTTGAAGGCTGATTGCGCGGCCAGGGCGCGGGGAAGTTTACGGCCAGCAATCAGCTCCACCACGCGGCGAACGTCCATCACCCTTTCTCCTACCACCACGCCTAACTTCGTGCTTTTACCCAACTCGTATGTGACAAGCTTCATATTGAGTGCTCCCGATATTTAGAGGTATCAATCTATTCTAACTTGAGTCTTAGGGCCCGTTCAGAAATAACTGTTCCATCTTCCAACCGGCACCCCTCACCCGCCGCGACGGGAAGCACTGCTTCCCCGCGGCGCCCTCGGAACTCTTCACGCACTGCGCTTCTCACCCTCTCCCTGCTTGCGGGGAGAGGGCAGGGGTGAGGGGATGTATTGGGTCCGAAATGGAACATTCATTATCTGACAGCAGTAGTGTCCGGTTAAAACTCGAACAGATTCAGTTGCTTACCGAGATCCAGGTTCTCAGTTTCATCGGCAAAGTTGAAAAACCCCTCTAAAATCGGGGTTTTTTCGAAAATCGTGACGCTGAGAATTTGGAGAATTTTGT
>DATKST010000208.1:0-22514 GCA_035531475.1 Terriglobia bacterium
TGCGGAACCTTCAAAGTACAAATTGCGCATGGTTATCAAGGGGAGCGCACTGAGCGGTCGTGGCGCATTTTCGCTGCTGGTGCGGCGGCCTCTGAGCGTCGGACTTGGATCCTCAACGGTTTCCGGCGCTCATAGAGCGCCGCTACAGCAAACTGCGCCAGTAACGCGCCTTCCCGTCCTGGGCCAGATTATCCCGGACCATGCTAAACTGTCATAAACATGCGCGAGCCTTTTCTGGAAAGAATTGAAAAGCGGATTGTGGTCTGCGACGGCGCCATGGGAACGATGCTTTACTCGAAGGGCATCTCCTTCAGCCGCTGCTTCGATGAGCTCAACCTTTCTGCGCCCCAACTGGTGAAGGACGTCCACTTGGCATATATGAAGGCGGGCGCGGAAGTGCTTGAGACCAATACCTTCGGAGCGACTCAAGCACGCCTCGAAAAATATGACTTGGCCCCCAAGGTTCGGGAGATCAACCTGGCCGCCGTAAAACTGGCGCGGGAGATCGCCGGTGAAGACCTTTACGTGGCTGGCTCGATTGGACCGCTGGGCATTCCGTTGGAGCCACTCGGGCCCACCTCGTTGGCGGAAGCACGCGCCCAGTTCCGTGAACAGATTGAGGCGCTGGTTGAGGGCGGCGTTGACCTGATCGTGATCGAAACCATGATTGACCTGAGCGAAGCGCGCCAAGCGGTCCTCGCCGTGCTCGAAGTCAGCCACCTCCCAATCGTGGTGCAAATGACCGTCCAAGAGGACGGTAACACGCCCACCGGGGCCGGACCCGAGGAATTCACCCGCGACCTGGATGCCTGCGGCGCGCACGTGATCGGCCTGAATTGCAGCATGGGACCTGCCGGGATGCTTGAAACCATTGAGCGCATGAACAAGGTCACTGGCAAGAAGCTCTCCGCCCAGCCCAACGCCGGACTGCCGCGCACGGTGGACGGCCGCAGCATTTACCTTTGCTCCCCCGACTACATGGCCGAATATGCCCGCCATTTCATCGATCATGGCGTGCGGCTGATTGGCGGTTGCTGCGGGACCACTCCTGATCACATCCGCGCCCTCAAGTCGGCCGTTCGACCTTTGCAACCCATCCGCAAGCGGGTCCGCCTGGAGGCGCCGCGGCGCGAGGTTCCAGCCCATGAGCCGGCGCCCATCGAAACGCGTTCCCATCTTGGGGAAAAACTCGCTCGCGGCGAATTCGCGGTTCTGGTGGAGATGATTCCGCCCAAGGGTTGCGACGCCACGCGGGAGATGGAAGGGGCGCGCTTTCTCCAATCACACGGTATCGAGACGCTAAACGTTCCCGATGGCCAGGGCGGCACGGCGCGCATGAGCGCCCAAACCCTTGCCACGCTCCTGCAGGAACGCGCCGGAATCGAGGCCCTTCTTCATTACAGTTGCCGGGGGCGGAACATTCTTAGCATCCAGTCGGATTTGCTGGGCGCCTATGCGCTCGGCATCAAGAACATTCTGGCCGTGACCGGCGAGCTTTCGCAGTTCACCGCCTATCCCGGCGCCACCACCGTCCTGGATGTGGATTCCATCGGACTGGTCAACATTCTGAGCAATCTGAACCGCGGTCTGGACATTGGCGGAAATCCCCTCGGCACCCCTACCGGCTTCTTGATCGGGGTGCGGGCCAACCCGGCGGCGCTAAGAATGGATGAGGAAGTCCGGCGCTTTGAATACAAAGTCGCGGCCGGCGCGAATTTCGCGATCACAGAACCCGTCTTTGACACAAGGCAACTCGAACAGTTCCTTAAAGGAGTCGAGGTTGCGGGCGCGCAACCCGTTCCCATTCTTGCCGGCATCTTGCCCCTCACCAGTCTCCGCAATGCGGAGTTCCTGAACAACGAGGTGCCGGGCATGTCCGTACCCCAAGCGGTCCTTGACCGCATGAGAAAGGCAGACACCGGTGAGCAGGCTCGCGCCGCAGGATTGAAGATCGCGCAGGAACTCCTGCTGGAGATGAAAGGCATGGTGCAAGGCGTTCAGATCTCATCGCCGTTTGGACGCTACGCTTTGGCGCTCGAAGTGGCGCAAGCGGCGGTCGGCTCATTGGCGAACCGGTCGTCAGCCGGAAGATCCGGGATTTCAGAGTGAGCCCCGTGGCAAGCAATTTAACCGCCTCGCAGAGTGGTGTTTAACATGAACCAACCCACAAAAAGCGCCAAAGCCGACAGCTTCGAGAAAAACATGGAGCGTTTGGACGCCATCGTTTCACAACTCGAGCAGGCGGATCTTCCCCTCGAAAAATCCCTCGAGCTCTACGAAGAAGGGATGAAGCTTTCCAATGTCTGCCACAAGCAGCTTGAAGAGGCGGAAGGGCGCGTCGAAATCCTTAAAAAACGGGCAGGAGGTTTGGCCGCGGAGCCTTTTGATCCGGAGGATGCGGAGACCCCTTGAGCGCTTCTGTAAACCAGTCTGCGAGTTCGCTCGCGGCATTTTTCAAGACCCAAAGAGGCCAAGTTGATGCCGAATTGGACCGCCTGCTTCCCGGCGCTGCCGAGTATCCCGAGTCCATTCACCAAGCCATGCGCTATTCGACGTTGGCGGGAGGAAAGCGGCTTCGGCCCATCCTGTGTCTTGAAGCCGGGAAACTCTTCGGAGGCGAAGACACTGCGATTCTGCCGGCAGCCTGCGCGCTGGAATTGATTCATACTTATTCGCTGATCCACGATGACCTTCCGGCGCTTGACAATGACGATCTTCGGCGGGGCAAAGCGACGTGCCATAAGGTTTTCGGAGAGGCCACCGCCATCCTTGCCGGTGACGCCCTGCTCACACTCGCCTTTGAAGTTATTTCCGGGGCAGGCCGGTGCGACGCCGGGGCAAAGTTGCGGGTGGTCAATGAACTCTCGCACGCCATTGGCACCCGGAACGGCATGGTCGCAGGGCAGGTGGTGGATCTGGAGAGCGGGAAACACCAAGTCACTCCGGCCATCGTCGGATTCATCGACACGGCGAAGACCGGAGCCCTTATCCGCATCGCCGTGCGGAGCGGCGCGATCCTGGCTGGCGCTGACGAGGCCGGGCTGAACGCCGTAACCGTCTATGGAGAAAAGGCGGGACTGGCCTTTCAAATTGCGGACGATCTGCTGGACGTTCTGGGGTCCGAACAGGCGTTGGGAAAAGCCGTTCGGAAAGATGGCGCGCAGCACAAGGCAACTTACCCGGCGTTATATGGAGTTGAACGGTCCAAAAGCATGGCAGCCGGGCTGGTGGAAGAAGCATGCAGCGCCCTCGACGCCTGCGGAGGGCGGTCGCAGCGCCTGCAGGATATCGCCCACTACCTGGTGGAGCGAAACTCCTGACGTCCGCCCACGGGCGGGCACAAGGCCCGCCCCTACAGCGCGTGGGAATCAGGCTCCAACGGGATAGTTGGCTAAGTACCACCATTCGCAATTACGGTGACGTATTCTTGCAACGTTCGTCAACAACCCCTCACCCCCAAGCCCCTCTCCCCGCAAGCGGGGAGAGGGTGGCGCGGGGAAGCAGTGCTTCCCGTCGCGCCGGGTGAGGGGGTGCGAGAATACGTGAGCGAACTTACGAAACGCTGCACTATGTGAACAGCATCCAGGTTAGCGGCATCGGCATTCCGGCTCAGGACGGGAAGTGAAAGGGAAGAATGATGGAATATCAATATCTGACGCGAATCGATTCCCCCGGCGATCTGAAGAAAGTCCCTCGCCAAGACCTGCCGAAGGTCGCGGAGGAATTGCGGGACTACCTGATCTCAGTCGTGTCACAGGTTGGCGGCCACCTGGCCTCAAGCCTGGGAGTGGTGGAACTGACCCTGGCTTTGCACTACACCTTTGATGCCCCCAAGGACAAAATTGTCTGGGACGTGGGCCATCAGGCGTATGGTCACAAAATCATCACTGGCCGCCGCGACCGCTTCCCGACGCTGCGGCAATATGGCGGCATCTCCGGTTTTCCGGTTCGTGATGAAAGTCCCTATGACACTTTCAACGTTGCGCACGCTTGCACGGCGATCTCCGGAGCGCTGGGCATGGCCGTGGCGCGCGACTTGAAAGGCGGGAGCTACCACGTGGTGGCCGTGGTGGGTGACGCCGGATTGACAGGCGGAGTGGCCTTGGAAGGGATCAACAACCTGGGAACGCTTCAGAAAAAAGTCCTGGTCATTCTGAACGACAACAAAATGTCCATCTCCCCCAATGTCGGCGCCATTGAGGGGTATCTCAACCGCATCGTTCACGGCCAGGCCTATCACCGCCTGACTTCCGAAGTGGAGAAGATGATTTTGAGCGTTCCCCGCCTGGGCCCTCGCCTGTTGCGCCTCTCGAAGGACATGGTGGACACCGCCAAAACCCTTTTGATCCCGGGAATGGTCTTTGAGGAACTGGGTTTTGATTACGTGGGCCCGGTGAATGGGCATAGCCTGGAAGAACTGCTCACCGTACTTGACAAGGTCAAAGACAATCCCGGCCCCACCTTGCTCCACATCGTCACCCAAAAAGGCAAAGGCTACCCTCACGCTGAAAAGCTGCCGGTCAAATTTCACGGGGTCACTCAATTTGACATTTCGACCGGCGCATTTCACAAGGCCCCCGGCAAGGCGCCGAGCTATACGGCGGTGTTTGGCAAGGCATTGTGCGAGTTGGCGGAGAAAGACCCTCGCATCGTCGCCATCACCGCCGCGATGAGTGAGGGGACGGGGCTGGACGAGTTCTCCAAGCGATTTCCCGACCGCTTTTTCGACGTGGGCATTGCCGAGCAGCACGCCGTGGATTTTGCGGCCGGCCTGGCTTGCGAAGGCATGCGCCCGGTGGCGGCGATCTACTCCACGTTTCTGCAACGCGCCTATGACCAGGTGATTCACGACTTGTGTTTGATGCGGCTGCCGGTGGTGCTGGCGTTGGACCGCGCCGGCTTGGTGGGGGCCGACGGTCCAACCCACCACGGCCTTTACGACCTGGTTTATCTCGCCGCCGCTCCCGGAATCGTCGTCATGGCGCCCAAGGATGAGAACGAGTTGCGCAACATGCTGGCGACGGCCCTCACCATTGACGGGCCTTCTGCCGTGCGCTATCCTCGCGGCAACGGCCTCGGTGTCGATTACGATCCGGATTTCAAGAAGCTCGAAATTGGCAAAGCGGAAATTCTGCGCGAAGGTGACGACATCGCCATCTTGGCGCTGGGCAGCATGGTCTACCCTTGCTTGGAGGCCGCTGCCCGGCTGTCAGCGGAAGGACTTCACGCCACCGTCATCAATGCCCGCTTCATGAAACCTCTGGACGAAGAATTGATAGCGGTGCTGGCGGCGGAGAAGCGTTTTCTGGTGACGGCGGAAGAGGGCACGGAAGCGGGAGGATTCGGCGCCAACGTCGCCGCGCTGCTACACGACCGGAAAATCGCTACCAGCATCTTGCGCATCGCCGTTCCGGACCGCATCATTCCACACGGTGCGCCGAGCCTGCTTCATGCCAAGTACGGCCTGGACGTGGACGGTATTGTGCAAAGGATTCGCACTTATGCGGGTGAAGTAACGGCTCGCGCCGACGTCCGCTATCGCGCCATCCGGTCTTAACCCGGATACTGTTCAGATAAGGCGAGTCTCATGATGTTGATGTCAGAGGCGTCGCCTGACCCCTCACCCCAGCCCTCTCCCCGCAGGCGGGGAGAGGGGGACCGCGCAGCGGTGGGTGAGGGGCTCTGGTTTAACCGTGTGCATCATTCTCGAACGGACCTTAAGTGAGCAGCATTGATCTTGACCCGCGTTATTCACGATGTTTTACTCGAGGATCCTCACCTTCACAAACCGTCCGATCGAGGTTGGATGAAGCGTCCATCCGGTCATGCCGTTGAGTCCGAGGGCAAAGTACGGTTGGACCGTCTTCTGGCAGACCGGGGTTTCGCCGAATCGCGGCAGCGGGCGCAGGCTTTGATCCTGGCCGGCCAAGTTCTGGCCGATGGCCAAAAGCTTGAGAAATGTGGCGCCGTGGTCCGGGCCGGCGCGGAGATCCGCATTGTCGGCGAAAGACTGCCCTACGTCAGCCGGGGCGGGCTGAAGCTCCAAGGCGCTCTCGATGCCTTCCACATCGATCCTTCCGGGAAGATATGCCTCGACGTGGGCGCTTCCACCGGCGGGTTCACCGATTGTCTCCTCCAGCGCGGCGCCGCAAGGGTGGTTGCCGTTGATGCCGGAACCAATCAGATTGATTGGAAATTACGGAATGATCCCCGCGTCCGGGTTCATGAAAAGACCAACGCCCGATACTTGCGGCCAAACCAGTTGGGAGAGACTTTTGATCTGGTGACGATGGACGTATCTTTCATCTCCGCAACGATGATCCTGCCCGTTCTTCCGCCGCTGCTAAAAGGCGGCGCGCGCCTGCTGGTGCTGGTGAAGCCGCAGTTTGAAGTGGGCCGGGGCCAAGTCGGCAAAGGCGGCGTGGTGCGCGATCCCGTCCTTCATCAACAAGCCCTGGATCGCGTCAGCCAGAAGACCATCGAGCTGGGGTTTGAGAAGATGGGAGAAGTTCCAAGTTCCATTTTGGGCGCTTCCGGCAACCGCGAATTTTTCCTTCATGCAATCTGGCCCGGACGCGGCTAAAATAGCAGTTCTTTGTGCGAGCTTTCCAAGCGGCCGCCCAAACGGATTGGTACACTGCCACCGGGCAAAGCCGGCGGCGTGGGGCGCGCCGCAAAACCAACCGGAAGCGCGCATTCCGTATCCCAATTGGGCGTCAAAGGATCAATGGAAATCAGGAGAATCGGAATCACATCAAAGCCGAGGAAGGAAGACGTGCGGGGGGTGGTGCCACCGCTGCTTGAATGGCTGCGCCAGCGCGGTGTCGAACCGTTCGTGGATTTTGAGACGAATGCCCTGCTCGATGCCAAAGAGCCCGCCATCTCCCGGAATGACATGGCGGCGCAAGCGGACTTGGTTGTCGTTTTTGGTGGTGACGGAACGCTTCTGGCGACGGCCCGTGATTTGAACACGAAACCCGTTCCCATCCTGGCGGTGAATCTGGGCGGGCTGGGCTTCATGACCGTCATCACTTTGGACGATCTCTATCCCACACTGGAAAGGGTTCTGCGCGGTGATTTTCAATGCGACCGTCGCGTGCAAATCCGAGCGGACATCGTCCGGCGGGGCGAGGTGATTTCATCCTTGCTGGCGTTGAATGACGTGGTGCTGAACAAGGGCGCGATTGCCCGCATCCTCGACTTCGAAATGTCCGTGGACGGGAAATTCGTTTCCAATTACAAGGCCGACGGCCTGATCGTCTCAACGCCGACCGGCTCAACCGCCTATTCCCTGGCGGCGGGCGGCCCGGTGATTGTTCCTAGCGTGAACGCGTTCATTGTGACCCCCATCTGCGCCCATACGCTCACCAACCGCCCTATCGTTCTGCCGGACTCGGTCACCATCGAAGTCGTCATCACCGGGCATACCGAGTCCGTCTATCTCACCGCGGATGGACAAGTGGCCATCGCGGTGCAAAGCGGAGACACGGTGAGAGCCAGCAAGTCATCCTCCTACGTCGAGCTGGTTCAGCCGCACCACCGCAGCTACTATGAAATCCTGCGCCAGAAATTGAAGTGGGGAGAGCGGTAGAGAAGCAAGGTTGCAGCCGGCAGAAGGCAGTCCGCAAGATATGAAGAACCTCTGGCCTGAATGTTGTTCACTTAAGGTCCGGTCGAGGGTAACTACACAAGGCATTTGACGAGAACCCCTCACCCACCGCTGCGCGGTTCCCCCTCTCCCCGCAAGCGGGGAGAGGGCGGGGATGAGGGGAGGCGACGCTCCTGCCATAAACTTCAGGAGGTACACCCAAACCGAACAGTATTGCCCTAGACCGGATTCTTCAGGCTCGTACCTCTAAAATTGAATGCCGAGCACTCTTGACGGAATGTTTTTTCTGACTGGCGTTTCGCCCTTTATTGATGGGGCTTGGCGGGCATTTCGTCAAACATTCCACTTTCCGCTTTGCGAGGCTTGAAGAAAACATCAAAGCATCTCGGCCGCCATTAGATCGTCCATCGTCTCCCGGCGGCGGATGAGATGCGTGGCGCCGCCGCGGACCAACACCTCCGCGGGGCGCGGCCGGGAGTTGTAGTTGGAAGCGAGGCATGACCCATAAGCCCCCGCTGAGAGAATGGCCAGGTACTCTCCGATCTCAACTTCGGCCACTTCCCGGTCTCTGGCGATAAAGTCTCCGGTCTCGCACACCGGCCCCACCACGTCCGCCAAAATCTTTCGAGCCTCGTGGTCTCTCACCGGGATGATGCCGTGATAGGACCCGTAAAGCGCGGGGCGGATCAGGTCATTCATGCCGGCATCCACCACCACGAAATTCTTGAGAGCATTGCGCTTCACATTGAGCACGGTGGTGAGAAGAACGCCCGCCTCGCCAACAATGAACCGGCCAGGCTCAAGGATCAAGCGATGACTCCGGTCTTGCAACCGGGATTGTAGTCCTGCGGCCAATGGGGTCAGGTCAAAGCGCGTCTCGCCAGCGTATCGAACTCCGAACCCGCCGCCCAGATCCACGTATTGCGCCCTCGCGCCCATCGACTCAACGGCTCGAACCACTGAGAGAAGCTCGTCCAATGCCTTCAGATAGGGAGCGGTCTCCAGGATTTGCGAGCCGATGTGGCAGGCGATGCCTGAGATTTGCAAGGCGCTGGAAGACGCGGCGCGGCGGTAAAGGACCAGGGCTTCCTCCGCGGGCACGCCAAACTTGTGAATGGTCTGCCCGGTTGAGATGTAGGGATGAGTTTCCGCTTCAACGTCAGGATTAATACGGATGGAAATGGGCACGATGATGCCGTGGTGCCGGGCGCGGGCCTCGATCAGATCGAATTCGCCGGAGGACTCAATATTGAACAGAAGAATTCCGGCGTTGAGCGCCGCATCGATTTCAGCGGCCGTCTTGCCGACCCCGGAAAAGACGATGCCGGAGCCGCCGGCGCCAATCTTCAGGCAACGCGCCAGCTCGCCGCCGGAAACGATGTCAAACCCACAGCCCGCTTCCCGCAATACATTCAGAATGGAAAGATTGGAATTGGCTTTGACGGAATAGCACAACAGCGAAGGGATTTCTCGCAGCGCATCGCGCAAGCATTGCACACGGTTCAACATCGCCGCCTGGCTATAAACATAAAGCGGTGTGCCAAATTGCGCGGCCAGTTCCCGCAGCGGCGCGTCCTCGCAGAACAACTGGCCGGAGCGGTACTCAAAGCCGTCCCTCTCCCACGGCGCGGCTTGTGCATGCTGCGCCTGGCTCTTGTCCACCGGAGTCTGCGCCACTTCCATTATTTGGCCCTCACCAACAGGATGGTCTGGTCGTCTCGCGGCGCCTTTCCCTGTTCAAATATTCCGATCGCCTCAAAGAGCTTTTCGATGATCTCGGCGGGCGGCTGAAGCGCATGCTGGCGGAGCAGCGCCTCCAACCGGCGGTTGCCGAATTCTTCCAGCTTGGCATTCGTTGCTTCACCCAGGCCGTCGGAAAACAGGGCCAGCAGGTCACCCTTTTGCAAAGTCAGTGAAGTCTCCTGGTATTCAACGTGGTCCAACAAGCCCAGCGGAATTCCCTCGGCGCGGATGGCGTGGACCTTCCCCTTGCGGACCAGGACCGGCAGCGGCATTCCGGCATTTGCCAGTTTCAAAACGCGGGTCTTCGGCTCCCACACGCAATAAGTTAGCGTAATGAAATGACCTTCAATCTTGCGGTCGAGCAGCAGAATGTTGAGCTTCTTGAGCATTTCCGGGGCCATCAACCGCTGCGGAGCCAGGCTGCGCAGGATGCCAATGGCCATGGCGCCATAGAGCGCGGCCGGCGCTCCCTTGCCGCTCACATCCCCGATGGCAAGCACATGGCGCTCCTTGCCGTAGGAGAGAAAGTCGTAAAGGTCGCCTCCCAGCTCGCGCGCCGGCCGAAATCGCGCCTGCACCTCAAGCCCCTGGATGGTCGGGGAGGGTGTGGGCATAAGGTGCATCTGGATTTCCCGGGCGCGGTCCAGATCCCTTTCCATGCGCGCTTCGCTGCGCACGGCGCGCTCATAAAGGCGGGCGTTCTCAATGGCAATGGCCACCTGGGGGCCCAGCGTTGAAAAGATGCGGACATGATCCTCATTGAAGGCGCCCACTTCGCCGCTCTCCAGATCCACGACGCCAATCACCCGGTCCCGGTGAACCAGAGGAATGGCCATCTCGGAGCGTGTTTCCGTGTTGCTGGCGATGTAGCGCGGGTCAAGCGTGACATCGGCCACCAGCACCGGACGGCGGGAGGCCGCGGCCGCGCCGATAATCCCTTTGCCAAACGGCACGCTGACCCGGTCCGGTGTGCTCTGGTTCTGCTTGACGGAGATGACCGTGTTGAAAGTCTGGGTATGCTCGTCCGTCAGGAGAATTCCGAACCGGTCGTAATGAATCAGCCGCCGGACCAAAGTACCGATCTTGCGCAGCAGTTCGTTCAGCACCAGTACCGAGGAAAGCTCCCGGCTGATTTCGTTCAGCAGTTGCAGCGTCCGCGCCTGGCGCACGCTGCGCCGGTAAAGACGGGCGTTTTCAATGGCCACGGCGATGCGGCTGGCCAAAAGCTCCATAAGGTTCTGGTGCTGGTCATTGAAAAAATTGGGCCAGGGGGACTCGAGATCCATCACCGCCACAACCCGGTTTTTGAAAATGAGTGGCACCGCAAGTTCGGAGCGAACCGCCGGCAGGGATTGAATGTAGGATGCGTCCTTGGTCACATCGTTCACCACCACGGAACGGCGCGACGCTGCGGCCCGTCCCACCACCCCTTCGCCCACTTTAATCCGCAGACTGCGTACCACATCTTCGGGGTGCCCCACGCTGAAGCGGATGCGGAGCTCCTGGGCCTTTTCATTCACCAGGAGAATTGCGAACACTTCGTAGTCAATGGCGGTCTTGATGATTTCCGCGATGCGCTGCAGAAGCTCGTCCAGATCGAGAGTGGAGCTGATCCGTTCCCCGGCCTGCAGGAGGAGCGAAAGAACCTCCGTCAGTTCCAGGGGCCGCGCAGCCGCTTTGGCGATTTCAGGCATAGAATTTGGACGAGAGCGGCATCTTTGAGCCGCCCCCAACGTCATTGCCGCCGCGTGCGCCGGACGGCATTAAAAATCAAACGCTTGTGCCGGGTTAAAGGCGTCCCCGGCCCAGTTAGATCGTCTTCGGAGTTCCAGATTTCACCTCTATTCTAACATACGGCTGGCGGGCCTCTGGTGGGTCACGATTCTGGGTAGTGGCGCCGTTTGGTTGCGGCGGCGGCGCTCTATGAGCGCCGAACTTGAATCCTCAACGGTTTCCGGCGCTCATAGAGCGCCGCTACAGCAAATTGCGCCACTACCCGATTCTGCCTTCATTCGTCCGCCGTTCACCCTATAATAGCCAAGTCATGCTGATACTTTCCCTCGACACCACCAGCGAAATGGGCGGCGTGGCCATCTTCCGTGACCATGAGTGCCTGGCCGAATCACCCCATGGGAGTGGCGGCAACTACTCGGTGGCGCTATTTGCCGGGCTCGACTCCATTCTTCAAGCCGCCAACATCGGCATCAAGGAAATTGACCTTTTCGCGGCCGCCAACGGCCCCGGATCATTCACCGGAATTCGCACCGGGCTGGCCGCCGTGCTCGGCTGGTCAAAGGCCTGTGGACGGGCGGCGCGCGGCGTCTCCGTTCTCCATGCTCTGGCGGAGGAAGCCGCACCGTCCTCGGAATGTGCCATCCCAATTCTCGACGCCCGGCGAAAGGAGTTCTATACGGCTCTCTTCAGCCGGATTCCGCCGGCAGGTGAAACGAGACTGGCCGCCGCGCCACTTTTCGACTCCCGCTTATTTTCGCCAGCCGCGGAGGGGTTCGTTCTCGGACCTGCCGAACTTTTGGCCCTCATTCAGACCACAGCGGAGGGCGCGGCAAGCCTCACTTGCGTCGTCCGCGATCACGAAGTTGCCACCCAGGAACTTCGCAAATCATTGCCGCAAGGGATCGGTTGGGTTTCCGTTCGCGGCCATTTGCTCGCAGCGATCGCCCGTTTGGCGCGGGCTGCGCAACTCAAGGGCAGCGAACCATCCTCCCAGGAACTCGACGCCTATTACATCCGCCGCACGGATGCGGAAACCAATTTGAGGGATTGATCCGCTCCTCCATTCTCGGTCGCCCCCGCATCGGCGGGGGCCCATGCGGCAGGGCAGAATGTGGATTCCCGCTTGCGCGGGAATGAGGACTCCTTGGATTCCCGTTCCCGCTTTCGGCACTTGCACGAGCAAGAATGGTCTGTAATCCCCACTGCCAATGGAAATTCTAATCCGGTCACTCAACAAATTAGACCTCCCGCAGGTCATGGCAATCCAGCGCCAGAACCCATCCGCATCCCAATGGAAGGAAACGGATTACGCTTCCCTCATCGGCCCGCCCGGAAACCTCGGCTTGGTAGCAGCGGAGGAGGGCCAGCCCGGGACCATTTCGGGCTTCGCCGTTTTGCGCCAAGTTGCAGATGAAGCTGAACTGCTAAACCTTGCCGTTGCTTCATCCTGCAAAAGGCGGGGCGTGGGCCGGGCACTGATCCGGGAAAGCATTCAGCGCCTGGCTCAATCCCATGCCCGCCGGATTTTCCTGGAAGTTCGCGCCTCCAACCACTCGGCTCTAACTCTTTATACATCAATGGGTTTCCAGCGCCAATCGCTGCGCAAAGAATACTACCAGGATCCTTGCGAAGATGGCCTTGTCTTGAGTCTTGCCTTGCCAATCCTTCCTTTGCGCGAATAATGACGGCACGCTCAGGAATGACCGGACCAAGACTACAAGGTTCGCCTGGGTCATCAATGGCCGGCCGTTTAACTCGATTTGGTGCTCCACTGCCAGTCTCCTATTCGAATCTGCTAGAATGTGTACGATATAGTACAATGTTGCGGTCTTCAGTCAAGCCGATTCTTCCAATGGACCCAACCAACGGTAGCGACTCAGTTTGGCGATTCTGTGCCAGTTTGTTTCTTTACCGTCATTCCCGCCAAAGCGGGAATCCATTCCGCGAACCGGAGTCGCATGCTGAACTCGCGGGGAAAAAAGCTCGTCTCTGGCATGGATCCCCGCCTTCGCGGGGATGACGGCGGCGAACATGGTCAGGAAACATCAAACTGAGTCATTACCCAACCGACTTATTTCTTGAACCGCCTCAATGCCTGTGCTAGCCTGACGGCAGGGTTGAATTCAAATCGGGGAGATACGCCTATGAGCAGCGCTACCGGGGCCGTCCGGGATCATTTGATGGCCAGTGACACGGAGTTCCAACGCCTCGAACACGAACACGCCATTTACGCCGCACAACTCGAACAACTTTCCAATAAAAAATATCTCAGCGAACAAGAACAGGTTGAAGAGGTCCGGCTGAAGAAACTGAAGCTGAGGGCCAAAGACCGGATGGAGACATTGCTTCATAAAGCAGGGAGCGCCTAATCCTCTCCCTGCTTTTCCCGGGGTCCCGCCGGCGGCCTTGATGCCAGGCTGCTTCTGGCCTTGTAGCCGGGCCTGGCAGAGTTCGCAAAAGCTGAATCTTGTTGCCCCCAGCGGGACTCCCGGGAGAAAATCGGAATATGGTCAAGGATGGTTACTGGTACGGGTTGCCTCTGTTGGTGGCGGCAGCGTTGCTTTTTGCGCTCCACCTATTTGTCCTTGCTGTTCTGTTCTTGTTGATTTCCATTTTTGCCTTAAATTTTTTCAGAGACCCGGAGAGGCGGGTTCCCGCCGACCCGCGCGCCATCGTATCACCCGCGGATGGGAAAGTGGTGCAAATCATCGAAGAAGAGTTGGAAGGAAAGACGGTGAAGCGGCTTAGCATTTTTATGTCGCCGCTGAACGTACACGTGAACCGCTCCCCCATTCCTGGCGTCATCAAGAAGGTGATCTATCGCCCAGGGTCTTTCCATATCGCTTCCAAGTCTGCGGCCTCGGTGGAAAATGAGCAGAACGCTTTCACGGTGGAAGGCGAATTGGGCAGAGTGGTGGTGAAGCAAATTGCTGGCGCGGTGGCGCGGCGTATCGTATTCTGGAAGAGACTTGGAGACCGGCTGGCGCGCGGCGAACGAGTGGGCATGATCAAGTTTGGCTCCAGGGTGGATTTGATTATCGAGACAGGCGCGGAATGGAACGTAAAGGTGGGAGACCGCGTGCAAGCCGGGAGCAGCATTCTTGGATTCGCAACCCCCCAAAGCGAGTAGCCCGCACAAATCACCGGCGCGGCGCGGCGTCTACATCCTGCCCAGCCTCTTTACTTTGGGCACACTCATTTGCGGTTACATCGCCATTCTTTCCACGCTGAATGGCGCGCAAATGCTGGCCGCACACATGAGCAGCGCTGCAATCCTTGCGGCGTTTGACGATGCCGCCAAGAAAATTGGTTGGGCCATCGTGTTTGACGGGTTGGACGGCCGCATTGCCCGTCTTACCAATTCCTGCTCCGATTTTGGCCGGGAGTTTGACTCGCTGGCCGACGTGATTGCTTTCGGGGTGGCGCCGGCTTTTCTCGCATACACTTGGGGCGTTCGCGCCGTGCAGCAAATTGCCGGGGCGCACCTGGTCTTCTACTTACAAAAGACCGGCTGGATCATCGCCTTCTCCTTTGTCCTTTGCGGCGCAGCGCGCCTCGCCCGCTTCAACATTGACAAAGGATCTTCCAGTGACCGCCGTTACTTTGTGGGATTGCCGATTCCCGCCGGAGCAGGCGTTATCGCCGCCGTTGTCCATTGGGCGAAATACCCGGTGGATGATTGGGTGGCGGGCACGGTGTGGATCGCCATTGTCGCCTGCGCGGCTTTCCTCATGGTGAGTCGCGTGCGCTATTATAGCTTTAAGACGCTGGACCTGCGCCGCCAACGGCCTTTCTTCTATGTTATCATTTTCGGGCTTATCATCTGGGCCATTTGGACTTATTCCGAGCCGGTTCTCCTGATCCTTGCCTCGGTTTACGCGCTCTCCGGACCCATCGGCCGCCTGGTTTCCAAAATCCATCCTCATCCACCCACCGCGGCAAGCGAAGGATCAGCCGGTCAAGAGGCGCACCCCGCATGAACCCCTCTTACGGGAGCCGCGTCGGACTGGTGGGGGCAACTTCCCTGCAGGGCCGCGAATTGACCACGGTGATGAAGGAGCGGAACTTTCCGGTCCTCAGTTCCGTGGCGATTGAGCCAGACAAAAAAGAACCGGAAATTCCCGTCCTGGACGTGGAGTCCGGCGCGCTCGAATCCACAGCGCTTCAGGATTTGAAAGGCGATGAGCTCGATTTCATTTTTGTTGCGGCCCCGCTCACATCCGCTGACTGGGACGTGCTGGCGAGTGGGGCGCGGGGCGACGCCAGCGGCCGTGTTGAAACAAAAGGGCCGGTGGTGATTAGCTTGGTGGAGATTCTCCCGGAGGCAGACAGCGCTATTTTTTCATCCCATGGGCCGGACCAACGCACCACCCCGTCAACCGAAACCAAAAACCGCTTTATCCGCTCGCCCCATGCGGTCTCGGTGGTGCTCAGCACATTGCTTTTGCGGATCGCCGCACAGTTCCCCGTGGTGCGCAGCGTGGCCAATGTGTTTGCTCCTGCATCCAACCTGGGACCGCAGGCGGTGGAGGAACTTCAGGAACAGATTCTGAAATTAATGAGCTTCAAGAAGATTCCGGAAGCGGTTTTCGGAAGCCAGATCGCATTCAATATGCTTCCCCGGCTGGCGGGCCGCACCGCCCGGACCGCAATTCCAGAGCTTGAGGCTCGTATTCGCCGGGAATTGAGCCTCTCACTTGCCGGCCGGATTCCAAATCCCGCCGTCCGCGTCTTGCAAGTTCCCGTCTTTTTTTGCACTGCATTTTCCGTTTATGTCGAGGTAGGCTCCAAGGCGGATGCGGCGCTTGCTTCCAAGGCCCTTGAGGGCGACGGCGTTCAGGTTCACCGCCTTTCCCAACCCGCTGCCACCCAAGTCGAAGCCGCCGGCTCGGCGGATATTCTGGTGGATGGGGTGGTGGAGGATGCTTCCGGAAATTCGGGCCTATGGCTTTGGGCCGCGGTGGATGACCTTCACCTGGCGGCTAAGAGTGCGGTGGAGATGGCCGAACAGTTCCTGAAGAAAGCGATGTTGCACTGACCTATGAAGGGACCCGCCGCTCTGCCGCAATGCAGTCTCTACGGCCATCCCGCCTGGAGATTATTGGCCTTCCTTGATAGGTTCTCAAATTATAGAACTGTAAACCTGTTACAGGAATTTGCGAAAGTCGGGCCACGCTTGCGCAAGACGATCCGGCGGATGACCTCCGCCGGGGTCGTTTTTGCCGTTTCCGCGCTTCCCGGTTGTGGCTATCACGTGGCCGGCAAGGCGGTTCTGGTTCCTGCCGATGTCAGAACCATTGCCATTCCCGCTTTCAAGAATCTCTCTCATCAATACCGCATTGAGCAAAAGGTGACGGCGGCGATTAAGGAGGAGTTTGTGGACCGGACCAAGTTCCGGGTGACCTCCAACCCCTCTGGCGCGGACGCCGTGCTGAAGGGGACTATCAGCAATGTCAAGAAGAGCGTGCTGACGTTCGACCCTCAAACCGGTCGTGCCACGACGCTTCAGATTCAGGTGACGGCCGCCGTCACCCTTCAGGACTTGCACACTCACAAGCCAATCTATTCCAACTCGAATTACACCTTCCGTGAGGAATACCAAATCAGCCCGCTGAACCCGGTCCTGTTTGAAGAGGACCAGCCCGCCATTGACCGTCTCTCCCGGGACCTGGCCCGGACGTTGGTAACGGATATTTTGGAGGACTTCTGAGCAACATTTTGATATGCGGATGCCCGGTTGCGAGGACCTTCCCAAACTTTTTTCCGGCTGCCAACCTCTCAGGCCATGTTTAGCGTCTAATATAAACGAGGGGAAATTAAACGTAAGCAGGCACATGCCAATTCTCACCTTCTTAGGTGAGGAAGCTTTTAGGAGGTCATCAAGATGAAACGAAAAGTATGGTTATGGATGCTGAGCACCGTGATGCTTGCCTTCATGGTCCAGGTGGCGCAGGCCGGGGTCATCCGCTACGCCGGCAAGGAACTTTACAAGGGATCGGTGAAGGCCGGCCAGGCCGCCGAAGCGGGCGGGGCTGACGTGGCAGGCGGCGCCGCCGCCGTGGGTGAGGCCACCAAGGATGGAGCCCAGGCCGCGGCAGGTGACGCTTCGAAGGCGGGATCGGCTGCCGGTGGAGCGATTAAATCGGGCCTCGATACTACAAAAGACGGCGCGGTTGATGTCGGCAAGGGAGCCGCTCAAGCGCCCGGTTTGGTGGCTCACGGCACAGCGGCGGCCGCCAAGAGCCTGTGGCGCGCGATCTGGTAGCTTTTTTCATCCTCCGGAAGCGTGGCATTTCAAAGCAACGCGCCGCTTGGACACCGACATTCTGGACTATTTTCGCGACGTGGTGGATCGCGCCGGCGGCGGCAACTATCAGACCTTGATCAACAATGCGCTGAGCACCTACATCGAGGGGGGCAAAAAGCCCACGCTTGAGGAAACGCTCCGCCGGGTCATCCGCGGGGAATTGCGGCCTTCCTGAGCGCCATCGCAGGGAGGCATTACGCTTACTTGCTCCTGACTCCGCCCTCCCATCTGCCACATGCTACCTACTAACTACACTTATCTCGGCATTGAATCGAAGCTCTGGGCCGCCGCCGACGCGTTCGAGGCCAAGCACGCGGAGCTTGAAGCGTAGAAGGCGCGCCGTTGGATGATGGGATTGGGATGAAGAACCACAGAGGCACAGAGCATATATTTTTTGCGTTCTTTCTCTGTGCCTCTGTGTCTCTGTGGTTTGAAGGGTTTCATGACGACTGAACAAGATCCCCTGACCGGAAAAGTGATTGGCGCGGCGATTGAGGTTCATCGCGGGCTGGGTCCGGGGCTGCTCGAGTCGGCTTACGAGGAGTGCTTGTGCCACGAGCTGAATCTGCCGGGACTGGGCTTCCAGCACTGCCCCTCAACTTCAACGTCCCGGTTCTGCGCGACGGGATCAAAAGGATGGTGCTGTGAACCACCAAGACTCAGAGGCTCAGAGAAAAACTTAACGGGAAAATACCAGCTCTGCGTCTCCGTGTCTCTGTGGTGTAAGGCAGATGGCCTTGCAGGTTAAAGTTGTTTCCCATATTCAATCAAAATGAGAGTTGAATCCCAAACAAGAATGGGTGGTGGCGCAATTTGAGCGGCAGTATCAGCAGCATTCCCGCAGGCGTCACCGGTGCCGCATTTGCGGCGGCTCGTCGGGAGTCGTCCGAAACCCCTTGGAATTCATGCCTCAAAACTTTTTGTCCCACATGCTTGGAACCGCCACGCACCAAGATAAACTCGCCGGCTCAATGTCGAACTTGCGGGCGGCAAAGAACGGACCCGCATTGAATCTTTTGAAGGAACTGTTTTAGAATCCAAATCTGGCAACAGATTAATGGCGGGATGATTCCATCCACCCGAAGAGGATGAGCCGGCTTGAAAATTTCCTTTCTGCCCTTCAGAACCTTCACACCCCGTTTCTCACTCTCCGCAAGCTTCATGGCCGCCCTTGGAGTAGCCATCGTCTTTGTGTTGTGGCCCGCGCGGCAGGCGGAGAGTAGCAATTTTGTTTTCTACCTGCCCAACGGTCATCAGATTTTCTCTACAATTGAAATCCGCAACCAGAGCTACTTGCCGTTGGGACCGCTGCTGAATCTGGTGGGAACGGTGACGGCAATGCAGCAGAAGCGAAACTCCTTGAAGGTTTGGATCGGAGGTAGCCAGCTCCAGTTTCACCGGGGTGACCGCAAGATGAAGCTGGACAAGTCCACGATCAAGCTGGCCGCGCCCTTCCGCATCGTCAATGGCCAGAGCCTGGTACCCGTGGATTTTATCAGCGCCGTCCTGCCCAGAATTTCCGGGATGGACATCAGCTATCAGATGGGTTCCAACCGGGTATTCATTGGGGGTATGAAGCCGAACACTTTTGCGGTCAGGATGGAAGGCAAACCCAACGGCGCGGCGCTGGACATCCGGTTTACCGGTCCGGTCAGCGTTCAAACTGCTTCGAGCAACGGCAAATGGGTGATCTTCATTGGAGGGCCTCCGATTCAACCGATGGAACCGGTCTATGAATTCCCAAATTCCTATTTGAAGAGCCTGCAATTTGACGATTCGGACGGTAATCCCAAGCTGATTCTCACGCCTGTGGAGCAGGGATTAAACTTCTATCCGCAGCTCAGCGGGGACAAGCATCAGCTCGTTCTCGACGTTGAAAACCCCTCGCCGCAGGTTGCCAAGAGCCAAACTCCCGGCGCAAACCGCCAGGCGGAGGCAGCCAAACCCGGCCCAGCGCCATCGCCGCAGTCCCCGCCTGCTGCGAGCACTCCGGCGGCTGGTCAAGGTCCAGCTTCCGCTCCGCCCTCAGCACCGGCGCTGCCCGTGATTGCGCTCGATGCCGGACACGGCGGAAACGATCCCGGAGCGCACAGCCAGGACGGTGTGCTTGAGAAGAATCTGGTGGCGCAGCTTGCCGTGATGCTGGGCAAAGACCTGGACGCGACGAAAAGGTTTCACGTGTTGATGACACGGACGGGTGACACGGATCCGGACTTCGATCAGCGGACTGTGGAAGCGAATACCTCCCGCGCTGTGGTGTTCTTGACGTTCCACGCCGGTGATTTTGGACAGCAATCCCCGGAAGTGCGCCTTTACACCTATCAATCGCCGTCGTTGCCTCCCCCCAATGCTCTGAGTTCTGTTTTCGTGCCCTGGCAATGGGTGCAACTGACGCATTTGCAGCGTAGCCAGGCGTTGGCCCAGGCGATTGAACAACAATTGGTAAAAATTCAAGGGCTTGACGCGCCGGGACCTTCTCCCGCACCGGTACGCCAGCTTCGCAGCATCAACGCGCCCGCCGTAGCTGTGGAATTGGGCACGCTCGCGCCCAGCCAGAATGCCGCAGCTTTGGCGAACACTGGATTCTTGAAATCACTAGCGGATGCCATCTCGCAAGCGGTGCAGCAAATCTGACGGAGAGGGGAACCGTGAAGAAAAGGGTGCTGATACAAATTCTGATTGTACTTCCCGTCGCCGCCATGAGCTTGCTCTACCTCCGGCAGCTCGTGCAGCGCTTCTTTTTCGAACCGCAGCACGCCGAGAGTGAGATACGGACCAAACTGACACAAGCCGCGTTGCAGGTGGAAGGCGGAGCGCCGCAGACCGTGACCCTTTATTTTCCATCTTTCAGCGCCGGACGGCTGGCGCCGGAGACCCGACAGATTGCGCTTGCGAAGGAAGACGTGGACCGCATCCGGCAGGTCCTGCTGGCGCTGATTGAAGGGTCGCGCCAGGGATCGGACGCGCCGCTGCCGCCTGCCACGACGATTCGCGGCGTGTTTCTGACTGTCAAGGGGACGGCATACCTAGATTTTTCCAATGATCTCTTTCAGAACTTCCCTTCGGGCATTGAAAGTGAGACACTTTCAGTTTATTCTCTGGTCAGTTCCGTTACCGCGAGCGTGCCCGCCGTCAAGAAAGTGCGGATTCTGGTCCAGGGTCAGGAAGTGGAGTCGCTGGATGGACACGCAGACTTGAGCGAATCTTACGTTCCGGATCCCAGTTGGTTGGTTCCGGCCCAATAACCCCATGCCTGAAGGAAAATCGAGAGGAATCATGGCGTCAACCCCCAAGCCCCTTTCCGGTCTGCTCTACCAAGGAGGCAAACTGATTCGCGACGAGGAACGGACAGCGAGCGACCTGCGTCCGGCTGAAATCGTTCCCCACTTTATTTCCTCTGCCGAAGGTTCGGTGCTGATCCGCTTGGGTGAGACGCAGGTGATCTGCGCTGCTTCGGTGGAGGAGGGCGTGCCACAGTTCCTGAAAGGTTCGGGCCGCGGATGGGTGACGGGAGAATATTCCATGATTCCGCGCGCCACCGAAACTCGTACCCCGCGCGAGGTGAACAAAGGCCGCCCAGGCGGCAGGACCATGGAAATCCAGCGGCTCATCGGCCGGTCGTTGCGGGCCGTCGTCAATGCCGAGGCGCTGGGCGAACGAACGGTGTGGGTGGACTGCGATGTAATTCGTGCCGACGGCGGAACGCGCACCGCTTCCATCACCGGCTCGCTGGTGGCCATGGGGTTGGCTTTTCAAAGGCTTCGCGAAATGAAAGTGATACACCGCATCCCGCTGAAAGATTATCTGGCAGCCATCAGCATTGGCATCATCGGCAAAGAACTTCTGCTGGACCTTAATTTTGCTGAGGACTCGCACGCCGACGTGGACATGAACATCGTGATGACGGGCACCGGCAAATTGGTGGAGGTGCAAGCCACAGCCGAGGGCCGGGCCTATGCCTGGGAGGAGATCACGCGAATGGTGGATATCGCAAAGCCCGCAATCGAAAAACTGATTGAGCTGCAACGGTCCGTTTTGAAACTGGATCTCCCCGGCGTAGGATAGCTTGCGCTCGCAGTGGGTCTGGGCAAGTTGGCCGGAGCACCGCCGGACCCGATGAATGATGACCCTTTATCTTGCCTCGGGAAATGCCGCGAAACTGCGCGAGTTCCGCGACGGGGCACGGCCCTTCGGAATCGAGGTGGAGATGCTTCCGGGGATTCGGGAGATCGCCCCATGCGTTGAGGACGGCCGGACCTTTGAAGGGAATGCCCGCAAGAAGGCCGCTTATTATTCCCAGGCGGCCGAGGGCCTGGTTTTTGCGGATGATTCCGGACTGTGTGTGGATGCGCTTGGGGGCGCGCCGGGAGCGTTCTCGGCGCGGTACGCGGGGGAAAATGCCACGGATGATGAGAACAATCAAAAATTGTTGCATGAACTTTCAAAGCTGCAAATCCCCGGATCAAGTCAATCCAGCACCATCATGACAACCACTGAAGTTGCGAGCGAAAGACCAAATCCCCCCGCGCATTACCTTTGCGTGATCGCATTGGCCGAAAAGGGAAGCGTCTTGGGGATATTTGAAGGGCGGGCGGATGGCGTCATTCAGGAAAAGCCGCGCGGCCAGGGTGGATTCGGCTACGATCCGTACTTCTATGCGCCTCACCTTTCACGGACTTTCGCGGAGTTGAAGGCCGAGGAAAAATTCGCAATTTCGCATCGCGGCATCGCCTTCCGCAAGATGGCGGACCACCTGAAAGGAACACATAAGATCGCGTAGCCGCGGTTGGCGTTTTTCATGCCCCGGGACCATGCCCGTAAAGTACAAGGGAGTGAGTTAGGGTGATGTCGCATCCCATAGTGAAGAAGTCGAAATCAAAATCCGAAAAGCCGGCGGCGAAAAAGAAGGTCGGAAAAGCAAAGAGTTATACTTCGCCTTCCCGGCTTCAGGAAATATTCCGGGCGCTGGACCGGCTTTTCCCGCAGGCTGAATGCGCCTTGCATCACGCCAACCCCTTCCAGCTTTTGATAGCCACCATCCTTTCCGCGCAGTGTACGGATGAGCGGGTGAATAAGGTCACGCCCGGCTTGTTTCAGAAGTATCCCACGCCCGCCGATTTC
>DATKST010000209.1:0-20658 GCA_035531475.1 Terriglobia bacterium
GGCGTCTTGTCTGAACCGGCGGAAATGCAGCTCTGCGATCACTGGCGCCAGAAACCCGTTCGACACACTGTCATTTCTGTGCGGGGCCCGAAATTGCCTTTGAAACCGCATGAAATTTGGCTCGGTCGCAATTGGCCCACAAAATTCATGAATAAAGCGGGCTAATCACTTATCGCTAACCACTACTCCTGTCTCAGCGCCACCATCGGGTCCACCTTCGTCGCCCGCCGCGCCGGGATGTAGCACGCGAGCAGCGCCACGCCGGTCAAGAGCAGCGAGACAGCAATGAACGTTAGCGCGTCGGTGGGCTTGACGCCATAGAGCAGGCTCGACAAGAAACGAGTGAGCCCAATCGCGCCGATGATTCCGATCGCCACGCCGATCAGCGTCAGCTTAAGCCCTTGCCCGATGACCATCCTGAGCACATCAATCTTCTCCGCCCCCAATGCCATGCGAATGCCGATCTCGTGCGTGCGCTGCGCCACCGAATAGGAGATGACGCCGTACAATCCTACCGCGGTGAGGACGAGCGCCAGGGCGGAGAAGATTCCGAGCAGCAGCGAATCAAAGCACGGGCGGGAAACCGTCCCGCTGATGGCTTCCGTCACCGGTTCGATGGTGCTTACGCGCTGCGCAGAATCGACTGCGGCCACGGCTTTGCGCAACCCGGCAGCCAAATTTCCCGCGCCGCCGGTACGAACCACAAATACGGACTTGCCCAGGAATTCGCTCGTCTCCGTGTCGGAAGCCTGCGTCGCGGGGATATAGATCGTGGGTTGCATGGGAACGGCGAGCCCCATCGCCCTCACATCTCCCACCACGCCTACCACAACTCGGGGGGAAGACTCCGTGAGGCCCGGGAAGGTTCGTCCACCGTACATGCCCACCATGAGCCGGTCTCCGATGGGATTGCGGTTGCCCCACCACTTGCGCGCGAGGGACTCACTGATGATGACGACGGGCTGGGACGCTGCAGTATCGGCATCCGTGATTGCGCGCCCGCCGAGCAGCGGAATGTTCATGGTTGCAAAGAAGCCGGGTGTGATGGTGCGGAATTGCATCGGTCCGATGCTTTGCTCCGGATGGCCCTCGCGCTGGACCGGTAGGTTGAACTGGTCGGCGACGGGCAAGGTGTTGACCACGGCCGCGGATTGGACGCCGGGAATCGCTTGAATGCGATCGAGAACGGCTCGATCGAAGTTCCAGATGCTGGCGGCGGAAGCGCGGCGCTTGCCAAACGGCGTTTCCATAGCGTAGAGGTTGCGCGGGTTGAATCCCGTCGGCTGCCGGTAGAGGTTGTAAAGGCTTTTGATGAGCAGTCCCGCGCCCGCCAACATGATGAGTGAGAGCGCCACTTCACCCGCCACAATCACTTTGCGAAGCCGGGAGTGCGCGCCGGCGCCCGAGCTGCTCCAGCCCTCTTTGAGCGTGGAGTTCAGGTCGAGCTTCGAAGTTTGGAAGAAGGACGCGAATCCGAAGGCGATGCTGGCGGCGATGGCGATCACGAGGGTGAAGATCAATACGGGAACGTCAAGCGTGATGCGGTCCGTGGCAGGAAGGTTCCACGGGATCGAGCCTGCCAGGGTGCGAAGCATCCAGTCGGCGCTCACAAGTCCTGCTGTCCCGCCCGCAAGCGCAAGCAGAAGGCTTTCTATGAAGAATTGTCTGAAAAGGTCAAGGCGGCTTGCTCCCATCGCCAGGCGGATGGAGATTTCCTTTTGCCGCGACGTGGCGCGCGCAAGAAGCAGACTGGCGACGTTCGACCAGGCGATCAGAAGCAGGAATCCGACCGCGCCAAAAAGCATCAGCAAGCTGGTGCGGAAGCTTCCCGTCAGGAACTTTTGATAAGGGATCACAAACATACCCGTTTCGCGCAGGTTGACGCGATGGACGCCGGCATATTGTTTGAAGACCACGGCCATTTCCGCCTGCGCGCGGGCAAGCGTCACGCCGGGCTTGAGGCGGGCAATGGCGGAAGTGTTGGATCCCGAGTCCATGGCAGAGCCGGTGAACCGGTATGGGGTAAAGGCTTGCGCGGGCTGAACGAATTGAAACCCGGCGGGAAGTACACCAATTACTGTAAAGCTTCCGTCTGCCAATTCCACTTGGCGACCAACAATCTTGGGATCAGACACGAAAGCATTCTTCCAGATCGCATGGGTGAGGATCACCGCTTCGGGTCCGCCGGGCCGGTCTTCTTCCTGGCGGAAATTGCGACCGATCACCGGGCTGACGCCGAGGGTTGGAAAGAAGCCCCATGTCACAGACAGGGTCTTGACCCATTGGATGCTTTTCCCTGTCTGAAGCTTGCTCGTTGAAATGAAGCTGTAGGCGCAGGAGGATTGAAAGACGGTGCTGTGATCCCGGTAAAACCTGAATTGCGGGACGGTCAGGTCAGGGTTATCGCCCCCTCGCCCCCAGGTGAGACGCACGAGGCGCTGCGGCTGCGGGAAAGGCAGCGGATTCAGAAGCACCCCGTTTACCACGCTGAAAATCGCCGTATTGGCGCCAATGCCCAGCGCTAAAGTGATCACGGCGATGGCCGTGAAGCCGGGATTCTTGGCCAGCATGCGCAGGCCGAATTTCAAGTCCTGGATCAATACGCCCATAAATCTCCTAAAGCGATCAGCTTTCAGGTATCGGTAGAGGGTCAGTTTTTTGTAGCGGCGAGTTTACCTCGCCAATTGGCGGCATTAAGCAACCAGCCGGGTTCAGGACACGCGCTTCGCAAATACCACTTGTCACGAATCACTGGTCACTGCAATCTGACCCGGTCAAATGAATCCCATCGTGACATATCGGAGAGGATCACCACGTCGCCGACTTTTAAGCCCCGAAGAATTTCCACCGTGTTCACGGAGGCCCGGCCCACCTTCACCTGCGTCCGCACGGCCTCTTTCGCATTGTTCCAATCAACTCCTTCGGGCACGGCTTTGAAGAGGCTGATGGTCGAGTCCTCTTGCCCGAAAGCGGGACGGCCGACATATAGGACGTTATCCAGGTGCTCAATTTCTATGGTGCCGTCCACGCTCAAGTCAGGTACGGCGCCCGGAGGTAAATCGCCGTCCAGCTTGACATCCACCGTCCGCGTTCCATTCTGTACCGAAGGATCAATGCGGATCACGTGGCCGGGGATGATGCCGTTGTGGGTGTCAACGGAGGCGCCTTGATTCAGTTGAATGTCCTTGGCTTGCGTCTCCGCAATCTTCAATTCGGCCTTGAGTTGTTTGGGATCCGCAGCCTTGCACAATACCGTGCCGGGCGTCACTTCCTGCCCAACCTCAACATCAAGTTCTTGGAGCACTCCACTGATTCCTGCCCGGACCTGGAGCCCGGCGACCTGGCTTTGTTTGAGGTTGTAGAGAGCGCGAAGCTGCTCCACCTTTGCTTGCGACGCCGCAAGCTGCGCCTTCACGGATTCCACGCTGATATCTAACCGCTTCTTTTCAATCTGGCTCTTGGTGTCGAGCGCGTTTGCCTTCGCCTCAGAAAGCTGGGCGATGAGTGGCGAAGCCACGCCGCTGCTGGCGAGCTTCTGATCCACTTGCGCTTGCAATTGAGCTTGGCGATAGTCGGATTGGGCGGTGGCCAAGGTCGAGCGCTGGTCAAGCTCCTGGCTCTGGAGCTGAACCTTCAGACTTTGATAATCCGCCTCCGCAGCCTTCACTTGCCATTCCGCATCCACAGCTTCCTGCTGAAGTTGTGGATTGCTAAGCTCAATCAGCACCGTATCCGGCTTCACCGCCGTCCCCGGCAGCACCAGGCGCTTGACCACCCGCCCCTCGGTGGTGGAGGCAATCCATTGGATTTCGAGCGGTACCAATGTACCCAGGCCCCGTACCTGCAAGTCCATAGGCCCCCGCCGTACCGTCCCGGGCCAGAGAGTAGAGCGGTCAACTCCCGGCGGAGCAGGCTTCAGGCGCGAGAGGCCCATGCTGATCAGTACCACGGCCACCAGCGCTACCACGCCGTAAATCGTCATCTTGATTCGCCGCTTCCGGGCGGCGCCTTTTCTTGGTACGTCCATGTTTTGTATCGTCTCCGCAGGTACTCCTATCGCAAGTGGTTTGCCAGTCCCGCCCTACGTGACATACTGTGTATTATCAATAGGATGCGCCATAGGCGCTACGTCAGAAATTGGGTCGCGGTGTTCGGGTATGGGATAGCCGTGTCCGGAAATGAACACCGGCGGGATTGTGGCCTCGGCGCGGGCGACCCGTGTTGTCGCCCGGCAGAGGTTGGACATAAGAGCTCCCCGCCATCTGCACGTCTTCTGGGTGGAACCAGTACCCCGAAAGCCACCCCGAATTGCAACTGGACTCGAAATAATTGCCCAAGACTTGACGCCGGTAGTACAATCTGGCACATGAAAAAGCGACTGATCGCCATCTCTTTGCTCTCAGGTGTCCTCATGACCATGCCATCCCTGGCTCAGAATGTAGGATCAATCCAACGGCTTGATCCCGCCCTGGCCAAAATCGTACCTGCGAAGGCCGCCATTCAGAAGGTTGCGGGCGAGTTCAAATTCACCGAAGGCCCCATCTGGCTGAAGCCTGGCTATTTGCTCTTTGCGGACATCCCCAACAACCGCATTATGAAGTGGGTTCCAGGACCGAACGGATCGCTGCCGGGCACGGTCTCCGTCTACATGCACCCCAGCGGATATCTTGGGAAGAAGCCTTACACCGGTCCGGAGTCCGGCTCCAATGGCATGACACTGGACAAAGAAGGCCGCCTCACCGTTGCGGGACACGCCCGGCGTTGCGTCTACCGCGTGGAAAAGGACGGCTCCATCACCGTTCTCGCGGCGCGATACCACGGCAAGCGCCTGAACAGCCCCAATGACCTGGTTTACGCCTCGGACGGTTCGCTCTACTTTACTGACCCACCCTACGGATTGCCGACTCAGAAAGAAACTGATCGGTTGAAGGAGCTTCCCTTCGCCGGAGTCTATCGCATTCCCCGCGCTTTCGACCAAAAGCCCGGCTCTCCTCCCAATGACGCCAAATTGGAGCTGCTGGTGAAGGATCTGCTTCGCCCCAATGGTATTGCCTTCTCACCGGATGGCAAATTTCTCTACGTGGATAACTCCGAGCCGCAAGAACTTTACATGCGGTATGAAGTGATGCCGGATGGAACGCTGGCCCACGGCAAGGTTTTTTACGACGTCACGTCCGCCCCGGAAACTGGCAATCCCGACGGTATGAAGGTGGATGTGGAGGGCAACGTCTACGCCACTGGCCCTGGCGGTGTTTGGATCTTCTCACCTCATGGCAAACACCTGGGAACCATCAAGCCCCCGGAAATTCCTGCCAATTGCAACTGGGGCGGCGCGGATGGCAAAACGCTCTATATGACGGCGCGGACCGGGCTTTACCGCATTCATTTGCTCATTCCCGGCATCCGGCCCGAGTAAGTGTCAGGCAAACAGCATGGGACCCGGCCGGGAGTGACTGCGAGGCAGAGCTGAATGTGGGCTATCGCGCCTATGATACTTCCGTGTGCTGAATGGGCTACGAGAACGAGCAGGCTTATGAGAATGCGCGCCGCGCTCTGGAGGATGGATTCCGGACATTCAAATTGAGAATCAGCTCCCGTGATCGGCAGCGGGACATCCGGCATGCCCGCAAGGTGGCCGCCTACATTCGCATCGCTCCGGGCGAGCATGTGCCGATTCGCGCCATGTTCAAGAACTTCATGGAAGCGGATGCCATGCACTTTGTTCGAGCGGGATGCACCTGTGTGCCCGGCGTCAGCGAATCCCTTCCGGTTAGCCCGCTGGCGAAAAAGTTCAACCTGCCCGTTGTTCCTCATGTCGGTGATATGGGCCAGATCCACCAGCATGGGGTGCTCTTGAACCACATTGCAGTGGGGCATCCGATGGTGTTCCTGGAACACATTCCGCGTCTGCGCAGCTATTTTGTGAATCCCATAAGGGTGGAAAATGGCGTGTATTGCACGCCGCAGGATGCGGGGTGCTCCTGTGACTTGGTGGAGATTCAAGGTGAAGGCGTGGAGCAGCCGGCATGAGGTTGGGGAGAGCAAATCTGCGTATGGCTCGCCAAGTTGGGGAATCGGCTGTTGGAAGTGGCGGGGAGCAGGGCAGGACTTGGAAGCTCGAGACGTTGGTCCGCTTATCTTACCGGGGATTGTGCATGGCACTGGCATGCTGCGCTGTCATTTTCACGACCAGCCTGCGGTGCTCCGGGCAGGACATTGATACCCTCATCACCAGCCAGACTCCTCGCCGGTCCTCCGTTCTTGATGAAGCCCAGAGTCCCGCGGAGCGAAGGGCAATACTCGCTCTCTACAAGGAGAAGGATGCCCCCACGCGAGCCAGGCTGGCCGAAGCCTTTATCAAGAATTTTCCGAAGTCCGGATTCCTGGCGGAAGCTTATCAGATTGCCGCTAAGTGGGAGATTCAGGTAGGGGATTACGGGGATGCACTGCATGACGCAGCACTTTCCCTGAGGCTCTATCCGGAGAATGAGTTGCTGCTGGTTTCCATCGCCGATGTGCAGGCGCAGCAGGGACTCTACTCACAAGCTGAGACAAACGCCCTGAGCGCATCGGACGACTTGCAGCGTTTTGTGCGTCCGGCTTCGGTTTCCTCGCAGCAGTGGAAGAGTTTGGAACCTCAACTGGAAGCCACCTGCTCCTTTATTTTGGGCCGGGCGCGGATGGCGCTCGCCATCGGCTCAAATTCGGCGGAGGCAAAACGCAGCGGCTTGAAAGTAGCGCTCAGCGACCTGGCCCGCGCAGCGGCTTTGAACCCGCGGGATGACGAAGTGCAATATTTGGCTGGTCTGGCGGAGGTCGCGTCCGGTAACACCCAATCTGCGGCGGAACATTTTGCCCGCGCCTACCGGCTGAAGGGGCCGCTTGCGTCCAAAGCCGCCGGTCAGTTGCGCACTCTTTACTCGGTCTCCTTCCGCGCCTCACGTCCAATCTTTGAGTCTTATCTACAATCGATTCCTGACCCGCCGGTGGCGACGGAGCAGGGCGCTTCAGCCCAAGTTGCTGATCATGACGGGCAACTCCCCGGATATGCCGGCTCCGAAGCCTGCAAGCAGTGCCATGCCGAAATCTGTCAAAGCTGGGCGCACACCGGCATGTCCAAAATGTTCAGGCCCTATGACCCCGCCAACGTTATCGGTGATTTCACGCATCACCTAACCTATGACGTGGGTGAAAGCATTGAGTGGAGCAACGGCCGGCTCACGGTGATACCACCCAAGATTAAAGTTCCCTTTGCGCGCATGATTGCAGAGCACGGAAGGAACTTTTTTATGATTCGTGATACCCACGGGGGGTGGCACAAGTACCGGGTTGATTACACCATTGGTTCCAAGTGGGAACAGGGTTATGCCACGCGCTTGCCCAATGGCGAAGTGCACGTCATGCCCATCCAGTACAACCGCAATCAGAAAAAATGGGTGGACTTCTGGCAAATCGCTGATCCGCCCGGCAGCCCCCGCGCCGACGTGACAGAGTGGCTCAAGATGTCTCCCCTCACCAGTTATCAGGCCAACTGCGCGGTGTGCCACACCAGCCAATTACGCAACGTGAAGGGCGGCGGCTTTGAGCCCCAGGGGCTGGAATTCCGCGAGCCGGGAATTGACTGTGAAATGTGTCACGGGCCTTCACAGAGGCACGTTGTGGCTATGCTCAAAGCACAACCTTATGTGAAAAGGCCGGTTGATCCACCGGTCGATTTCACCAAGATCACAGCGCAGCAGTTCATGGCAATTTGCTCCCAATGCCACATGCAGTCCGCGGTGAGATCCCCGGGGCCGGATGGCGAGCTGAATTATTCACGTGAAGGTGTTTTCTTCATGCACTACAAAAGCCGACCTTATGACGAATTCTCGCGCAAAGGATTTTACAAGGACGGACGCTTCCGCCAGACCTCATTCATTGTCGAGTCCGTGTTACGAACCAAGTGCTATAAGAAGGGGGAAGTGACCTGCGGCAGTTGCCACGATCCTCATCCAACGGATGCAGAATCCAATCCGGTCTCTTTGAAGTTCCGCAACCATCCGGATGAAATGTGCCTGCAATGCCACAGTGAATATCGCGAAAAGGCGGCGTTGGTCCGGCACACCCATCACGCTTACTATTCTGTCGGAAGCCGCTGCGCTTCCTGCCATATGCCGCGCATTGTTGACGCCCTGCTCTTCGAAGCGCGAAGCCACGAATTTGATCAGATCCCCAGC
Organism: Terriglobia bacterium; assembly: GCA_035531475.1. GTDB lineage: Bacteria > Acidobacteriota > Terriglobia > UBA7540 > UBA7540 > CALCEB01. The sequence goes on from DATKST010000209.1 coordinate 8,217, forward strand.
GCAGCGATGACGCTGCGTTTCGGCCAGAACGACAGCCCGAATGCTTGCCTGCTCTGCCATCAGGACAAGGAAGCCATCTGGGTTAAACAGCAGCAGACGGCCTGGCGGTCCTCGCCCGCGGACTAGCCCGGATCATTCACGATGTTTTGCGCGAAGACCGTCAGGGCATGGTTTTAACCGTGCCCTGACGGTCCCCTACTGGAAGTTCGTGAATAATCCGGACGAGTTGGCGGTGAAGAATGTTCGTTTGGACCCGTGGATGCGGGACCGGGAAAAACCGGTGGCTACGCGGCCGAGACCGTGCCAGAGTGGGGGCTATGCGGCGGGCTGCCCATTCACTCGCTGTGAATCCATCCCCGGATACCATTCCCGAAACGTCTCACGCAGATCTTCGTTCAATACCGAGGTCCGCTGTCGCGCAGGGCTTACATCGCGGACCGGGCTTTACCGCATTCACTTGCTCATTCCCGGCATTCGACCAGAGTAACCACGCACGGGCGTTTGCTCGCTCCGTTCGCTGGCGAAAGATGAGATGATCCGCTCAATTGACGATCGACCATGGAGTACGGGCGGCCAAAATGGCCAACAACTCTGTGAGAAGGATCGACTTGGATCGTTTCGGCGGAGAATAGCACGCGCCAATTAAGTCAAGCGGTAGACGCGAACGGCATTATCGTGGAACAGCTTGCGGCGGTTCTCTTCCGGCTGATTACCGACCAGTGATTCCAGGGTTTCCACCCAGTGCCGCAGAGTTGAAGCCAGCGTACACACCGGCCAATCACTTCCGAACATCACGCGGTCCCATCCAAAACAGGCGATAACGTGATCCACATAGGGACGAAGGTCTTCCGCGGTCCAATGCTCCGGGTCAGCGTAAGCCACGAGCCCTGAGACTTTGCAGACAACGTTCGGGAACCGCGAAATTTGTTCAATGTGCTCACGCCACGGATCAAGTTCTTTCTCTTTGACGCGCGGCACGCCGCAGTGATCGAGGACGAACGAAACTCCATGGCATTCGCGGACCAGATTGATGGCGATGGGCAACTGCCGGACCAGGACGCAAAGATCGAAGGATAGGCCCCATCGCTCGAGCGACCCGACATTGCTGATGAAAAGCGGCTGGCGGCCCAGATCGTCGGGTTGGGTGTGCAAGATCCGGCGCACGCCTTTGAGCTTGGGATGGCCCGCGATCTTCTTGATGTAATCTTCAAATTCTGGCTTTTCCGGACGGCAGCAAGCCACCACTCCCTCCAGGCGATTCTCCTGCTCCGCAAGCGAGAGGATGTGACGAGTCTCATGTTGCATGTAAGGCTCGTCTACGTCGCACTCCACATGCACCGACTTCTCAACGTTAAGGCCACGGACTGCCTCATCATAGTCGGTCAGGCGAAATGGACGGTCCAGGACGGGATTGCCCTTGCACCAAGCGTAAGGAAACAGGTCCGTATCCCACAAGTGCTGATGCGTGTCGACAATTTGCACGGCGTGAACTCCTCGTGAACAAGGCGCTGCCAAAGTAGGAAATGGGAAAATCAGAACAGGATAATCTATCGCGAAGAGGGGGTGTTCTTCAAGAGGGAATAAAGGCGGCAATGCGGGGAATTACGACCTTGCGTTCGCCACAACAGGAGGTTGGGCACAAAGGGTCAAAAAAACTTTTCGCGTCGCCTCAACCATGCGGAAAAGCAGGTAGTGTCTCAGTTTGTTTGCTGGTGCGGCGCTCTCTGAGCGCCGAACTTGGATCCTCAGCAGTTTCCGGCGCTCAGAAAGCGCCGCACCAGCAAATTGCGACACTACCGAAAAGCATCATCGCTTTACGGATTCGCAGACTTCCTGGCTTCGATCGCGGCAGCATCATGCCGGCGCTTTCGCGCTTTGTATTCCCGAAGCAGTGAGAGTGGTGCCCAGCAATAAAACAACCGCATGGCCAGGTCGAAGGTCCGGTAAAACGCATACAGCACTTGGTCCGAAAATCTTTCAAGCAAGCCCGTCTCCGCTGCCGCGGAGACCGGGAAACCGGTCATGGCAGGCCATCGGGCGCCATACTTCCGCCGCCAGTAAGCAACATACCTCTCAATCTTGGCCTTCAGTTGTTCAGGCAAGACGTCGAGGGGCTTTGCCGCCGCGACAATTTTGCCGCCCTTCACCAAAGTATGGTGTTCACCTTCATAGATCGCCGTCCGGTCAGCGTCTTCGAGGGTGGCCATTCGCGGGTCAAACGGAAGTTCCAGGAACTGGCAGATACCCACCATCGCTTTTTGAGGCTGCAAAGTCAGATCGTGGTAGGAAATCTCGTGCAACTGAGCCCGGTGGAGGCGAAGGCGGTCGCACTCGCTTCTCAGCTTTTCACAGCCAAGCAGCGCCCGGTGAGCGACTCCTTTTTTCGCAAACCACGGAGACCTTTGTGCCGCGCGCTGGACGCTGCGGCAGATGGATGCCGGGTCACGCCAGATGACGATGAATTTGGCAACGGGAAAAAAGTAGGCGACCCGGGTCAGCGAGTCATAATAGTTTGGAGACTTCTCTCCCCAAACGCTCGCGCCTTTTTCCCCGGCATAGCTCTTGTAGACCGCTTCGCTGGCTGCGGCTAGGTTTGATATGCCGGCCGGAATGGAATCCAGATCAACCCCGTGACGGCTGAGCGAAGTGTTCCAACCCTCAAACCGCGCCGCCCAATGCGCCGCGTTCCCGGGCCATTGGAAGACCGGATTCAGAGTCAGGAAATCCGCTTCATACATCAGGGCAATCTGGGGGTGCTGATTGAGGAGCGCGTAAAGAAGCGAAGTTCCGGAGCGCCAAATTCCAACCACGAAGAGCGGGCCCGGCGCGAACCGGGATGACATGGGTGCGGTCTCCATGATGTTGAAACTACCAAGTGTACCCATGGAGAATCATAAACCCGGCCTATGCCCAATGCAGCCTGATTCCCACACGCCGTTGGGGCGGGCCTGGTGCCCGCCCCAACGAGATATCCCCTTATCTAAACGGTATTGGCCCTGCAACAGGGATATTGATCAATTCGGATGACCTTCAAGGAGGATGGGCTTTGAGCCAATAGGCGCCGTGCCACCTGAAATCGGGTGGGTGTTCCCGGCCAGGTCACGGTACTTCGTAAATGGGCTGGTGTCGCGATAACTGAATGTTTGACTGGGGTCATAAGACCTGGACACATCCCACACGATTTTGGCCTGAACTCCTCCTGGCCTGGTGAGTCCACAGGACCACACGGTGTTGATGGCCGAGCACGGTTTGGAGAAAGTGGCGCCGGTCAGCCAGCCCGCCACTTGGCCAAAGGCAACCCCTGCCTTGCCAAGCCCAATTTCAGGACCCCACAGTCCGCCCACACCTCTTGGACGGCCACCATTGTCGTACAGGTACCAGATGGCCCTTGACACTCCGGCAGAAGCCTGAAGGATCAACCAACGGGAAACATAGGCCGCCTGCACGTCCGGATCAGGCAGTTGCAAATTTACGCCCCAACTGCCTTCAGTTGACCAAAGCGGCTTGCCGCGCATGCCGTTGTCATCCATGACCTTGCGCAGGGCGGCGATTTTTTGAAGCAGTGTTGCGGGACAATCCGCCCCGCCTCTGCCTCCCTGGCATCCGCTGCCCGCAAACGTTTCCGGAAACGGCGCCCTGTTAAGTCCCCAAAGGCGGGCCGCATAGGGATGGAAGGCGGCCACGTCAGGTAAATGGCCATACTGTGCAGAGGCCCGCAGGAAATTTTCAAGATAAACCGCGGCGGAACGGCTGTCGCCATTCATTTTCGTGCCAACATCAGCGGCCGCCGCCACCTCCGGACCCACCGTCGTGCAGCTTTGGCATTGCGATTTTACGGTTTCCACAAAATCCGAGCACAGTTTCGCCATCTCAGCATAAGATCCCGACCAAAACCCATCTTGATTGGGTTCGTTCCAGCAGGAGTAATATCGAATCTTGCAATCCTTATTGGGCGCCTTGCCGCTGCACACATGGTCCATCAAGGACGTGATAAATTCCTTAAAAATGCAGTCTGTGGACGTGACTCCGGCCAGCGGTCCCTGGCAAGGCTCTCGGGTGTTGAGGTCAAGGGGCGGGGTACAGGTTCCCCGGGGGCCTCGCGGCCCGTTGATGCACCGGTGGTCCGGTTGTGAAGCTGCCCAAAGGGGCGTATGGCCGATGGTGTAAAGCAAATCGACGTGATGCCGTTGAGCCCGCTCGATCCACCCGTCCAGAATGTCCCAGTTATATTGGTTCCTTCCGGCTCTTTCCACCAACCTCCAGGGCGAGTGGTCATCCCACATTCTAAGCGTGCCGAATGGAATGGTGGGCCAGGGCGTTTGCGGCGACGTAATATCCAAACCAAAAAACGCCACAGGCACGGGCTGGCGGGCGTAAATCACTTCAGCGGCGGACTGTTCGCGATCCGGCGACCCCCCTGTCCCAATTTCTGGGACCGAAGTAGAATAAGATGGCAAAGCCTCCAGCCGGAGAACGGGAAAAATACGCAACCAATGAAGTCCAGCGCAAACAGCGAAAAAAACCAGAATGGCAACGGTCACCCATCTTGATTTTGTAGGTTTTGGAACTCCGGCCATCCCAAGTACCACCATTCGCAATTAAGGTGACGTATTCTTGCAATGCTCTTCAATAACCCCCCACCCCCAGCCCCTCTCCCCGCAAGCGGGGAGAGGGTGGCGCACAGCGCCGGGTGAGGGGGTGCGAGAATGCGTGAGCGAACTTACGAAACGCTGCACTTAGCGTTCGGTCAGCATGGCTTCAAGATAGCCCGAAACCTGCTCCTTGTTCTTCGTCGCCACATACCAATCGATGGTGCGGTGCAAACCATCCATAAATTTGACCTGGGGTTCCCAACCCAGGAGATTCTTGGCGAGTGAATTCTCCGCCACGCGGTTGTAAGGTCCCGTCGGCATCTCCGGATGGGGTTCAATATTGGCAGTATGCCCCATATAGCGCAAAATTTCCCGGGCTGCGTCAATCACCCGAATGCGCTCCATGGTGCCCAGATTCACCGACGTGCCGTCTTCAATTTTTTCCGCCGCCAGGATGGTTCCGCGCACGATGTCGTCAATGTAGGTCCAGTTGCGGATCTGCTCACCCGTGCCCCACATCACAAAGGGATCCTTCTTCAGGAAAGCGCGGGCAATCATGGCGATCACCGCATGGTTTTCCACGCCGCGAGGACCGTACACCGTAAAGTAGCGGCAGGAAGCGGACTTCATACCCCAATCCTTGTAATAGGCTTTGAGCGTCATTTCCGCCATCAGCTTGGCCCAACCGTACATGTTGTCGGCATCATAGCCGGGGCCAACCTTATCTTCTGTCAGGTACAACTCTTCCTTCGGGTCGTTCTGAATAAAGTTCGGATAGACGCATCCCGAGGACGCATAGACGATTTTATCAACCCCTGCCTTGTGGCAGGCGCGAAAAACCAAACCATCCAACAAAAGGTTGGTGGCGCAAGCCGCCTGGTGAAGGTCCACATAACCACGCCCTCCGTGGTCTGCGGCAAGATGGAACACCACGCTCGCTCCACGGACGGCGCGTTCGGCCACGCCCGCGTCCCGCAGGTCGGCTTCGATGAAGGTCACTCGTCCCGCCTCAACGTGATCTCGAATCTGTTCAAGCTTCCCGCTGCTCAGGTCGTCCACGACACTCACGCGGGCGCCCCGCTGAATCAGCGCGTCAACCAGGCTGGAACCGATAAATGAGGTCCCGCCTGTGACTAAAACATTGCGATCATTCCAATCCATGTACTGCCTCCTCGTATGGGTGGTTGGTCATTCTCCAGGTGAAAGACGTAAACAGAGCAGCCCGGCCGCTCTTTGAAAATTGGAAAAAGCGAAAGTCACTCCGGCTTCCTTGAAATGGGAGCTCGTGAAGCAGCCCCAAGTCGCCGGGTCCCGAACCGGAAAGATTCCACCTTACGGGTAGTGGTACAATTTCGGTGCACTAGCGGCGGTCTCTGACCGCCGAGGTTTATTCTTCAACAGTTTCCGGCGGTCAGAGACCGCCGCCACAGCAAACTGAGCCACTACCACCTTGCGCGAAAAAGTCGAGCCCGATCGTCGCGGCTTGAAGCCAATTGGACAGTCGGCGCTTGCGTTCAGCATCACTCCGCCCGCGGCAGGGATCAACCCCGGCCGGCCGGCAGGTTCTCCACGCTCTCCTCAGAAACGGCATCCACGCTGGCTTGGTCACGAGACCGGACGATGACATCGCTGATGACGACCATCCCCAGTAGCAGGACGAAATTTGCGCGCACCCGCCCTGCAAACGTGGCATTCGCCATCGCATTGATCAGTAGATTCAGGAAAATAGCAATTAAACCCGCGGAGAGCTGTGGGTACCTCTCCAGATTCGCGGGTTGGCGGTATGCCTTCCAGAGATTTCTGGCGATGGTTCCCAGGATGAGCAACATCAGGAGAAGTCCAACCACTCCATTGTTGTAAAGCGCCTCCAGAAAGCCGTTGTGGGTGTGGGTGGCGGCAAAGCGCATATCCACGATCTGATTGGACATAAACAGGGAGGCTACAAAGCCGTGCCCCAAAATAGGACGTTGAAGAATGCCGGAGATCGCCGACTGCCAGATGGCGGTTCTGCCCGTAAATGTGGAAGCTTGGCCCGATTGCAAATACCGGTCAAAATAGGCGCCGATGGGTGTAAACAGATACAGGGGAAGTCCTACAACCACAAACCCGCCCAGCAGTCCAATCGCTGGCCAGTATTTCTTCTGCAAAAGGTAGAACGCCACACAGCTAATAACCGCCGCCGCGATCCCTGTCTTTCCGCCGGACATCACCATGGTTGCAATGCCGACGCCACCCAGCGCCAGGGGCCACCTCAGCCGGCTTTCCGAATAGAGTGAGAGCACGAGCAGGACCAAAATTCCTGAAAGCGCCGATTGTTCGTCCGGGGCGAGCAGCCCACCCAACCGGCCTCCCTCCCCGAAAGCCTGCGATGGGTTCATGAATGACTGGAGGGTGGGAACAATGGACAGGAAGGCGAAGGCCCAAAGCGTCACCCGCAGAAACGACCGCAGATCGGCATAGTCCTGCATTTGGCTGGATAGGAGCTGAATCACCAGCGCCACCAGGCCCAGCTTAAACGCCCAAGCCAATGAAAACATGAAGTTGGGAGAGAGGATCGTCGAAGCCGCGCACAGGATCACGTAGAGCGTCATCCAGCCATAATGGCCGGAGACGATGTTCCCCAGATAGCCTGGGCTCCCCAGCGTTGCGATGCCCAACGCCACCAAGATTAGTATCCAGAAAATAGCCTCCTCGTATGCGGCAGGCGCGAAATTCCCCCCTACGGTCGCCTCCGGCGAGGTAAAACGCACAAAAAACTCCTGGGAACATAGCAAAAACCACCACAAGACAAGGCCAATTCTCCAAGCTGAGGCGGTTCGGGTGTGACTCGATCCCAACCCGGCCAATAGGACCGAAAACAGCAGGATTCCGACACCCAACAGGGGTAAAAGTTCCCAGCCGGACACGTTATCCGGTAGAAAGTCCAAGAGGGATGCTGTTACCAACGTTAGAGCGCCTACCGCTGCAAGGACCCACCACGCAGAAAGGTTTCCCGGCCGGAACCCGCCCCGTGAAGGGGCCTGCGCCATTCCCGGCCTTTCCAATGTGCCGTCCATGGTTTTCATCGTTGCCGCCGCCGGTCAGGGCCAGTCCCACGACCGCTCATATCCCTGCAACCATTCATCGTCAGATTGGGGCTTCACCAAGAGGCCACAGTTCTCGGAGTCCGAGGTGTATTGTTCCCTTCAAGTCAGGAACTGAGCTGAACACGGCGGGAGGAAACTATTGCTTCAGCAACCACTCCGCTTTCAGTATAACCGAGCTTCTCCATCACCTTACCCGCGTATTGCTGAATCAAACTCAATTGACTTCCCGAAAGCTCCTGCCGCCATCCACCCACAGCGCCACTGCGCACAAACCGCCCTCGTTTTGAGGCTTTTTGCGGATGGCGTTTCTCTTTCTCGCGCATCCGGTCCAGTGAGTTGTTCTCAATCGCCGTCTCAATCTTCTTGTCATCGGGGACCAGTCCATAGAATTCAATGATCTCGCAAAGCGTTTCTGCCGTATTGCGGCGCAAGTCCTCAAACCGCACCAGGAGCAGGCCGCCCCGGCCAGCCAGGGGCGAGTCCATCCAGCTCTCCGCATGACCCTGCCAGGAGCCAAATGGATTCACCTTTCCCTTCAAGAACCGCGGCAGATATTCCTCCAAGCCACCTTCCGCCCATCCGAGCGCCCGCTGATAGGCGTATTCCGACATGACGACATCGCGCAGGTCACGGACCAGCAAGACTGCCTTGCGGCATTCGCGCCGGTAGGGTTGATGGGTCTTAATCAACCGACCTGATCCGGGAAGCAGCGCCGGAGCCTCGGGGTGCCTTCCGACATCGGGAATCACCTCATCGACTCTGCCAAACTCGGAGGACTGTCCTGCCAGAATCTCCATCAATAGGAAACGCAGCCAAGTGCTGCCCGAGCGCGGATAGGAAGCTACCCAAGCGTCGCCAAGCCGCAGGCCACGGTGACGATACCAGACCAGGGGTTCGCGCAGCCGGGTCATAGAAAGCTGGTGGCGGTATTTCCGGATTGTTTCGGTCACTTGGTCCCGCAAAGGCGCTCCCTCTGGACATTGTAGAGGCCGCCTTCAGGCGGGCATCTGTTCTGGACATTGGTAGAGGGCATCTGTTCGTATCCACGATGCCGGCCTATAAGCCCGTTCAGAAATAACTGTTCCATCTTCCAACCGGCACCCCTCACCCGCCGCTTCGCGTCACGCTCTCCCCGCTGACGGGGAGAGGGCAGGGGTGAGGGGATGTATTGGGTCCGAAATGGAACAGTTATTATCTGACAGACCCTAAAGGCCACCGCTACCCGCAAAGTCCATCAACGGCCCAGCTTACGGGCACGAGTTGAATTTGAATGAAACCACCCGGGTATTCCAATTATTGGTTCCGGTAGAATTCAGGAACTCACTTGTGAACCAGAATGTGCAGTCATCCGAGGGATCGATGGCCATACTGCTGTAATCCCCCCATCGGAAGTCCGGCGAAACTTCCACGCCACTCCCCTTGACGACCCCAATATCACTTTCAAGCGTTCCCAGCGGGTCGGTCACCAGGCGTCCCGTGAATCGCATTCCGGGATAGGCATAGATGCCGGAGAAGCTGTAACCCACGGCCATATCCCCGGCGCTGTCCATCGCCGCGCTCCCTAACCAACGCGAATTCGCGTCGGGTGAGTACGTTCCCTGCTGATACACCATCGGATTGCTGCCGGGACTGCGAATTTCATACCATCGAATTCCAGCCACTGCCTGGGTCGGGGGATTGACGCTGTGGGTGACGACCAAGGATTCGTAGTCGCCAAAATTGCGATAAGCCAGCCGGTACATCAGCCGGTCGCCGCTGGAGTCCAGCACTTGGGTTGTTCCAGCCTGGGGAATACAAACATAATTTCTAAACTTGCAGGCACCTGTGAACGCCGCCACCGGGATGTTGGTGGGCCCCGTCAATGTCGAGTTCGAGGGATTCTGGAAATCCACGTGAAATTCCCACAGATCCAGAGAGTTAGTGTCCAGATTCAACAGGTAGTTTGGTGATCCCGTGGGCGGCGGCGTGTTTCCGTCCACATCCGCCGGCAAAAGGCTTTCGTACTGAGTGCTGGTCTGGAAACATTGGGCAGTGGCGGCTTGGCCCGTTAACATGGCGTTGCGGTCAAAAGCGCATACCAGTGAACCCAGGAAAACGTTCCCATTCGTGGGTGACAGGAGATTCGCCGTCTCATAATAAGCATCAGGCCAGACACCGAGTTTGGGATAATCGGGGAATTCAGCGCTTGAAATCTGGAAGGAATATAGATACCACCCCTGGGTCGCGTCAGAGGTTTTGGAAACTGCAATACACTGGAAATAGGGGCCAGTATTGGTGGCGCCGACGCGATGAGTGATGATCCAACGGCCTGCCGCCTTATCGTATTGGACGATCCCGTCACCGGAATTTTGGGTTGCGCAAGGTCCCGCAAAAACATTGAATAGGGAAACTCCCGACGCCGGTCCGTAAACCATCTTGCCATTTTGCTTGTTGTATACGGCGAACCGGGCATTCACCCACTCCACGTATTGGGTGGCGCCCACCGCGCCATTCGGGTCCGGCGCAGGATACGGCTCCCCTGGCCCCACCGAATTGATGCCTTCGAAGTTCAATTTCACGGTGACGGGTGGACTTGCTCCCTGAAAATTTTGAACGTAAACGTCAGGTTGCCCCGACCCTTGCGGCGCCTGGCTTGATCCCCCAGAATTACCTCGCAGGACATCCGGGGACCCATTATTCAAATTCGAGGGCGGTGTCTTCGCAGCGCTCAAAGGCGGAATTTCCGCGTGGCGAACCTCGTGAATGACGATGGGATTGCGGAGCGTCCCGGTGGATTGGCCGAACCCCGGCAGTGCCACGGCTACGGCCACCACCATCAGCGCCGGAAAGTTGGGATAAAAATGAAGAAGTCTTCTGATCATGGCTCTCTCCTCGTAAACGGTTGTCAGCAGGCCCGGAGGCATTGCTCCAGTAAGCCTTTGCGACAACTTTTGTTAACCTTCTAAATTATTTACCGCACATGACTCTATCTGTCCGTAACCCTCTCGTTCGCCCCTCGACGGACGGGAACTATCGCCCCAGACTCGTCGGGGAAAGGCTTTCAGCTTTGCGCCCCAGCAGCCACAACACCATTACAAATGAAACCGCATCGGAAATATTCATACCCCAAATGCCACCGCTCAGGCCAAACCTCCAGGTGGCAGGGATGCCAACCAACAAAGAAACCACCGCGGCAATCGCAAAAGCCCAAAACAAAGATTGCGGTGATTCCATCCCTCGCAACACGATGGAGGGGCCGCTCGCTGCGCTCCAGAACAAGGACCCCAGCGCCACGACTGGCAACAGGTTGGCGATCCCCAGGTAGTGGGTTCCGTAGAAAAGATGGAACACCGGCTTCTTCAACATAATCACTACCGCCCAGTATCCGGCCGTCATGGCAACGGAAATCACTGTCAATCTGACGCTCAAACCCCGGCTGCCGTTCATTCCGTGACGCCCTTGAACCCTCGCAGCGTGAGGAATAAATAGCATGGAAAGCGCCGCCATTACCTGATTTACAGGTGAGGCGAGGTTCATGAGCGCCTTCAACTGCCCGGCGCTTGCCATTCCCGACATCGCGCTAAGCAAGGGATAGTAAATATAAGCAGGAAGCCAGGAGGCGATGGATGCCGCGAGCGCCCACCGGCCATATTCCCAATGGCGCCGCCAAGCTTCGCGCCATCCCGGTCCGGCCAAGCCCGCCGGCAGGTGCCGGGCCAATTGCCGGAACAGAACCACGCCGGTGAACGCCGCGGCCACTCCCATCAGCAGAAACGCCGTGAAGGGAGTGATCAAGCCCCGGGCATGTCCCGCAAAGAGCCCGGCCAGGACCAAACCAAAATAAACCAGAGACCCCAACGCCGCGCGAGCTGGCGAAAGCTCAAAGTAAAAGCTCCGTCGCGCCATCCAAAACAGCAGGATACAAGGCGCTGCAAGCGTTAACCCGGCCAAGGCCCCTGCCAGGCCGTCCGTGTGGCCGAAGGAGTTGGCCAGCAAGCTGCCCAGACCCAACGCCAGAACGATCAGCACCGTCATGGCCAGGTGAATCCTTACCAAAACCTTGATATAACCGCGCAGGCACAGTTCGTAAGCCGACCCTCCGAACACCGCCAGCGGCTCAAGCAGCAGGGCTTGATAAACCCGAGTCAGAAGAATGAAAATCGCAAAAGCCAGAGCATAAGCGCCGTAGCGTGAAGGCGACAGCCAACGCCCCAGCAGAATGCTGATGACAAAGTTCGATCCGGAGATGATGGCTTGGTCAGCAACGGTGAAGCCGCCTTTTGCCACCCACGGAGCGAGCCTTCGGATCAGTCCCACCGGCGCCCCAGAATTTGTCCCGTGGGAAAATGCCAAGGGTTCCCTCTCCAGCGGAATTTCAACGGGTAACGTCATGGATTGTTCAAGATCAGCTTTGGACAAGTCTCTTAACCCAGATTATTCAGGAAGTTTTGCTTGATGACCGTCAGGGCACGGTTTTAACCGTGCCGTTTCAGCACCGGAACTTCTTTCTTTTGTCTCGCCTTCCGAACGGTCCGTTCGAGAATGATGCGCACGGGTGAACCAGAGCCCCTCACCCACCGCGACGGGAAGCACTGCTTCCCCGCGGTTCCCCCTCTCCCCGCCTGCGGGGAGAGGGCCGGGGTGAGGATCACGGCTTGCACGGCTTTCAACAACCTCCCTCTCCCCGCCTGCGGGGAGAGGGCCGGGGGAGGATCACGGCTTGCACGGCTTTCAACAACCTCCCTCTCCCCGCCTGCGGGGAGAGGGCCGGGGTGAGGGGCCAAG
>DATKST010000210.1:0-3445 GCA_035531475.1 Terriglobia bacterium
CGTCTCCGTAGTAGTTTGCCACATGGACGTCATCCACGTAGGGTTTCCCTTGGCGGGTCTTATCCGAAATGAGGTCTAGCAGTTGCTCCCGGTTCAAAACGACGCCGTGGCCGATTATTTCCACGAAGCCAGGCGCCCACAACCGTTCACAGAATGCCCGGTCGTGATTTCGCGCCGCATCCAGCCATTCTTGATCGAGTTTAACGAGTTCCGCTTTATCGGCCGCAGCCGTACTGCTGCTGGACTTCTGCCCGGAAGCCAAAGGAATGGCTGCCATGATTACGGCCAACGCCAGCATTTGAATCCGAACAAGTTTCATTACAATCCTCCTATTCAATATGGGGCAAGGCTGCAAGGCTCTCTTGCCCGCTTGTCTATTGAGGTTTACAAATCATAGTGACAACATCCGCTGGTGCAGCGCTGTCCTCAGCGCCGAAAAACGCCGGTGGGGACACCGGCGCTACAAAAAAGCCGTCACTATAATTTATAATTCTCAATAATGTCCTATGACAACAGGGAGTAGTCAAGAAAAACTGTGAGTTGCCCCGCAGCATCCGGGCAGATGGCGCTGCGGGGCAAATGGGGATTACCAGTTCACCTTAATCGCAAACTGAATCTGCCGCGAAGTAGTGGATGTGGTATCGAGCACGCCCGCACCGGGAACTGCGGCTCCGCTTCCGTCGAAAAGCGTCTGATTGCCCGTCGGCGAACCGAAGTTGGCGCGATTGAGGAGGTTGAACACTTCCGCCCGGAATTGAATGTTGAAGCTCTCTGATACCCTCTTGATCGGAATGTTTTTGAATAAGGAAAAGTCAAAATCTGCAAGCCCCGGCCCGATGATGCTGTTGCGCCCCGTATTTCCCAAGACATTGGTGGGATTAGGAAAGGCGAAGCACTGAAGCTTGATGTAGTTATTGACGTTTCCTGGGTTAATCAGCGACTGGCATCCGGGTCCGGTGAGGCGGTTGGGGAAGTCCCACGGATCGGTGCTGTTGAGGCCCAGTACGTCGCCGCCGAGGTTAGGGGTGAACGGCACGCCATCGCTCGCCGTGAAAATGCCGCCAAGCTCCCATCCACCCAGCACCCCTTTTTCAATTCCGGTAAATGAGCTGGGCGTCGGAATGTCCCAGGTGTAATTGAGCACCAAATCGCGGCCCACGTTGTAATCAGAGAGGCCTCTTCTGATCTTTTGGGAGAAGAAGAAGAGGCTCGATATGCCGTTTTGGAACTGATCGCCGTCGGTCGTGCCGGAGCTGGTGTCTATGCTCTTTGCCCATGTGAACGAGGCCTGGGCTTGAAAGCCATGACTCATCTTTTTCGTGAGTTCGAGCTCGAGACCGTGGTAGATGGAGCTGGAATTAAAGAGCGTGGGCGCCATGCGGCCAAAGTTCGTGTTCAGCACCGTGCCACTGCCCGTGGGCAGGGGCCACGTATAGCCGAGCGGGGTTATGGTGGGCATTACGATCGAGGCGTCATCGATCTGGAGGATGTTGTGGACGCCGCGGGAACCCACGTAAGCAGCCATCACCGTGGTGCTGGGAGTGATTTCCCGCTGGATGTTGAAGTTCCATTGCAGAACGTAATTGCGCGGCGGGTGCTGTTCAATGTAGGCGGCGCGCTCCGTAGTCGGGCTGGCTGAGAGCGACTGGAAGCCGGCGAATGGGAATGAGCCTGCAGGCAGGTTCGATCCGTTGGCTGAAAAAGCAAAAGGGATGGTGCCATCGTTCGTCTGCCTGAGCGTGACCGGCATAATCTGCACGTCGAACACGCCGAAGCCGCCGCGAATCGACGTCTTGCCGTTGTGGAAGGGGTCCCATGCAAAGCCCAGCCTCGGCTCAAAGTCTTTGAGCGAGGGGTTCGCGAACAAGGGCGAGCCTGTATAAAGCTGACTGCCGGTAAAACTGTGCAAGCTTGCGAGCTTGCCCTGGACTTCCGTTGGCACCGTCGCCATTTCATAGCGCAGTCCCGCGTTCACGGTCAGGTTTGTACGGAGGCGCATGTCGTCCTGAATATAGGCGCCGACTATGCTCTCACGAATTCCCCGAGGCGTGACCGTGTTTGGAATGTCAGCGGTTAGCGAGATCGGCCCGTCGATAGGGGTATTGGTGAGAAAGTCGCGGAGCGAAGAGAACTCGAAATCCCCGCCGGGGCGGGAGCTGGCGAACTGATTATCTTCAATCCGCTCGATGTTGGCGCCGAATTTAATAGAATGGATGCCCTTCGTCAGAAACACGTTGTCATACGCCTGCCAGTCGTTCCAGCTAAAGGTCTGCGGTTGGAGGGTGGACAGACCTCCTGAAAAAAACGTCAGTCCTGGCACGCCGATGTTGCCCGCAGTTTCGCCGGGCACAAAACCTAATGCGGTGCTCGCCGCCAGCGGATTGATGGCGGCGCCTCCATTAGGGGCGCCTGCGAACTCGCGGTTGAATCCCACTCGCAGAGAATTCACCAGGTCGGGGCTGAAGATGTGGTTCTCCTCCAGCACTATGAATTGCCGGTTTGTGCCACTGTTAACTGTCTTGTTGGCGAATTCATCGGTAAAAGAAGATCTCGCATTGTCGTAGGTATAGGTGCCCGCAAGATTGTCCGTGGATGAAAATGTATGGTCAAGCCGGATGGTGAAGTAGTTTTCGACTGTCGGTTGTGAGCCGCTGAAGGCAAAAGCCGCGGTGTCCCCAAAAGATGGGCCGTTTGGCAGGGGGTAGAAGGCCAGGTAGGGCTGGACCAGCGGACTCACAGTCACGGTTCCGGTGGAAAGTTGCCCGTTGCGCGCCGCCAGTGACGGAACCTGGTCAAAATTGCTTAAGCCCAACTGCTCGCGCAGCCCTTCGTAATCGCCAAAGATAAAGGTCTTATCCTTCTGGATCGGGCCGCCCAGCGATCCGCCAAATTGGTTGCGGCGGAAAGGTGGTTTTATGAGGTTGCCGGCATTGTCAAAGAAATTTGCCGCATCCAGGTTGCTGTTGCGCAGGAACTCATAAACGTCTCCGTGGTATTGGTTGGTGCCGGAGCGAGTGATGGCGCTGATCACGCCGCCGGAGGTGCGCCCGTACTCGGTAGAGTAATTAGTCGTCAAAACGGTAAACTGCTGGACCGCATCGACGCCGAGGTTGCCCCCTACAAGGCTGCCCGGCCCTTGGTTCGAATAGTCGTTGATGCTGAGACCGTCCACGAGGAAATTGTTCTGCCCAGGGCGCGCGCCGCTGATGGTCAGCTCGGGGCCTAATCCTCTCCCCAAGCGGTCAACGACATCGGTGGTGACGCTGGGAAGGTTCCGGATCACCGATATCCCTGGCTGAAGAGTTGCCAGGTCGGTCCAAGAGCGCCCGTTCAAGGGTAACTGACGGACCGTGGTGGAATTCACATTGTCGCTGATGGTTGATGAAACCAGTTGTACAGTCGGAGCGGCCGTCCTCACCTGAACCTGTTGAGTGACCGCGCCCAC
>DATKST010000211.1:0-50652 GCA_035531475.1 Terriglobia bacterium
CATGCATATAATATATAAGACGGGCTGGCTTGTCAAGCCCCAAATACGAATGCGAATTTGCTCTGAAACGAAGGGGGGAAACAAGGCCTAGCGCGGCAAGGAGTTAAGCCCGTTCAAGAATCGTGGATGCGGAATCGCTGCAACGCCGCAACGCCGGTAGTGACTCAGTTTGATGTTTCCTGAGAATGTTCGCCACCGTCATCCCCGCGAAGGCGGGGATCCATGCTCCGGACCATCCCTTTTTCTGCACGAGTTCGGAATGCCACTGCGATATTCGGAGTGGATTCCCGCTTTCGCGGGAATGACGATGAAGGAACAAACTGAGACACTGCCGCAACGCCGGGTGAGGGGGTGCGAGAATCCATGAGCGAACTTACGAAACGCTGCACTAAGGTCTACCTCGTCCAAGGCTCAAAAATCAACATAGTGCTTGAAGTATCCTGCATAGTCATGAACGGAGTTCGAATACCATGCCACGTAATCGCGCACCCTGGCGGGATAGTGATACGCGAACACGTTCGGGCCCGCCACGTATTGCATGGCAGCGCGGCGAATACTTCCATCCTGCTGAAAGTATTCGGCCAGCAGCTTGGTCCCAAGCCACATGTCCACGTCCGGATTGCGCAGGCTTTTGGGATTCACTCCTTCGGCCTTGGCCCGCGCTGGCAGGATTTGCAGGATGCCGATTTCGCCGGACGAACCGTCCGCCGGATGAAGCGTCATGCGGGATTCCTGCCAGGCCGTGGCCAGCGCCAGTTCCGCGGGGCACTTGTTCTGCTTTGCCCAATATAACAGCCGGGATACGACGCGGGCGTCGAGGGCGCCATTGCCGGACGGACTCTGAATCACCCGAATTTTGGCGGGAAATCGAGGTATGGCGTCTCGCACGGGACCGGCAGCGGAGCGGATTGCGGCGGTCGAAGCAGCCCAGGATGGAAGTGCGGTGGAGTGGAACAGAATAAGCGCCGGAGGTGGCTCCCGGGGCGCTGTAGCGCTGGGCTTTAGCCCGGCATATTGGAACACACCGGCCCGCATGGGTGGGGCCGTGCTTGCAAAGGACGAAACGCGCTCGTTCGAGGAAAGGGCCGGACCTGGAGCCGCGCCCGTCAACATGAGCTTTTCAGGAATGATTTTTCCCTTGCGGACCAGTGACACCATTTTATCAATCTGCTCGTAAAAGGCGTGCCGCGCCGCCCGGTCGTGATTGATCCGGTCCAGATTCTTTTCGATGCGCAGAACTTCGGCGTCCGTATCTTCGCCGACCCGGCCGCTGGGCGGCGAAGCATGCTGGGATGCTGCGATTTGAGAAGCCGCTGGCTTAGCGGATTCTGTTCCTCTTGCTTCGAGTCTCGCCGTGGCCCCCAATGCTTGCCCGAAGTGGCGGGCGGCGCCTACCCGTTGGGGGGGTGCGGCAGACGCCGCAAAAGCATCCGCCACAACTTGACCGCCCTGCCGCTGAGCCCACGGCTCCTTGACTGCAGGGCGTAGCGCCGCGCAACAAAGCGGGATGGCAACGGCAAGGAAGGGAACCATAACTGGCTCGGCTAATTGTTCGTCATCTGTTAGCTGTAGCGGCGGTCTCTGACCGCCGACTTTTTTCGAAAGCTTCCGGCGGTCAGAGACCGCCGCTACAGCTAACAGGCCCCCTACCTAATTGCTGTGATGATTGGAATAGGTTTGCCAGGTCCAGTCACTCTTCTGAACGTCAAGCTGCTGGCGGCTGAGCGCGGCCTCCACCGGACCCTTCACGTAATACTTGAAGATGTGCTGTAAGTCACTTCCCTTCAGTGGTTCTGCGGGTAAATCACAGGCTTTGGCCCCACTGTTCAGGCGGCATCGCTCGGAATTCGATGCCAGCTCATAAACCTGGGGCGCAAGCTTCACCAGAGCCTCGCGGGCCGCTTGAATATAAATATCCGCACGAATTTTGCGAACGGCTTGGGGTGAGAAGGGCGGAAGGCTACCCGTGGTCTTCAGGCTGGATTCACCGTCCTGCCCAGTTTGAGTTTGCGGCGACGGCGACAACGTTGAATCCTGGGAAGCGGCCGCCAAGGGACCAACTATGAGCATTGCGATTGCAAACAGGCACGCCGGTTTCATCATTCGCATGGCTATTGGTCTCCTTTGGCTCGGCAGGCTTCCACATCCCCGGTTTTGCGAATGCAATCCCGCAGCCGGTCAACGGATTGGTGGGTGGGAACGGCAACCGACGACGTGCCCATGACGGTGGAGTTGATGGCGGTATTGCCAGTCAGAGCCACGGAGTCTTCAATCGCCTTCGAGGTGGAGTTGAGCGTGTCCGTGGCTCGCTGCCGCGTGACCGAGAATTCCAGCCGGTCGGCGAGGCGGCCCTCGTTCAACTTGGCATCCTGGGCGGCCATGGCGAAGCCAGCCGATTTTTGTCTGGCTTCAGCCGATTCTTTGCCCAGTTCCACGGAGTCTGCCTCCAGCGATTGCATCTCATGGCGCGCCTGCAGGCTTCTGGCTTCATCGAGCTTGCGGGCTTGGTCATCCTGAGCAAGCTCGGCGTCAAGCCGGCGGATCATCTGGTTGTTTTCATTGGAGGGCGGCAGCATGGCGATGTTGCGCAGCGACAGGTCCAACCGCGGCGTGCGGTCATTCATCCGGTCAAGGTCGGCATCCGAAATATCGGCCATTTGCTTGCGGTTTTCCACCATCGCCCGCACCTGCGTGGCGCGGCTCGCAATCTCATCCGCCAGCGCCGAAAAAGCCTGGGAAAGCTGCTGGGTGCTCTGCATGCGGTCCTGTTCCCCCTCCAGCAGCAGGCGTGTCTCCTGAATCTGCGCCAGCGCCAGTGTGGCGGGGTCTTTTGCTGCGGCCTTTTCAAGTTCCTGACGTTGGGCTTCGCGATCCGCTTCGCGTTTCTTGTAGGCTGAGGTCAGGCTTGCAACTTCAGACTCCGGCGAATTGTCAGGCGGTGAGGCGTTCCCGTTGGCAAGTTGACTGCCGGCGCTGGCTGCGCCGTTTCCATTCAAAGCCGCTGTGTTGCTTTGCGATCCGGCCTGAGACGGAATGCTTGAAGTCCCGGAGCCAATCTTCTCCAGCGGGCTTGCGTCATCTCGGGCGGGTGGAAGCTGTAATTCCTCGGGCGGGTGCGGGTGCTTTTTTGAAATATCCTCTTCAGTAATCTGCCCGTCCGGCCCTTGCGAGGCGGCTTGGGAAGTCCCGGCACTGGCTGATGAAACAGACATGGATGCCGAGCTTGGCACCGAACCAGCGGAAAGGTCGCGCTGTTGTCCCCCATTAGAGCTCGGAGAGGACGAGGGGGCTGGCTTGGAGCCGAAATGCCTCCAGGGAACAATGACGTCCTGGGCTGGGACATTATTGGCGGGGGCGGGCGAATTGGAGTTCTGGCCGAAAGCGGTGCCCGCAATGGCCAAAATCAGGACGGGTAGCGTAATCTTCAAGGCTCGCATGGCTTATTCCCCCCCTTGCGGCTCAACCAGAACCGCTTGCAACTGCGGATCATTCATCAGGGGGCTTGCCTGCCAGTTCTTGGAACTCGACTTCAGTGCCAGAACCAGGTTCCTGGCAATTTCCGATTGCGCCGAGTTCGGCAGGTTCAGTCGCCGGGCTTGGGCGTAAGCCAACTCAAGATTATTCAGAGCCTTTTTGGGTTTAGCGAGCTTCAGCTCGCAAACACCCCGCAGGTAGGTGACGAAGACCTTGTCCGAATCCGGGCGGTTCCGGAATTTCACCTTGTCAAGTTTGGCAAGGACGGCCTTGGGGTCCTGAAGTTGATTGAGCATGGCTACCAGATCAGAAGAAGGCGGAATGGCCAGGCCCTGTCCCCAGGCAGCGCCAATCCCCCGTCCGGCATACCCGCCTGAATTCTGGGCGGGATCGCCATTGCTCCCATCCTGGGCGTAATTTGGGTCGGTCGCGGGCTCAACAACCGAGGCAGGGCGGCCCAGAGTAAATTCAATGACCGTTCCCGCCGGAAGCACCAAATCCGGACCGCGCCGCGCCACCGTCCACACCCCAGCCGTCAGCACGCCGGCCGCAGCCCCAGCCGGAAGTCCCCACGGACCACCCACCGCAGCGCCCGCGCCTGCTCCCGTGCCCATGGCGGTCAAGTCCACAGCGGCATCTTTGCCCAGCCCTCGCGGTCCATGGAAAGTGCCCTCGGACCCGGGCTTGTGATTGTTGTCCAGGCGCGTAGCGTAACCATCCAGAGGCACTTCGGTTCCGTCCCGCTCGATCACGGAATAAAGGCGTAGGCGGACCCGTGCCCGCCCAAAGACGTGTCCGGCGCGTTTGAGCTCAGCCATGGCCAATTTGACTCTGGCCCCTGCCGGGATTGCAATTTTACCGTTCGCGTCCAGAACGTCCTGGTCAAGAGTGGCTTGAATGATTGGGCCAAAGTAATGGTTCTTGGTGCTGATGGTTTCATCCAGACGGATCGCCAAACGCGCCCCTGGGGAGAGCGTGACTCGCTGGGCCCAAGTGGGACAGGGAATCAGGGCCACCACCAGAGCCGTTGCAAGCCTCCGGCCCCAAACCCGCAAAGAAATGGCAGGAGCGTTACGGGAATCCTCATGCGCTTCGTTATACATGCCGCACCCCCAGGTTCGGATTTGTATATTCGGTTTATTAAGATGCAAATTCATAGCCAAATGGCGTGCTGCGAAACACGATTGGATGTCGTTTGAATACAAGGGGTTAGAATGGAAACAGAAGAAGGCACCGTGAATGATTGGATAGGCTTTGTGGCCATTTTGGGCCAGATTGTGGTTGAATTCAACCACCGGCTTGCTAACGGGCAACAAATGGCCCGACCGGGGACATGGAAGAGCAGGTCCGCGCTGCTTGCCTCCATTGCGTGAAGTCTCTTGCATTCCTGGTGGCACTCCGCATAATGTTCCCTTCTGGCTGTACTCTGGCCCAGAGATGAAAACCGACCGCCCCATCAAACCCGCCGACCGTGCAATCCGCGCTTACTACGCAGAGCTTCAAGCTTATGGCCGCCAAGGAGTGCTCCATGAGGGCGCAGTCAGCTCGGCCTTTGAGAACCTGCTGGCCGAATGCGCGCGCCGGCGTGGCTGGGTGCTCATCCCGCAACTCGAAGCGCCCGGCGAGCGCCGCAACGTCCCGGACGGCACGCTACGCGACGAAAACAGCCTCCCGCGCGGCTATTGGGAGGCCAAGGACTCGCGCGATGATTTGAAGGCCGAGATCGCCAAGAAAATTGCGCGCGGCTATCCGCTCACTAACACACTTTTTGAAGACACCCAGCAGGCCGTCCTCTACCAAAACAAGCAGCCCGCCCTCGAAGCCGACCTCCAGAACCCTGTCGAAGTGGCGAGCCTGCTCAACTGCTTCTTCACCTACCGCCCGCCGGACATCGCCGGATTCGAGGAGTCGGTCGAAGAGTTCAAGGAACACGTTCCTGACCTTGCCCACGGCCTGAATGAAAAAATCAAAGAGGCCCACCAGAATAACAATCGCTTCATCGCCGCTTTTGAGAGCTTCTTCCACCTCTGCCAGACGGCGCTGAATCCCAACATCCGCCGCGAAGCCGTGGATGAGATGATCATCCAGCATTTACTCACCGAGCGGCTGATCGGCTCCATTTTCGACAAGCCCGAATTCGTGCAGCAGAACGTGATCGCCGCCGAAGTGGAGAAGGTGGTGAGCGCGCTGGTGAGCCAGAGCTTCAGCCGCAAGGATTACCTGAAAAGTCTCGACCGCTTCTACCTCGCCATCGAGTCAGCGGCGCGCACTCTGCCGGATTTCGCTGACAAGCAGCATTTCCTGAACACCGTTTACGAGCGATTTTTTCAGGGATACTCCGTCAAGCTGGCGGACACCCACGGCATTGTTTACACGCCGCAGCCCATTGTCGATTTTATGTGCGCGAGCGTGGCCGAGGTACTGGAAAAGGAGTTCGGGAAGTCTCTCGCCAGCCCGGACGTTTGCATCATTGACCCTTGCACCGGTACCGGCAACTTCATCGTCAACCTGCTGCGCCGCATGCCCCGGCGCGACCTGCCCCGCATGTACCGCCAGCAGATGTTCGCCAATGAGGTGATGCTGCTGCCTTACTACATCGCCGCACTCAACATCGAGCACGCTTACTACGAGATGACGGGCAGCTACGAGCCATTCGAGGGGTTATGCTTTGTGGATACGCTCGGCCTGGCTGAGGGCAGCCAGTCAAAGCTCGGCTTTATGACGGAAGCCAACACGCAGCGTGTGGAACGCCAGAAAAAGGCCCCCATCACGGTGGTGATTGGCAATCCGCCTTACAACGTCGGCCAACTCAACGAGAACGACAACAATAAGAACCGGAAATACCCGGTGATTGAAAGGCGCGTCTCCGAGACTTACGCCAAAGCGTCAAAGGCCAGCAACAAGAACGCGCTCTCCGATCCCTACGTGAAATTCTTTCGCTGGGCCACGGACCGTCTGCAAGGGCGTGACGGCATTGTGGCGTTCGTCTCCAACAACAGCTTTGTGGACCAATACGCGTTTGACGGAATGAGGAAGCACTTACTTGAGGACTTCACGGAAATTTACCACGTTGACCTGCACGGAAACGTTCGCCGCAACCCCAAGCTGAGCGGAACCACACACAACGTGTTCGGCATTCAGGTTGGGGTCGGCATCACCATCGCGATTCGCAAGAGACAGGCGGGCGGGTCAACGCTTCGCTACTTCCGAGTCCCCGAGGACTGGAGAAAAGAAGAAAAGCTCGGCTGGCTGGCGAAATGCGAGCGGTTGGGGTTGGGTGGCGAAGTTCCAGGAGCGACGGAAGGGCGAGACTTCAGTCCCGCCGGAACCAGCCCCCTCACCCGGCCTCTGGCCACCCTCTCCCCCAAACGGGGGAGAGGGGCTGGGGGTGAGGGGGAATCCGCTGGCGGAGGGGTTAAAACCCCGCCCTTCCACCTGTCACCGGGTGTCGATTGGAAGACCCCGGTTCCCGACGCGAAGAATTCATGGGTCGCCATCCAGCATGCTGACGAGTACGCGAGCTTCATCCCGATTGCCAGCAAGGAAGCCAAGAGCGGAGACTCAGCTTCGCCCGAGACCATTTTCACGCTGTTTTCAGTAGGGGTGAAAACAAACCGAGACGACGTCGTTTACGACTTTCAGAAGGAAAGACTCATCGAGCGGGTTCGGCAATTCGTCGAAGAGTACAACAGTGAGGTTGACAGGTATAAGCGAAGTGGAAAGAAAAGTTCGGTCGATGATTTTGTGCGCTACGACAAGATCAAGTGGAGCCGCGACCTCAAACTCGATTTGAAACGGGGTAATTACGCTTCCTTCGCAGACTCGCACGTGCGGTTATCCCTCTATCGGCCGTTTTGCCGGCGCTGGCTCTTCTTTGACAGAGTTCTTAACGAGGAGGTTTACGTTAACCCACGGATTTTCCCGAATGCTGAAAGCGAAAGAGACAACCGCATCCTGTGGCTGAAATCGGGAATGGACTGGCCGTTCTTTGCACTGGCTTCGAACCATATCGTCGACGTTCTGCCTCAGGGCGGGTCTCAATGCTTCCCTTTATACATTTACGACGAAGACGGCACCAAACGCCGCGAAAACATCACGGACTGGGCGCTGGGCCAGTTCCGCAAGCATTACAATGACGAGACCATCACCAAGTGGGACATCTTCTATTACGTCTACGGCGTGCTGCATCATCCGGTTTATCGCGAGAAGTTTGCCGAGAACCTGAAACGCGAGCTGCCGCGCATTCCGTTAGCGAAAAACTTCCGCGCCTTTGCCAACGCTGGAAAGGAACTGGCGCAACTCCATATTGACTACGAAAAACTCGAACCCTATCCGCTGAAATTTGTTGAAGCGCCCGCTGTAGCGGCGGTCTCTGACCGGCGGAGTTCGTCGAAGAAAGAATCGGCGGTCAGAGACCGCCGCTACAGCAATGTTCCGCTCTCCTATCGCGTCGAAGACAAGATGCGCTTGAGTAAGGACAAGACCTCGGTGAAGGTGAACAACTCTTTGACGCTGGCGGGCATCCCGCCCGAGACGTTCCAATACCGCTTGGGCAATCGGAGCGCCCTGGAATGGGTCATCGACCAGTATCAGGTGACGGAGCACAACGGCATTCGGTCTGATCCGAACCGCCCGGACGATGAGCAGTACATTTTGCGGCTGGTAGGCCAAGTTGTCAGGGTAAGCCTGGAAACGGTGCGCGTTGTCTCCGTAGTGGGTAGTTTAGGCTTGGAATGATAATGGCCAATAGGTGCGGTTGCCTAGAGCAGGTTGTGGTATTGAATTCGGTTAGTCCTCAAAGTATTCAACCTCAGTCGCAAAAGCAAAGTCCCAGAGCGATGCGCCCTCGGTTGGTATCCCTGAACGGGTCCCGTCGCGAATGAACGCAAACTCTGGCTCGATATCGCGACCGGATAGGAGTATTACCCGGCTCCTTTGTGAAACACGCGCCTTGCGGCAGTGGCAGATTTCTTTCTCAGTGAATTCGTTAATTTTAGAAAAGATGATGTATGACTGGACACGGTCGAGAGGAAAGGCCTCCGCCAATCCGGCCAGATTTGCGACGTCCTGTTCCGTAATCTCTCCGCGTTCCTTGCACTCACCGACTGCGAACTGAAGCTCTCCTTCCGGCCCTTGCATCAGAATTACTAAATCTGTTTCGCAAGGCTGCACATTCGCAAACGAAGGCGCGACGTTCATGCCCGGGAGGAGCAGGGAGCGCCGCATCCGGGTATGGGTGTCAATCTGTTGCAGGGTCAAGGCAACAGGAATGCTGCCCTCTTGGTGGCCCGGTCTCCCGAAAAGACCCGAACGCCGAAACGTCCAGTCGCCGCGATGACGGAGTTGTGGCGTGATATTGAACTCGGCACCACAATATTCGCACGGAATATCGGCACTCAACTCATCCAGAGGCTTCCAGAAACCAAGGTCGCAGTTCGGACACACGAGGCTCAAGCCAGCCCGGAAGACTCGCTTCTCAAGTAGATAATCAAACACTCGGTCGGGTTTCAGCTTGCCACTCTCGCCCGGCGCGATCTTTAGCTGTTCGTAATCTTCGAATCTGGGCCTTCCGGTGACCGCGTCATTTTGGCCAATCACCTGGACCGCCTCGCTCCTGGTAAAGAAATGCAGGGGGTCGTATTTCTGGATCAGGGCTCTAACTCCAGCAATCTTAAACACCGTGCAACCTCGGAGTCCTCCCATCTGTGTGATCAGGCGGCCGGCAACTCGGCCGGGCTGGCTCGGATCTGCCTTCATACCAAACTGTTCAAAGATCTTCGCAACGACTTCCCATTTGGGGAGTTTTCGGATCACGACGGCTTCCGTCGCCTGAGATGCAATGATCCCAATCCCCCTTAGCTCAACCCTGGCGTGATCTATTTCTGGAGCGAATGACATCGCCTGGCTGTAGTAATAATTAAGTTCTGGAACGAACGGCGTCCACGCCGTCGTTTCGGTACTTTCGGAGGTCTCTGCCCCAGGGTAGACGGATACAACCATCCTATGGATGTCGAAATGGCTATCGTCGTAGAACGGTTTTTCAGGTAGTTGGATCGAGACCAATGATCGCGATCCGCGGTCATCGACCGAAGCGAGAGACGACTGCGCTCTCCCGTAAGACATGATCGGAGCCCGAGACGCGAGACTCAGCATGAAGTCGACATCCGCGATGTAACTGTACTTCTTGGTGTCCGGGCTTAAACTAAGCCCTTCTGGGTCTTCGTGGGTAGCTCTCGAAATGATTGCGAAGGCGCCTGATCTCTTCTCCACCTTCTGGTGCATTGCCACCATTTGTGGATAAGTCTGTATCAGCTTGGACAGTCGTTCATGATAAGCGGGGTCGTAAAAGGCCAAGTCAACATTTGCGGCTCGCAGGTTCCAGAAGTTGACGATGTCAGTGAAGTCGGCAGCATCTCCAACGTAGAATCCCGGAGGGCTGCCGGACAAACGCCCTGGAACTAGGTCGTACGAACAAATAAATGACGGTGTCAGCTCCTGTATCCCATATTGCGGGAACGGTGAGTTTGGTTTGATAACAGCGCCGGATAAAACAAGATAGTTTTGTAAAATTTTGCCGTAATCCGCTCCAATTGCCTCCTGGCTCGGGTAGCCACCCAAACTTGATAGGAGAACGAGCGCGAGGGGATCTGCCCGATCCCATGTATAGAGAGTCGCTGAGCTTGAACCATTCTTGGATTTTTCGCGATAACGGCGAAGCGCATGAGATACGTCCTGAAAACTCGTATACCCCGCTTCAAATAAGTTTTTGCCAATGCCAGGCCAGCGAAGGTAAGGAAAACCGGAAATAAATGCCTCTGTCAAATCGTCACGACTTATTGGATAAAGGGCGTCCAGCCGAAAAGCATTTACGATGCTCGACGCCGGAGCGTCGTCAACAACAATTACGGGGTTATAGCGCCCGCCCCAAAGTGTGTGCGCGAGACGGAACGCTTCCTCCAGGTCTTCGAAGCGCCCGCGCCGAAGACACCAACCTATCCGGATCGGTCGGTACGCAACGTGAACGTGCAAAATCCCCATTGAACAATCATAGTTACCGACAAGATTATGTCAATACGGGTCTTCCTCCGCTCGTGACGCACGATCGCAGGTCGCGCCGCCCTCGCTCTCTTATCGCGGGTGGCGCATACAATGGTTCTTAGGTGTGCGTCACCGCCGTCATTCCGAGCAGCCAGTCCCCGCGCCCCGATCCGCCGCGCTGCTCAGCAATCCGCATTGAACCTCAAGAATAGTCTCGCCCCTGCCGATAACCCGCTGTGGTATCCGCGCAAACAGGGCATACCCACAGAGCGAGACCGCGAGAGATCGAATCTTGACCTGGTGGACAAAAGAGCAGCGGCCCACTCTTGGCGGCACTGAATAGCCGGGATGGAAGCTGGCGGGAAGGGATCATCATGAATTTTGTAGCACACGCATCGGCGCTTGACCTGGCGCTGATTGCCACGGCCCTAGCTGCGATTGCGGCGATGGCGCGTTGGCAATCCCGCGTGGAGCACGATGACGCCGAAAAACCGTTCCAGCAGGAGTGGGAGGAGAGTGGATGGCGAAGCCTGCATCGCGGCGAATTTCAACTCTGCCGCATCATTCCCGTCCGGGACTGGCCCAAGTCCGAATTCACTTTTCAGGACGAGCGCCGGGCGGAACTCGGACACTTCCGGTGGCGCTCCCGCCGCGCGGCGACCATTGAATACGCCGCCTGGCCTGGCAGGGAAATGCTCCAGCCGGGATCCGCCATGAAAGGACAGGTTCAGAACCCATCGCATGATTCCATTGTGTTCCGGGACGAAGACCGATTGATTGCCGAGGCCCATCGCCAGGCTGGTCTTTCGCGCACATTCTTCCGCCTTCTCTGGCGGCAGGAGGAATTTCAAATCGAGAAAAGAAAATGGTCCATGCAGGGAACTAACTTTGTGCGGCGGGACCAAGAACTGATTGGAGTCTTCCGGCGGACCGGAGGACTTTCACGCAAGACGCTCTTTGCGTTGAGAAGCGACCTGCCCGAGGAACTGAAGGTTTGCCTTTGCTCGATTGCGGTGCTGGAATAGGAAAGCAAACGCCAGCCTTCCCCTGATCAGTAATATGTCACGCTTGTAGGAACGGCAATACTCTCGCAATTCGTTCTACGTGATCCCGGCCTTCGGGAGATAGGGCCGAATCGTGAATTCATAAATGAAGCCGCCGAAGAGCCCTCCCACAATCGGCGCGGCGATGTAAATCCACCACTCATTCCCGCGTGGACCAGGAAACGCAATCCGGCCATAACCCAGGAGATACCCAAAGAGGCGCGGGCCAAAATCACGAGCTGGATTGACCGCATCCATCGTTAGGGGCGCTGCAATGGCGACGATGGCGGTGACCGCGAGTCCGATAAATAGCCCGGCCAGATTGCTGCCCGGAGCTGAGATGTTTCTGAGGTCGGTCAAGGCCAGAATCGCAGCCAGCAGGAATGCGGTGAGGACGGCTTCAACGAAAAAGGCTTCACCCGCCGAAACCTTCGCGAAATTCTCCGGCCCAATTCCGACCGCCCCCGGGTTCGGATAAAAGCAGCTAAATACCATCATCAGTTTCTGGCTTCCCGGCTGCCCGGCGACGACTCCCATTTTGTGGGCAGTGGGCGTCCAGAACCCCAGCCAGAATGCCCACAAAATCAACGCGCCGGTGAATGCGCCTGCCACTTGAGCCAGGATGTAAGGAGCGACCTTACGCCCCGGGAAGCCACGGAATGTGGCCAGGGTTATGGTGACCGCCGGGTTGATATGAGCGCCGGAGACTCCTCCCGTGATATAGACCGCCAGGGTCACAGCCAGTCCCCAAACCAGCGCCACGCCGGTCAGGTCCAGTGCGCCCGTAAAGACGCTGGCCGCAACCGCGCCGTCCCCCACCAGGATCAACAGCAAGGTTCCCCAAAATTCCGCGCTACATTCGCCCAGAAGCTGGTTTTTCATATTGATCTAAGTACAGCGTTTCGTATGTTCGCTCACGTATTCTCGCACCCCTCACCCGACGCTGCGTGCCACCCTCTCCCCGCTTGCGGGGCGAGGGGTTCAACATGGCGCGAACTAAAGCCCGTTGAGTCACCCTCTCCTCGCAAGCGGGGAGAGGGGATGGGGGGTTGTTGAGGACCGTTGCAAGAATACGCCCCCATCATTGTGAATAGTGGTATAAGTGGAGACAAAGCTCGTCAAGGACATATCCTTTACAGGGCTGTGGTCTTTTTCTCATGTCATGCAGCAGTCTGATCATTCGATTCCCGGACCGATCGCCTTGCGGCTTTCAGGTTCATTTCCGCCGCTAAAAGCCGCGCCTCGCCCCGAGAAAATGCAAGCGAGTATAGCAGAAATCATGGCGATCATTGTAAACTCTGAAAATTCGATTGGGTGCGGCGTGAGTCGCATTTTGGCCGCGGAGCGAGCCCAGCCCTCCTGCCGGGCCTCGGCTTTCTGGGCATCGGCCGGCACACCCACAGAGCAACGATTTGGACGGTCTCCGGCTCTCACCGGCCGTCTGGTTAAACCTTGGAAGAGAGCGGGGAACATTGGGTATTTTTCTCGGACTTTCAGCGGCCATCACTTGGGGTACGGCGGATTTCCTGGCCCGCTTCGCAGCGCGCCGGGTTGGTGCTTACCGCACCATGTTCTTCATGCAGCTTTTTGGGTTTGCGGGACTAACTGCCTATTTGTCGCTGCGTCGCGGAGGAATAGGGTTCGGGAATTTGGTTCGCCACACCCCAGGCCCCGTATGGATCTGGACCCTCGGGGCAGCTTTGCTGAACGTGGTGGCCACGCTGGCCCTCTACCGGGCGTTTGAAACTGGAGTATTGGCTTTAGCCGCGCCCGTGGCTTCAAGTTATCCGGTGCTGACGATTCTGTTGGATTCATGGAGCGGCGAAAAGCTCACCGGAGTGCGATGGGTGGGACTTGCAGCGGCAGTGGCGGGTTTGGTCCTTGCCGCTACGCCCCACATTGGGTTTGATGGGGGAAGTAGAACGGATGAACAAACAGGGAAAACTGTGGGCGAGAGGAAAGTTGCGACCGGGGTGGGCTGGGCGGTGCTGGCTTCAGCGGGTTTCGGGGTCATGTTCTGGCTGCTAGGGTTTCGCATCACCCCGGTGCTCGGAGGCGTAACGCCGATTTGGATTTTCCGGGTCGTGGCATTGCTCACTCTGGCGGCGGCATCATCTCCTGCAGGCCAGGAACTGCGCCTGCCGGACGGCCGTGTGTGGTGGCTGCTTGCGGGCACGGGATGTTTGGATACCACGGCCTTTGTTTCGACCTGCGTGGGCATGACGACGGAGCAAGTTTCCGTGGTAACGGTGCTTTGCTCGCTCTTTGGCGCAGTGACGGTGGGACTGGCTTGGCTCTTCCTGCGCGAGCGGCTGAGCCGCAGGCAATGGATGGGAATTGCACTGATTTTTCTTGGGATCATATTGGTGAGCACGTGAAAGGTGATGGCCCGTCCGTCCGGTAGCAGAGAACCGCAGAAATCTGTTATCGTGCAGAAGCCAATTCGACCATGCTTGCGGAAATTCACATCCAGAATTATGCGCTGGTAGAGAGCTTGAGCCTGGAGTTCCATTCCGGGTTGAACCTGCTGACCGGTGAAACGGGATCGGGGAAATCAATCCTGGTGGACGCTTTGGGTTTGGCTTTGGGCGGCCGTGCCTCGCCGGAAATGATCCGGACAGGGAAGGATCGTGCTTCGGTTACGGCGATCTTCCGGGCGGGCGGGGAAGCTCCCTGGCAGACATGGGTGGAAGAGTTCGGTGTAAGCGCCATCGGGGAGGGCGAGTTGATTCTGCGGCGCGAAATTCAGACAGAGGGCCGGAGCCGGATGCTGGTGAACGACCAGCCCATGACCCTTGCGGCCGTGAAGGAACTGGCGCGCCGGTTGGTGGATGTGCATGGACAGAACGAGCACGTGGTGTTGTTTGCGCGAGAGGCCCAACTGGAGCTATTGGATCAAGCTGCCGGTGTTGAACGATTACTCGAAGATATCGGATCAACCTATAAGAGATTTAGCCACTTGCGCAGAGAGACCGGCGTGCTGGCGCAGAATGAGCAAGAAAGATTAAGGGCCGTGGATGTACTGAGGTTTCAAGTGGATGAGTTGAACCGGGCAAATCTGGACCCAGGTGAGGACGTCCGCCTGGAAGAAGAGCGCTGCGTGCTCGGGAACGTGGAGAAAGTGAAGGCCGCTGCCGCCAGCGCCTTCGCGAACCTTTATGAGGATGAGGGATCCGCTCTCGCCCTCTTGGCGGCGGTTGAGAAATCCGTGGAAGAGTTGGCACGTTATGACGCGAGCGCAACGGCGCAGCGTGAGGCATTAACCTCAGCTCGTCGTGCATTGGAAGATGTGGCGGATTTCCTGCGTGATGATTTGGAAAGGATCGAAGCCGACCCCGCCCGCCTGGAAGAGGTGGAGGACCGGTTGGCGCTGATCGGACGCCTGAAGCGAAAATACGGGCTAACGATCGACGATATCTTGCAATTTACGGAAAGAGCGCAAAGTGAATTGAGCGAGTTGGAACATGCGGATGAGCGCCGTAGCGGTCTGGAGCGCGAATTGAAGGCTGCCGAGGCCGAATATGCTGAACTTGCCAAGCAGCTTTCCGCGAAACGGCGAGCCGCAGCGCGCTCGATGGAGAAAATGGTGAAGGAAGAACTGGCCCAGCTTGCGATGGAGAAGACGCGGTTTGAGATTCGCTTTTCGGACGATCCGAAGGCGGAGCCGGGACCGGCCGGGATCGATCAGATTGAGCTGCTGATCGCGGCAAACCCCGGCGAGGATCTCCGGCCGCTTGAAAAGACCGCTTCGGGCGGTGAACTCTCCCGGCTGATGCTGGCGCTGAAGACGGTGGTTGGAAGAATGCGGGACAGAGTGACGTCTGGGGCAGGGAAGAATCCTGCCCAACCGGGCACTCGGAGTGGCAACGCGGCTTCAGGAGGGAATGGCCTCACCCTGGTGTTTGATGAAGTGGACGCCGGGATTGGCGGGCGAGTGGCAGAATTTGTTGGCCAGCGTTTGAAGGCGCTCTCGCGCCAGGCGCAGGTGCTTTGCGTAACCCATCTGGCGCAGATCGCTTGTTTTGCGGACCATCATTATCAGGTCGAAAAATCCGAGCAAGCGGGCCGGACGGTGACTCTCGTGCGGTCACTCGAATCGTCCAAAGACCGCGCCGAGGAATTAGCCAGAATGCTTTCCGGCAGCCACATCACCGAAGCGGCCCTGAAGCACGCGGCGGCTATGCTGAAGCTGGCGGCGGGATGAAATGAATCAATGACCATGCAGTTCTGGAAAGACCTGGCCGAAATCGCCCAGCGCGTAGCGGAAACGTTGGCCCTGCTCTTGGGCGGCTTCTGGACCTATTGGAATTATTTCAAAGGAAGGACATTCAAACCCCGTGCAAGCCTGGGTGTTAAGGGCGAGTTCTTCATGGCTTCTGGAGTGTCCTACTTGAGGGCCTCCGTGAGGTTCCAGAATGTTGGAAATGGGAAGTTTCAGATTAACCCGCGCGGGACGGGCATGGAAGTTTGGGTGGCGGGGCAGGGAACGCAGCCCGAGGGAGTAGAGAACATTCCTTGGAACCCCGTTGCTGCCTTTCCTGTCTTCGAATTCCAGGAATGGGTTGAACCTATGGAGAGCGTCGAGGAGGGTATGCTCTTAATATTACCCGAGGTGAAGGCGCTCGCTTATAGGTTGGAGTTGCGGGTTGTGTCCAGGGGCCTGGATTGGTCGCAGGCGGTAATTATTCCAGTTGTCCCGGAAGAACTGGTAAAATTGAACTTGATTTGAGGAGGACCGCGATGGCGAGTCGAAACCCTTTCGGCGACGCACTTACGAAAGTCATGCGGGAAGACCCGCGAAGGACTGAGGAAATAGAAAACCTCAAGAACAAGACCAAGCAACAACAACGGCAGCCCGATCCACCAAACCCGCAGCGGACGCGAGAACAAGAGCATCAGCCAGCGGCTGGCAGAGATTGAAGCTTCCCCCTGACGGGCTGAGCCGGGCCTGCGCACCATGCGTGAGCTTGCGGAGAGCCGGTTTTGACTCATAAAATGCAAGACGAACTTGTGCAAATCCGAGCGGTGGAACCGGCGAGTGGCGGCGGCAAGAAATCCCAATTCCCTCCAACGCTCGAGGCGGCAGGAACTCTTGCAAGCACCGGTCCAGGCAAGACCTTCTACATTGAAACCTTCGGCTGCCAGATGAACGTCCATGATTCGGAGAAGGTGGCGGGGGCGCTCCAGGCCCGCGGCTACCGCGCGGTTGAGAGTCACGACGAAGCGGACCTGATCCTTTACAATACGTGCAGCATTCGTGAGAAGGCTGCGCAAAAGGTCTTCAGCCGGCTGGGAACGTTCAAGAAGAACGGCAGCGCCCATTCCAAGGTCATTGGTGTTCTTGGCTGTGTGGCGCAGCAAGAGGGCGAACGCATCTTTGATCGGGCGCCGCAAGTGAGCCTGGTTTGCGGATCGGCGAGTTACCCAAAGATCGGGGAATTGATTGACCAGCTTGAATCCGGCCACCGGCGAGTTACCGGCCTTTCGCTCGATACGGACGAATGTTTTGAAACCGAACTCACCCGCCGCGATCATCCATTCCGCGCTTACCTCACCATTATCGAAGGCTGTGACAAAGCGTGCTCCTATTGCGTGGTGCCGATGACCCGGGGGCCGGAGCGCAGCCGCCCCAGTGATCGTGTCCTGGCGGAGGCGCGACGGTTGGCGGGCGAGGGCTACTCTGAGATTCAACTCTTGGGACAAACCGTGAACTCCTACCGGGATCCATCGGCGGCCCGGTTGAGCTTCACCGGGTTGCTGGTCCGCGTGTCGGAAATCGACGGTGTTCGCCGCGTCAGGTTCACCACGTCCCATCCGCGCGACTTCACGGCGGAGATCGTACGCGCCATCGACTCCTATCCCGCCCTTTGCGATCACATTCACCTGCCCGTGCAGTGCGGCTCGAACGCCGTGTTATCGCGCATGAAGCGAACCTACACTCGCGAAGAGTATCTGGAGAAAATCGATTGCATTCGCTCCTCCAAACGTGCTATTAGCATTTCAACGGATATTATCGTGGGCTTTTGTGGGGAGACAGAGAACGATTTCGATGCGACGCTCGACCTCCTTGAGCGCGTCGAATACGATCAGGTGTTCTCCTTCAAATACTCGGTGCGGCCCAAGACTTCCGCAGGCCAATGGCCGGACGATGTGCCGGACGAGGAGAAGGGAAGAAGGCTGGCGATCCTTCAGAACCGCCAGCGGGAGATTCAGCTTCGCCGGAATCGTGAATTGGTGGGCTCAGATTTTGAAGTCCTGGTTGAAGGTTTCCAACCTAAACTGGGCCAGGCGGTGGGCCGGACGACCTCGAATCGTGTGATTAACTTTCCGGGAAAACCGGACTGGGCGGGCCAATACATGACGGTGCGGGCAATTGCGGCGGGGCCGAACAGTTTGTTGGGCGAGCGAGCGAGTGAAGCTCAGGATTGAAGCCACCGCGTCTGGGGCGCGGCGGCGCCTGCGCCGCGAAGAAGCATGATGTCAGAAAATTACAAAGGCGCCAAAAGTTTTGGCCGCGATCGGGTTTATGGTGTGACGGAAAAGGCCGAGTTTCACTCGACGATCGTCAGGGCACGGTTTTAACCGTGCCGTTTCAGCGCCGGAACTTTTTTCTTTTGACTCGCATCCTGAACGGTCCGTTTTTACGGATCGTTCAGGATGCGAGTCAAGAAAAAGTCGAAACGCCGTTCTTCGCCACGGTTAAAACCGTGCCCTGACGGTCTCCTATCGGAAGTTCGTGAATAATTCAGGCTGAGCAGATTATTCGATGATCCGGAGCGGAGGACCCCATGGAAGTTGAAATGAAGATTCGGGGATTGATGATGGATCCGGTTACCAACATGCCCATCGTCATCCTCAAGGACACCGGTGGGGCCGCGGTATTGCCGATCTGGGTGGGCATTTACGAAGCGAATGCCATCGCTCTGGAGATCGAGAAGGTTGCCACCCCCCGCCCCATGACTCACGATCTGATTCGTAATTTGCTTCTGGGACTTGAGACCAAAGTGAACCGGGTGGTGGTGAACGACTTGCGCGATGACACGTTCTTCGCCATCATCTGGCTTGAACGGGATGGACAGGTAATCTCGATCGACTCCCGCCCCTCCGACGCGCTGGCGCTCGCCTTGCGCGTCGATTGCCCGATTTATGTGGATGAAGATGTTCTGAAGAATTCGAAGGTTTCCGGTTCCTCCTCGGATAAGATCAATAACGAGGAATTGCGGAAGTGGCTGGAGAACCTAAACGACGAGGATATTGGACGCTACAAAATGTAACGTTTAACCCGGATGATTCGCGAAGCCTTGTACGAAGACCGGAAAGGCATGGTTTTAACCGTGCTCTTCCGGTCCAACAAAGGAGCTTCGTGAATCATCTTAACGCCAAGTGGCCCGCTGCAACGGGCTTCGGTCGGAGTTCGAATTGGCCACGGTCATCGCCATAGCCAACCAGAAGGGCGGAGTCGGGAAGACCACCACGGCCGTCAACCTGGCCGCAGCTTTTGCTTTGAAGCGCAAGCGGACTTTGCTGATTGATCTTGATCCCCAAGCCAACAGCTCGTTGACCTTCATTCCCCTCGAAGAAATCACACAATCGGTCTATGACGTGCTGGCGGACCATCACCTGGCGCTCGCCGATGTCGTGAGGCCCACAAAAGTACCGAACTTGGCGCTGGCGCCCGCCAAGATTTCGCTCGCCAAGCTGGAGCCCACTCTGATTGGCCAGTTTGACGCGCCCTACCGCTTGAAGGACGCTCTCGCATCCTGCCGCGATAACTTTGATATCATCGTGATTGACACGCCGCCCGCGCTTGGACTGATCACGGTGAATGCGCTGGTCGCCTCCACGCATCTGCTGGTGCCGATCCAAGCGGCCTATTACGCCATGGAAGGCACCGACGACCTGCTGGAAACACTCTCCCGCATCCGCTCCCGGCCCAATCCCGAACTGGAATTGGTGGGGGTGGTCATTACTCTCTATGATAAACGGACCAACCTCGCGCGTGACATTCAAAAACAGGTCCGGCAGGTTTTCGGTGATAAGGTCTTCAAAACCGTGGTGAACAAAAACGTAAGACTGGAGGAGAGTCCCGCTTACAAGGAGACCATTTTCACCTTCGCTCCGGGTTCCAGCGGAGCCGAGGATTATGAAAAGCTGGCCCGGGAGGTGCTGCAACGTGTCCACTAGGCGCATTGGCTTGCCCCTGACGGTGAAAATGAGGCATGACTCGCACTATGTCGAGGACATCATCTCCCGCAGCGGGGCGGCGATCGGCCGCATGATCCCGATCGAGGATATCCAGCCCAACGCCGAGCAACCGCGCAAAGACGTGGGTGATTTGCAAGGCCTTGCCGATTCGGTGCGCGAGAAAGGGGTGCTGGAGCCGCTGCTGGTGCGCTTCATGCCGGATTCCTCGAAATACATGATTATCTCCGGCGAAAGGAGGTATCACGCCGCCAGCGCCGCAGGATTGCGCGAGTTGCCCTGTATTGAAAAGGATATCAATGACGCCGAAACCCTGGAGATTGCGCTGATTGAAAACCTGCAGCGCAAGGACCTGACGCCGTTTGAAGAAGCCGATGGGTTGCAATCCCTCGCGGACCGTTTTGGATTGACCCACGAGGAAGTCGCCAAGCGCATTGGCAAGGGACGTTCCTCCGTTACGGAATCCCTCACTTTGCGTGGGATTCCGGATGGCATCAAGGCGCTCTGTATCGAAAGCGGCGTCCTTTCAAAATCCCAGTTGTTGCAGGTGGCCCGGCAGGAGAGCGAAGGGCGGATGAAGGATCTGGTGCGCCGCTTTGCGGCGGGCGCCATCAATCGCGACCAGGCGCGGGAAGAACGAAATCCGGAGAAGAAACCTGCGAATGCAAGTTTTCGCTTTCTTTCGCCCGCTAAAGATTTCAAGCTCAACCTGATGTTTCGCAGGAAGAGTGTTCACGCGCAGGATATCATTGAAGCCCTGAAGCGTGTGATTGAGGCCCTGGAAAAGGGTGAAATGCAACCGCATTGACCTTGGCCCCTTGTCATGTTTGCCCCCAAACGCCTCAACCCTTCAATCTCTCACCTGCTTGATTGCGGTACGGTAAATCAAAGTCATCGGGAGCTAATCTGGATTATTCATGAACGCCCCTTGTAGCCTGATTCCCGCGCGCTGTAGGGGCGGGCCTTGTGCCCGCGCGTGGGCGACCACAAGGGTCGCCCCTACCAGATATCCCCTTATCTGAACAGTATTGGGGTTAAGGAGAAGTAGCACATGCCGGAGATCATCGATGCCATTGTAGTGGGTGCCGGGCCGACGGGACTGGCCTGTGGAATTGAGGTGGTGCGCAGCGGCCTCACTCTTTTGATCCTGGAAAAAGGCTGCCTGGTGAATTCGCTGTTTAGCTATCCTCCCGGCATGACGTTCTTCACCAGCCGCGAGCGCCTGGAAATTGGCGATCTGCCGCTGCCCAGCCTCAACGTCAAGCCCACGCGCGCCGAAGCGCTCGAATATTACCGGCGCGTGGCGGATTATTTCCGGCTGCCCATCCACTATCAGGAGCGGGTGGTTGTCGCCAGCAGCAAGGCCGGTACTTTCCGGGTGGAGACGGAAGACGCTTGGCATCGGCGGTGCAGTTACACGGCGCGAAACGTGATCCTGGCCACCGGTTATTACGACCTGCCGAACATCATGGGCATTCCGGGCGAGGATTTGGCCAAGGTCTCGCATTACTATGGCGAAGCCCACGCCTTTTACCGGCGGAAGGTGGCCGTGATCGGCGGCGCCAATTCGGCGGCGGTGGCGGCACTCGACCTTTGGCGCCACGGCGCCGAAGTCACCCTCATCCACCGGGAGCGCGAGCTCAGCAGCCACATCAAGTATTGGATCCGGCCGGACATTGCCAACCGTATTAAGGACGGGTCGATTCGCGCCTTGCTCGGATGCCGGGTCAAGGAAATTGCGCCCGGCGCCGTGACGGTGGAACGCGAAACCGGTGAAACCCTCTTCGTTCCCAACGACTTCGTGTTTGCGCTCACCGGCTATCATCCCGACTTCGACCTGATCCGCTCCACGGGCGTCGAGGTCGATCCGGCCACCATGCGGCCGACGTGCAATCCGGAGACGCTGGAGAGCAACGTCCCCGGCCTTTACCTGGCGGGCGTGATCATCGCCGGCCTCGACACCAATGAGATTTTCATTGAGAATGGCCGCTTTCACGGCAAGCAGATCGTGGGAGACATTTTGCGAAAGGGGTCTCAGGCTCTTGAAGAGGAGGCGGCAAGGTCCTGAGGACGAAAAAGCACGGAAGGGAATTGAAAGAAGCGGCAACCCGGCGGGATGGGTAGTGGTGCATTTTCGCTGCTGTAGCGGCGGTCTCTGACCGCCGCTACAGCAAACTACTACCACGGGATGCGGCTTCCTGTCATGTTGATAGTTTCATGCGATGGTCAGTCCCGAGTGTGGATGACCATCACACCCGGGGGAGCCGGTGAAGGGGTGGCGGCGCGGCTGGTCACAAAAGTCAACTCCGTGCCGGGGTGAAGCACCAGATCTTTGTGTTTTTTGCCCAACATGCGGATCGCTCCGGCGAGTGCTCCAAGTCCAGCGCCATAAAGAGCGCCCGGTCCGCCCGCCGCGATGGCGCCAACGCCAGCGCCAGCGGCCGCGCCGATTCCAGAATCTTTGGCAGTCTCCTTCTTGCTCTTACCCGCGCCTTGGATCGTTCCCTCATCGCCTGCGACTTTATTCCCACCCGCTTCGTTGTTGGAGAGGC
This sequence comes from Terriglobia bacterium, assembly GCA_035531475.1. Taxonomy (GTDB): domain Bacteria; phylum Acidobacteriota; class Terriglobia; order UBA7540; family UBA7540; genus CALCEB01. The sequence continues at coordinate 22,310 of DATKST010000211.1, forward strand.
CGGCGGAGAAGGTGTAGTGCAAGCCGTTCTTGGCGGTGACGCCATCCAACATTAACCGCATTTCCGCCACGCCTTTTACGCGCTTGGGAGATTGCACAAAAGTTACATGCCCATAAACCGAACTTCCGGCCGGGATCAGTTCCTCGCCGCCCGCAAAAATAGGATCCTCGACTTCGGCGCTAAATGGGTCGCCCTTTTCATTGTCCTTGGTGCTAAGCGTTGTCCTGAGCTCGACGTGGAGACGGGTGCCCGCCGGAAGCGCGGGCCCGGAATTGGCCGCAAAAGCGGGCACCGCAAGAATGGAGGCCAGGGCGATGGTCAGAGCTTGGTGAAATTGTATTTGTTTCATGCCGGATACTACCTCAGAAACGCCGAGGGCAAAACCCACTCTATTGATTGCTCGCGGTTGCCGCGGAGCCGTCAGCGGATGTTCCGGGCGTGGCGCCAGCGACGTTGGCCAACGCGGTCCGGTTAATCTGGAAAGTCAGCTCGCTGCCTTGCACCAGGACGATGTGCTTTTCATGCTTGAAGAGCATATAGACCAGGGCCGTCCCCGCGCCGATTTCCGCGCCGTGAAGGATGTCTCCGCCCATACTTGAAGGAGGGCAGTAGCCGTAATACATGCACTGCATTTGATTGCCCATGCCGATGCTTGCTCCCACGCCTGCGCCCACGCCGCCAGCGATCCCCATCGCCTCCAGGGTCTTTTTCTTGCTCTTGCCGCAACCCACAATCGTACCTTCCTGGTCGGCCTTGGTTGAGCCGGTATTGGTGGTCTTGGCGCACACCCCGCCTTGAGCATCCTCCAGCGATCCGTTGAGCGGGAAGACAGAGTTGTTGGCGGTGACGATCTTATCCAACACCAGGCGCATCTGGGCTTTGCCGGCGACGCGGCCCGAAGGCTTCAGGAAAGCGATGTGGCCGTCCACCTCGCTGTATTTCGGAACAATTTCCTGGCCATTCACTGAGATCGGCTCGCTCACTTCTCCCGTGAAGGCATCACCTGTCTTATTGGTCTTGTCAGTCAGAGTTGTGTCGAGCTTGACGCGCAGCGTTGTGCCCGCCGGAATCGCGGTCGCCGCCGGAGGCGGTGGATCGACCCCCAGTACGGCAAGCGATGCACAAGCCATCACGCCTATGACCAACCATCCCGTCATCCAAGGTCTATTCATGTCCTTCCTCCTGGGCGCCACGTTCGTCCAAACCGGGGGCAAGCCTGGCAAGTTCGCTTCGGTCGGCTAAGCCACCCACCGGCTTCTCGAGTGCTGCCCCAAGTGTAACCCTTCGCAATGGGCAAGGCAAGCAACCTTCAGGGGGCGTCGTGACACATGTTTGCTGCAGCGGCGGTCTCTGACCGCCGAACTTTATTCTTCAACGGTTTTCGGCGGTCAGAGACCGCCGCTACAGCAAACTGACCCACGCCTTCAAGGGGCTTAGATTCAGGACCGTGCATTACAGTTGCCTCCGGTCATGATGACCGCCCCGAGGGGGCGCGGGCAGACAATGGATTCCCGCTTGCGTGGGAGTCACGGTACATGCATCGAGACTTACATGCGCCAGTCGAAAACCGCCGCGACAAACCCATTCAAAGGTTAAGTCGTGTTCAAGTGCCGCCTCAAAGAACGTCCGATAACACATATTATGTTAACTAAAGGGTCGATTTTATTGCCTTGAATTGGGCGGACGGTTTCTAATAGTTCTTGAATGCAGGGTTGAACGGCGGATGGGGTTTCGAGTCTATGTAAGCTGAGACGTCATAAGCCTGCTGAGCTGTCAGGCTTCCCGGGCTATTTTGGGGCATGTTTTGCTTGACGAAGGCAGCCATCTTCGCGGGTTGATCCATTCCGGCACCGGTATTGAAGGAATCTTTACCCCAAACGGGCGGAAAGAGGCCGGCGATTCCGGCTCCTTCGGCGCCGTGGCAGCTCGCGCATTGCTTGACGTAAATGTCTTCACCCCGGGTTGGGTCCGCGGCGAGTGCGGGCAGCTTCACAAGTCCGCGCCCCGGAGGATTCTTTCCGGCGGGCACGCCGCGCGAAATCCATTGCATATAAGCGATTAGAGCCGTCATCTCCGGGCTATCCGCGGGGATCATGAGGCTGCCATTTTCGCTCCGCACAAAACACTCTTGCGTGCGCTCCTCCAGTGTAACCACGCGGTTCGCCCGCTTGTTATAGGCTGGAAACATGCCGGGTATCCCTACCATGGGAGATGAGTAGGGCGCGGTCCCATTTTGCAGGTGGCAATCGCTGCAACTGAGCTTGTTGCCAACGTAGGCGGGTGCTGATTCGGGGGTGTGTTGGAAGATCTTCAGGCCCAGGCGGATGCTGTCAGTCAAGGGGCCGGGCGGAAGCGTTGAAGGATCTGTTGAGACGTTCGGCTTTGTGGCCGGAACGTACATCTGGTTTTGGCTGAAGGACGGGTTCCGGGTTTGGACAAATATGCTCGCCGCTAACACCATTTCTATGAAATATAACTTCGCAAAATCTTCATGTAATAGTTTAGATTTCATTTTGCCTTTGCTTAGGGCTTACTTCCGGCAATTACCTGGAATCCGTACTCTTTATAGACCGCCTGAGCCTCGGGAGATGTCAGGTAGGCAACCCAAGCGCGGGCAGCTTCGAGGTGGGGAGCATTTTTCATGACGGCTGCGGCGTAGATCGCCACGGTGTTTTGGCTGGCCGGGATGGGAACTCCGGAGATCGGGTTTCCGATCTTTTCCTGGAAGCGCACTTCGGAGCTCCACGTCACGCCGGCGTCGGACTGCCCGCTCAAGATGCGCATGGGCGTCTGCCGGTGATGGATGTGAGTCAAATAAGTGGTTCCGTTTTTAACTTTTACGTCCATCACCTGATGGAGAAGATTCTCTCCACCCGCTCGGCGCAACGAATTCCCAATCTGCCGCGCCACGCCCTCCCATGCCGGATTAGGCATGGAAAGTCTCACGTTGGGACGGCCAAGGTCGCGCAGGGACTGGATGCGCAGGGGGTTGCCGGCGCGAACCATGATTTCAAGGTCATTGGTGGCGTAGCGAACGCTGCGCTCCACTTCCTGCTTCCCTTCCATTTGCGCCAGCAACCGCGCTCCAGCCTCGTAGACGTCCGGCTGGGCGTGGATGGTGAGGTTGCCGAGCGTCAAGCTGTCACCGTTTTCCATCTGCCGCCGCAGGATTCCGGGCGGCAAAGTCTCATAGTAAATATATCCGCGCAGGGCGGGATGCTGCCGCTCAAAACCCGCGACGAGCTGGGGGAGCACCATGAATTGATTGCCCCCGATGAAGAGCACGAGCTTGGCATCCTGGGGATTTCCGTGCAGGTCGGGCACGTTGTCCACCGTGTCTACTTGGAAGACGTAACCCGGATTGGCGGCGGGAGCGTTTTTCCCCTTGCTCCACGGCGGACTCTTTTGGGCAAGCAGGGTGGTGGCCGCGCCAATAAGAATAAAGCTGATCGTTGTAGTTTTGAAGACTTGCCGCATCAGGAGTTCCTTGTCACAGGATTCGATCTGAGGTTTTCAAAAACCCACTCACACGGTGATGTAAGTGTACCGGCCTTGGCCTTGCAAAAGGGCGATGGATGCCACCATGGAAGGCACCACCAGCACTCCGGGCAAGGCGTGGTCCAGCATGTCCTCGACGACGGATTCCGGCGGCGCGGAGAGTTTCAACTTCTTGACGAGGGCACGCGCCTGCTCCTCCATAGCCGTGTGGCAGCTCAGGAACTTCACACCGCGAGCCTGAAGGCCCTGGATGCTGGCATCCTGAAACGCCGAGTTTTCATCATTGGGATTCTGAGAAGCGTAGTGCAGTTCCCTTCCCGCCGGGCTCGGGTTGAAGGGGTTGCGGAGGGCCGGTTGGCCGGTGGCTGGGTCCTTCACCTTCGCCCATTCTCCAATCTTGTACTTCTTCCAAACCGCATCGCTGAAGTTCAACATGTTGGCGGGACCGTGCAGCGCCGCCAGCACCTGAATCTGCGCGGCAGGTATGCTGAAACCGAAGTGCAGGCCGTTCAGCGAGTTCTTAATGTTATTGAGAAACTTTCCGCCGCCGATGGCTGAGACGTCAAAGACCTGCCTGGCTTGAGCCGGTGACTTCAGCAGACGGTCAAACTCCGGCGCTTTCCAATCGGAGTGGCGGTACACAAGCTGAGCTTCCGCCACCGTGCTGGCTCCGCTCAGGGCAGCAAGGCCGGCTGCGGCGTGTCCCACAAATTGCCTTCGGGAAATGTTTTTCAAGATATTGTCCCCTTATTGAATTGAAGAAGATTGGCAAAACCCGATGCTGTTCACTTAATGCAGCGTTTCGTAAGTTCGCTCACGTATTCTCGCACCCCCTCACCCGGCACTGCGTGCCACCCTCTCCCCGCTTGCGGGGAGAGGGGCTGGGGGTGAGGGGCTGTTGAAGAACGTTGCAAGAATACGTTACTGTAATTGCGAATGGTGGTACTTAGCCACCTGTCCCATGAGAGCCTGATTCCCGCGCGCTGTAGGGGCGGGCCTTGTGCCCGCCCGTGGGCGACCCCAAGGGTCGCCCCTACGAGATATCCCCTTCTAAATTGCGTGGTTGCGGCGAGGCCGCGCAAGCAGTTCCACCCTGCCCAAGGTGCTAGTCCGGTTACTGGTCCGCGGTCTTGTTGGACCGGTGGGCTTCCCACGCGCCGCCCTGCCCGCCGTCGGATTTCCACTGGCCTTGCAGCTTGCCGTGAGCATATTTGGCGGTCAGCGTGTAGTTCTCTTCGGGGCTGTCGATGTGAATCTCCAGGGTCTTTTTCTTGTAGTTGCCGCTGCTGATTTCCGTGTCACCCAGAGGAGAAGTGACGTCGCCGGTGACGGTGCTCTTGGTCTGCTCCAGTGACAGGGTAAAGCTCATGTCGCCCTGGGGTCCGCCGTGAGCCGTACACTCCCAGGTGCCGGTCAGCGGTCCCGATTTTTGCTCTTTTTGTTTGGCTTGCGCGCAAACGGCGATCAGCGCCAGGCTCAAAACCGCCGCCACGGTGGCTATGCTACGCTTCATCGGTCACACTCCCTTGCTGATAATTTGGATGCCTGCCGGTCCTTGTAACCCAAGTTGTTGACTCAATGCTCAAAAATTGTAACAAGAGGAAAGGTTTAGCGTCCATCCATAAACGACGGTTGCGGTGAACTCGGGCGCTAAGTGCAGCGTTTCGTAAGTTCGCTCACGTATTCTCGCACCCCCTCACCCGGCGCTGCGCGCCACGCTTTGTCACCCTCGCGCTCCGCTGTCGACGCGGCGACAATGGTTACCGTCCGACCGATTCTGAGTCCGGAATCCCAAAATAGGTTGACGCTAAGCTGACTCGATCTATCGGAATTACATGAACATCCCCAAATTTATTCAAGTTATGCTTGAAGGAAACCGCGTTGCCCACCAGCACGATCACCGCGGCGCGCGGATCCAGATACCGGCGGGTGGCACCGGCGATCTCTTGGGGTGTGAGCGCATTGATGTTGCCGGGAAACTGGTTCCAATAATCGAGTGGCAGATGGTCAATCAACAAAGTAAGCTCGTGACTGGCAACGTCATCCGATGTCTCGAACTGCAGGGCCATGTGGCCCACCAGATAGCTCTGGGCGCTCTCCAGTTCAAAGTCGTTAATCGCGTGCTTGCGCAGGCGCTTCATCTGGTCAAGGATCAGTTGAATGCTTTGCAAGGTTCCTGACGTGCGGGTGGATGTCTTTGCCTCCCACTTGCCCGCCGCCACGTAGCACGTGAGGTCGCTGGACGCGCCGTAGGCAAGACCGTGACGGCTGCGCAGCGCGTCAAACAGGCGGTTATTGGCCGGGCCGCCCAGAATTTGATTGGCAATGTTCAGCGCCAGGTAGTCCGGGTTGTCGCGCGCGATGGCGGCGTTGCCAATGCGGATTTCCGTCTGTACGGCGTCGGGCTTGTCAATCACCACGATCTGGCGGCGGCTCTGGACGCGCGGCGGATGGAGAACGGCCGGCGGCGGCACACCACTTCCCTGCCAGCTTCCGAAATATTTTCCCGCGAGCTTCATGGCTTGGCTTGGTGAGACGTCTCCCACCACGGCCAGGATCGAATTTGACGGCTGATAGGTGCGGTCGTGAAACCGGTGAAGGTCCGTGACCGATATTCTCCTTACGGCATCAATGCCGCCATCTTGCGGGTGGCTGTAAGGCGTACCAGCCAGTGTAACTTTATTGAAGATGGTATCGGCGAGATAGCTGGGATCGTTCTTCAGAATCTTCAGAGCGGAGATGGTCTGCTTGCGGATACGCTCAACATCATCAGGGCGGAAGGCGGGATGGATGATGATGTCCGAAAGCAGATCGAAGGCAAGGTTCAAGTGATGGGTGAGGACGGTTACGGTGCCGTAAGACTGGTCCCAATCGGCGCCCGTGTCCATCAAGCCGCCCACGTCATCAATGGCGGCGGCTATCTGCGGGGAGCTGCGGGTGGCCGTGCCCTCATCCAGGAGTGAAGCCACAAATTGCGCCTCACCCGGCAAGTCCGGCGGGTCTGCCTCGGCGCCGGACTTCACCACCAGGCGAAGCGTGACCAGGGGCAGCGTGTGGCGCTCGAAGATCACCACTTGCAGGCCGTTGGCCAGGGCCCGCAAGGCAGGCAATGGCAGCACCACGGGCTTGGGCGGCGGGGCCGTGGGCGGCAGGTCGCGGCTGAAGGCAGATGAAGAGAGTGACAGGAGAATGGCGGCGAGGATTACAAACGGCATCACTGCGCAGCGGAGGAATGATGCCGTTGGCTGAATTGCAGGGCGGAATGGCTTGCGCCAGAAACGGCTCCAAAGGTGCATGTTCCCAGAATACCTCGCGTTAACCGGTTTCAATGCGCCAGCGTCAAGTCCGGGTAGTGATACATTTTCCCTGTTGTAGCGGCGGTCTCTGACCGCCGAGTTTTACTTTCAAAAGTTTCCGGCGGTCAGAGACCGCCGCTACAGCAAACTGCTCCACTACCCAAGGCCGGGTCAAGGACTGGTTGGCGATCGCGGTCCACATCCTCTCTACCCTTGCCCTCAATCATGGCGACAGCTTCATTCGCGTGATCGAGCATGTGGCGCAGGGGCGCCGCCGGATCACGGCGAGACATAGTGGACCTCCGCTTCGGCGAGTGCATGGTTGCGGATAGCAGAGCTCAAAAACCCGGGAGTGTTCAGGTCCACGCTACGCCCCAGAATTTCCGAAAGCTCTGCTTCCATCGCGAAGAAATCCAGGCCCGGCGTGTGGCCTGGCTCGAACTCAACAAGAACATCGATGTCGCTGGCAGGGGTGAAATCGTCCCGCAAGACAGAGCCGAACAACGCCAGCCGGCTGATGTGGTGGCGGCGGCAAAAATCTCCAATCTGTTCATCCTGAACTTTAATCCTCACTCGGCTCATGGTGGTAAACCTCGATTCTCCTTGATTCTAGCGCATTTCGCCGCTCATAGAGCGGCGCTACAGCGAATGCCGCCGCCGACTTGTGTCGTCGTGTATTGCTGCCGCTTCATGAGGATTACCGCGGCCTCATCATGGGCGGCAAAAACATGGCTCGTCCCATTTCGTGGGATTCGAAGCCCTGAAGGTGCGCGAGCTTCTGAAGAAAGACTTGAATCTGCTCATCCCAGAAATCCCAGGAGTGGACGCGCGGCGAAACCTCACGGTACTCATAAGGGATTTTGAGATTGGCAAGGGACGTCACAAACTCCCGGTTCTCGCGGATCAGGAAATCTTCCCCGCCCTCGGCGATGTAAAGCATGGGCATATCCTGAATGGGAATTTTGGTGACCAGATCGAAAGGATCGCGCTCTTTGGCCGCTTCCGTGCCGGGCGTGCCGAAATGCGTCATGATTTCCTTAAAATTATCGCGGTCTTTCTGGGTTGCTTTGGGGCCCGGAGGCGGAAGCAGGCCGTGCGCAGCGCCCACCGCACCACTGAGGCTGGCAACGGCGGTGAACATTTGATAGTGCTTCAGTCCCAGGAACATGGCGCCATAACCGCCCATGGAAAGGCCCGCAATGGCTCGCGCGCGCCGCAGCGGAATGGTGCGGTAATGGCTTTCAACGTAAGGGATGAGGTCCTTGATGATCTGGTCCTCAAACTTTTGCTGGGGGTCGCTGGGGCTGTTTACGTACCAACCGTTGGAGCCGTCCGGCATGACAATGATCAGCGGATAGCGCGCGGCATAAGCAGAAAGGTTCGTCAAAAGCGTCCAATCCGTATTGTTGCCGGTATAGCCGTGCAACAGGTAGAGCACAGGATAACGGCTGGTGGAATGCTCATAATCCAGCGGCAGGATCAAGTTGAAGGCGCGATCCTGATTCAATGCCTTGCTGAAGAAATGGACGATCTGGACGTTGCGGGCCTCGACGCTTGCAGGAGGATTATCCGCAGCCGCAGAGGAAGGAGTGGATGCAAGAATCATCACACCAAGAGCCATCAACGTGAAAAAACCCGCCTGCGCCCTTTCCCAAATGTGGGAATGGCACACAAAATTCAAACGCTGCATAAAATTCTCTCCTTATAGGATCGTTTGGGTATTGATCGTTCATTGCTCGCAAGGCACCGCAATCCGCGTGTCAAAATGAGTTGCCCGACAGGTTACACCAAAGTGGAGACGATAGGAATAAAGATGTATGGCGCGGGGTTGCACAAAGCGGCGCGACTTCCCTGTTTCGCTTTGAACTGGCAGCCCTGCACTTTCCGGGCTGGCACATGGCCGTTCTCGAAATAGACATATCCGTAACTTCTATGGCGCCGATAAAACATTGTTATTGGACAAAAATCTGCGCCGGGCGCATTCTCCAGTGTGGGTCGTCCTGCGGGAAGATTCACAATGAGATTTGCCCATCTTCGGAGGATTTCTTAACTTGAGTTTCCATCGCCAGATGATGTGTTGCTGCACAATGTGTTGTACGTGTCCATCTTCTGGCGCCGGGAGGTCCTTGACTTAGCTTCATCATAAAAACAGGACTCAATAACAAGCCCGCGAGCCAGAAAAATCTGGTTTGCGGGCTTTTTGTTTTTTGGGACAAAAATATGATCACAACTACGCAACAAAACACACCGACTGAAACGAAGGCGCAACAGGCGGAGCGATTGAAACGGGAAAAGAACCCGTGGGAGTGCCTGGAAGAAATCCGGGCGTTTGCGCGAAATGGATTTGAGTCCATTCCCGCAGACTGGCTTGGCACGTACTTGCGCTGGTGGGGAGTCTATACGCAAGGTGATGGCCGGGGGGCGCTCGGCGGCAAAGCGGGACAGGGAAATTCGGTTCCATGCTTCATGGTGAGGATTCGGGTGACCAACGGCCTCGTTCGTTCCCACCAGCTTCGCGCCATTGCCGATGTGGCGGAGCGCCACGCGCGCGGCGTGGCCGACATCACCGTGCGGCAGAACGTGCAACTTCACTGGATCACCATTGAGTCGCTGCCCGACCTGCTGGACACCTTGTGGAGCGCCGGACTGACCACCCAGGGCGCTTGCGGCGACGACACGCGCAACATCACCGGCTGCCCGCTTGCCGGTTATGACGCCGAAGAGATTTGCGATACTTCGCCGCTGGCACTCGCCGCCACCGAAATGCTGGTGGGCAATGCTGACTATTACAATTTGCCCCGCAAGTTCAAAGTGTGCATCACGGGTTGCCCCGTCTGGTGTTCCTACCCGGAAATCAACGATGTGGGCTTGACGGCCACGGCGCGCACACGCAATGGCCAGCGCGAAATTGGCTTCTCGTTGCGGGTGGGCGGGGGGCTTTCCACCGAACCTCATTTTGCCGTGCGTTTGAACGCCTTCGTGCATTGGGACCAGGCGCTCCCGGTGGTGCGGGCGGTGGGGGAAATCTTTCGGGATAGCAATGTCCTGCGCGAAAACCGTGAAAGGGCGCGGCTGAAATATCTGTTCCTGCGCTACGGCTGGACGGCGGAGAGCTTCCTGGCTGAACTGGAGCGGCGGTTGGGGTTTCAGCTTGACCCGGCCGAGCCGGAGCGCGCGCCGGAGGATGTCTACCGCGATCACGCCGGCATTCACCGGCAGAGGCAACCAGGACAATGTTATGTGGGCGCGTCGGTGCTGCGCGGCCGAATGAATCCGGCGCAGATGCGAACTACGGCTGATTTGGCTGAAGAGTATGGAAGCGGCGAGCTGCGCACCACGGGGATGCAGAACCTGTTGTTGGTGAACGTGCCGGAGTTGAAGTCCGGCATGGTGGCGGCGAAGCTCAATGCCGTGGGCTTGCGCACCGGCGGCTCTCCGTTCTGGCGGGGGGCAGTGGCTTGCACGGGCACAGAGTTCTGCAAGCTGGCAATTACCGAAACCAAAGGTTTTGCGCGCTGGCTGGTGGAAGAGATGGAAGACCGGATGCCGGATTTCCACGAACAACTCAAGCTCAACATCACTGGATGCCCCAATGGCTGCGGCCAGCACTCCATCGCCGACGTCGGACTGGAAGGCAAGAGAATGAAAGTGGACGGCCAACTGATCGACGCCTATTACTTCAGCGTGGGGGGCGGCGTGGGAAAGCATCCATTGTTCACGCGGCCGGTTGGCTACCGCTGCGCGGCACGCGAAGTGCCGGATGCTCTGGAAAGGGTGCTGGGCATCTACCGGCAACTGCGGATGCCGGGAGAGAATCTGCGAGAATTCTTCGCCCGGCACCACGACGAGGAAATTCGAACTTTCCTGGCGGGGGAAATGGTGGCGGCAGTGCTGCGCGATCCATCGCCTGGGCCCGTGCCGCATGGGGTGGAAGGATGAAGACAGGATGTAGTGGGTCAGTTTGCTGTAGCGGCGGTCTCTGACCGCCGAATTTTATTTTTCAATAGGTTTCGGCGGTCAGAGACCGCCGCTACAGCACCGAAAATATACCACTGCCGGGCGGGCATTGAAGTTGACACCGGTTGGGCCTGAGCCGTGGCGGGGCTTGCAGCGCAGCAGGGCCATTCCGGTTCAGGCGGTGAGGAGAATAATGACAATCGCATTCGCTCCAGAGATGCAATTACCATGTGTTGACACAGAAAAGTGGAGCGCGGAGGACGTGCTCCGCTGGGGATTCGAACAATTCGGGCCCCGCATCGCCCTGGCTTCGGCATTCGGCGCGGAGGGCATGGCGCTGATCGACCTTGCCTCCCGGGTGCGCGCGAACTTCCGCATCTTTACATTGGACACCGGGTTTTTCTTTCCTGAGACTTATGAGCTGATCGATGAGGTGGAACGCCGTTATGGAATCCGGGTGGAACGCTGCCATCCCGAGCTGGACGCGGCGGCGCAAGCGCGCGCTTATGGCGATGCCTTGTGGTCTCGCAATCCGGACCGTTGCTGCGAGCTGCGCAAGGTCCGGCCACTTCGGGAAAAGTTGAAGGGACTGGACGCCTGGATAGCCGCCATCCGGCGCGATCAGACTCCGGACCGTGCCGAAACGCCGAAAATCGGGTGGGATGCAAAGTTTGGGTTGATGAAGCTCAATCCGTTGGCCGATTGGAATTCGGAACAAGTCTGGTCATATCTTAAGGCACATCACATTCCCACCAACCGCCTTTACAATCTCGGCTACGCGAGCATTGGCTGCACGCATTGCACCCGCGCCGTCCAACCAGGCGAAAGTTCGCGGGCGGGACGCTGGCCGGGCTTTGAAAAAACCGAATGTGGCCTCCATGCGAAGCAGCGCACTCCAAGTCTTAGACCGGAGTTGACGACCGTGACCGGAGGAAGCCAATGAAATCGGTTTCGACCGGGCCCGTGACCACTATCGCTGCAAACACTTCCCTGCCCCAAAATGCAAAGCCCGAAGCTGCGGCCTTGTTCCCCATTTTTTTGAGGCTCGAAGGGCGGGCGTGCCTGGTGATTGGGGCGGGCGCCGTGGCCCAACCGAAAATCGCGAGTCTGCTCGCTTCAGGCGCCAAGGTCACGGTGGTTGCGCCACGGGCGGGCGGCGCTGTGCGGGCGTGGGCTGAGGCCGGGGAAATTCGATGGGAGGCCCGACCTTTCGTGCCCGCTGATCTGGATGGCGCTTTTCTTGCCGTCGCTGCAACCTCCGTGACGGAAGTGAATCAGCAGGTTTTCCAGGAAGCGCGGCGGCGAAACATCCTCGTCAATGCCGTGGATGATCCTCCGCATTGCGATTTCTATTACGGTTCCGTGGTGCGGAGGGGAGCACTGCAAATCGCCATTTCCACGGACGGAAAAAGCCCGGCTCTGGCGCAGCGTTTGCGGCAGGAGATGGAGAACACATACGGTGGGGAATATGAGAGATGGTTGGATGAACTGGGCCGGGAGCGGCAGCAGCTCTTTGCGATCGAGATGGATCGAGAACTGCGGTGCCAATGGCTGCACGCCTTGGCCAGCCGGAAAAGTTATGAAGAGTTCGTGTGCCGCCTTCGCGTCGCAGAGAATGGAGAAGATCAGGAATGAGCGGCAAAGTCTATTTGGTGGGTGCTGGACCGGGCGATCCGGAGATGCTCACCGTGAAAGCCGTGCGCATCCTGCGCGAAGCTGACGTGGTGCTGCACGACGATCTGGTTCCAGCGGCGATCGTAAAGCTCGTGGCCCCCGGCGCCTTGGTCTCGAACGTTGGCAAGCGCTGCGGAAAAAAGCGCGTGACCCAGGAGAAGATTCACGCGCTCATGGTGGACTATGCGCGCCGGGGATTGACCGTGGTCCGCTTGAAGGGAGGCGATCCGCTGATTTTTGGGCGGGCGGGCGAAGAAATCGATGCGCTGGCAGCGGCTGGAATTGAATATGAGATTGTGCCCGGAGTGACGGCTGCATCCTGCGCCGCGGCTTCGGCGGGTATCTCCCTCACGGACCGCCGGGCGGCATCATCGCTGGTATTCCTATCAGGCCATCCGGGCGCGGACAAGCTGCGGAACGATTGGCCGCGTCTTGAATCCAAAAACACGGGCACACAAGCCGCTACCGTCGTGGTCTACATGCCGGGTACGGATTACGCAAAGCTCCGGGCCGAACTCTATGAGGCCGGGCTGAACCACAACTTGCCATGCTTGCTCGTTTCCGGCGCATCCACCGGAGCCAGCCAAACTTACCCGACATCCCTGGATAAATTGTCTGACGCTCCGCCGTTGGCTTCGCCTAAGATTCTGATTGTGGGTGAAGTGGTGAGACGACGATCATCGTCCAAGAGGGCCACTGCCGCCCCAAGTCGCGAGATGGAAACGGCACGAGCAAAGCAGGCGCGTGGCGTTCACCGTCGAAGTGGCAAAGAGAATCGAAGGCCCGTGTTGGTCCGGCAAGCGTAGCAGCGGGAAACGCGTTGGCCCTCCCGAATCCTGCCAACTGGCTTCATCCCGTCATGCCCAAATTTCCCGCTACTTCGTTTTAGCGGGATAGACTTCAATCTCTGTAAGGTTCGAGGCGACAAAATACTTCTGCGCGACGCGTTGAATGTCCTCCGCGGTAACCGCCAGGAACCGGGCAAGCTCAGTGTTGATAAGGTCTGGATTCTTCAGGATAACGGCGTCATACCCCAGCTCATCGGCGCGGTTTTGCACTCCTTGGCGGCTCAGGATGAAGTCCCGCAGGATTTGATTTTTGGCGCGGTCGAGATCCTTCGCGGGAACCGGCTGGTTCTTCAAGCGGCTGAGCAGGCCATCCATCAGGGCTTCGGCCTGGGCGGGAGTGTGCCCGGAATTGAGTACGGCGAGGACGAAAAAGAGGTTAGGATCTTCCGTGAAATTCCCGGAGCTGTCCGCTTCCAGCGCGATTTGCGTCTTGTAAACCAGGAGGCGATTGATCCAGGAGCTGTCTCCATCGCCCAGTATTTTGGAGGCAAGGCGCAGCGGGTAAGCGTCCGGCGTGCCGTCGGCCGGCATGTGAAAGCCCTCGACCACTGCGGGCAACGCCACATCCAGGTTTAGCTTGATTTTGTGTGCGGCGGTTTGGGGGGGCTCAACCGGGTAATCGCGGGAGATGGGGCGGCCGGTGTTCGGAACCGGTCCGAAATACTGCTTCACCCATTGCTCGGACTGCGCCGTGTCAAAATCCCCGATGATGACGAGCGTGGCGTTGTCCGGCACATAATAAGTGTCATAGAAGTCCCGCACTTCATCCAATTTTGCATGGTCCAGATCGTCCATGCTGCCGATGGTCATGTGCTGATAAGGATGAACGGTGAAGGCGTGGGCGTATAACGTTTCGATGACCGACCCGTAGGGTTGATTATCGAATCGCTGCCGGCGCTCCTCTTCCACCACCTTGCGCTCGTTCTTAAAAGTGGAGTCGCTGATGTCAAGGTTGCGCATGCGGTCCGCTTCCAGCCACAACGCCACCGGCAGTTCCGTGCTGGGAAAGGTTTCCCAGAAAACGGTGGCATCTTCGGTGGTGTAGGCATTGTCGGTGCCGCCGGAGCGCACGATGTAGCTCGAAAATTCATCGGGGCCAAGATTCCTGGTCCCATCGAACATCAAGTGCTCGAAGAGATGGGCGAACCCGGTCCGGCCAGGCTTCTCATCCTTGGAGCCGACGTAATACCAAACCTCGGTATTCACCACCGGCGCTTGATGATCTTCCACCATCAATACGCGCAAGCCATTCTGCAATACCATCGGGTGGATGGAGGTGTGCGGCAATTTGACGCGCCCAAAACCGTCTGCTGCAAAAAGCAGCAGGGCGCAAAGGGAAGAGACCGATACCAGAAGCTGAAACGAACGAGCCTTTTTCTGGGATGAGAGAGTCGAACCGGAAGAGCCGCGAATCGCGCTCTGCGCTCCCCGGCATCTTGGCGAGAGGCGGATGTTCTTATTCGCAGCTTCAGCGGCCGGCGAGGCGCAGCGCCGCGGCGAGGTTGCCATCCCGCCCTCCGAAGAACCAGGGCATTTGCTACGCGCAACATCACTCATTGCGATTTGGAGACTCGCCAGATGTCCCTCCCGCCATCATCCGATACCAGCAGTGACCCATCTTTGGCGACGGCCACGCCCACGGGCCGGCCGTCCACCGTCTTGCCACTGAGATCGGGGTCAAAGCCGTTGAGGAACACCGAAGGTCCCGCTTGCGGCTGGCCATCCTTGAAGGGGATAAACACCACGCAGTAACCATTGTAAATGCTGCGATTCCAGGAGCCATGTTCGGTGAGGAAGACTCCGTTCCAATATTTCTGTGGGAACTGATGACCGGTGTAGAAGGCAAATTCGAGCGGCGCCACGTGCGGGCCGAGCAGCACATCCGGGACAATCGCCTTGGCCACCAGGTCCGGGCGCGGCGGCTTGGCCCGCACGTCCACATTCTTGCCGATGTAGCTGTAAGGCCAGCCGTAGAATCCGCCTTGCACGACATGAGTGAAGTAATCGGGGGGAAGGTTATCGCCCAACAAATCACGCTCATTGACTGAGGCCCACAGTTGTCCACTTTGCGGATCGACCGCGATACCTGCGGCATTGCGCAGGCCGCTGGCATAGATGGATTCGTCCTTGCCATCGGGGTTCGCCACCAGGATGGCGGCGCGCCGGGGATCTTTGGCGGGGGTTACATTGCTCGGTGAGCCGACCGCCACGTACATCTTGCTGCCATCTTTGCTGAATTCCACAGTGCGGGTGAAGTGCATGCCACCGCTCGGCAGGTCCAATACGTGCTCACGACCGCCGGCGCGCTTGGAGGTTTTGGGATCGTAGCGGAAACGAGCCAATTCATTGTTTTCGGCAATGTAAACGTAGTCCTCCTGGAAGGCGATGCCAAAAGGCTCTTTCAAACCCTCGGCGAACGTCACGCGAGAATTGGAAGGCGTGCCGTGACCAGGGTCACCCAGGACGTAGACCTTGCCCGCAGATGTGTCCGAGACAAAAACGTCGCCGTTGGGCGCGCGGGCAAGCCAGCGAGGTTCCGTGAACCCGCTCGCAAAGAGCGAAACCGTAAAGCCGGCGGGCGCTTGCGGCTTGAATCCCGGCACCGGTGAAACCTGGGGTGGGTTGGCGACAATCGGCTTGATGTAAGGCGCCGGCAAATGGGGTGGTTGGCCATGAGTCAGCCCGACAATCTGGCTAAAGCCATATGGGACCGTTACCGTCAATCCGAGCAGCAAAAATGCGAATCGCTTCATCCGGGTGGACACTCCTTAGGGATTTTTCAGTCTACTTGGATGCCGCGACTTTGGGCAAGACTCGAATTCGGCTTCATTCGGTTTGAGCCAGCGCCGGACGCCGGGCGTAGTCTTGAGTTCACGCATCGCGATGCTGGCTACGGACGGAAAAGCGCTGGCTGTCGCTACCAACCTTCGCGGGAATGACAAGGACGGTGGAGTTTAGCAAAGGCCCTCGGGTTCTTCCGTCCATGCGAAACCCATAGGGGCCTGCTCCACCCGGGCCAATGGTCATCACTGCGAAGGGCGCTCCAGGTATGGTTCAGATCCGTTGCATTTTCCACCGGCCGCGGCGGAACAGCACGGCGCTTACGGCGGCTATTGCCGATTCCGCGATCAGGATGGAGAGGAATGCGCCTTTCGAGTGCAGGCCAACGGGGACGGCCAGCACGTATGCCACCGGAATCTCCACCAGCCAGTAGCCGAAGAAATTCACAATGGTTGGAGTGCGGGTGTCACCGGCGCCGTTGAAAGCCTGGAGCATGACCATGCCGAAGGCGTAGGCGATATTGCCGTAGCTCAGGATGCGCAAACAGGAAGCGGCGAGGGGAACCACGGCGGGGTCGCGCGTGAACAGCCGGATGATCGGCTCGGCCAGCAAGATGAACAGAACCCCGATGCTGCCAAGGAAGATCACGTTGTAAAGGCCGGTAAGCCACACGGATTTCTCCGCCCGCTCCGGCTGGCGGGCGCCCAGGTTCTGGCCCACCAGCGTGGCGGCAGCATTGCTCAAGCCCCAAGAGGGCAGGATCGCAAAGATGACAATACGAATGGCCACAGTATACCCGGCAATGGCGGCGCTGCCGAACAGGCTGATGATCCGCACCAATCCGATCCAGCTCACATGGGCGATGCCAAACTGAAGAACGCCGGTGACGGAAACACGGAGGAGGCGAATCATCACTCCAGTGTCCAGGCGGACTTGGCGGACGAGCACCCGGATTCGCTCCGTGCCTTTAAGCAGCCGGTAAAACTGGTAGAGCACGCCGATGCCGCGCCCCGTGAAGGTTGCCAGCGCCGCGCCGGTCACGCCCAATTTAGGAAACGGGCCAAGTCCGAAGATCAAGCACGGATCGAGCACCAGGTTGATGAGGTTTGACACCCACAGCAGCCGCATGGCAATGGCCGCATCACCCGCGCCCCGGAAGATGGCGTTGTTCAGGAACAACATCAGCAGCACGCCGCTGCCGCCCAAATAAATGCGCGTGTAGTTCGAACCCAGGGCGACAATGGCCGGTGATGCGCCCATGAGCTGAAGCAACCGGGGCGCCAGAAGAAAACAAGGCAGACCGATGGCAACCGAAAGCATGATCCCCAGGAAGATGGCTTGCACGCCCGCCACCGCCGCGGCCTCCGGGTCCTTCTCACCGATTCTGCGCGACACCATCGCCGTGGTGGAAAGGCCAAGTCCCATGGCAATGGCTACCACCAGACTCACCATCGACTCCGTCAAACCAACCGTGGCGATGGCGTCCGAACCGAGACGCGCCACCCAGAAAACATCAACTACAGCAAAGAGCGATTCCAGCACCATCTCCAGCACCATGGGAATCGCCAGCAGAAGAATGGCGCGGTTCAGGCTGCCGGAGGTAAAGTCCCGGTGCGAGCCGCGAACGGCTTCGCGAACGGATGACCAGAAAGTAGAGGATGCTGATTCGGTGGCGCTGGCAGCAGGGACTTCCATGTAACCTCGCAATCTATCATCAGGCTGTAATGAGAGAAGATCAACCCGCGCAGAGGGCGCAACGTCGTCCACCCAAATCCTGGACACTGCCGTCGTTGCGGACATTGCCTTCCTGTTTGCGGGCTTTTCGGGGCAAGACAATCCCGGGGTCAATCAAAGACCGATTGACCGTCGCGGATAGCCATCGGCTGAAGCAAACGCCGTTAGCCGGGAAACTTGTTGGCAATGGGAAGGCGGCGACCGATGCCGAAGGCTTTGGCAGTGACTTTTAGAGCGGGAGCTGCCTGCTGGCGCTTGTACTCGGCGGTATTGACGCGGCGGATGGTATCGTTCACCAAGCGCGGTTCAAGAGAAAACTTCTCAACGATCTCGGCGGGAGAAAGATTCTCTTCGATGTAGGCGCGGAGAATCTTGTCCAGAGTTTCGTAGGGCGGGAGCGTGTCCTGGTCCGTCTGGTTGGGGCGAAGCTCGGCGGAGGGCGGCTTCTGGAGGCAGGCATGGGGGATTCGTTCCCTGCCCCCGCAGCGGGCGTTGGCGTATCGCGCCAGGTCATAAACCATGGTCTTGGGAACATCGGCGATCATCGCCAAGCCGCCAGCCATATCGCCGTAAAGAGTGCAATAGCCCACGGCCAACTCTGACTTATTGCCGGTGCTCAGCACCAGAGATCCAAACTTATTGGATAGCGCCATCAGAATATTGCCGCGAATGCGCGCCTGAATATTCTCTTCCGTCACGTCGCGCGGCAGATTTTGAAAAGCCGGGTCGAGCGACCGGCAGTAATCCTCAAAGATGGAAGTGACGGGAATAACGCGAAAATCGATATGCAGATTGCGCGCCAAGGCTTCGGCGTCACATATGCTGCCCGGCGAAGAGTACGGCCCGGGCATGCTCACGCCAAGTACGTTTTCCGCGCCCAGGGCGTCAGTGGCGATAGTGGCCACCACCGAAGAATCGATGCCTCCACTCAAGCCCACGATCACCTTGCGGAATCCACACTTGGCCACATAATCGCGCGTGCCGAGCATCAGCGCCCCATAGACCGCTTCGATTTCGTCCGCCGGGGCTGGATGGATTTCGCCCGCGCCATCCGCCGTATCGAAAATAACCAGGTCTTCCTCGAAGGCCTTTGCCCGCGCTGCAAGCTCACCCCTGGCATTGAAAGCCAGGCTTGAACCGTCAAAAATAAGGCTGTCATTGCCGCCCACCTGATTCACATAAGCGATGGGGACGTGCCTTTCCAGGGCGATGGCGCGCAACATATCCTGGCGTAGATTCATCTTTTCCGTGGAATAGGGAGAAGAAGCAATATTGAGCAGGACGTTCGCCCCAGCCTGCACGGTTTCCTCCACGGGGTCGCGCGGGTAGAGCTGCTTTTTCCAGAAGTTCTTATCGTTCCAGACGTCCTCACAGATGGTGATGCCCAGGCACGAATCCTGCAGCGGGTAAAGAGCGGTGGTGCTGCCTGGCTCGAAGTAGCGAGACTCGTCAAAGACGTCGTAGAAGGCCAGCAGCATCTTTGCGTAATCCACTTGCACTTTGCCCCGATGAAGGAGCGCGGCAGCATCCGCGACGGGCTTGCCCTGCTCGGCATGGGAACGGCGAACGTAACCGACCAGCGCCGGGATGGGCGGAAGAAGCCGGGCCAATCGCAAGAGCTCAGACTCGCAACGCGCAACAAAGCTGGGCTTTTCCACCAGGTCGCGCGGAGGATAACCGCAAAGCGCCAGCTCCGGAAAGATGACGAGGTCTGCGGCCCGTGAATGCGCCCGAGCAGCAAACCTGACGATGCGCTCGACGTTCCCTGGAAAATCACCAACCGTGGTATTGATCTGGGCAAGAGCAATTCGCATGAGTGAATTAGCAGTATAAGCGAAGCGTCGAAAACGCGGAAGCGGAGCACGGCAGCTCGCCCCAACGCGTTATTTCATGCTTCAATCAAATAGTACTGCTAATATAATACCGGTCAAGTAATATGGCGATGATTTCAGAGCATCACGTATCTCCAATTCCAATAGAGCAACGACTCTTGCGTTCGCTTCCCTTCCTTTTTCTCTTTTCAGGCGCTTCCAGCCTGGTGTTTGAGACCATCTTCACGCGGCTCTTAACCTACAGCTTCGGCAACACGGCGCAGGCCGTGAGCACGGTGCTGGCGGCATTTCTCGGAGGGCTGGCGCTGGGCGCCTATGTTTTCGGGAATTGGGTGGACGCGCGGCGCCCCAGTCTGTGGATTTACGGAACTCTTGAGTTGATGGTGGGCGTTTACGGAATTTTTATCCCGCGCCTATTTTCCCTCACGACTCGGATTTACGTGGGCGCTTATCATGCATTTCATTTTGGGCCGGGCGGACTCCTGGCGGTCCGTTTCTTTTTGGCTGCTGCGGTGATCGCCGCTCCTGCCGCGCTTATGGGGGGCACGCTGCCGGTTCTGGCGCGGTACCTCAGCGCCCACCAGCAAGACTTTCTCGGCGACATTGACCGGCTCTACGCGGTGAACACGTGGGGAGCTGCGGCCGGAACGCTGGCATCCACTTACTTTTTCATGCCGAAATGGGGAGTCTTGAGCACTCTGGGAATTGCTTGTGCGATTAACTTCTCGATATTTTGCTTCGTCGCCCTTTCGGCGCGCGGGCCGAAGGAGCATCCTCAATCCCCAGGCTATCGCAGAATCCAGGGAGACAGTAACCGAATCTGGTCACCATCTAAGATTCCCGGTTCTTTTACTCCCGGCGGCTGCCTTTTTGACGGGGGCCACAAGCCTGGCTTACCAGGTCATCTGGACCCATATCCTGGCCTTCATGGTGGGCAACACCGTTTATGCCTTCGGGTCCATGCTATTCACCTTCCTGATTGGGCTGGCTTTGGGAGCTCACTTTGTGGCCCACCGCTTGCGCCGTCCGGATTTGTGGGTACCGGCGCTTGCGCTCTCGCAGTTTTTTGCGGGACTGGTGATTTTCATTTCCATTCCGATATGGAACTTTATCCCGGACGTATTTGCCCAGGGGCTTCGCAACTCCTTGCAGATTGACTTCGTTGCTGTCGCCATCTGCGTAACGCCCAGAGCCGCTTACGTGGCGTACAAAACCTTTTCCGAATTTCTTGCTCAAAGTCTTCCCTGGAAACGGATCGCTGAATTGGTTGTGGAAGGCGCTTTTCTGGCCGCCGTGATTTCCAACCGGATCACCTGGCTGACGCATTTCCAGAGCGCCTATTTTGTGGGAGGAGAGATCCTACGCTTCTTCTGCACCTTTTTCATATTGATTGTTCCGGTGTTGCTCCTCGGGATCAGTTTCCCGCTCCTATTGAATCTGGCCAGCGGCCCGGCAAAGAAAGTCGGGTCGAGCGTGGGCGGCATTTACTCCGCGAATACGCTAGGCGCAATTGCCGGTTCAGTGGTAACTGGCTTCTTCTTCATTTCGCGCTTTGGATCGCTTTCCAGCCTCTGTGGGGCAGCCGCGAGCAACATCGTTTTAGCTACGGTCTTTATGCTGACGATGCTTCCCATCAGCCAAGCCAGGAAATGGGCGGTGGCAGCGGGTTCAGTCTGCCTGTTGGCGCTGCTCTGGGCGGGTCACGGAACGTGGGACCCTAAGAAGCTTTCGCGAGGTTCTTATGTGTATTTTGACCAGGGCTGGCCCATTGACCGCGTCGACTATTTCCACGAGGACATCCAAGGAGGATTGACATCCGTGGTGCAATCTGGTCCTAATCGCATCCTCCTCTCGAATGGGAAGTTTCAAGGCAACAACACGGGCGAGGTGGGGGAGCAGGTCCGGTTTGCGCTGACTCCAATGCTATTCGCGCGCAATTTCAACCGCGCCCTGGTCATCGGCCTGGGGACGGGCAACACCTTGCGCGTGGTTTCACTGTTCCCCTTCCGTCAAATCGACGCGGTGGAACTGGCGCCTAGTATGGTGGATGCTGCCCGCCGGTGGTTTCCAGATATCAACGGGCTGGTGTTTGACCGTGACCCTCGCGTGAAGCTCTTCATGACCGACGGAAGGAATTATCTGCTTCTTTCGAAACAACAGTATGACCTCATTACGCTGGAAATCACTTCCATCTGGATCAGCGGTGAGGCCGACCTTTACAACAAACAGTTTTACGAGATCACCCGCCAGCATTTGACGTCCGCAGGTGTGCTCCAGCAATGGGTGCAAGTCCATCACATGCGGCTTCAGGACCTGCTGGTAATCCTGAATACCGCCGCCCAGGTTTTTCCTCATGTTGCATTTTTCATGGGCCATGAACAGGGACTATTAATTGCTTCGTCTTCAAAGCTTCGTTGTGATGCCCAGGCTATCGAGGGCTTTGATGCGGAGCCGGCGATTCGCCGGGAGCTGGACTTCATTCATGTGCCCAGCATGATGTCGCTTCTGGGAGAGTTGATGTTGTACGGTCCATCGATGCAGCGAGCGCTCTCTTATTTGCCCAAAATTTCCGGTCTGCCTGCCAACTTTGCCTCGACCGACCTTTCCCCTTACCTTGAATATGAAACTCCGCGCGGCAATGCCCTCCCCTATAACGCCGTCCCCATCAACACCCGATTCCTGGACGTGTTGCGTCCCAGCTTGCCTCCTCCGGGCTTGGAAATGGTTGACTTTAAGTCGGCGAGCGACCAGGACTTGATGATCGGATATATCGATGAGCGTGAAGGCTATCTTCAGGAAGCTCTGGGCTATTTTGAGAGAGTGGAGGGACCGGAAGAGCAGCGTGCCCGGGTGGAAATCGAAAGAATCCAAGGTCCAGCAAATTGATCTGCTTCGGTTTTTGGTTTTGGCACTGACGGAAGATAACTCACTGGGTCTCTGACTCCAAAGATTCGCTGCTTCAAAATCCAAAGCGAAGGTGCGCGCTACGACTCCGGTTCGATCTAGACCGGGCTTGCCGCCGGTGTTTCGACAAAAAATCCCCGGCGGACAACATGAATTGTCACGCCGGGGAAAGATGCGGAGGACTGGAGAAAAACCTTAGACGGTAAAAGAGCTACCGCAGCCGCAGGTCGATTTCACATTTGGATTTTCAAACTTGAATCCGGAACCTGCCAGGCTCTCAACGAAGTCAATCTTGGTGCCCTTCAAGTACATCAGCGAAGCCTGGTCCACGATGACTTTCAAGCCGTCAAAGTCGAACGCCTTGTCGACAGCATTGGCTTCACTCTCAAAATTCATCTGATAAGAGAAGCCGGAGCATCCTCCTCCAACGACGGAGACGCGCAGACCAATGGGATGAGGCTCCTGCTGGGAAATGATCGCTTTGACTTTTTCGATGGCCGTGGGTGTTATCTCTAGAGACGTCATTGATAGCTCCTTGGGGTATGCTGCCCCTTTAGACTCCGGGAGTAAAAATCGAACTTCTCCCTGCACATAATCTACCAAACAATTGCGTGAAAATCAACTTTTTAACTCCGCGGGTAATGGTACAGTTTGGTTGCTGTAGCGGCGCTCTATGAGCGCCGACCCAGAATCGCCAACGGTTTTCGGCGCTCATAGAGCGCCGCTACAGCAAAATGCGCCACCACCGCTCGCCAGGCCTTGCACGACGGTATGGGGGATTGAAGATTTTGGCGGTGTTCCCTCGATTCAATCAATAATTTGCCACGGCGGGAAATCATTATGTAACGTTCGGACCAACCCCCTCCGATGACCCGTTGCAATACGCCGAGATATGAACACTATGGACAGAGTGGTGAAATTGCATATAATTTCCGACATGGCAAATCAAACATCAACGAACGTTGGTTCTCATTCGCCTCAACCAATCTCATCGCAATCCAAATTTCTTGTAACGGGAGCAAAGGGTTTCATTGGGGCGTGGGTGGTGAAGAATCTGGTTGAACGGGGCGACCGTCCCTGGATTTTTGACCAGGACGCACAATCGCACCGCTTGACGGCATTGCTCACTCCCGCGCAAATGACCCAAATCAGCTTCATCGAAGGTGACATTACCCAAAAAACGGACGTCGAGAAAGCCGTCGGCGACCACGGCATTACGCACATCATTCACCTTGCGGCGTTACAAGTGCCAGCCTGCGCCGCGAACACAGTGCTGGGGGCGAGAGTGAACGTCCTCGGAACGTTGAATGTTTTTGAAACCGCCAAGCGGCGGCGGGACCTTGTGAAAAGCGTGGTTTATGCGAGCTCGGCAGCGGTCTTCGGTCCCGAGGACTTATACGGGTCCGAAACCGTGGAGGAAGGAGCCCCGCTTCAGCCGACGACGCATTATGGGGTCTTCAAGCAATGTAACGAAGGCAATGCGCGGGTCTATTTCGACAATGATGGAATCTCCAGTTGCAGCTTGCGTCCGTGGGCCGTTTACGGAGTGGGCAGAGACCAGGGAATCACCTCCGGACCGACCAAGGCCATCAAGGCAGCCGTGGTGGGTCGGCCTTACACCATTCGCTTTACGGGCGGATTGGACTTGCAATACGTCAGGGATACCGCAGAGATATTCCTGCGCTGCGCCGACGCCGGCTTGTCCGGCGCCCGGGTTTATACATTGCGGGGATCGGTGATAGAAGTGAGCGAATTCCTGAAGGTGTTGGGAGAACTGCTTCCGCCGTCGCGCCATCTGGTAAAGGCTGAAGGTGGAAAGTTGTCAATAGCCTATGATCTGGGGGATAGCGCCCTGGTCCGCGACCTTCGGGACGTGCCGCGAACCTCTTTGGAGACAGGAATTCAGGAAACCGTTGCAATCTTCAAAGCACTTCAGCTTCAGGGGACGCTGCCCACCCAAGATCTCGACACATAGCAGGGCGCTTGGCTTGAAGGCGGGAAGCCGCCACTCATCGAAGACTATGAAAGCCCTTGTTCTTGAGGATGTTGAAAAGTTAGCCGTTCGGAATGTGCCGGATCCGGCTGTCTCGCCCCACGAAGTTTTGATCCGGGTGCAGGCCGTGGGACTTTGCGGAACAGACCTCCACCTCTACCGCGGCCACGGAAACTACCGTTTCGATCGTGAAGGCCGCGCCATTCCGCTCGCCGTCCAGCCGCAGATTTTGGGCCATGAATTTTGCGGCGTTGTTCTCACCGTTGGAAGCGAAGCCCGGGGTCTGAATCCTGGCGATGCGGTGCTCTGTGACCAGGGCCGCAATTGCATCAGCCAGGGGCGCGAGCGCCTTTGCGCGTTCTGCGCATCCGGCGATTCACACCAGTGCGAATTCTACCAGGAGCACGGCATCACCGGCCCGCCCGGCGCTTTGGCTGAGTTGATCGCCATGCCGGCGGTGAACTGCATCAAGCTGCCGGATGGAATGGCCGATGAAGAAGCGGCAATGGTGGAACCCGTAGGTTGCATTCTTCACGCCAGCGACCGGGCGGAGCGGAGCCATGCCAGATTCAAGTTTGAAGGACCGGAGCGAATTCGTAATGTTTTGATTTGCGGCGGTGGCCCGGCGGGGCTCCTGTTCTTGCAGTATCTGCGAAACGTCAAACACTTTGACGGCACGATCCTGATGAGCGATGTGCGTCCGCTGAACTTGAAGCTGGCGGAAAGCTTCGGAGCGACTCCCATCAACGTGAAGGAGCAGAATCTGGTAGAGTGCGTCCGGGAATACACTTCGGGCGAGCGCATTCACTATCTGATCGACGCCTGCGGCCACGCTTCCATCCTCGCCCAGATTCCCGGACTGCTTCGCAAACAAGGGACACTGTTGCTTTATGGCCACGGTCACAAAGGCGACGACGTCAGCCTGCTGGGGCCCATCCTGTTCCTGGAGCCGGCATTGGTCGCAGCCGTCGGCGCCTCCGGCGGCTTTGACGCGGATGGACGCCCCTCCACTTATCGCCAGGCCCTGGAACTGGTGGCGGCGGGGCAGATGAAGGTTGCTCCTTTCGTCACGCACCGCTATCACAGCCTCGAAGAAATTCCGGCGGCATTTGGAAGCGATTTCTCACGAGAGGACTATGTTAAAGGCGTCCTCAAGCTGGCATGACGAGGCACCGGCAAAAATCCAGTATCATCGCCTTGCAGCAACCGGCAAGAGGCGAGATCTCTGACCTGGTCCCAACACTGTTCAGTTAGGGTGACCGTCATGATATTTTTTCCGGGCCGCCTTTCCCCTCACCCCAGCCCTCTCCCCGCAAGCGGGGAGAGGGGGAACCGCGAAGCGGTGGGTGAGGGTCTTCGAGTAAGACATCGTGAATAGTCTGACCTAAGTTGGGCCGGATTTGAGCCGGCCGTGAGGGGAGCAAAAACAGATGGGTGCAGGAGTTGGATTCTTCCTGATTTGCCTGGGTGGTTTCATGCAGGGCACGTTTTACGTGCCCATGAAATATGTCAGCCCGTGGAAGTGGGAAAACATCTGGTTGCTCTATGCCTTCCTGGCGCTCGTCGCCTTGCCGGTGGCCCTGGCAGTGATCACCGTGCCGGCGCTGGCAGACGCAATGATGTTCTGTTCGAAGCGTGCCTTGATGGAAGTCTTCGTTTTCGGAACCGGCTGGGGGATCGGCTGCGTGCTTTCCGGTTTGGGTGTTGATCGTCTGGGATTGGCGATCGGGGTTTCGGTTCTGATTGGAATTACCGCCGCCTTGGGCTCGCTGATTCCGCTGGTGGTGAACACGCCGGCGCTGGTCCTCGAACCCAAGGGACTGTTGGTGATTGCCTCCGTTGCAACCCTGCTGGTGGGCGTCATCCTGGTGGCTGTGGCCGGCAAGATGAGGGATCGTTCCCGGCGTGAGACCGGGCAGTCCGGTCAAAAAGGGAGCTTTGCGATGGGTCTGGCCATCTGTATCCTCAGCGGCATCTTCTCCTCCATGCTGAATCTGGCATTTTCATTCAGCAATGGCGTCCGCGACGCCGTTTTGATGACCGGCGCGAGTCAAGGCGGCGCGCAGAGCGTGGTTTGGATGGTGGCGTTGGGAGGTGGATTCATCGCCAACTTTGCATACACGTTTTATCTGCTGCACACGAAACACACTTGGTCTAATTTCGTAATGCCCAAGACGTGGCGCTTCTGGATTTTTGGCGCGGGGATGGCCGCCTTGTGGTATTTCGGCATGGTCTTTTACGGTCGCGGCGCGGGCTTCATGGGGCAAATGGGGACCGTGATTGGCTGGCCGCTCTTCATGGCCTCCATGATTTTCTTCTCGAGCATCTGGGGTTTCATCACCGGCGAGTGGAGGAACTCGAGCGGCGCGGCGAAGGCCATGATGGTGGCCGGACTCGCCGTCCTGCTGGTGGCCTCCGGCATGCTGGGCGCCACCAATAGCATGTGACCGCCGGGCTTCAGCCGTTCGGCCACACACTTCATGGGAATTTGAATTGCCCCCAGCGGCGGAAACGTCCAAGAGTTACCCGCCGGGTTAGTCCCCGGACGGAACCGGAGCTTCATCCGGCACAAGGCCGGTTCTCCTCAATTCCTCCCAGAACTCCGCGGGAACCGGATGCGAAGCCATTTGGAAATTCTCCTCGAGTTCGGGCACCGACCTTGCGCCCGGAATCACGCAAGCGACGGCGGGATGAGCCAATGGAAATTGCAGCGCCGCCGCCTTCATGGGAACCGAAAACCGGCGGCAAATTTCATCCAACCGGCGGACCGTTTCGATAATGGGCGCCGGCGCACTTGCGTAATTGAATTTTGCGCCCGCTGCAGCTCCCGAAGCCAAAATGCCGCTGTTATAAGGGCCGCCGATAATAATGCTGATGCCCTTTTTGACGCAGAGAGGCAGGAGTTCTTTCAGGCCTGTGTGATCAATCAACGTGTAACGGCCTGCCAGCAAGAAGCAGTCGAAATCTCCGTCCCGCGCAAACCGGGCCAGTGCCTCCGCCTGATTCATCCCGGCCCCAACAGCTTTGATCAAGCCTTCACTGCGCAACTTGGCGAGCGCCGGGTAAGCGCCTTGCAAGGCTTGCTGGTAATGATCATCCGGATCGTGAATATGAAGCACGTCCACGGAGTCAAGGTTGAGCCGCTTGAGGCTTGATTCGAATGATCGCATCACCCCGTCGTAGCTGAAATCAAAAACAGGCCGGAAGGGCTCAGGATTTTCAAATTCGTCCGTAGCAAGCTCGGCAGGATTGACTGGAACCAGAATTCTGCCCACCTTGGTGGCCAGGACGAAGGAGCTGCGCGGAATTCCTGCCAGGGATTTGCCGAGGAAAAGTTCACTCTTGCCATGGCCATAAAGCGGCGCTGTATCGATGAAATTGATGCCGAGATCGATGGCGCGCTTCACCGTGGCAAGGGCCACCGCCTCCGGGACATCATGGTACAGGCCGCCCAGCGCGGCGCCTCCCATGCCGACGCGAGTCACATAAAGACCGGATTTGCCGAGTTGAGCTTTTTGGAGTGGATTCAATCTGTTTCCTCTCTGTGGTTGTCGATTCTCCAGGCTGATTACTCTGCCTTTCGCTTACCCGAAGCTGTGGAGTGTACCACGAGCATCAGGGATGAACAATGTTCCGTATCGCGCAAGCTAAAATGTTACCCGTGGGGTATCGTCGCGCAATCTTAAAATGTGGCTCCTCTCCCAAAAGTGTGTAGGGGTTGAGAACTTGAAAATGCAATAAGTTGCAGATCGGTGCGTAGAAGGGAGCACCCCGAATCGGCTACCTTACGTTGTTGTGCAAAAAACGACGTGAAGGAGGTCGAAAC
>DATKST010000212.1:0-6813 GCA_035531475.1 Terriglobia bacterium
GTTGCGATTGGGGACGGTATCGATGTACAGGGCATGACCTCCATGCACCTCATAGATCATGAAAAGGCCATTGTCAAGTACTTGCATGGGCACAACATAGCGCCCCTACCTGAACCTTCCAGCATGAAAATAAATCGCTTACCTCAGATTCCAAGGGTCAAGGGAGGGGGGAAATCCGTCCGACGAAAGGATCAATTTCAGTAAACCCTTTGGAATGTTGGCGTCCCCGACGGGATTTGAACCCGTGTTACCGCCGTGAAAGGACGCGCTCAACTCGTAACTTACTGAAACCACGCGATACGGATGGCCACCGAAAGCACGTTCAGTAAGCTTCAGGAAGAGTTAGTAGCGCATAACTGGACCATAAGTGGACCATGAAATTCCCAACCGCCCTCACAAGAAATTCTACCGCCCGAAGAGGACAAAAGCTACCAGAGGGCCAGCCTTCCCTAGGCGCTGGGCCCGCGATAAGTAAGCCAACGTAATTGATGGTACCTGGCACTTGATACCAAGCTACCGTTTTGGCAATTTGTTCTCGGAGCCCGATGACACGGGACGGAGTGACGGCACATGCTGGGACGATTACTCACCCCCTTGATCGTCCGCGTTCCTCTCCCCTCAAATATCCCAGGTCACAAGAATAACTGCGAGTCATGTCAGATTTGTACCCGGCATTAATTCTTAAGGGCCTCGGCCGGCTGCTGATGGCCCGTTTTGCCCCTCATTCCCGCGCAGATGCTGCCCAGATGTTTGCGATGGCGAGCGAGTGAATCCCACACTCCTTCTTAGCGGATGCACCAGAAAATCCGAGTACGACGCCCCTTGCCCGTCTTGCGCGCAGATCCCTCTTCGCTCTTGGGCTTGTTTTGCCCGGGATTTGATGCTACCAACGAAACGGTATGGCTGGGCGTACTTCGAAGGATTGGCTCCCGCTTGCAAATGACGGTGGGAGCATTCATACTCCCACCATGAGCCTCAAGAGTGCGGCACTCCTGGCATTGATTGGGACAATCCTGCTTACAATTTTGGTATTGGCACATTTCATTTTCACCGTATTGGGGGTCATGCGTGATGTGATTCCAGCGATGGCGCTACTGACGTCGCTGGTTCATCTGTTCGCGAGCCTCAGTGTGTTGGTGTTCTTTTACGTCTTCTACCGAAAGCAATCCTGAGACTCATCGCTGCGCAGAATCCGAGCATACGGTTGTGTGCCTCGCCCTTGCCCCAGCAGCCGGCAGGCATGCTGTTCGCTCTATCCGTATCCCTCGCGCGCATGCTCTACCGCACAACGCCTCCGCCCGGGGCTTAGAAGTTTCCCTGGCCACATCGCGCAGCACTTGCTTCTCCAGGGATAACTCCGCTACCAACCGCTTCAACCGGCTATTCTCTTTTTCCAGCTCCTTCAGCCGCTTCGCCTTGTCCAGCTTCAGCCCTCCGAATTTCTTCCGCCAGCGGTAGTACGTCTGTTCCGTGATCCCCACTTCTCGCGCCGCTTGCGGCGTCGTCTTCCCGTTGGCAATCTCCACTTCAATCTTCCGGAGCAGATTCACAATCTGCTCCGGCTTGTACCTTTGGTTTGGCATGACCGGTCTTTCTCCTCCGGTAAATTCTCTCTCATTTCACCTCGTACAAGAAACCCCGGTCAGGTCACCCGGACGGAGCTTTGCTGCCAGACAATCGCCTTCTGGGTTGAACAGCAGCAGTGGGTGATAGCAGGTGGACTCGAAGTTCCCGTTATAGGCACATTGCGTCTGCTCCCCATACACCGAAATCTCGGTCGAGTCCATGTCAAGCATAGCCCGGTACTGCCAGTGGGTCGCTTCTGCGTTGCCGATCAGTTCCCGATTCAGTCGTCCCAGCCCCGCGAAATTCCCCTCTTCGGCCAGCATCTCCGTCTCGAAGGTCTGCAACCGGGACGTCAGGGCCGCCCCACGCTCTCGGATATTCTCCGAACCGATCAGCCGAAAGTGAGATCTGGCGATGGCCGCCCGCCGTCGTTCACGTCCTCGTAGCCAGCCGGCTGTGGATTGACTACCACAGCAGGTCAGCTAGGGCCAACTGTGAGTTCTTGCCACGGCGAGAGTCGGTCAGGTGTTGCTCGAGGAGTTCCCTGAATTACAAGCGTTTGTCCAGCCCCCCACGAGTATCAGACCACCGTCCGTGATGACCCGCGATCCTTGAAAATTCACCTTCAACGAAGCGTTGAAAGAGATTTCGTTACTGTGCAAAATGAAACTGCATGGCCTCCATATCGATGTCATCGTGAGGGCATGGAACATAAGAAAACCAAGAAAGAGCCCGGCAACGCCACACGTGCCAGAATCAGGAAGGAAATGGCGAAGCCGCGGATGGCCAGGTCCGCAAGAATCGCGGAACTGAAGCTAGATACTACGCGAATTCCAGAACCGCCCAGTGTCACCATGCCCGGAACCGTCGACAAAAGCATCCCGTCTCCGCACCCGAGCCAACCGGAAAAGGCACAGATTGCTGTCCGTGGGGCCGACCACCGGAATCAAGATCTCCGCATTGAAAATACGTTAACTGACGAACATGGCAGTGATGTGAAGCTCAAAAAGGGTGCTCACGTTGATGTTACCGTCGCAGCCCAACCAAAGACGTGAACCGCCGCAATTAAAGAAGAGAGCCAACCGACTCGGCTTGAGACATTCGGCATGGGCATTGGCCGTCACAATTCATAGGGTCCTCATGGGCGCATTCGTAATTGGCCAGGTTCGTCACACACCATAAGAAAGGTCCACGCCGTATCTTGCAGATGGACCTCTTTAAAGCATGCGCGTCATATTTGAGCCACTCGTCGGATACGCAAACAGCATGTGCTTTAATTCGGTGGCACGCAGCCCGGAGCGGATGGCAATCGCGAAGAGATTGATGACTTCACCGGCCTCGCTCCCTAGAATATGTGCGCCCAGAATGCGGTCCGTGCCTTCTTCCACAAGCACTTTGTAGCCGGAATGTGTTTCCGCAATCCGCCGAGACGAATACCAGGTAGAGGTCATCTCTTTCTTGACCGTGAACTTGAGGTTTTGCTCACACGCCTCGCGTTCACTGAGACCGACAGCAGCCAGGGGGGGGATCGTGAAGACGACCGACGGAATGCCGAGGTAATTTGTTGTTTGATGGTTTCCCTTCAAGAGGTTTGATGCCACGATCTGCCCTTCATAGCTCGCCACAGGAGCCAGCGGCAGGCCTCCACTGGCAGCGGCGTCTCCGGCCGCATACACGGCTGGATTCGACACACTTTGCAAGAATTCGTTGACTCGCACTCCCCGCTTCTCCCATTCGATCCCCGCAGCATCCAGATTCAGGTCATTGATCTCAGGCACGCGACCCGCCGCATGGACAACCATCTCCGTCTCAAACGTGCCCGTCTCTCCAGAGGCCAATGCCCGGACAATTAACTGAGCGGAGCTCTTTTCGATCCCTATCGCTTCGGTTCCGAGATGAACGTCAATGCCAAGTTCGCGAGTTTGCTCAACAAGCTGATCCACAAGGTCCGGGTCAAAAAGGGCAAGAGGACGCGGGCCACGGTGTAGGACTGTGACCTGCGATCCCACACGCGCAGCTACATGCGCAAACTCAAAGGCAATATACCCACCTCCGATAAAGAGAATTCTCCGCGGGAGTTCGTTCAACTCGAGGAACTGGTCGCTTGTCGTAAGGTGCTCCGCGCCAGGAATCTTCAAATCTGCCGGGGCCTCCCCGGCTGCAATAACGACGTACCGTCCCTCCAATGTCTCTTCCCCAACCTGTATTGAAGTTGGACCGGCAAAGCGCGCCCGACCTTGGAACGCTGCAACGCCGGCTTTCGCGAACCCGTCTGCGCGCCGTTTTGGAACGGGCTCAGTGAAAGAACGCTTGAAACGCATTAACTCGGGCCAATCAATCTTAAGCCTTGCGGCCTGAATTCCTTTTCCTTTCATTCGACGGGCCCAGTCAACGGCTTCGGTAGCTCCGACGAGTACTTTCTTTGGGTCGCATCCCCGTAGAGCACAGGTCCCTCCGAACGGCCTCGAATCCACGACCGCAACCTGCCATCCTGCCTCGCGACAGCGCGACGCCACCGCCGAGGCGGCTGATCCTGTTCCGATTGCGATCACATCAAATGTTCTAGTCATTGTTCCCTCGAGGCATTTGCATTTTTCCGGTACGAACTCGTGAATCGCAGCGATTCGCTCCTGACCATGGCAGATAGGGATTGAAAGACACGGTGGTGTCTTACCTGCGTGCCCGATATTCCCCATCGGCACACGCACCATGGGCAATGTGAACCTGATTTATTGCAAAGTCCAGCAGTTGTACTCACCGGTACATTCAACTTCTCAGTCCGCTTTTGGAAGCATCGCTCCGCAGGGCTTCGAAAGGAGGGGAACCATGCCAAGGCGAAGAAGAAGAATGGGCTCGGACGCGGCGGCCCTCCAAGAGTCGGCGGAAACCATGTCAAGAGAAAGTGAATGGGGCAGTGTTCGCTGGATCTGGAATTTAGGCCACTCCAGGCGTTGAAGTTTCGAATCGAGCGGGCTGAACGGACGCCTTGGGGTAACTGCCCATGACTGTTATTTCGGGACAACGATCCGCCCAGCGGACCACTCAAGACTTATTCTCGGAATGCGCGGAATTAACCGGCCAGTCCATCAAACTGGCAGTCTTCCTTTTGACCCGCGATTTCACAATACCGAATCAGCAAGGCAGCGACGTGGGCAATCAGTACTGATCCATAATTGCTTACTTCAAATTTCCACTCGGACACTGCTGCGTCCATTCCGCAATCGTAGCGCCGGATGATATTGATCGGATTCAATCAAACCGTTTTTTGAATTGCGGTTCAGTTATCGAGCCTGCGCGCGCTGCGCCAGTTCTTCGATCTTCTTACCCAAGTCAACATCGAGATTGCTGATGCCGTTGTGCGTGTGCGTCCATAAATCAAAAACCACCTTGTTATAAACGTTGGACCATTCCGGATGGTGACTCATGGACTCAGCCACCAGCGCGACGCTAGCCATAAACCCCCATGCCTTTACAAAGTCGTCAAACTTATATTCGCGGTGGAGCTTGTCCTTCTCCGCCTTCCAGCCCGGGAGGCTCTTCAACGCTTCTTGCAGCTCCGCGTCAGATAGCTTGTGTCGTGGCAGTTCGCCCATGATTCCCTCCTTCACCCGCCAAATAGCAGATTCCTCCCTTTGCTCGGAATTACCCCAGAGCGTTTCTACTGAGGCGCGCATAATAAGGCGCATCTATTCTACGTCAGGACAAGCCTTCAGGCGTGCCGCAACCCACCCGGCAGGAGATGCTGCTGAGCACCGATCACCACACAACTGCCACCGACTGAAAGAATGCAATACGCCAACTCCCAAAGCCATCGCCGACGGGATCCCGACCGCCCTCACAAGAAATTCTACCGGCCGAAGAGGCCAAAAGCTATCAGAAGGCCAGCATTCCCTACCCTCAGTGGAAAACGCCCAGCAGATAAGCTACAAGGAGAATCATTAATACGGTGCCTAGCCCAATGCCTGCGCCGCCACCGTAACCCCAGCGGCTATGGCCGTAGTAACCCCCACCGCCACCCAACACTAACAACAAAACGATAATGAGTATCAACATTCTGGAACTTCCTTTCTTCTGAACAATAGCCCGCGGCCGACTGGGGGAACCTATTCCTTCCTATGTGCTACCAAGAGCACAACGCCGCCAATGAGCGCCACTGCGCCTGCGATGGGAGGGAGCGGTACATTATGCGTCTTTTCGCGAGTTGCGTGGATCGGCCCGATGTCAACGATCTTTTCCCTGGTCGTGTACGTAAAACCTCCCCAGGCAAGACCGAACAGACCAAGCGCAATCAGGATTATCCCCAGCGTCTTGTTCATGGCGCCTCCGTCGGCGGCGGTAGCTAGCAGTGAGGGACACTCTGACAATCGACAGTTTTCCCCAGCGAAGAACGATGCACTGCGTAGAGACCGGTTCGTTTACTTCTCGAACACCTTTTCAATCTGGCCGACTTTTTTTTGAACTTTGCCTGCGAGTTTTTCGTTTTGGCCTTCGGCCGTTAAGTTGGGACTGTTCGTAACCTTTCCCGCTTTCTCCTTAACTTCACGCTTCATTTCATGAAGCTTGCCTTTGACCTGATCCTTCGTGCTCTCTTTCATTTGTTTTCTCCTCCTTTCTCTAGAGAATTCTAAGAACGGTTTCAGTGCGAATCGTCGAGATGATTCTTCATGTGGGCCTTGGCGGCTTCTTCTGCATGCTGCTTCGCGTGCACGGGGGGGCGCGGACGCCAGGTGGGCGTGATGGCTGACCTTCTCGTGGTGGCCGTACTGGTAAAGTTCGGCTGCCTGTTGGCGGTGGCGAACCGCCTCTTCATCGTGTTGCGCTGGCGCGTCATGGTGTGTTGCTCCCGGCACGGGAATCGAAAAATCCGGTGTTTTGGTGTGTCCCGAATCAGTGATCGAGAGGCTTGCTCCCTCGGCATGACATTTCAATCCTGCGTTTGGACAGATCTTTCAGGTCGCCCGTTCCCGTAATTGCGAATTAACCTGCACCGCCTTTGTAAACCGAGGTGATTTGCCAGTCAGTCCAAAAGTGCTCTGACATATGGTCAAAATTGCTCAGACACAGGGGGAGCCTCTGTTTAAAGTCATATTGTTGTAAGCCCTCTACATTTTTGGCTCCTCTCCCAAAAGTGTGTAGGGGTTGAGAACTTGAAAATGCAATAAGTTGCAGATCGGTGCGTAGAAGGGAGCACCCCGAATCGGCTACCTTACGTTGTTGTGCAAAAAACGACGTGAAGGAGGTCGAAAC
>DATKST010000213.1:0-11990 GCA_035531475.1 Terriglobia bacterium
AGTTTGCTGTCAAAAGAGTGTTGGGGCTCAGTTGCCGTTGGATCCCGAAGTTCCATTGCCAGGAGTAAGGGTTCTGCGTGTAAGGATTTTGATACCACTGGGTCTGGTTAAAGGGCGTCGGCGAGGGAATGGCGGTTTGCAGTTGAGACCCGAGCGGGTTTTGAGAAAAAACCGTTGGCACCGTCGGGTTCAGGTTCGACCCCAGAAATTGCGCAATGCTTGGCCACGTCCCGGTATAGTTTTGGGAAGACTGCATCACTGCGGCCCAGTTGTCGAAGAAACGCCCAGCCGACGCTCGCAGAACGGTCTTCGAGTCCAGCCGGTAGGCGATGCCTAGCCGCGGCTGGATATTGTCATAAGTGTTGTGGAAAATCGAGTGGTTTGCGGCAGGAGTCACCACCACGTGGGCGGGCAGCGTCCCCCCTGGGATACAGGGGGCGTGCCCGACTGTGGCGCAAGATGGGGGCTGCCCCTGCAGAACGTAAGTTCCATTGTTGAGGTTCAGATCACCGATGTAGAGGTTCCCATCGCTTAGGCTCCCTTCGATCGGCCTCAATGTGAAGTCGTAGCGCATCCCCAGGTTAATCGTCAGCCGGTCGGAGGCTTTCAGTTGGTCTTGGAAGTAGGTTCCCTCGATCCACCCTCCGTATTGTGTCGTTAAGGTACCCCGCAGGGAGGCGCTATCGGGCACACCGAGAAGGAAGGATCCCAGCGGACTACCGCCGGTCGAGTTTTCCAGATTGGAGGTCTCAAAGCTGGTATAAGTTTCGTTGCCGTAATTGTCGATTGCGCCCTTTCCGAAGGCGCTGGTGTACCCAACTTTGTTGATGTCGAAGCCCATCTGGAAGGTGTTCTTTCCCTGAACCTTTGTGAAATCACCCTTCCCTTCCCACACGTCGGAAGCAGGGGACTCGAAGTAGCCTTGGCCCCCGCCCAGAAAGCCGGTAATGCCCATTCCTGGAATCTGACAGTGGTTCGGCCCATACTGGAAGAAACAGGCAAAACCGGGAGCGAATCCCGCTTGCTGAATAAGGTTGGTTGGAGCATTCGAGAATTGCGTGTTCTGAACGAGACTGGTCAGGTTATGTCCGAACTCCAGTTGCATGGTCGCGGTAGGGCTGAAAGTCCGGAGCCAACTCACCCCAATGTTCTTACCCACAGTGGTCTGGTTCTGCGCCAAGCCCGCAAATCCTCCTGCGTTCACTACCGGCTGGTTGAACCAGCTATCCCGGAACCAAACCGAATTGTTGTCATTCAACGTCTCATCAATCCGAACGTTGTATTCGTCCTGGTTGGTTTGGTTCTGAAAGGTGTTTTCACCATTGATTCCCGGAATGCCGGTGGCAACCGGGGCTGGGAATAGGGCTTTGGCGTAAGCAACCATTCCCTGATTGATCATGCTCTGCGGAATTTGGTTGTTAGGGAAAGGATCACGCAACAGTTTGCCGGGGTTATTGGGATCCGGGCGGGTCGTATACGGGTTGTAAATCTGCTGGGGAATCGAACTGAGATCTCCCGACAGTTCGGCCGGTGTCGGGACCGTGTAGAGGCTCTGGTCCTGTTGCAACTCACGAAAGCCCTCATAGTCGAAAAAGAAGAAAGTTTTGTCGCGGCCGTTGTAGTGAGGCAGGATTACTGGGCCGCCCACGCTTCCACCGAATTGGTTTTGCTTGAACGGAATAGTGTTGGCGAAGAATGGATTGCGCGCGTCGAAGGCGTTATTCCGCAGGAACTCCCAAAGGGAGCCGTGGAACTGGTTGGTGCCCGATTTGGTCACAACGTTAATGATGCCACCTAGGGCCCCGCCAAACTGCGCGGTGTCGTTGTGTGACTGCACTTTGAACTCCTGGATGTCATCCACTACTGGCGAGACTGCATAGGCGCTCGCGTAATCGTTCTGGTTGTTGATTCCATCCAAAAAATAGAAATTGCTGCGGTTCGTCTGCCCATTCACGGAAGGAAAAGTAAAGGCGCCGACGGGATTCGCCATGAAGCCGTTACTTTGAGACGTGTTGATAGGACTCACGCCAGGGGTGAGGCTCAGTAATTCCGTGAAATTCCTACCATTCAAAGGAAGGTCATTGACCTCTCGGGTTTGGACGGCGGTTCCAAGTTCTGCGGTGGAGGTCTCAACAGTTGCAGCCGTCGCGGAAACTGTGACTTCTTGCTGTGATGTGCCCACTTGCAGCTTAAAGTCATAACTCGTGGTCTGGTTAACTTGGACCAGAAGGTTGGTTTCTGTCGCGGTGACGAACCCTAGTCTGGACACCGCGAGCGTGTATCTTCCCGGAGGGATGTCCAACAAGGCATAGATCCCAGCATCGTTCGTCCGGGTGGTGCGCATGACCCCGGTTGCAACATTCTTGAGGGCTACAGCCGCCTGCGGGATCACTGCGCCGGAAGCGTCGCGCACGGTGCCGTTGATCGCGCCCGTTGAAACCTGAGCCATGCCTCTCGCGGCAAAGAAGGAGCATGCGACTGAAAACAGAAGAACGGAAAACCCCATGAAGGCCCACCGAGGCAGATCTGGATTCGCCTGACTGTTCTGGCTTCTCATTGATGTAGCCCTCCCGAGATTTATTGAAATACTTCCCCATGCTTGACGGCAAATCTAGTTTTAATTGTTTGTCATGTCAATTAGAATTATCAGAAGATATTGTTCTAATTGCGAGACAGATTCGGACTATACTTGGAAGAGGAATTTAATGAATCTCCAGCGGTTAGAAATGCTCAAGGCGGTCGTCGAATCAGGAAGTTATTCCCGGGCGGGGCAGCAATTGAATATTTCACATTCGGCCATCCACCGGCAAATTAAGATCCTGGAAGAAGAAATCCACGAACGCGCGCTGAGAAGAAATGGGAGGCGAATGGAGCTCACCGAGGCGGGGAGGGTTCTGGTGGAACTTGCTTCCCGACTTCAGCGGGAGATCTCATCTGCAACCCGTCAGATCAACGAGTTTAACCAAATGGTTTCAGGTCACTTGCGAATTGGTACAGGAAGTACGATCCTTGTTTCTTTCCTGCCATCCGTCTTGCAACGCTTCAGGGAGAAATTTCCGGGGGTCGAAATCTATGTGGTGACGACCACAAGCGATGATGTCATCGAGGAAGTTGAAAAGGGCAAATTGGACATCGGTGTGGTCATCAATCCGGCTGATGTTCCCCGCGGTAAGTACCGGGTCGAGTGCGAAATTCTTTACCGGGAGGAGTTCCTCTGGGCCATTGGCCGGAAACATCCACTTGCGAACAAAAAATTCGTTTCCTTGCTCGATATGGTGAAGTATCCGTTCATCATGACTCCCAAGAGGAGCCACATTCGCCGTCTCTTCGAACGCACATTCGAAAAGGCAAGACTTCATCCCAGGATCACCGTTGAGCTCGAAAACGAAGAGGCCATCGAAAAACTTGCGGCCATCAATATTGGGGTTGCGCTCCTCCCCACCCATCGCCCGCCCAATGAGGGCATCCACTATTTCCGGCTCCCGCGATCGCCCATTATTTGCGAGATCGGTTTGGTTCTTCCCAGGCGAGATTACCTTGCGAGGGCAGTACGGGAATTCGTCCGCATCTGCCATGAGACAAGACCATTGCCCGGCGCGTTGCAGTAAGGGAAGAGGGCCTTCTAACCAACAGGGTCCCACCATTGCCAACAAGTGCGAGTCCTCAGTGATGAGCTGAGAGCATTGTACCCTCGCACGCGGTCACGCCCATTCGCGGCGCCGTTCCCAAATGCAATTGGCGGCGCGCTGGGCATGCGCCCCTGTCGTGCTGCACGAAAGAGTGTGGTGCAGTCGCGCTTGAGCGCGGCGGCGAACCGGGCCAACCGCGGGGGCGACACTCGACGTCGTCCATATTCCAATCGCGGTCGACGGATTGAGAATTCAAGCCGAGGAGTTTTTGGAGGAAAGCTGGGCTCAAACGGGCGACGACAGCATATGGGGCGGGGTTCGAGGGGTTCGAAGACGGGATTGAAGTCGGCCACGGCACCGGTTCAGTGTCCGAAGATGGAAGAGCAGGTGGGAACGGTTGTCGGGAAAATGGCTTAAGGTCTATAGTAGTCGATCGTTAACGGAATGGATCTGTCTCCGGAAGTTCGCTTCCCGGCGGGACATGCGGCGCGGGCCACACGCTTCGCCCTCTACGATTTGCGCACGCGAACAAGAGCGGCAAGATACACGGTAAGACCAGACGAGTCAAGTGGAAAGGCGGACACTTGCCACAGCACAGTGAGTCGAGACGGATAGAGCGGCAGCGCGGGGGCCAGAACCCAGGGTTTCCGCTCCTCGCGCAAATAAATCCTGGTTTACTGCAACGGAAACATTTGCACTTCCGCCAAGAGCAGGCTAAGATGCTCTGGCAGGCCGCACCCCTCGTCGTCAATTCCAACGCGGTCGCCACGGGGACAGTCCCAATATGTGGTGGGAGAAGAAAGGCCAAACTTCGGCTGAACCTCCGAGGCCACGGGTGGATACTCCACCCTCGCCTCCGCCGGTTCGAATCGAAATCACCGCTCCCATTGCGGCCGTCCCCGGGACCTCATCTCCCCGAACGGAAAACCCAATGAATGAAAATATGATGAAATCCCCCAACATCAGCCCTTCCGTCGGCCACCAAACGCTTCTCGGAGGTTCGGTCGTCCTGCGCGGAGATTTGAGCGCGGATGAAGACTTGGTGATCGACGGTCAATTTGATGGTTCGATCAGCCTCAAGGATCACACGCTTACCGTGGGCCAGCACGGTAAGGTGAAGGCGGACATCACGGCCCGGCAGGTGGTGGTGGGCGGCGTGGTGGAAGGAAAGATTTCCGCCAAGGAAAAGATTGACATCCGCAAGACGGGCCACGTGATTGGTGACTTGCTCTCAGCGGGGGTTGCAATCGAGGATGGCGCCTACTTCAAGGGAAGCATTGAAATCCAGCGCGATGACATCAAGGCCACTTCCAAGTCGGCGGCCTCGCTGAGCGCCTGAAGCCGTCTCGGATGCTGGGCTGATGCCACCTTACCTTCCTGTCCAGATCATCCCCTCAGCGGCGTAGAGTCGCAGTCTGCTGTAGCGGCGCTCTATGAGCGCCGGAAACCGTTGAGGATTCAAGCTCGGCGCTCACAGAGCGCCGCTACCGCAAACAAACTGAGACATCCCCTCCGGCGACGATAGGGGGCGAATTCTACCTCATCAATGCTATGATGCTAGTGTGGATCAGTCGCCGGGACCGATACACGCCCAGATTCAAGCACTGGGGTTGGTTAGGCTCCAGCACTTGTAACCAGGCTCAGAAAAAGGGCTGGGGGATTGTTAAGCCATGATGCGCGGTACGGGCCGCGAGACTTCTGCGGGGCTGGCTGCGGGCCACCCGGCGATAGCAACGAGCCAGGGGCTTACATGGCTCTGGCAACACTTGCAGGAAGTCCGGCATCCTTATATCCTCGACTGCGGGGCGATCTCTCCAGCCACACTCAAAGTCCTCATGGAGCGGAAGGCCAAG
Source organism: Terriglobia bacterium (assembly GCA_035531475.1). GTDB lineage: Bacteria > Acidobacteriota > Terriglobia > UBA7540 > UBA7540 > CALCEB01. The sequence goes on from DATKST010000213.1 coordinate 5,483, forward strand.
CTGTTCGTGGCCGATTTGCTCTCCGTGAGTCTGGATGGCGAGGCAAAACTCTGGGACCGCAATCAGAAAGTTGCAGTCTTCAAGACCTCAGAATTCATATCCTATCTTCCCGATGTTCCCACCGGTTCCCTGTCTGCCATCCTGTCCTGGAACCTTCTGGACCTTTTGCCGGAAGCAGCACGGCTTGCGGTGATGGATAAGCTCTTTTCGTTTTTGCAGCCGCTCGGTGTGATTTTTTCGTTTCTGCGGGAGCCCAGCCAGAAACTGGGTGTCGGCAGGCGGTGGTGGCTGGAATCCCAAAATCAAGTCCGAATGGACCAGGACGAGAAAAGGGCCTTCCCTTACCCCCCCGTCTCCAACCGGGGAATAGAGAAGCTTGTGCCTGGAGGAAATGTTAAAATCTTCCTCACGCGCTCAGGACGGCGCGAAGTTCTGTCGATTAAAGGGTAGGCCCCGGCAAAGCGAACGACCGCAAGACTCCGCGTCCCCCGAGCGATTTGGAAGCGAGCGATCGCCGGGGGGTAATTTTTGTCCCACCGGGAAGCAGCCGGCGGGATGGATGGTGAGCAAGAACGAAAATGTTGAGATGGAACGCAGCAGGTGTCCGAAGAGGCAGAGGGCTGTGGATCAGATGGAGGGATGCAATGAGTAGCAGCAAACCAGCAGTTTCCGGCAGAGGCAAGGGCTGGAGACGGGCCATGGGGATATGTGCCGGTTTGGTTCTGGGAGGGGCATTGCTGTCGAGTGGCCTCGTCTTCCAAAGCGTTCGGCGGATGGCTCTCTCGTCTCACAACTCCGGGCTTCGGACTCCGAGCCAAAAGGTCGTTGCCGTTTCGGATCAACCCCATTTTGCTTCGCAAACCAGCCACCTTACCGGCGCTGGCACTTTGAGCAGCAGCGGCCTGAAAATGGGGCAAGCAGCGCGGAAAAGGGCCGCTGCCAAATTGGCCCGGCTACCGGTTAGCTTCGAGCCGAATGAGGGACAAGCCGATCCAAGAGTCCAATTCCTCTCTCGCAGCAATGGCTTCACGCTCTTGCTGGAGCGGGATGGAGCCGTGCTGGATCTCCCCAACGTCGCAGCACCAGCGGTTTGGGGGAAATTCCGGGAGGCCACGGGATCATCTCTTGCAAAAAGAAAGCAAGCCCCACGCACCCATGCCGTGGTGTCCTCTGTCCTACGTTTGGAACTGGTGGGAGGAAACCGTTCGGCACAGGTCTCGGGTGAGCAGAGACTTCCCGGCAAAAGCAATTACTTCATTGGCGCGAACTCCCGGCAATGGCGCACCAACGTTCCGCAGTTCGGACGTGTACGGTATCGCGGCGTCTACCCCGGCGTGGACTTGGTTTACTACGGCGATCCGGGGCAGCTTGAATACGATTTCGTGGTGGCGCCGGGCGCCGACCCTGGCAAGATCCGATGGAACTTTGCGGGGTTGGCTGCAACGGCTCATGGTTCCACGCTCCGCATCGACTCCCACGGCAACTTGATTGTACAGATGGAAGGCAACCGGCTCGTATTCCACAAGCCCGTAGTTTACCAGCCCGGGGTTGGAAGGCTCCCCGTTGCGGAAGCCGCCAACGAGCGCGGCCTGTCCAAGTCCGGCGTCAAGGTGCTGAACGGCAGCTATCTTGTGTCCCGGAACAATCAGGTGAGTTTTTCCCTGGATGCTTATGACAAAACCAAGCCCTTGGTGATCGACCCAACGTTGAGCTACTCCACTTACCTGGGTGGCACGGGCAATGACCAGGCTGACGACGTCGTGCTGGACTCCGCCGGCAATATTTATATGATCGGCACCACGGCTTCCGCGAATTTCCCTTTACAGAATGCATATCAGTCCACCTGCACCAGTTGCGTGACGGGTTCGCCGGATGTTTTTATCACCGAACTGAGTGCGGATGGAAGCAAGCTGGTTTTTTCGACGTTCCTGGGCGGAAGCTCCGAGGATGATGGCAACGGGATCGCTCTCGATTCTTCCGGCAATATCTACATTGACGGACGGTCCTTCTCGAGTGATTTCCCGGTATCATCCAATGCTTTCCAACCAACCTGCTTAAGTTGCTCCACCGGACTGCCGGACGTCTTTGCGGCGGAGCTTCCTCCGGGTGGCGCGTCGCTGACTTACTCGACTTATTTGGGTGGTACCGGAGAGGATGACGCGTTTGGTATCGCCGTGGATTCTTCGGGAGACGCCTACATCGTCGGGCGGACCAATTCCTCAAATTTCCCTACACAGAGTCCTTACCAGTCAACATTGAAAGGCGGCTTCGATATATTTGTTACAAAGTTCAAGCCCCTCGGCGCAGGATTGGTTTACTCCACTTACCTCGGCGGATTAAGTCAAGATTATGGCTTCGCCATTGCCGTTGATTCAAAGGGAGGCGCCTATGTCACTGGCCAGACCACTTCGAACGACTTCCCAACCACAACGGGCGCCTATCAAACCAGTTTCGGAGGAAATCAGAATGTCTTCGTTGCCAAGTTCAAGCCCTCCGGCGCCGGCCTTGCTTACTCGACCTATTTAGGAGGGACCGGACAGGATTCCGGCCGCTCCATTGCCGTAGACGCTGCGGGCAATGCCTACGTAGCGGGCGCCACAAGCTCCACGAGTTTCCCGGTGTTGAACGCGCCGCAGCCCAATTTTGGTGGCGGCGGAAGCAACGGTTTCATTGCCAAGTTGAATCCGGCAGGAAGCGCTCTAGTCTACTCCACCTACCTGGGTGGATCCGGTACGGACATTGCCGGTTCGATCGCGTTGGATAAAGGAAACCGGGCCTACATCGCGGGGGAAACCGGCTCCACAAATTTCCCAATGGCAAACGCGCTCACCGGCCAATCGAAGTACAGTGGAAACCAGGATGCTTTTGTAACCAAGCTCTCGCCCGGAGGCTGCGCCTTCGCCTTCTCTACCTACCTGGGTGGAATCTCTCAGGACATTGCCAACGGCATCGCCGTTACACCGGCCGGCAATCCGGTCGTTGTGGGGGAAACGACCTCCAACAACTTCCCCGTCACCAGTAATGCCTTTCAGTCTAAGACCGCTGGGAAAGCTGATGTCTTCGTCTCCTTGCTCACTGGCTTAACGGGTCCGGTTGACTGTTTCTCTCCGGCAGTCCTCAAATTTTCGGGCCAAGTGGTCACCACTACCAGTTCAGCGCAAACGGTCACGCTGACCAACGATGGTGAAAACCTTCTCTCCATCTCCACCATTGGCACTACCGCTGAATTTACAGAGACGAACACCTGCATCGGGAGTGGGAGCAGTACCGGGACAGTGCAACCCGGGTCGAATTGTACCATTTCGCTCACTTTCACCCCAGTGGGTCCGGGAAACCAGCTCGGCGCCCTGACGGTGACTGACAACGGGCCCAATAGTCCTCACACCATCGCCATGAACGGCGTTGGGCAAGACTTTGCATTTACGGCCAACCCGCCCTCGGTCACCATTGGCGCGGGCCGCCAGGCACAGTACACGGTAACGGTCAGCCCGATTTCCGGCTTCAATCAAACCGTTGCCTTGACTTGCGCGGGCGCGCCACCGGATTCCACCTGCACCTTGAATCCCAAGTCGGTCACCCTGGATGGAACGAGCGCCCAGACGGTGACCCTTGCCGTGGCCACCACCGCCCGTTCCGGCAACGTTTTCCCTCGAACCACTCCCCGCATTCCCCCGGCTCTATTGCGGTGGAAACTCGATCTGGCCGGAATGATATTTCTGGTCCTATTGACGATTCTGTCTGTGGCGGTGGCGCGGAGGCAAGTGCCGGGAACCATGCGGCGCACTTTCCGAACCGGCGCGGTGATGTTTGCCGTACTGGCACTCGTGCTCCTCTTTTGGAGTTCCTGCGGAGGTAACGGCACGCTTCCCACCGGTACACCGGTCGGGAAATACGGCATCACTGTGACCGGGACGGACGGGACGCTGAGCCACGGCGTTCAGCTCGGATTGAAGGTGAATTGACGCTGTCCGCCCGTCGTGCCGGTCATCGTTTTAAGGGCGGATTTTGTGGCCCCTCGGTCCGGGGCTGTCCCAGCGCGGCCACCAGGATTGCCCTTCCGTCTTAGGGTAGTGGTACATTTTCGCTGCTGGTCTCTGGCCGCCGAATTTTGTTTTTCGACAGCTTCCGGCGGTCAGAGACCGCCGCGACAGCAAACTGACCCATTACCTGTTTCAGTCCTTCGTTGACGGTCTCCCATTTACCCCGTAAACTTTTAACTTGTGGCTTGGCTCTCCTTCGGGCTGGGCCGCCGCTTCCTTCAAGATGCGGAGCGCCAGTTTGAAAGGGTGGGGTTGCATGAAAAGGCTTCTATTAGGACTTGTCCTTGTCTTTTTGACCATTGCCACTTCCGGTTCTCTCCGCAGCCAACAGATCACCAAAGACGCGCTCACAAGCTTTCCGCCCCAAACCCTCGCGGTTGAATTCTCGCGTCCGGCAACGCTTCGCAGCCTGCCGAATTACAACGTGCTTCGCGCCAGATATGTGGGCGCTGAACTGCAAAAACTTGAGAATTCCCTGGCCCGGCTGGGGATCAAAGAGGGAGATATCGATGAGCTGTTGCTGGGTTGGGAGCCGGGGCCCAGCGCCATGAAGATGGAGGGCTTGGCGAGAGGACGGTTTGATCCCCAGGCTATTGCCCGGCAAGCCCAGGCCCAAAGCATCCCCAGCCAGCCCGTCGGTGATAACCGGGCCTATTGCATGACCAATGACCCGGGATCGCAGTGCGTGCTGATCTTGGGGAAAGACTCTGGAGCTTTTGGGACGATCGCTGCCCTTGAAGCGATGGACCGGGCCCATTCCAGCCAATCCCCCAGCCTGGGTTCGGACACGGTTTTTTCCAAGCTGATCGGCGAAGTCAGCGGCAATGCCCCCATCTGGGGAGTGGCCGTCAAGACGGCCGTCCCCAAATGGTTCTCCGCCTGGATGCCGGGCCAGAAGAACCTGTCCCTCGATTGGACCAGCACCATGAAGGATGTGCAGGCGCTTTCCTACCGCGTCAATGCCGGTCAAAATGTCCACCTGCAGGTAGCGATGGATTGCGACTCCGGCCAGGCGGCCAGCACGCTCCGGCAGGTGCTGGACGGATTGAAGATGCTGCAATCCGTCGCCTGGCAGAATATGTATCCCAACCAGCCCAACCCTTTCCAAGATCTCGACGTTTCCCTCGATGACCGCCGGGTTTCGTTGCAGATGACGGCGAGTTACGCAGCCCTCGAGGGAGCAGCTTCGCTCGGTTCGCAATGAGCATTCCTGCCTAGGCTGAAGCCCGCATCGGAGCCGGTGATTCATGCGGCAATCTGGCCCATTTTTTGCAAATGTTTGCAGACGGTATGTTGCGATAGCTTGCGTCCCTAGCTGGCGCGCAATTTGAATAGGAGGTGCGATCGTGAATACCTGGTGGAACACATCCCGCACCGGAAGCAGCCCGCCGTGGCGCCCTCGCTTTTGGGAGGCTGGTGCGGCGCTGGTGCTGGCCATGGCGGCATCGGGCCTTTGCTTTGCCCAGGATAACTATGAAATTCAAGTTTACGGGTCGGAGCTGGTTGCTCCCAACAACACCATGTTTGAACTCCACAGCAATTATACCTTCAGCGGAACCAGCCAGACGGAAGGCAGTTTCTTACCCACGCAGGACTCCTTGCATGAGACCGTGGAGATCACGCACGGCTTTACGGACTACTTTGAAACAGGGCTCTATATCTTCACCAATTATACTCCGCACTACGGATACAGTTGGGTTGGCGACCACATTCGTCCCCGCTTCTCCATTCCTGAAAAATGGCATTGGCCAGTAGGACTCAGCATTTCGAATGAAATCGGCTATGCCAAACCCCAATACGCGATGAACACGTGGACGTGGGAAATCCGGCCCATCATTGACAAGCAAATGGGACGGTTCTACTGGTCTTTCAACCCGGCCTTTGACCGGTCGTTCCAAGGACCGGATGTGAACAAGGGCTTTGTTTTCAGCCCGCAGGGAACGGCCACCTTTAACATTTCCAAGTTGGTGAACGTGGGCGTGGAATACTACAGTTCGTTGGGATCGGCGTTGGGATTTGACCCGTTCTACGACCAGTCCCACCAGATCTTTCCGGTGATTAACCTGAACTTCAGTCCGAAATGGGAATTTAACATTGGACCAGGCTGGGGGTTGACTTCCGTCGGCGATCACCGGGACCGCTTCATCCTCAAGATGATCCTGGGAAGGCGCTTTGACTGGTAAGCGGGGGTTTTGCGAAACCGGGCCGCGATCCTTGGGCGAGATTGGAAGCGCGTCAATGTCGGGAGTTCTACCGCCGACAATGAGATGTCCTCACGGCTCGAGTGTGGCTCATTTTTCGGAGTGGACGAAGACCATGGTCATGTCATCCTGCAATTCGGGGCTTCCGGTCCACTCGTTCACCGACCGGTAAATTTCCTGGGCCAGAATGTCCGGGGTAGAGTGAAGAGCGCGCCGCGCTGCCTCCACCAGGCGATCCTCGCCAAATTCCTCGCCGAAGGAGTTTTC
>DATKST010000214.1:0-4737 GCA_035531475.1 Terriglobia bacterium
CCGGTGAGCAAGTCCTTGCCGAAAAAGAGCGCCACTTCCGTGCCGCCCAGCACGCGGACCTTCAACTCCAGTCCTGTATCCCACATCCATCGTCGAGAGCCGAAATCGCCCGAAGGATCGGTGATCCGGCCCGAATCCAGGAATGGTCCGAGCCGCACCCGAAAAATGCCGTTTTGGAAGATGATCTTGTCGTCTTCCCAATTCGTCAGAGTGTAATCGCGGCCGAGGGGCGCGCTGCCCTTCCGTCCGTTGGCCGTCCCAATATGGCCGCGCAACCACAAGTTGTTATCGCGCTCGAGCCCGAGCATAAAGAGGTCATCGAAAGGGACCCTGCCAAAGGTGTGTCCGGCGCGAATCTGCGCAGTCATCTCGTAATCATCGCCCGTGGCTTGGGGCAGCCAATCCATCGCCAAGCCGCCCTCGGTTTGGGCGAAATTGCCGAGCATCCGCGAAAAATCATGGCCCGCCTGAATCGATCCCGTCGTGTCCAGCGTGAAGCGATATTCAGGAATATCCGCCAGCCGGTAACGAGCTGAGGTTTCTGCCTCCAGCGCCAAGCCGTTGGCGAAAAGCTGACCCGGCAGAACCGGAGTTGAGGCGAAATGGGAAAAGGACCGCCCTGAAAAGTCAATGCCGCCCCGCAGCGCCAGCCGGACATTGACCACGGAGAGTAACTCCGCGCCGCCTTCAATTTTCTCCATCCGGAAATCTGTCAAACCGGCAGCCGGACTGGTAAAGGCGGGGTTGAGGTTCCAATTTTCCTTGCGTCCGTCGAGATAGAACTGATATCGCGTGCGGGCAGAGCCCCGGAGAGGCCCGGAAAGGGCAGCAAAAACCTGCTGCTTGTTCGGGTCCCAGCGCAGCAGGGAGATCAGGTTGATGGCTGAATCATGAATGTTGAAGACTTCCGGGTAAATCGAGTCGTAAGGGACACCGCGCAATAGCGAAAAAAGGGCTTCAGGCGTTGAGTCTCCCCAGCCATTGAGCTCCGCCGGATGGAGAGCAACGTCATAGGCACTATTGGGGGCGGGAAGCAGCTCGAATCGAAACTGCGGAAAGACACCCAAGGCGTGAAGCCGTTCCTGCGAGGAGTTGAAGTCCGGCAAGGTCAGGGTCTTGCCGGGCGCAAAAGCCAGTGCGCCGTTGAAGATCTTCGGCTTGAGCCGGGGTTGAGGATCAACCATCACCTGCCGGATGCGCGGCTTGCCCGCGCCGTTCCAGTATTTCAAAGCCGCGCCCAAGTTGCCGTCAAGATAGTAAAGGCTGGCAAGGAAATTGCCGGCATATTCATCCTTCGGATCAAGGCGCAGGGCGCGGTGCAGCTCGGACTTGGCGCGGCGGAAGTTCTTCCGCTCAAAGTCAATGCCCGCAAGCTCCACTGGAAAGCGCTCATCGCGAGGCGCCTTGCGCTCACCCTTCCGTAAGGCATTCCAGGCTTCGGTCCATTGCTTGAGCTTGGCAAAAGCCATGCCCCGGTAGTAATCAAGTGCAACGGGATCGTTGGATGCGGGCGGCGGCAAGCTGACGATTTCCGCATAGTGCTTCTGCTCGTAAAGTTTTTTGACCCGGGCGGCGAGGGGTGAATTGGCGCGCGGATTGGGAGTGCTCGCGCAGGCCAAGATGGCGAGGAACAGCGGGAAGAGACAGCGGGCGATCACTGGCCTTGCCGTGGGACAGCAAGAAGGGTCCAGGAGCCGGCGGCTTTCCAGTCTTTTTGGAATTCGGACCACTTCACGGCTGTAAGTTTTCCCCTTGCCGGATCATTCAGCAACACGTGTTGGCGCCCGGAATCCACGCCGGTGACGACCACATAGTGGCGCGGTCCGCGCCATCCCGGCTCTTTCAGACAGACAATCAACGGCCGCCCCTTGGCCAGATGTTCTTCGAGGTCGGACCATCCGCCGGTAAAGGCAAACGCCCGCATCCCGGACTGGTCCAGGTAGCGCACCATGTCCCGCGCGTAGATGCCGTGCTCTTGCTTCGAATAGAGAGCGCGCTGGATGGGCGCCACCTGGTCCGTCCGGGTGCTCTGGAAAGCCTGGTCATGATTCTTCCAGTATTGAAGGATCATGGCCAGGCAGGCGGCGCCGCAGCCATTCTTGGGCTGCCGAATATAGGGCACATCCAGGTAAATCCCTGTGGCCGCGGCCCCCAGCGCCACGGCAAGCAGTGCCAGAAGAAGGATGGCCGCGGCGCCGCGCATGGCACGCATGGGTTAGCCCTTGGCGATCAAAATAACGACGACCGCGGTCCCGATTGCGATCACGATGTAGGTAAGCTGTTGATTGGTCAGAGCGCCTGCGGCAAAATCGTTCTGAACCTTGTTGGCGCGGACAGCAAGTTGGGCAAGTTCCTGATCGCTCAGGGTTGGAATCGCCTTTTCAACCTTCGTATAGTCCACCTTGCCCTTCTTCAACGCCTTCTGCGCTTCCGGGGAAGCTAAGAACTGCTGAACGGTTTGGAGATTCTGTTGCCGGACTTGTGCCGCCTTAGCGACCTTTCGGTTGATTTCGTAGTTGGGAACAACGTGGTCGCTCTGTGCGGCCCAGATGGGAGCGGCAGTGAGGACCATAAGAGCAGCCAGCAATCCGGCCATGGCTCTCTTCGAGATCGGTTTCATGAAGCCTCCTTAGAACTGGAATTGATCCATTGTTTGATTATGCTAAAGTCCGGCCTTCCCGCGCAAGCCTTTGCAAGCGCCGGTGCTGTCCTAATTTCAAATGTAGCGCCGGGCTTCAGCCCGGCACGTGCCGCCCTAAAGGACGGCGCTACATTTGAAATTAGGACACTACCCAAGCGCCACCCAACACCTCTGGTTGCGGCAGGTTGATAAGTGTGGCAGGATGGCCCGGGGGGTGGGGCACGGTCGCCCGTCAAAAGCACGAAGCAGGCGGCCCGCGCGTCGCTATTCCAAATTCACAAAATCTAATCGGGAAGGTGATTCTTCATGACCAAGAAGGCACTGAGAAACAACCTCGGCTGGTTGATGTTGGTGGGCTGGGCCATTGCCATGCCGGCCGTTCCAGCATCGGCGCACAGCTTGCCACAGCCGCAAGCCGCTTCGTCCAGCAGTCAGAAAAGCGGGGCGGCCAAGAACCATTCGTCGAGCCAGTCCAGCGCGTCGAGCCAGGCTTCGCACCAGGGAATGGTATGGGTGAATCCCAAAACCAAAATCTATCACCCGAAGGGAGACCGGTGGTACGGCAAATCAAAAGGTGGAAAATACATGACGGAGGCCGATGCCCTCAAGGCAGGCTACAAGCCCGCCAAACCACGGCATCCGCTGCCCAATGCCAAGAAGAAAAAACAAAGCAATTAACCGGGGGTATTCACAAAGGTTTAATCGAGGACCGTCTCAGCCCCGACGGGAGGCTGTGCCAGTTCGATCATTTTCTGAACCGCCTGGTCCACTAGCGGCGCTGCATCCTTGCGGAAAATGAAAACGAATTCCTGGCCGCCATGGGTCTGGATGCTGGCCTTGTGAAGAATCAGCAGATTCTTCAAGTTGATGGCTTGGAGGCCGCCATAGTCAATTCTGATAGGAGCTGGCCTGCGAAACCTCCGAAGGTCGAGGATGATGCAGCGCCGTGAAGTCAGGACCAGCCAGGCTCGCCGGGGACCGCGCTTCGTCCTTTGCCATCCTCCGATGATGCCGAGCAACTCTTCACCCGCCGTGGGAGGCGCGAGCTGCTCCTTGACACTTTCCAGGCTGCCGGGTGGGACCAGCCACAGCGTTGCCTTCAAGTCCTGGGGTAGTGGGGCACGCCGCAGCTTCATCCCCAGCCAGCGGAACCAGCCGGCGGCGAGGTCGTAGCGGAAACTCAGATGGCGGGCAATGGGCGGCGCCAGCCAGACGAACAGAAGCAGGAAAACGGCAACCACCGCCAGCATCACGCGCGGGTCAAAAACGGAGAGAAGGGTCGCGGCCAGAACCGCGAAATCTTCTACCAAGCTCATGCCAAAATTCGCCGCGCCCAATGTCTTCACAGAAGTTGCCAGACGAATGCCTGTCTTGGCAGAGTGCGCCGCAGCGGCGAGCGTCCCGCCCGCCGCCATGGCGAGCGCCATCTCAAACACGCTGCTGGTGGAGAGCGTGGCCCCCGCCGCTACGGCCCCTGCCAGTGGCCTCAACAAGGAATGAAGCAAGTCCCAAAGGTTATCGAGGCCGGGAAACTTCTGCGCCAGGATTTCGCAGGCGGCAAGCAGGCCCAGGATGACAAGCGCGGGCGGTGAAATCAAAAACTGGAACCGCGCGGAAAGATGAACCACGTGGCTATAGCGGGCAAAGAGGGCGAGAAGGAACAGAGGCAGATAGGTGTTCACCCCGCTTGCAAGCGCCAAACCCCAGGGCAACCCGCTGGTCATAGGAGCCTCAACAAGAAGTGGACGGGATTATTTTGCTCCCACCCAGGTGGGACGGTCAACCGCATGGGATCGGAGGTAGCGGGTCAGTTTGCTGTAGTTGCGCTCTGTGAGCGCCGAAACTGTTGGGAAATGAAGTTCGGCGCTCATAGAGCGCCGCTACAGCAGCGAAACTGCACCACTGCCGGAACGAAGCTAGGCCAGACGACTTCCCAGCTTCGATTTTCCAAATTTCCCATTTTTACTTCGAGGGACGATGGTTGAATGTTATTGAAAGCAAAGGTTATGAGTTTTAGGGGGGATTGGCGACCAATAAACTTGCAGCGCTCCTGGCAGGCGCTTGGTTGTAAACTGAAGACTGACCATGAAACCGTC
>DATKST010000215.1:0-16619 GCA_035531475.1 Terriglobia bacterium
CAACTGGTACCGAGGATGAATTCTTTTCCAATATTCTCTTCTCGAAGATCGACTCATAACGTTACCCGTATCCATAGTGGGTAACATTTTAAGATTGCGCGACGATACCCCACGGGTAACATTTTAGCTTGCGCGATACGATTGCTTGCGCACCAACTCCGGAGAGTCCACAATGTCGCGCATTCCCAGCAGGACGGCTGGCCGGTCCGCCTTGCGCCGGAACATTTCGAGAGTTGGCACCAGTTCGTCCCACACTCCGCCCGGGACATGGTCCGCCAGGAAAATATGAGGGTCAAAAGCCTCCGCCGCCTGGCGGATTGCTCCGCTGCGCAGGGCCTTTGCCCGTTCGACATTGATCCGCAAACTGAAGGGTTCGTAAACCCCGGCGCCGACTTTAATGATGGACGGTATTTTAATAAAGTCGATTCCCGCTCTGGGTTCCAGATAACCGCCCGAGTGGCTTCCCACCACCATGAGGGCGTTCGATGCACAGTCTGACTGGACAAAACGTGTGGCGATATTCAAACTCCGGCGAAGGTGGCCCATGCCATATCCATCGTGGGAGTAAGTCATAAGCCGCAGACCGCCGGAATGGTCTTCCCCAATTGGAACTTCGCTAGGATACAAGCTGCAGTTCGTGGTCATGCGCGCCACCCTATCCAGTCTAGATCTCGATTTAGGTCCTCAAAATCCGATTGCCCCGCAGCCAGAAATGCTTCGATTGGCATCCGCCTTTAACCCCAATACTGTTCACTTAAGGTTCGCTCGAGAATGATGCACACTGGTGAACCAGAGCCCCTCACCCACCGCTGCGCGGTTCCCCCTCTCCCCGCCTGCGGGGAGAGGGCCGGGGTGAGGGGCTAGGCGACGCCTCTGACATCAACATCATGAGACTCGCCTTAACTGAACAGAATTGCCTTTAACCCGCATTATTCACGAACTTCCGATAAGGGACCGTCGCTCAGCCCGCCACGGCGGGCTGCATCATGTAAACCGGTTGCGAGACACCCGCCGAGCGGCCGAGGGCGATATAGTCAAAGCCAGCCCGTCGCGCCACCACAGCATCGAACAGATTCCGGCCGTCAACCAATAAGGGTCTAGCCATAGCGCGGGCCATCGCCGGCAGGTCGAGCTGCCGGAACTGATCCCATTCGGTCACCAGCACCGCGGCGTGCGCGTCTTTTGCTGCGTCCGCAGCGGAGTGGGCGTAAACCAGGTCCAGGTGCGGGTGCTGTTGGGCGCACGCCGCCATGGCAACGGGGTCATAGACCTTCACGTTGGCGCCTGCGGCCAGCAGCCAACTGGCAATCTCCAGGGAGGGCGCATCGCGCAGGTCATCCGTGCCGGGCTTAAAAGCCAGCCTCAGCAGAGCGATGGTCCTGCCCTTCAAGACAAACAGCTTCTCTTGCAGCTTGCGGATGACCCAGGTCCGCTGCAAGTGGTTAACGCGCAGGGTGGCATCCAGCAAAGGCGCGGAGTACCCGTACTCATTCGCCGTGTAAAGCAGGGACTGAATGTCCTTGCGGAAGCAACTTCCGCCCCATCCAATGCCGGCGTTCAAAAAGAGCGTCCCAATCCGCGAATCCAGCGAAATGCCTCGCATGACCTCCAGAACGTCCGCTCCGACGCGGTCCGAAATATTGGCCATCTCATTAGCAAAGCTGATCTTCATGGCCAGAAATGCATTGGAGGCGTATTTGATCAGCTCCGCGCTGGTGAGGGAGGTTTTTACAAGGGGCACCTCTGCCCGGCGCCGGGGCCGCCGCAGGAAAGCCGGAGGAGCAAATGCCTGCCGTCTAAGCGGCTCGTACAGGCGCTCCAGAACTTCGAGAGCGCGGGCATCGGCCGAGCCCAGAACGATGCGCTCCGGGTAGAGGCTGTCCGCAACGGCGCTTCCCTCGCGCAGAAACTCAGGATTGCTGACCACGCCAAAATGAATCGAACCGGGATCGGCAGCGGATTCAAGGATGACCTCGCGCACCACCGCCTCCACCAGGTTGGCGGACCCCACGGGCACGGTTGATTTGGTAACCACCACCCGGAACCGGGGATCGAGACTGGAGCCAAACCCCGCTCCAATCGACCGCGCCGCCGATTTCAACGCCGTCAGGTCAGCCTCGCCCGATGGCAATGACGGAGTGCCGACGGCAATGAACACCACGTCGCTGCCCGCCACCGCCGGGCCGGCTTCGCAGGCAAAATCAATCCCTCCCTGGGTTCTGACCAGCTTCATCAATTCGGGAAGGTGCGGCTCGTAGAACGGAAGCTCGCCCGATTGAAGCGCGGCAATCTTTTCCGCGTCCGTGTCGACGCAGATCACTTTATGTCCCAGATAGCTCAAGCAGGCTCCCGTCACCAAACCCACGTAGCCCGTTCCGATCACAGTTACTTTCATCTTTGACTCCATCAGCCGGACAGTCCGGCAAACTTTGGGCACACGGATCCTGCCCGCACCATGGTTTGTGCAAGAACCGTGCGAAAAAAGAGGGCGGGGCCAGCCCGCCAGCTTAGTCGTCGCCTTCTGAATTGTTTAGAGCAGCTTGAATCGCTTGGAGGACATTGAGCTCGCCGTTTCCGAGGCCGAGCGCCGAGGGCAGCACTTCCGCATTGGAGATTGCATGGTTAGCTCCCTCACTGCCTCCCGAGGAAAAGGCTTGCAGAGCTAAAGCGGCCGTTCCCGAAACCATGGGGGCGCTGAACGACGTGCCCGAGGCCACGGCATAATTATTGCCAGGATAGAACGTAATCACCTGTTCTCCCGGCGCCGCCACAAAGGTTCCCTCGCCATAGCTTGAAAAAGCGCTTCGCCCGTCGTCATTGGTCGAGGAGGCCACGCCCATCACGTTGTCCATTGCCGCCGGATTGGCCACGGAACTGGTGCCGGTGTTGCCCGTGGAGGCGACCAGAACCACGCCTTTGTTGGCGGCATATGCCAGCGCCGCGCTCAACTGATTGGAAGAGGTAAGAAGGCTAAAACTCATATTGATGATGTTGGCGCCGTGATCAGCCGCGTAATAAATGGCGTCCAGAATGGCCGAAAGGTTCGCCGTGCCGTCACCCCGGAAAGCCTTCAGAGGCATGATCTTCGCACCGGGCGCCATTAGATGAATCACACCGGCAACCATGGTGCCGTGGCCGAAAGCGGCGGGAAGCGTTTGGGTGTTGAGCTGCGAGAGGGTCGATTGATCGAGGATGGCCACGCTGGACTGGTTCACCTTCGCCTGCTGGCCCTTGGTTGCCGGATTCGAGCTGGAGTTGCTGAGGACCGTCTGGTCCGTCTGGGTCAAATCCACCAACTCGCTGCCGGAGCCAGCAATATTGTTAACAAAGTCGTAGCCCGGAACCAAAACTCTTTGCAGCCCGGCATGGTTCGGGTCCACGCCGGTGTCAATGATGGCCACAACCACACCGGCGCCAGTGTATGAATAAGCGGACTGCGCGTCCGACAGGTGAATGGTAGCCACGGCCGGCTGCGTCGCGTAAAGCCCCAGGACCTGCGTTCCGAAATACGGAACGGACTGCGGGTTGGGATAGTTATCGAGGATGGCTACGCTCGACTGGTTGAGGCTTGCCGGACTCTCTGCAATGGCGGTGGGCTCGTCGAGTTCAAAATCACTGACATCAGAATCTTTATCGACGTCAGCGATCTCATTTTGCACGTTCACGCCGGTCGGGGCTGAGACCAGGTAAATCCCCTGGCTCCCGTTACCCACAGGGCCAATCAAAGTCAATCCGTAAAGGCTCGCGATGCCCGCCGCCGACCCATTCGGAGTCGGCTGCAGAATGAATTGCGTCTGCGCGGCAACCGGCTTCGCTACCAGAGCCAAAAGGACAAGAGCGAAGAAGGCAATCATCTGGCGTTTCATAGGTATCTCACTTTCACTCCCTGACTAAGAGGAGAACTCAGGGCCCGCCCGTGTCCACACTCGCCATCGCGGCGCAACCGAACCCGCCGCCGGCAAAATCCGTTAGACGGGCAAGCCGCCAATGCCAAATTTCTCAAACATGTCTTGCAGCCGGATTTCGATCCGTTTGCTTGTTTTTTTGTCCGGCAAGTGTAACTGCGCCAGCTTTGCCGGCACAAACTCCATTTGGAACTCACCAAACTCGTTGCTCGCCGTGCGCACCAGAACTTCAGAACCGGCAGTGAGCAGAACGGGGACGCTTGCCAAAGGTTGGTCCGGTTGACTCCGGTCCGTGACCTGCCCGACCAGGACGGCCTCCTTAGCATTGGCTTCCTGCTCCAGACGCAGGTCAACGATATAATCGCCCGCCTCATAGGTCGCGTGCTGGGTTACCGACCGCTGGCCGCGAACCCCCGCCATGGCCAGTTCATGCGGCGCCCCCGCCACCAGCCTTGCCAGCATTCGCGGCAGGCTTAGCACCTTTTCTGGGAACGCCAAGGGGAAAATCGCGCGGGCTTGGCGGGCAGCATAAGCAGGTGGCTCATAAGCGGCATCACTCTTCATCACTTCTTGTAACCTCTGCAGTGTCATGACGATCGCCTCGCACTTTTGGCAACCATCACGAAGATGCCGTTGCATGATGAGCTGTTCCTTCTTGGCTCTTACGCCTTGCACGAAGTCTATCCACCCTTCTACTCCAAAATGTTTCATGCGACCCCTCACACATTGGCCTTCGTGGAATAAGAGCAGGTTTGCTTATCGAAAAATATAGGGCTTGCAATTCTTTTTCGGAATTCACAGATAATCCGGTTGTCGTAATCCGCTCAACAACTTGCCCGGTTCGCATTGATACTTTGGGGGTTCCGGGCTTGGAATGGACCGGGCCACCAGAATAGCATTGACCGGCCCAAATAGTTAGTGCACTTGATAGTAAATATCCTTCCCTGTTTAGAGTGCGCAGAGTGGCTGCAAATGGTTCATCCCATGCATAGTCCTAGTGTCCTGTCCCACTTAATTGTTTACAGGCGCTCAGTGCTCGGGTGGGTGATGTCTACTCTTTGCTCGCCGCTTGCGAGAGAAGGCGGTAGCTGCCGCTACCGCAGTCCACGGCGGGCTTCGCCCGCAAGTTCACGGCAGGGCCGCAGGCGCCTTGGAGTGCGGCTGCGAAGCTGCCGCCTTACCCTACATTGTCAAGAATTAGGTGTGACAGGACACTAGTGTGCGTGCCCCCGCTTGGGACGCAGGCAACTGAACGCCCACCGGGGCTGCGACATGGCAATGCAATGTCGCCTCCACCCCTGTGGACCGTCCTTCATCGTAGACCTAATCCCCGCATCTTTGGCAGGATAGAAACCTCGCCCTTCCGTTTATTCCCCGACATTCTCCCATCCTGGTGAAAAATCTGGCCTAAAATTCTGCGCCAGCCAGGCCTCTCGGACTCGGCCAGATAATACGATGTAACTCCCGTCACGATAAACATTTACGCCCAGTAATTGCGGTCGAGCGAACGATACTGAATGGCCTCGGAAATGTGGGCGGTGCTAATCGATTCCGCGTCATCGAGGTCGGCAATGGTGCGGGCGACTTTCAGGATGCGGTCGTGGGCGCGAGCGCTCAGGCCGAGCCGCGTCACGGCGCTTTCCAGCAGCTTTTCGCATTCGACGGAGAGGCGGCAGTGTCGCCGCATGTGGCTGGGACTCATCTGCGCGTTGCAATAGATTTTCTCGCCTTGAAAATGATGCAATTGCCTCCCCCGGGCCTCCACCACGCGGGCGCGAATTTCATCCGACCCATCACCGCCCGCATCCTCACGCAACTCGCGGTACTTCACTGCGGGCATATCAATGTGAATGTCAATGCGGTCGAGCAGTGGCCCGGAAATCTTTGACACATAGCGCTGGATCATGGGCGGCGTGCACGTACATTGGCGCGAAGGGTCATTGAAGAAGCCGCAGGGGCAAGGATTCATGGCGGCTGCCAGCATGAACCGCGCCGGAAACGTGAGCGACATGGAAGCGCGAGCGATGGTGACCGTGCCGTCTTCGAGAGGCTGGCGAAGCACCTCCAGCACATTCCGCTGAAATTCGGGAAGCTCGTCAAGAAACAGCACGCCGTTGTGCGCCAAGCTCACCTCGCCGGGCCGCGGTATGGCGCCACCGCCGATCAAGCCAGCATCGGAAATGGTGTGATGCGGCGAGCGGAAGGGCCGCGCGCCCACCAGTCCCATGCCCGCTTCCAACACGCCCGCCACGCTGTGGATCTTGGTGGTCTGGATGGCCTCATCGAAGGTCATGGGTGGAAGAATGCTGGGAAGGCGTTTGGCGAGCATGGTCTTGCCGGCGCCGGGTGGACCGATCATCAGAATATTGTGGCCGCCGGCCATGGCCACTTCAATGGCGCGCTTGGCGTGAAGCTGGCCCTTCACATCGCGGAAGTCCACCGCATAGCGGCTGGAGTTCGCCAGCATTTCCGACACTTTGACGCGCACGGGCACGAACTCCCGCGTCTGATTGATGAAGTCGAGGACTTCCGGCAAGGAGCCCAATCCGTAGACCGCGACGTCCTGCACTACGGCGGCTTCCTCAGCGTTTTCCTTGGGGACCACCATGCGGCGAAGACCTTTCTGCCGTGCCATGCTGGCGATGGAGAGCGATCCCTTGATGGGCCGCAGCCCGCCGTCGAGTGAAAGCTCGCCCAGGAAAAGACAGTCGTTGAGGTCGGGCTTCATCAATGCGCCGGTGGTGCCGAGGATGCCAAGAGCAATCGGCAGATCGAATCCGGAACCCTCTTTCTTCACGTCGGCGGGTGCCAGGTTGACCGTAATGTTCATGAACGGAAAATCCAGCCCGCAGTTTTTGATGGCGGCCTTGATGCGCTCGCGGCTTTCGCGCACCGCGGCGTCCGGCAGGCCCACCGTCATGAAGTTGCCAATGCCGGGCGAAATGTCCACCTCCACTTCCACCATGTGGGCGTCAATGCCAAAAACTGCGGCGCTGAAAGTCTTGAAGAGCATTTGAATTTGAAACTCTTGTAAATGTCCCGGTCCAAAAATGGGACCCGGCCGGGATCTACGCTCATCGTAGTGCCGGCATCCCTTCACTCCGCTCAGGGCAAGCTCTGCCGGCAAGTGCCCCCGGTACCGCGGCGGTACAATCCATTGGTTGCGCCGCGATTATACCAAATGCGCCCGTATCCCGCCGCTGAAACTGCGGTTCTCGCTCGTGAAACCTCGATCCGGAGCCCGCAGCACCTCGTAGCGCGTCGCAGGCCACAACGGTTTTCCCAGCTTCCTGCATCACCTTGCAGTCTGGTAAATAGAAGGACTTTACCTTTTACAGATTGAGAGTGTAGGCTCTTTCCAGTTAAGATGGCTTTTGCCGGGCGGCGAAAAGAGGCCAAGGGCGGGGTAAGGCGCTCGTCGTGGCTACCCACTTTCGCTTTCAAATTCTTATCCTACCCGACGACAAAACGGGTATTCATCGCCAGGTCTTTTCGCTGGGCGTCGCTTGGAGCCAAAACCACATCTTTGTGACACTGTTTTAACCTTCACTGGCTTGTAAAAGGCTATGATGGATTGGCAACAGAAGCTGTTGGAAGCCAGCAGACACTTCCTCTCACCCCATCGATGTTGGGAACGTTATGACTTGGCCAGAATGCTCCACCCCTGACCAGAGGCTCGTATGATGTTCAAGCCAGTTCGCCTCCATTCATGGCGCGCCGTGCAAAGCGCACGCTGGCGTGGGCGTATCTTTTTTCTGAGCCTGATGTTTGGAATGCTCTGGAGCAGGGGCTTGAACGCTCAAGATGTGCCGCTGCCAGAAGCTCCCAACAGCGCCGACCCCACCACCGTTTTTGATCATCCGCTGTCCGGCAAACTCTGGATTTCCGGACAGATGAACGTGATCAACCAGGGACACGGATCGTTTCCTGCCGCTTACACAGGCCCGCAGAGCCTTCGGCCCTATGCCGAGGATGACACCACGAACGTCTTGACCCTTTACACCGGCTATGAGCTCAGCTCAACATCGGACGTCCTGATGGACGTGGAGAGCGCGTCCGGTAACGGCATCAGCGATGCCTTCGGGTTGGCCGGATTCACCGATCTGGACGCGGTGCGCAACCCCACGTTAAGCGCCACGCCTTACTTGGCGCGCTTGATGATCACCAAAGTCTTCGCGCTGGGCGGAGGCGATGAGGCGAATGGCCGGGGTCCGTTTTCCCTGGCCACCTCACTCCCCTCGCGGAGGATTGTGGTGCGCGTGGGGAAGTTCAGCCTGGTGGATTTCTTCGACGTCAATGAAGTGGGCGGCGACAGTCATCTGCAATTCATGAACTGGACCATCGACAACAACGGCGCTTACGATTACGCCGCGAACACCCGAGGCTATACGTGGGGGGCCGTGGGGGAGTATGACGAACCGCGCTGGGCGCTGCGCTTTGCAGAAGCCATGATGCCCAAGGTCGCCAACGGTGAAAATCTGGATGCGGACCTGTTCCGCTCGCACTCGGAAAACGCGGAACTGGAATTGCGCCGCAGCGTCATCCCCCACCGCCGTGGCGCCCTGCGGCTGCTCTCCTACGTGAATACCGCCGACATGGGGGATTACCGGCAAGCGATTGACGAGTATCTGGCCGGCCAGACTCGCACGCCCGACATTATCGCCACTCGCCAGCCGGGCCGCATCAAGTATGGATTCGGCGTAAACGCCGAACAGGACCTGACAGACCTGGTGCGCGTCTTTGGACGCTGGGGATGGAACAACGGAACAACGGAATCCTTCTGTTACACCGAAGTGGACCATACGGTTGATTTTGGAGGCGATCTGCGCGGCGTTCCCTGGCATCGCAAGTTCGACAGGCTCGGCGCCGCTTATGTGGTGAACGGGATTACGGGCGATCACCGGCGCTACCTTCAACTTGGAGGGCTGGGATTCCTGCTGGGCGATGGGAACCTCACCTACGGGCAGGAACAGATCTTCGAGACTTATTACACGGCTCACCTCTGGCGCGGGTTCTTCCTTTCTCCCGACTTCCAGCACGTGGTGAATCCCGGTTACAACCGGGTGCGGGGACCGCTTTGGGTGGAATCGGTCCGGCTGCATGTGGATTTTTGACGGCAACCCATCGCCGCGGGTCGGGGCACGAAAACGGCTTAAGTTTTGGCGGGCGGCGGGCGTTGACACTGACCCTTAAAGACCGGACAATATAAGGTAAGTGAGGTTCCATGTCCACCGTAATGGCCGAACCGGCCTTGCACGAAGCCCTTTGGTGGGAGCCGCTTCCCGAAGGCAAGTTGCACTGTTACCTCTGCCCGCGCCATTGCCACATTGGCGAAGGCCAGCACGGGTTTTGCTACATCCGCAAAAACATGGCGGGCAAGCTCTACAACTTGGGCTATGGGCAGCCCGCGGCGCTACAGATCGATCCCATTGAGAAGAAGCCGCTGAACCACTTTCTGCCCGGCACCCGCATCTTTTCAATGGGTACAGCCGGCTGCAATATGGGTTGCTTCTTCTGCCAGAACTGGGACATTTCCAAGTCCAAAGCTGACCAGGTGAGGTCGGTTCATCTGGAGCCGGAAGCGGTGGTGCTCGCTGCCATTGAAAATGACTGTCCTTCGCTGGCCTTCACCTATAATGAACCCACCATCTGGGGTGAATACGTGATGGATATTGCGCGGGTCGCACACGAAGTGGGCCTGAAGACGGTGATGGTGACCAACGGCTACATCACGCGCCAGGCCCTGTTTGACGTTTACCGAAACATTGACGCGGCCAACGTGGACTTGAAGGCTTTCACCGAAAACTTCTATGGCAAAGTCACGCTAACCCACCTTGCGCCCGTGTTGGAGACGCTGAAGACCCTTCGCCACGAAACCGGCGTGTGGTTTGAAATCACCAATCTTATGATTCCGTCGCACAATGATTCCCAGGATGAAACACGTCAACTGTGCGGCTGGATTCTTGACAATCTGGGCGATGACGTTCCACTGCATTTCACCGCGTTCCATCCGGATTTTAAGATGCGCGACCAACCGAACACTCCGCCGGAAACGCTTCATCGGGCCCGCCGAATCGCCATGGAGATGGGATTGAAGTTCGTCTACGAAGGCAACATCTATTCCGAGGGCGCGAACACGATTTGCCCTGGCTGCAAGCAAGCCGTCGTCAATCGCTGGTGGCATCGGGTGAGTGGCGTCCGCATTGATCCAGCGGGGCGTTGTGAAAATTGCGGCGCCCATATTCCCGGCCACTTTGAGGCTCCGAAAATGCCCAGCCGGAACCAGGTTGAGGCCCTGCGGGAACGCTAGTGGATTGCGCAATCCCATTCGTAGGCTACCCAGCACACAAAGCGGTTTATCTTAAGATCGAGATAGGACACTATCACATGAATGCCCAAACCCAACAGACGGCGCTTGACCCCAGCCGGCAATTGCTCCGGCACACTGTGGCAACCCTTGCCTACCGGGGCGCCAAGGTGCTGCGCGGCGCGCCCGCGGGATTCGCCGAGTTCTGTGCTTCCGAAGGAACTCGAACGCCGGGGCAGCTTCTGGCGCATCTCGGCGATCTGCTGGATTGGGCGCTGGCCATGTCCCAGGGTAAGCACGAATGGCACAACTCCGCCCCATTGCCGTGGCCAGAGGGTGGCCAGCGGTTCTTTGCCGCCCTCCAGTCTTTCGAGGATTACTTGGCGTCCAGCCAGCCGTTACAAGCTCCTGCTGAACGCCTGTTCCAGGGCCCGATTGCGGATGCGCTGACTCACGTGGGGCAGATTGCCATGCTGCGGCGCATGGCGGGCGCGCCGGTGAAGGGTGAAAACTACTTCGCGGCAAATATTGCCAGCGGCTGCGTGGGACCAGATCAGGCCACGCCTGGGGCCGAGTTTGATTGAGCGTTTCGAGGCGCGTGCTCTGCTGAATGGAGTGTGTGAACGGTCCGGGCAGTAAACCCCATCGACTCAAGCCTTCACTTGGAAGCATAGGACGGTGAGGTCATCCGCCTGTGGGGCTTTGCCGGCGAAGTTTTGAACTTCCGTCACCACTTGTTTGCAAACCTCGCGGGGGTCTTTGTCGCGGTAGTTCTGAACCAGATCTTCAAGGCGCTTTTCCCCGAAAAATTCCCGGTCCACGTTTTGCGCCTCGGTGACGCCATCGGAAAAAATCAAGAGCTTGTCCCCCGGTCCGAGCTTCAGCGTTCCCACCTCGAACGATGCGGCAGCGAACAGGCCGACCGGAAAACTGGATGAAGCGACCGGCGTGATGGCGCCGCCAGACCGTAGGAGGATGGGGGGGACGTGGCCAGCGTTAACGAATTGCATGGTTCCCTCCGGATCGACGACGCCGTAAAACAGCGTCGCATACATTTCCGGAGGCGTACGGTCGTAGAGGAAAGTGTTCACTCGCGCGAATAGCTCAGGAAGGCTGGGGTTTCCCAAGGCCACCCCGGAAAAAACGCCCTGCAGCGTTACGGCCATCATGGCCGCGGGCAATCCTTTGCCCGCAACGTCCGCCACCGTGATGCCGAAGCGTTCCCCAGGGAGCGGCACCACATCATGATAGTCGCCTCCCACTGTCTGGCAAGACATGGTGAGGGCGTGCAGGTCAAAATAACTGGCTTCCGGCAACTGGCTGGGCAGCAGGCTTTGCTGGATGCTCCGCGCCAAAGCCAACTCGTGCTGATTGCGCTCCTGTTGCCGCGTAATGCGAAACAGCCGCGCATTCTCGATCACCGTCGCGCCTTCCACGGCCAACGTCTGAAGCACCTCGCGGTCCAGACTGGTTACCGCCGTAGGCCGCATGCGGCTGTCCAGGTAGAGCACTCCCAACAGTTGCGGAAGAGCTTGGCTGATCGTCTCCCCGCTCACTTCCTCAATCACCGGCAGCTTCATCAAGGGCACGGCCACGATGCCGCGCGCCGCGCCGCTGATCAAGCCGGTTTCCTGCGCCGGTCGCCCGGTGTCTTCCTCCTCCAACACCACTTCCTCAAGCCCCGTTTCCGCCACGCGCTCCACCACTGTATGTGAGTAATCATCCAAGCCGGATTTCAGAAAGACGCCGCGCCGGTCGCGGGCGCTGTGCAGGCGGAGCTGGCCGTCCTCCGCAGTAAGGAAAAGCAGGCCGCGCTCGGCATCGGTCAAGCGCAAGGCGGTATCCAGAAGTGTGGTGAGCACTTCTTCGAGCGCCGGAGCCCGATTCAACATACGCGCCATTTGCAGGAGGACGCTGAGATGGTGCAATTGCGGCGCCGGGCTGCCCGCCGCTTTTTCCAACCTTTCGAGAATGCCGGGCAGAACGGCTTCCTCAATCTTGAAAGTCAATGCGTAGGTGTCGGTCACGCCCAGACCGATGCGGTCGCCGCTGCGCAGCGGCACGCAACTGGTGATGAGCTTCTCATTCACCATCGTCCCGTGGCGGCTGCCGGCGTCTTCAATGAAGTATCCGTTCGAGTCCTGCAAAATGCGCGTGTGGCGGCGGGAGATGCGATTGTCGAGCAGCACCAGATCGTTGTCACTCTGGCGGCCGATGGTGAAAGGGATGTGTAGTATCTCCACTTCACGGTCGGCGCCGGAAATGTCGTGAACTAATAATTTGGCGGATGTCCCTGGCATGGCTAGGCCGCTGCAATTTGCATGAAGGGCCGAGTATAGCAGAGTTCCGATGGAGATGTGGCCCAGCATCCAGGAGATTGAGGCCAGTGGTGGACGCGGGGCGGGTTGGAAACTTGGGTATTCAGAATGGCCGGGTTGTTAATGAATGCCGCGGGTTCGCCCCTTGCCTGACAAAGCTGCGGATGTAAGCCCGTTGTGCGCTGATTTAGCTGCGCAGGTGGGGCATACATCGTTTCGTATGTATCTGCTTATGGAGTGGACAACCGAACGCCTAGCCAGGCGGTGACATGGCAAAACAATGTCGCCGCCACCCGCGATGCTGTGCCTCGAAATCAATTGCAATTTCGGCGGTCCTGGCTCATCATCGATAATTTCGGTCAATGAAATTGTGGCGCCAAGGCCAGGGAGGTTTTATGGCAGGAAAGAACGTGAAGATTTTGCCGGCGGAGGGAAAGCTGGGGGTGTTGATACCCGGCATGGGCGCGGTGGCGACCACCTTCATCGCCGGAGTGGAAGCGATCCGCCGGGGCGTGGCGCCGCCCATCGGTTCTTTGACACAAATGGGGACCATCCGCCTGGGCAAACGAACGGATGGCCGCTCGCCGAAGATCAAAGATTTTGTGCCGCTGGCCGAGCTGGGCGACTTGGTGTTCGCGGGTTGGGACGTCTTCGAGGACGATTGCTATGAGGCGGCACGCAAGGCCGGGGTGCTGGAAACCGGGCTGCTCGACCAGTTGAAGGACTTCCTTTGCTCGGTGCGGCCCATGCCCGCAGTGTTCGATCAGAAGTTCGTGAAGAACCTGGACGGCCCCAACGTTAAGAAGGCGAAGACTCGCATGGACCTTGCCGAGCAGGTGATGGAAGATATCGAACAGTTCAAGGAAGCAACTGGCGTAACAAGACTCGTGATGATCTGGTGCGGATCGACGGAAGTCTTTCAGAAGCCCTCCGAGCCGCACCTTTCGCTCGCGGCTTTTGAAAAAGGGCTTCGCGCCAACAGCCCGGTGATCAGCCCCAGCATGATTTATGCCTATGCGGCGCTGAAAATGGGCATTCCGTTTGCCAATGGCGCTCCCAACTTGACGGTAGATACCGCAGCTTTGCTGGAGTTGGCAAGGCGGAAGGATGTGCCGGTGTGCGGCAAGGACTTCAAAACCGGCCAGACGTTGATGAAAACCATCATTGCGCCGGGCCTGAAGGCGCGCCTGATCGGGCTAAAAGGTTGGTTTTCCACTAATATCCTGGGCAATCGCGATGGCGAGGTGCTGGACGATCCCGGCTCCTTCAAAACCAAGGAAGAGAGCAAACTTTCCGTGCTCGAATACATCCTGCAGCCCGAGCTCTATCCCGAGCTTTACAAAGATTTTTACCACAAGGTCCGTATCAACTATTACCCGCCGCGCGGCGACAATAAAGAAGGCTGGGATAATCTGGACATCTTTGGCTGGCTCGGATATCCCATGCAGATCAAGATCGATTTTCTGTGCCGCGATTCGATCCTGGCTGCGCCGCTGGTGTTGGACCTGGTTCTGTTGATGGACCTGGCCCAGCGTTGCCCGGAGCTTGCCCGCAAGGGAATTCAAGAATGGCTTTCGTTTTACTTCAAGAGTCCGATGTGCGCGCCGGACCTCTATCCGGAGCACGACCTCTTCATTCAGCTCATGAAGCTCAAGAACACGCTTCGGCATTTGCGCGGCGAGGAGTTGATCACTCACTTGGGATTGGAGTATTACGATTGAGTGCGGCCATTCGTAATTGAAGGTGACGTCTTCGCGCCAAACGCCTCAATATCCCCTCACCCCCAGCCCCTCTCCCCACAGGGGAGAGGGTGGCGCGGAACAGAGCCCGCCGATGTATCGCCGAATGGTCCTCTCCCCACAGGGGAGAGGGTGGCGCTCACCGCCGGGTGAGGGGGGCTACCGTGCAGCCGGATCAGCATAAAGAGGGAGAACCCGTCTTGCGAACCGCAACTGTTGTCTTGCTTACCTGCCTTCTGAGTCCGGTCGTGGCTCAATCCCGCCCGCGGTCCCATGCCGAAGCTCTAGCGCTGGCCCGGCGCGTCCTCTCCCGGGCCATCATCATCGATACCCACGCAGATACGCCGCAAATGATGCTGGACCAAAATTACGACTTGGCGGATCCGGGCAGCCCTTACATGGTGAGCATCCCGAAGATGCGCGCCGCGCATCTTGGCGCCGAATTCTTTTCCATCTGGGTGGACGTCGACTGGCCACAACAGGACTTGATCCACCGTGCCCTGGATTTGATGGATGTGGTGGATGAACAGGTAGCGCGCCATTCCCATACGCTTGAATTCGCTGCAACGGCGGATGATATCGAACGGATTCATCGCCAGGGCAAGATTGCCATTCTGATGGGCGTCGAGGGCGGGCACATCATAGAGGACGACATTCGCGTGCTCGACATTTATTACCGGCTGGGCGCGCGCTATATGACGCTGACCCACACCAAGGACAATGCTATTGGCGATTCTTCCGGAGACAAGTCACAATGGAATGGACTTTCGCCCTTCGGCAAACAGGTGGTTGCGAGGATGAACCGCCTGGGAATGATGGTGGACATCTCCCACGTTTCAGACACGACGTTTTATGCGGCGCTTGCCGCCTCGAAGGCGCCGGTGATTGCTTCCCATTCTTCCTGCCGCGACCTATGCAACGTTCCACGCAATATGACCGATGACATGATCCGCGCGCTGGCGAAAAACGGCGGCGTGATGGACGTCAACTTCTATAATGGTTTTCTCGACCCCGCTTTTGCCGCGGCGTTGGACAAAGTGTCAGGCCCGATGGAAGCAGTCGTCAAGGCAGCGCAGGCTAAAGCCGCCCAGCGTGGGAAGCGGTTGAGCTATGCACAGGAGACAGAAATCCGGCAAAAGTTCGTGGCCAGCTTGCCGGTTCCGAGCTACACCCTCATCGCCGATCATATTGACCACGCCGTGAAGGTTGGCGGCATGGATCATGTTGGCCTCGGTTCTGATTTTGATGGCGTGGATGGCATGGTCCCGCGCGGCATGGAGGACGTTTCTCACCTGCCGGGGTTGGTCCAGGAGCTCGCCCGGCGCGGTTACGGCGAGCAAGATTTGTATAAAATACTGGGTGGGAACGTGCTGCGCGTCATGCGGCAGGTGGAAGCCGTGTCTCGTGAAATGCAGACTGAAAATGGAGGAATGTGAAGTGCGAAAATTGGCATGCAGGCTTACGATGACCGCGGCCATCCTGTTGATGGGCGCATGGATCACAAGGGCCGGCACAGCCCACCGGCCCGTCACCCATCGCCGGCGGGTCGTCTACCATTCACTGTACCGCCCCGCCACGCTTCATGACCGCGCACCGGCCGTCTATCACGCAAAGTTCGTTACCACACAGGGAATTTTCATCGTGGAGGTTCACCGCGCCTGGGCCCCACTTGGAGCGGACCGCTTTTACAACCTGGTGAAATACGGCTATTACAACGGCGACAGCTTTTTCCGGGTGTTGCCGGGATTCGTGGTTCAGTTCGGTATGAACCCCAAGCCTGCTCTCAACCACATTTGGGATCACGCGGCGATCAAGGACGATCCTGTTACTCAGACCAATCTTCGTGGTTACGTCACCTTTGCCACAGCCGGTCCGAACACGCGAACCACGCAGATGTTCATCAACCTGGCGGACAACTCACGCCTCGATTCAAAAGGCTTCGCCGCGTTTGGTCAAGTGATTCAAGGGATGGACGTAGTAGACAAGTTTTACAATGGCTACGGCGAGGGCCAGCCCGATGGCCAGGGCCCGAATCAGGATTTGCTCACCAAACTTGGCAAGCCGTATCTGGACAAGAATTTCCCCAAGCTCGACAGTGTCAAGGTGGCTTCGATCGTACCCTTGGCGCGTCCCGCTCATGCCGCGACCCCCAAAAAGCCGGCGGCCACCCACCCAGCAACCCACCGTTAATTGCAGCCATCTAAATAATGGGTTCCTCAGCAAAATTTGTGGGTCCATTCTGGTTCTGGTAACGCCCCAAGGCTATGGTAGAGCGCCACTTCAACCGCTTTGAAGGTTCGAAAGCCATAGGCTTTTCTGAGAGTCAGTTTCAGGCGGTTGTTCAGACCCT